>NZ_BAABLI010000008.1:0-605134 GCF_039544265.1 Corallincola platygyrae | reverse complement strand
TTAGGAGTTAGTTAAAGCAGAAAAGCACCCTTATAGGGTGCCCAAAAGCAAAGCCACCTGCTATGCAGGTGGATTATTTACTTGGTGATTTTATTGAGAATACTTTTTTAAAAAAGATGAAACCCAATTTAAACCTTTTTGGCATCAGTAACGACTAACCCACCAGAAACAGATTCAACAAAACAAAGGGACAGGTTTGAGAGAGCCATTGGTTCAGCAAGCCCAACAAGGCGACAAAGCAGCATTCAAAATGCTGTATGACGAAAACGTGGGGCGCGTTTATGCGCTGGCGTTTCGTATGCAGGGCAACCGCTCACAAGCTGAAGACGTGACACAAGAAGTATTTATCAGCGCCTGGAAACAGCTGGCCCACTTTCGTGGCGACAGCAAGTTCAGTACCTGGATCTATAGCATTGCGACGGCTCGGATCAGCGATCATTGCCGCAAACACAAAAACTGGCACTTGGTCGATGAAGCACAAGATACCGATGCCAGCATGGGTAATGACCCACAGAATCATCTGACCCTGGCATTGGAGCAAGCGATTCAGAAGCTGCCAGCACAAGCGCGTTCAGTTTTCGTGCTGCATGCCATTGAAGGGTTTGGCCATCGACAGGTCGCCGAGATGCTTGAGATCGCAGAAGGTAGCAGCAAAGCCCAGTTCCACCGAGCAAGACAGTTGCTCAAGGAGTGGTTAAACGATGAATGATAAACAACTTGATGCGCTGCTGGAGCAATTGCCAACAGAAAAGCAGCCACGACGGGATTTATGGCCAGATATTGAAGCTGAGTTGGTGGATCCGGCGAAACAAGTGACGCCAGCGGAGAAGCGTCGTTGGTTGGCGGTGGCCGCACTGGCGGTGCTGACTTTCAGCAGTTGGAACTTCATGTTTAAACCCAGCGACGACCCTGATATTGAAATCGTCATCAACATAGAGCGCACCGCTGCAGAGCAGATTGTGGCTAATTTCAGCCTGCAAAAGAATGCGTTGTTGAAAACCATTGAAGCAGCGGGGTTGGATATTTCGCCTTGGCAAACCGAGCTGACACTAATGGACAGTGCTGAACAAGATCTTCAGAAAGCACTAGCCCTGCAACCTGAAAACCAGAAGTTGCTGACCATGTTACGTGACCTGAACAGCAAGCAGATCCGACTGTTGAACACCTTAATCAAATTTACCGCCTGAGCAGCAGGACTGACTTAAGTTACTGATGGAGAATAACAATGAAACTTATTAATCAACTGACGGCCATGGTGGTAACCAGCTTGCTTGCGTTATCAGCTCATGCCGAATCAATCAGCATTGAGCGCGATGTCACGGCCAACGAAAAAATTGAGATCGTGGTACCCGCTGGCAAAGCAGAGATCCGCGCCAACGATGATAATAAAGTCATCATTATCGGCACCCTTGACCCTAAGGCTGATGGTTATGATTTTGAATCAGAAAACGGGGTGACTACGTTTGTAATCAAACAATCTAAGTCTGCCGAATACAGTTTCAACGATCCCGGTTCAGTACTGACAATATCTCTGCCCAAAGCCAGTATTTTAACTTTGTCAGGGACCTCTTTTGATCTGAATATCAGTGGTTTCAATAACCGTACGCGGATCAATACAGTGAGCGGTGATCTGGTTGCCAAAATGCTTCAGGGCGAGTTGAAGGCCGAATCAGTCAGCGGCGACCTTAGCTGCAGTGAGTGCACGGGCAAAATCAGCCTAACAACAGTTAGCGGTGATATCGATGATCAACAATCCAGTGGCGAACTGACACTACAAGCTGTCAGTGGTGATATCGAAACAGACACCAAAGCGACAACAGTTAAGCTTGAAGCGGTCAGCGGTGATATTAACGCGGACATTCATCAGGCACAGCAGATCACCATGAATGTCGTCAATGGTGATATCGAAGCCAAAGTTCGTAACGGTAAAGCACCAGAAGTCACCATAGCGACGGTTAATGGCGACGCAGACCTGTATTTACCTGCAGATACCAGCGCCCGAGTAAGCGCCAGTGCGGTCGCCGGGGGCGATATCAACAATGAGATCAGTGATGAGCGAGCGATTGAAGAGGAGTATGGCCCGGGCAGCAGCCTTACCACCAAGCTGGGAGCAGGTGCAGGCAAGATAGAGTTTACTTCCGTAAACGGCGATCTGACCCTGAAAAAGCTATGAGCGAGCTTAATTAGTAAACTCCCACTTTAAGTTCGGCTTAGATAAAGCATCAATGCCAGCCAAAACCACACTCTTTGAAGGGCCTATTCAGGCCCTTTTTAACGTTTTGCTAACTTAATCATTGCTCAGCTCACTAAGCTGGCCTTTATCCGTTGACCCAGCAGGCAAAATTCAAAATGCTACAGTAAATACAGCACGTAGTTGACGATCATTAGCCCATGAAGTTGTTTCAAACTCTGGTCACCGATGGCCAGTGGCATCCTGCGCTTAATCACTGCCCATTTGCAGAGCCCGCTTTGGTGTTCGTTTTTGGCAATGTCGAAGTTTATCGAGCGAAGCAGGCTGAAATTCGTCAACAGTTTCCCCAGGCAGATATTGTGGGTTGCAGCAGTGCAGGTGAAATTCACGGTACGCAAGTCTCTGATAACGGCTTGACCCTTACAGCAGTTAAGTTTGATGACTGTAAGGTCAGCATCGCCAGCCAGCCATTAAATTCTGTCGACTGCAGTTACAACGCAGGTACTGAGCTGGCATGTCAACTACCCCAAGAGAACCTACGCCACCTGCTGATATTCTCAGATGGTATTCAGATCAACGGCACTGCGCTGGTAAATGGTCTGACCGACCATTTGCCCGAGGAAGTCACCGTCAGCGGTGGGCTGGCTGGTGACGGCGAGCAGTTTTGCCAGACGTTTACCTGGCACAACGACAAAGTCTGCTCGGGTCAGGTGATTGCTATCGGCCTACACGGCGACGCTTTAAGCATCTCACACGGCTCTCGAGGGGGATGGGATACATTTGGTCCTAAACGCAAAATCACCAAGGCAAAAGATAACCAGCTGTACCAATTGGATGGCATGTCGGCCTTGGCGCTCTACAAAAAGTATCTGGGCGAATATGCCGTTGGGCTGCCAGCCTCAGGGCTGTTGTTTCCATTGAGTATCAGTTTTTCTGATGACCGCCCTGAAGTCGTGCGCACCATATTGGGCGTGGATGAAGATGCTGACCGCATGACCTTCGCGGGAGAGATGCCTGAAGGTGCATTTGCTCGACTTATGAAAGCCAACTTTGAGCGCCTTATAGATGGCGCTAGTGATGCAGCGGAAGCGGCTGTGGAGACCGATATCAATCCAGATCTGCCGACATTGGCCTTGTTAGTCAGCTGCATTGGCAGGAAAATGGTGCTTAACCAGCGCACTGAAGAGGAAGTGGAAGCCGTGCAGGAAACCTTTGGCGACAACGCTATGCTCACCGGGTTTTACTCATACGGCGAACTCTCCCCGGTCAAGGGCCAACATAGGTGTGTTCTTCATAATCAAACCATGACGATCACGGCGATCCAAGAACGGAAAGCTGATGCATAGACTTCTCGCCAAGCAGTTAAAGCGCGCCAATCTGTCACTGGAGCAACTACCAGAGCAGTTGCAAACACTGCTATTGAATGTCGACCAGGCCTATCAGCAGGGTGATGAAGACCGCCGATTACTGGAGCGTTCTTTGGATTTGATGTCCGAAGAGATGGTGGCTCAAAACAATCAGCTGTCTCAGCGCCTGGTAACCCTGAACACTACTCTGGATGCCATTCAGGATGCGGTTATCGTGGTAGACAAACAGGGCCATTACCTGACTTACAACCAACCAGCTAAAGCACTGTTTAATATTGATTCGAGCTTCTCAAACACACTCAACGAGGCCTCCCTTCTTGAGTCCCTGGGAGCCAAATTGGAAGTTCCCGGCGATCTACTCGGGATATTGCACCCCCTGGAGGACAACAAACAGGCCGAGTTGGTCGGCGTACTGTCTCTTCGGCAAGCGAAATATTTGGAGTATTGCTCTCGGCCAAAAATGATTGACGGCGAGTTAGCAGGAAGAGTCTGGAGCTTCCGGGACATAACCGAGCTCAAGCGCAAAGAAGCCCAGATCCGGTTTCAAGCATGCCATGACGCACTGACGGGCCTACCGAACAGGCAATTGTTTGTTGATCGACTGGAACAAGCATTGCTACAGAAAAAGCGACAGACCGCCCCGTTGGCGGTGATGTTTCTCGACCTCGATCATTTTAAAGATGTGAACGATCTGCTCGGCCATGAAGTGGGAGACAAGCTACTCTGCACGGTCGCCAAACGAATCGAAACCTGCCTTCGCGAACAAGACACCCTGGCGCGATTTGGCGGTGACGAGTTTATCTTGCTGCTCGACACCATCAGTGACGAGAATGAAGCCCTGGTGGTAGCCAATCGGATTTTGACCGCACTCTCCAAACCCTATGACGAATTGAGCGACCAGATAAAGATTTCGTCCAGCATCGGTATTGCCTATGCCCCGCGACATGGCCGTAATGTTGAAGACCTGACCCGCAAAGCGGATATGGCGATGTATCAGGCAAAAGCATTAGGGCGGAATACCTTCGCCAGCTTCCAGCCGAAAATGGAAGCACAAGCACTCTATCGCTTATCGCTTGAAGCGCGTTTGCGTGCCGCGGTACAGAACCAAGAACTGGAACTCTACTTTCAGCCCAAGCTGCACACTCGTGAAATGCGCTTAATTGGCTTTGAAGCCCTGATACGTTGGCACTGCCCTGAACATGGGATTGTTTCGCCAGGGGAGTTCATACCCATTGCAGAACAAAGCGACCTGATACTCGATATTGGCGAGTGGGTGCTTAACGAGGCGTGCAGACAGTTGGTCAAGTGGCGCGAATTGGGCCACGACCAGATTGGCATGGCGGTAAACCTTTCCGTCAAACAGATTCACCAACCCAATTTTATCGATTCGATCGCAGCGCTAATGGAAGAGTATCAGATCCCTGATGGGTTGCTGGAACTGGAGATCACCGAGAGCATGGTTATCGATAACATTGATACCACCATTGCCGTGCTCGAAGCACTCCGGCAAATGGGGGTAAAAGTCGCCATCGACGATTTCGGAACCGGCTATTCCAGCCTGAACTACCTGCGCCAATTGCCTGCGGACACCCTGAAAATTGATCAGAGTTTTGTCGCCGCCCTGCATGATTCCCCCTCAGATCTCGAGATCATCAAGACCATCATCGCTGTCGCACACACCCTCAACTTTATGGTGATTGCCGAGGGGGTGGAAGATTTGAAAACCCTAAATATCCTCTCAGAAGTGAACTGTGATGAAGTTCAGGGCTACCTGCTCAGCCGCCCTATGCCAGCCGAATTAGTCGAAAGTTTTCTCCAACCAGCGCACATTAATCGCCTTTATGAAGCGCTAAACTCTTGATCTTGTTACCTGTTCAGAACTGAGCTTTTAATCTAATATTGAATTCGATTAAAATATACGCTGATCAACCCGTGTAAAGAGACAAGGTACCAACGGATGAAAGTCGTCGACTTCATTAAAAAGAAAAGCGAAATACTGGCGCAAGCACAGCACCAGTTCGAGCTGAAGGAGTGGATATCTCCTACTATCCGTGACTATTGGACCGAATTCCTTCACAAAGCCAACAGCACACAGCTGGCCAGTTGGGCCCGCGAACATCAGCTGTTAGGTCACGGTAGTGCGCAACCTCAGCCGAAAGCGATCGTGCTTCACCCTGAAGCGCAAAAGTTGTTGGCATCTCTTTCCGAGAAACTTGGCGAAGAGATCCATGTCGGCGAATGGCTTGAGATCGATCAGGACCGCATCAATCAGTTCGCCGAAGTGACCATGGATCATCAGTGGATCCACACAGATCCAGAACGCGCGGCGCTAGAGTCACCGTTTAAAGGCACTATTGCACACGGTTTCCTGACCCTGTCACTGTTGCCAGTCCTGACCGAAAGCGTCAACCCAGAAAAGCCACAGTACCCTACCGCAAAAATGGCGGTTAACTACGGCCTTAACCAGGTACGCTATCCATACCCGGTAAAAGTGGGTAATCGTCTGCGCGCCCGTACCCGCTTAGCCAAGGTAGAGCCCATCAAGCGAGGCCTTGAACTGGTAAAAGAGATCACCATCGAAATTGAAGGCTGTCGCCGCCCAGCTTGCGTGGCTGAGTCTATCGTTCGTCTCTATTTCTAATACAGAAACTAAGCAAATCATCAGAAGCGGAGGCTCAGGCCTCCGTTTTTTCTGCCCTATCCCATACTAAAAACAGGGCTGAACAATATTTGACCAACTGGTATAATCCGCGCCCCGCGGACACTTGCGGGTAGTTAAGATGCGAAAAGGTAGTCATGGAAGGTCATCACCGCACCGCAATTTCGAAATAAGTTCGAGATAACTTCGAGAGAGTTTAATGCAGCACGCCGAACAGCCACTATTTTCCTATCCAAAGTACTGGGCTCACAGTGATAGCCCGGCACCTTTTCTGCCGATGTCTCGTAAAGAGATGGCGCAGTTAGGCTGGGATAGCTGCGACATCATCATTGTGTCTGGTGACGCGTACGTGGACCACCCAAGTTTTGGTATGGCGGTGATCGGCCGCATGCTCGAAGCGCAAGGCTTTCGTGTCGGCATCATTGCCCAGCCTGATTGGAAGAGCAAAGAAGCATTCCAACAGTTGGGTAAACCCAACCTGTTTTTCGGTGTGACTGCGGGCAACATGGATTCGATGATCAATCGCTATACCGCCGACCGCAAACTACGCCACGACGACGCTTATACCCCAAACAACGAGGGTGGCAAACGCCCAGACAGAGCGGTCACGGTTTATACCCAGCGCTGCAAAGAGGCCTACAAGGGAGTGCCCGTCGTAATTGGTGGTATCGAAGCCAGCTTACGCCGAATTGCCCACTACGATTATTGGTCAGACAAAGTACGCAAATCGGTGCTGTTCGACTCCAAAGCCGACCTGCTGGTTTACGGTAACGCAGAGCGCCCATTGGCTGAGATCGCCCATCGTATTGCCGCAGGCGAAACACCTGCGGATATGCAGGATGTTCGTGGCACAGCCGTACTCCGCAACACACCTCTGGCGGGCTGGTCAGGACTGGATTCAACCCATCTTGATGGCCTGAGGAAGATCGAGCCTCTGCCCAACCCTTATCATGTTGAGCCAGTCAACAGCTGCAGCGAGAAGAACGACGAAGCAGCCGAATCAGCGGCGCCCGTTGAGCAAAACGTTGGTGTATTGCCGTTTAACCCTAAAGGTGGCAAGCGTAAACCTTGGGAGTTCACCTATATCAAGCTGCCGTCATTTGAACGCGTCAGCGAAGATAAGTACCTGTATGCCCATGCTTCGCGGGTGTTCCACCAGGAAACCAACCCTGGTTGCGCACGCGCGCTACTACAGCCCTGTGGGGAACGTATGGTGTGGGTGAACCCACCGGCTTATCCACTCTCGACCGAAGAGATGGATGCGGTGTTTGGCATGAACTACGCCCGTATCCCCCACCCCGCCTATGGCAAGGCCAAGATCCCGGCCTACGACATGATTAAAACCTCGGTAAATATCATGCGTGGCTGTTTCGGTGGTTGTTCATTCTGTTCTATCACAGAGCACGAAGGGCGCATTATTCAGAGTCGTTCGGAAGATTCGATCATTCAGGAAATCGAAGAGATTCGCGACAAAGTGCCCGGGTTTACCGGTGTGATCTCAGATCTTGGTGGCCCTACTGCCAACATGTACAAGCTCAACTGTAAGAGCCCGAAGGCAGAGCAGACTTGTCGCCGATTCTCCTGTGTGTATCCGGATATCTGCCACCACATGGACACGGACCACACGCCGACAATCAATCTATATCGTCGTGCCCGTGACCTGAAAGGCATTAAGAAGATCCTGATCGCGTCCGGTGTGCGTTATGACCTCGCCGTGGAAGATCCACGCTACGTGAAAGAGCTGGCGAAATACCATGTCGGCGGATACCTTAAGATCGCCCCAGAGCATACTGAGCAAGGCCCACTTCAGCAGATGATGAAGCCGGGCATGGATACCTATTACAAGTTCAAAGAGTTGTTCGACAAGTTCTCGAAAGAGGCAGGTAAAGAGCAATACCTGATCCCGTACTTTATATCGGCCCACCCTGGCACCACAGACAGAGATATGGTGAACCTGGCGTTATGGCTGAAAACCAACCGCTTTAAGCTGGATCAGGTACAGAATTTCTATCCGTCACCGCTAGCTAATGCCACCACCATGTATCACACCGAGGTCGATCCGCTGCATAAGGTCAGCCACAAAACCAGCAAACTTCCGGTGGCGAAGAAAGGACGCCAGCGTAAGCTGCACAAAGCCCTGCTGCGCTACCATGATCCGGAGAACTACGAAGTGATCCGAGAAGCACTTAAAGCAATGGGGCTTAGCCGTTTGATCGGTCGTGGACCAAACCATCTGGTGCCACCAGCCAGCTTTAAAGAGCAAGGGCGTGGGCACTCAGCCAAAGGTCAAAAACCAGGTCAGGGCAAAACCCAGCGTGGCCTCACCCGCTTTAGTGATGACCAGCCTCTTGGAAGTAAAAGTCATCCGAACCAGAAAAAAACTGGCAAGAAAAGCAGTGGAACTAAAAATGGCTCGCAGAAAAATCGCCCAGCCAAGCATGGCAAACCCGGCAACAGTTCCGCAGGTCAGAAAAGAGTGTCTGGTGGCGCAAAGCGGCCAAAAGCCCGTCGTTAGCAGGACGGCTAATCTAAGACGTTAATAAAAAGCCTCGCGCTATTCATCGGTGCGAGGCTTTTTAGTTTTGAGAGATAGTGAAAGCTTAGCCGCCAAGCTGTTTAAGCAGTTCGCCTTTAGCCTTCTCTTTTACTTTCTCTTCCGCCATTTTCTTGAGCTCTTGGGTCACGCGCTTTTCCACTGCACGAGTCACACGAGAGACTATCTCTGATGTCAACTGCTCTGGCGTCAGACCATTGTCTTTGTTACCCAGATTAGACATATCGATGGTAGGCATGGTGAGCTTCTTCTCGCCCCATTGCTCAGTAATCAGGGTGATCGCATTGTTGCTCAGGGTCAGCTTCTCTACCGCCAGTTTCACATCAGGAGCTTCAGAAGATTCAGCTTCAGGGTCGGCTTCAGGTTGAGCACCCTGATCGCCTTCCTTCTTCATGCCATTAAGCAGTGTTTGCAGGTTAGTGGTTGTGCCCTTCTGCTCCGCAATAAGCTTGGCGCCGTCTACCTTGATCTCATTAATAACGTAGACTGGCCCTGCCAAAGAGCCGGGGTCGATATCCAGTACGATGTCACTCAAATCAAACAGGTAGTCACTGTCAAAACCATCTGGATTGGCTAATGTCAGTCCTTTCAGTTCACCTCGGCCATCCAACAGTTTGATGCTGACACTATCCAGTGTTACTTCAACATGGGTAACCTTAGTGCCCACTTTTTCCACCAGGCTCTTCACTATGCTGTCCAGGTTGCCCAAGACACCAAAAACCAGCACGCCGACAACAATCACAATAACGGCCAATCCGCCCAGTAACCACTTACCTGCTTTCATCTTTTGTCACTCCATAACCTAAATTAATTGCCTGTTAATAGTAGAAGCTATGACTCAAAATCTCCGCCTAAGTCGCTAGTCTAACGAGGATTTTTTAAGATTTTTTGACCTTTCTCTGAGTCAGCCATAGCGCATTAGCGCCGCTTCAGTCTATGCTAGCGGGTTAAAGCTCTCAGGAAGATAGATATAGTGCGTACAACCAACCTGGTCGAAGGGTTTCGTCACTCTTCTCCCTATGTCAACGCTCACCGCGGTAAGACCTTTGTGGTCATGCTCGGTGGCGAAACGCTGCAGCACCCCAATTACCGCAACATCATTAACGATATTGCCCTGCTGAATACCCTTGGTATCAAAATTGTGCTGGTTTACGGCGCCCGTCCACAGATCGATAAGGCCCTATCCAAGGCAGGCATTCAGAGCGAGTACCATCAGAATACAAGGGTCACGGATGCCGAATCACTGGAAGTGATCTCAGGTGTTGCGGGAGCTTTGCAACTTCAGCTCATGGCAAGGTTGTCGATGAGTCTGGCCAACACCCCCATGCAGGGTGCTCAGATTAACGTCATCAGCGGTAACTTTGTAATTGCGCAGCCGCTCGGCGTCATCGACGGTATCGACTTTATTCATAGCGGTAAGGTGCGTCGCATTGATACTCAGGGGATCCAGCAGCAGCTGGACCAGAATGACATTGTGATCCATGGGCCTGTGGCAGGCTCGGTGACCGGGGAGTGTTTTAACCTGACTGCAGAAGAGGTGGCCACACAGATCGCCATACGCCTCAAGGCCGACAAAATTATTGGCTTCTGTTCAGATCAGGGTTTACTGGATGCTGAAGGCCAGGTGGTTGCCGAGATGATGCCTTCTGAAGCTGAAGCCATGCTGGCGCAACTGGACCAGGGCAAAACCAATTGCGGTTCTGTCGGCCCCTTTGTAAGAGCAGCCATTAAAGCTTGCCGTGCTGGCGTTCCTCGCTGCCATTTAATCAGTGGTCAGGATGACGGTGCGATCCTTCAGGAACTATTCTCACGTGAAGGTATTGGTACCCAGATAGTTACAGAGCCAGCGGAACAGGTCAGACAGGCTCGCATCGACGATATCGGTGGTATTCTTGACCTGATCCGACCGTTGGAACAGCAAGGGATTCTGGTTCGACGCTCTCGGGAACAGCTAGAGATAGAGATAAACCGCTTTACCATTTCTGAACGCGATGGCTTGGTGATCGCCTGTGCCGCGCTTTATCCATTTGAGAACAGTACCGCCGGAGAACTGGCCTGCCTGGCGGTTGATGCAGAATATCGATCAGCAGATCGCGGTACTGAGCTAGTCAGAGTGATCCAGCAGCAGGCAAAAAGGTTGGGGTTAGACACCCTGTTTGCCCTGACGACACACAGTATTCACTGGTTCCTCGAACACGGATTTGTACTGGCAGATGTGGAAGACCTGCCTCCGCAGAAGCAGCAACTCTATAACCTGCAGCGTAAATCGAAGATTTTGATGATGAAGCTCTAGTTCTCTATGAACCGAATTCAGACAACCAGATCGACCTGTTGCATCGTACCAGCAGGTCCATCTTCCCGAAGAAAGAAGCCCGTAGAACGAATGGCCCCCAGCAGCTCAAGGTTTTCATCTTTCAACATGTACGGTGTCGATTCACTTCCTAAATAAAGCGCAATCACCCCCGCATCGTTTAGTGATAACCACTCGTCTGTTTCAGGTTGCCACAAGCGCAGCTGGGAGAATTCGTCGTCTTCGATATCTACAAAGCCGTTACCGTTGCTGTCGAGTTGAGCCAGCTCCTTGAAACCATCTCCCGACAAGGCACCAAACAGCTCCCTTCCATCATCAGCTAACCCATTACTATTGGCATCATTCACCAGGTAAAAGCTGCCATCTGCCAGGGTAGCCACCTGCTCAGAATGACCATCAGCATTCAAATCAAGGGCATGGGTCTCAGACGAAAGCGAAGCCCCCTTTCCGTCAAGGTTCAGTACTAGAGGATCTTTGAGTGCCTGTTCAGTTGTGATGCTGGCGCGAGTCACCTCTTGCTGCCGAGCCATTTCGAGTGACACGGAGAAGTAGCGCGTTTCGTCTCCGATCAATACACTGCCCTGAGCTTGGTAAAGGCTCTGCTCGGTTTCTTTTATCTGCTGGATGCGAAGAATAGGTGTGTTGTCGGCAGGAAAATCAGGCGCTGAGTTTTGTATCTGCGCTTGCGGGTTATAGGTCACCGAGACCGCTTCGGTTGCGCTCGCTTCAACATAATCCAGTGCAAACAGTTCAAACTTCCGTCCGGTCATACGCTCGAGTAAATCCACCACATAGCGCAGCTGAGGGTCCAAAGGCAAAGCACTGCCTGCCCGGCTAATACTGGCATCCGACGAGGAAATGCTCGTCCCACTAAGTGCCGATCTCTCAGCTAAAAATTCGACTGAGCCAGAGCCAGCAGCAATCAAAGGTGTGTCTTCTGCTCTTTCTGCAGCAACCGGGGGGGGAGTTTCAGAATCGGATGAGGCTTCGGCTTGTGTTAGCCGTACCCGCCTCTCTTCCGATTCGGACGAAAAAGCGTGCTGAGTATAGGTACTCAACCATTGCAGTGAAATAGCAGTCATAGACGATCAGTGCCGGTAGTAACTCATATAGGTTATCGGCACTGTCACCACAGCTATTTAGCAAATACTTATATCGATCAGCTATAGGCTTATTGTTTATTGTGTACGGTTCAGATCCTAAATTCAGAGTCCTTGAAACTGCCTTTATAGCTGTCCTTCCTCCTGCAGTGGCGATGCGTATTCACAAGCATCATTTTCACACCGGATTGTGCCTAACGAGAGATAGCCGGGCTTTTCAGCGTAGCCATAAAAGGCCACATGGGTCTTGGCCAAATCGGTGACCACTAACCTGGCAGACTCAAGGGGAAGGTCAAGCGCAGATGGATCGACCTGTTGCAAATGTTTACCAATAAAGGCAACTCGCGCTTCTACCAGCTCATTGAACCATGCCACTTTTCCATCAAGGTCAGCTTTGTTCTGGGCTCTTCCTGGCGCCCCCAACACTTCAATTGCGAGCACCTCGCCTTGGGGACTCAGGTACTCAGCCGACATGGTATACACCCAACTGGCAACGTTAGGGCTGTCAGCAAAACAAGCATAAGCGCTGTAACGCACTTGCTGTTTACCATGCAGAGTTTTCAGGTCGGCAATGTTGCCGCAGCGCGTCAGCTCCACTTTGCCAGCCAGGTGGGCTTCTGCACCATTTTGATAGTGATTGAGGATCTTGGCTCTGAAATGCCCCAGATCCCTGTCTTTTACTTGAGCATCCTGCAAGGTGGCGATCTTCAATTGCGGAACATATGCCTCCTCTCTTGCCATTGCGGCCAACAGCGTTTTTTCTATCATCTGACTGGCCGTTGGCCCCTCTTCCCCTGCGGGGGTTAGAAAGACCTTAGAGGGAGATTTTTCACATCCGGCTAAACCGGAAAATAGCGCCGCTATCAATCCTAGTTTTATAAAATGATTCACAATCCGATTTCTCACTTGCTCGCTTATTTGTTTTCTTACTTATCTATCCGCAAAATCAGGCACTGCCGCTATCACGACAAAGACGGGTCTTTGATCAGAGGCTCTGGTAATTCTGTGCCGCAGTACTTGCAGAACTCGGCGTCTGCCTCATGGTTGCCTCGTTCACATTGCTGGCAACGGGTTAAACTGCGTTGACGCATCATCTCGGTGGAGAGTTCAGCAGTCACAATACCGGTCGGCACGGCCAATATCGAATAACCAGTCAGCATCACTAACGCTGCTATCGCCTGACCCATGGGCGTTTGCGGGGCGATGTCGCCATAACCTACCGTCGTTAACGTCACCACCGCCCAGTAGATGGACAACGGAATACTGGTAAAGCCGTTCTCGGGTCCTTCAATGGCATACATCAGAGCACCAAACAGGGTAATTAATATGCCCACCGATAGGAAAAACACCAGGATCTTGCGTCGGGACTGAATGATTGAGCGCATTAAAATATTGGCTTCGCCCAGGTAACGAACCAACTTCAACACCCGAAATATTCTTAACACACGGAAAATACGAACAATCAAAAGATACTGACCGCCGGTGACTAAAAGGGCCAGATAGCTGGGCAAAACGGCAAGCAGATCCACGACACCGAAAAATGATCGTGCGTAAGCAAGCGGCTTTGGTGAGATCCACAGACGAAGTAGATATTCAAAAGTGAACAGGAGGGTGAATCCCCACTCCAACAGGAGCAGGGCCGTTTCGGTCTGGTGAGAGAAACCTTCAATCGAATCGATAATCACCACAACCACACTGAGTAGGATGGCAACTATCAGGCAGATATCATAGTAGCGGCCAGCCTTGGTCTCAGTACCGAACACAATTTCATACAATTGTTGGCGTATCGATAGCAGCTTCATCATTAATAATTCATAGCGTTAGCGAGGTTTTCGACTTACTTTGGCTAACTAGCTTGGTAATTACAACACACCGATGGGCATTCATTGACCCCTGTAGATTAAAAACCGATTCAAAGGACAGATAACATGATCACTCTGTACGGCTTTCCCCGCACCCGTTCTCTTCGCGTGTCATGGACGTTAGAAGAACTGGAATTCCCCTGGCAGTATCAGCTGGTTGACCTGCGCAAGGGCGAGCACAAACAAGCAGAGTTTTTGGCAATCAATCCGTTCGCCAAGATCCCAGCCTTGAAAGATGATGACTTGGTTCTCACAGAGTCGGCGGCCATCTGTATGTACCTCGCTGAAAAAGCAGGAAAATTGTTACCAGAATCAGGTTCTCCTGAGTCAGGAAAACACCACCAGTGGGTTACCTATATCACTAACGAAATTGAACAACCGCTTTGGACCATGGCAAAACACTCTTTTGCGTTGCCAGAAGATATGCGCCAGGAGAGTGTCCGTGACGTAGCAGCCTGGGAGTTCGAAAAGGCTGTGGCCGTGGCAGAACAGTGGTTAGGCGACAATGAATACCTGTTGGGAGAGCAATTCACCGTTGCCGATATCCTACTGACCCATACCTTGAATTGGGCCTTAAAATCACAGCAAACATTACCCCCTAAATTAGCGCTTTACAGAAAGCGTTGTAGCGCTCGCCCAGCATTGAGTAAAGCACTCGAAAAAGAGCAAGGACAAGAGTAAGCTTGTCATAGTGTTACTGTTAACAAGATTGCAACAGAGGGATATGTAGTGAAATCTTGGCTTCTGGCTTCCAGTTTCATCGCGCTACTATTTGTACCGACTTTGTCTATTGCCCAGGCAGGACAGGCGCCACTCAAAGTCGGTTTCGGCTACCATAACGCCCCCCCCTATGCCTTCATCTCTGGCGGTACGCTGGAAAAAGGGATCATTCACGATATTGCTGTTGCCTTGGGTAACGATGCAGCACTGCCCGTAGTTTTTCAGGAAACCCCCAGAGTCAGACTGAGCGATCACCTGCACCAAGGTGAGGTTGATATGAGCTGTATTGCCAATCCAGCTTGGTTTGATAGTCCAGACCAATTTGTCTGGTCAGGTCCACTATTTTCAGAGCAAGACAGACTGTATGGCCGCATCGAAGACAAGCGAGAAGTTAACGAAGTGGGTGATCTTCAGCTAATGAGACTCGGGAGTATTCGCGGTTTTCATTATCCGTTATTGAACGCACTGATTGACACTCACAACGTTCAACTATCTAACGCAGCGGCTCACGCTGAGAATTTTGACGCTCTAAGCCAAGAACGCCTGGACTTTGTGATTGCAGACAACATCACCACCAGTTACCTGCAGCACGCCTCAGGCAAAACACTGTTTAAAACCCATCCTCTCAAGATTTCTGAGCACGAAATTCACTGCGTATTTTCAGCTAAATCCAACCACGAACCCAAGCGTTTAGCCATGTTATTGGACGAGCTAGCAAAACGTGGCGAAATAGAGCGTATCTTGCAGCGTTACATTGGTGGGGTGCCAGGCGGGCGGTAGTAAGATAAGAAAGCCCTCAATAGAGGGCTTTCCTTTAGCTTCTATTCTTTAACAACCTCCAGAAGTGCTATTTATCCATGGCCCCATAGCCAACGCAGGCCTCGCCTGGGTTAACCCCCTTCTATGGGCCCGCAGCGAAACCAAGTATCAGCGTGAAGATGGGCAAGGATGCCCATCTTAGGCTCGTTAAACAGAGATGTTTAGCAGGGTCTGGTGACCTTTAGCGGGTGATTTTGCAGCTATTAGTTGGGGGATTGAGTCAAGGCAGAGTCTGTGAAGTTGAGTGGACCTCAATGAACAGTCTATAACGCAGAATCAATCCCCAACTAAAGCTGCCCGAAGGGTTCGTCGAAACGCACTTTCGCTGCGTCATTCGTTACTTGCTTAGATCACTAAGCTACACAACTCATTCTTTGCTCAACTGTGCGTTTCGTTCGAACAAAACTCATTCGCCAAAGGTTACCAGACCCTATTCCGATAGCTGAGACGCTGGTGAGAGCGAAGGATTAGCACATAGTTGGGGCGCGCGAGGGTTGTTAGGGAGCGAAGGCGCATTCGCTCCCTAACTTGGGCGCGAGTGTAGAAGTTTATTATTGATATGAGGCTGATTCGCCCAAAAGCGTATTTGCCAAAAGTTTCGCTCTATACAGAATAAAAAAGCCCTCAATAGAGGGCTTTATAGAAAGAAGCAAAGTAACAACAGCTACAACGGCGGATAAGGCGCCATCAAATCTGCCACCGACTGTCGAATCAAAACATCACGTTCTTCCGGTGTGACATTCTTTTTCAATCGACTGCTCACCGAGCCGCGCCAGATCACCTGTTTCTGTTTTGGGTCGATAAGATCTACCAGTATAGTGCCCACTTTATATTCGCGAACGCGTGACGTAGTACTCATACCAAATCCAGTCGTCCGACTGCGATGGTAACCACGGTAACCCCATTGGTTGTAGTAGTTGTCAACGTTGTACTTGGTATCCACCACCAAGTGATAGGCCACCAGCACATCGGCGCTTTCGGCATCAACCACTTGCATACCGCGTCGATTCAACTCTTCATCAACCGCTTCTTTCACCCGCACAGCATGCAGACTGGTCGTTTGCGCGGCTTCGGGCGGCTGCTCTAACCAGGCATAGGTCTTTATCGCCAGAAAGTCATAGCTGGTGTCATAATCGACATCGGTCTTGGGTTTACTGGCACATGCAAACAAGCTGACACTCATCAGCGCCACAGCCAGCAACCTCAAACAGCGAATAGCATCTCCTTTTCCACGCATATCGTCTCCTACTTCTATAAGTTCGGGATCACACTCAGTATGGCATTGAGATTGGCTTCACCCAATCTGCGACAACGATCAGGGGACCAGCCCTCTTCCTCATCGGGAGAGTCGACCGTATCTTTGAATGGCATTTCCAGCGTCATGGCTAAACAATCAAACGCATCTGCCATATAGTTGGTGCACACCGTCATATTGGCTTCACCCGGTGCATCCAGCGGGTAGCCGTATTCAGTTTGGAAGTCAGGCGATGCAATTTTCAAAGCATCGGTAAACTGCTTCTGCAGATCGGCCTGTCGCTCGCTCCAACTTGGGTTACCTTCTGCACCAGCAATAAAATTGTATGGCAGGGCTTCATCACCATGGACATCTAGACAGAAATCGACGCCAGTTTGCTGCATCTTTTCTCTGACCACGAAAACTTCCGGGCTGCGTTCCATCGAAGGGGTCTGCCACTCACGGTTAAGGTTGGCACCGCAGGCGTTGGTACGAAGGTGACCACGACGACTGCCATCCGGGTTCATATTCGGCACCACATAGAAAACCGCTTTGGCCAAAGCTTCACGAGAAATAGGGTCGGAATCATCTAACAAGCGCTCCAGAAAACCTTCCATCCACCATGAAGCCATAGTCTCGCCCGGGTGTTGACGTCCAATCACCCAGCATACTTTTTTGCCTTCGCCCGGCTCGCCTATGGTCAGCAGATCCATATCCTGACCGTCCAGGGTTTCACCCAATACCTGAGTATCAACCAGCGGAGAATGCTGCAGACTGGCAATAAAGTCCGACACGCGCTCGGTGGAATACGGCGCAAAATAAGCGTAATAAACCGAATTCAGACCTGGCGTGTGCGTGATGGTCAGGGTGTCGCCATCAAACTCTGTTGGTACGCGGAACCAATGTTCACGGTCGTAGGAAGCAACTGCGCGGTAATCCTTCCAACCTGCCGGATAAGCTGATTTTTCCAAATCGAGAAACTTGATCGTGCAGGCCTGCTCTTCGACACCTGACAAACGGAAGTAAAACCACTGATAAAACTCGGATTGATTGTCTTTCGGAATTTTAACCTGGATATTGTCTGGCGATTCGCAGCTCACTACCTCAATACTTCCGCCATCAAACTGACTGGAGATCTTCATGTTTTATTCTCTCTGGTTGCCGCCGGGTCAGCGATCATATATTCGATTATTAGTCACCCAATGCCTGACTCAGTTCCCTGAATATCAAGCAGATAGCCGACTATAACAAAGAGTTCACGGTCGCACTGTTTCTGACCTGAATAATTGTTAGTTTTCGCCAAATCAGCAAAGCAGATCTATGGTTAAGTCGATGACTCAACCTCTCGAGGATAACCTCAATGATCAACGCTCGCGCTGCCGTGGCCTGGAAAGCAGGTGCGCCACTAAGTATAGAAACCGTGCAGGTTGCACCTCCCAAAAAAGGCGAAGTGTTACTTAGAATTGTGGCATCCGGTGTCTGCCATACCGATGCTTTCACTTTGTCAGGTGACGATCCAGAGGGAATATTCCCTGCGATACTAGGACACGAAGGCGGCGCTATCGTCGAAGAGGTGGGCCCTGAGGTCACCAGCGTTAAACCTGGGGATCATGTTATTCCTTTATATACACCCGAGTGCGGCAAGTGCAAATTCTGCCTTTCAGGCAAAACGAACCTTTGTCAGGCGATACGGTCGACCCAGGGGCAGGGCTTAATGCCGGATGGTACAACGCGCTTTAGTCTCGATGGCGAGCCGATCTACCACTACATGGGCACGTCCACTTTCAGCGAATACACGGTTGTCCCCGAAATAGCCCTGGCCAAAATAAATCCGATTGCACCGCTTGATAAAGCCTGCCTGCTTGGCTGCGGTGTTACCACAGGTATCGGTGCGGTATTGAACACAGCCAAAGTTCAGGCTGGTGATACCGTGGCGGTATTTGGCTTGGGAGGCATAGGTCTCTCAGTAATATTGGGGGCACAATTGGCAGGTGCGGGTCGAATCATCGCCATTGATATCAACCCGGATAAATTTGATTTAGCGAAACAGCTTGGTGCCACAGAGTTTGTAAACCCCAAAGACCATGCCGCGTCCATTCAAGAAGTGCTGGTAGATATGACAGATGGCGGTGTCGACTTCTCTTTTGAGTGTATCGGCAATGTTGATCTGATGCGTTCAGCACTGGAGTGCTGTCACAAAGGTTGGGGCGAGTCCGTGATTATTGGTGTCGCAGGCGCTGGCCAGGAGATCTCCACCAGGCCCTTCCAGCTAGTCACGGGGCGCGTTTGGCGAGGATCTGCCTTTGGTGGTGTTAAAGGCCGTTCGGAATTGCCGGACTATGTCGAACGTTACCTGAGCGGCGTGATACCACTAGATATGTTTGTGACCCACACCATGCCGCTGGAACACATCAATAAAGCGTTTGACCTAATGCATGAAGGTAAAAGCATTCGCTCGGTTATCTTGTTTGATGAGTCTTGATCATAAAAGCGCCTATCTGTTGTTCAAATTGGACATTTTTTCTACGGCTGACATTTTTTGGTAAAAAAGTCGTAGATCAGGCGTTGACACACCCCGGTCAGATACGTAATATCTCGCGCCGTGGTGAGGGAGATGTCAACGGCAACGTTGATGCCTTACTAACACCGCCGGCTTAGCTCAGTTGGTAGAGCAACTGACTTGTAATCAGTAGGTCGCCAGTTCGACTCCGGCAGCCGGCACCAAATTAAGGGAAAAGCCCAGTTCGCAAGAACTGGGCTTTTTTCGTTCTAGCACTCTAACCAATCACTTTGTCACACCACCTTGCTCCCGATACTCCCAACGTAATCACAACTCACCTAATCTGATAGCGTCGAAATTGTCTAAATAAAGCGCTAAATGGTCTGTTTTGAACAAACCTTATACAAACGATAAAAACTTCTTCAGATCAGGCTTGACATTCAGGCCGCAGATCTATTTAATGCGCCCCACTTACCGCGAAGCACAACCAATTGTGTTCGCTTAGGTAAAGCCCAGATAGCTCAGTTGGTAGAGCAGGGGATTGAAAATCCCCGTGTCCCTGGTTCGATTCCGGGTCTGGGCACCACTTGCAGATGTGGTGGAATTGGTAGACACGCTAGCTTCAGGTGCTAGTGCCTTCACGGGCGTGGGAGTTCAAGTCTCCCCATCTGCACCAAATTCTGAAGAACCCGCCCCTTGAGCGGGTTTTTTTATACCTGAAAAACAGGTCAGGCGAGTGTTCACACTTGTTCCGCTTGCTCCTTCTCAATAGGAAGAGGCAAGGGTTTCACTATCTGGTTCACGCTTCTTCTGTCGTACCTTTACACATTGATGACACTGGCCCATAGTTGAGCCAGCAAAACAACGTAGATTGTTTGGAGTGGTAAATGAGTTTCATCGGCTCGGCAATGAATGACGCTTCCCCCTCTTCCCCTGTTCGCGTCGTCACCATAGGCGGTGGCAGTGGTCAGTATGCCCTGCTCTCCTCGCTCAGAGATCTCGAACACGCTGCTATTACGGCGATTGTTTCGATGACAGACAGTGGCGGCAGCACAGGTAAACTGCGTGATGAACTGGGGATCCTGCCTCCTGGTGATATTCTCAAATGTATTCTGGCACTCTCACCGCAAAGGGACGTGGCACGGGATCTGTTGCTAAAGCGATTTAGCAGTGGCGAACGATTAGCAGGCCACAATGCCGGTAATATGCTGCTGACAATGTTAGGCCAATACGCGGGTTCGTTTCAGGAAGGGATCAAAGCCTTGGCTGAGATCCTCGACGTACGGGGCGAAATCCTGCCTGTAACGACCGATAAGGCCACATTGGTAGCTGAGCTAACAAACGGTGACCGCGTATTTGGCGAAAGCGCTATCGACCTGCCCAGAGGCGACCAGCGCGAAAAGATCTCTTCTGTATTTCTGGTGCCCCACCACAATGACCAGGTTTCTGTATTTCCTCCGGTGTTGGAGCAAATTCACAAAGCTCAGGTCATTCTGATCGGCCCTGGCGATCTGTACACCAGCATCGTGCCTAACCTGCTGGTGCCGGGAGTAAAAGAGGCGCTGCAAACCACCCGCGCACGCATCGTTTATGTCACCAACATCATGACTAAATTTGGTGAAACCGACAGCTATCACGCGGAAGATTTTATCAGTGAAGTAGAGACCTATATCGGTCGCCCGCTGGACGAAATCATCTACAACGAAGCACGACCACCAGAGCGTATTCTGGCGCGTTATGCCGCTCAAAAAAGTACCTTTGTCAGGTTTAAAGATATCTGTGACTGTGAGCAGCGCTACCGTATGCACCGATTTGATTTAGTTGACGCCCAGGCTGATATTGCACGACATGACAGCAGTAAGCTGGCGGGCGCACTGGTTAAGCTATTGGTCGCATAAGTGCACTAATAGCTAGGTTATCACTAAAGAATCGGGTCCAGCGGTAGCAGTTTAAAGCCCTGTAGTTTGGTGCGCTTCCAGAAACCGGCGTGCTCGTCCGGGTCATAATCTTCGCTGATCCGCCAACTATTACCCGGCGCCATATCGTCTAAGATGGCTTGCTCCAATTGTTCTGCGATGGCTTTATCCCGCATTAGCGCGCCCACTTCTGTGTTGAGGTGAGCCGAGCGAGGATCAAGGTTAAATGTACCTACATAGGCCAATTCACCATCCACCACGAAGCTTTTGGCATGAAGGGCGAAAACCGGATAACGCCCCAGCTCTCTGTGGGTAGGATAGCGCGCCATCAGGGCCTGCTGAGACATGGGAAAGGGTTTGGTTTCGTATAGCTCTACGCCAATCTCGAGTAAATCATTCCGAATTTTGGCATAACCGCTGAATGCAGGCAGATTATCTGTCGAAGCAAGCGAGTTAGTGACAATACGCACTTTGACGCCCTGCTTCACCTTATCAGCAAAAAACGCCAGGCCGCCCTCAGGCAGCACCAGATAGGGCGATTGTATGGTAATGGTGTCAGATGCAGAAGAGAGTGCCTGCACCAGGATCTCTGTCGATACACCACCGCCCTGCAGCCCCTGCTTGCCATCATTTTTACCCGGCATATCATGGACAAACTTCACAGAGGTCCAGACCAACTCCTCCATTAGCGCATCAAACTTTGTTGGTAGATCGGCCAGTTGCTGCCTTACTTCCGGCGCAAAATTTTCCGGGTTTTTGGCATAGTCATGAAGCGCTTGCTGAAATGCGCCTATCTCTTGCTCGGTCAAACGCTTCGCTGCGCTCGATAACAGATTCTCCACCGGATGAGAAAGCTCGCTTTGCCAGAAGTTTTCAAAGTTGGTTTGCATATCCTTGACTGCCGCACCAACCAGCAAAATGTCGCGGTCGCGGAAGTTATAGGCTTGGTCAAAATCGTAGTATTCGTCAGCCATATTACGGCCGCCAGTGATCCCAACGGAACCATCAAATATCGCTGTTTTATCGTGCATCCTCTGGTTCACCTTACGGAAACCAAAAGCCACATTAAACAGGCGCTCAACACCATTCACACCAACCGAGTGCAGTGGGTTGTAAATCTTTACCTGCACGTTTGGGTGCGCCACCAACGCCATCAGGGTTTGCTCTTCGGCGTCCACGAGTAGATCATCAACTAATACTCTAACTTTAACTCCGCGCTCTGCAGCACTAAGTAGCGCCTCAGCCGCCAGCGTACCTATGTTGTCACTACTCCAGATAAAGTACTGAACGTCGATCGAATTTTCAGCCTGTTGTGTTAACCAGGCGCGGCCAATCAAAGACTCTTCGCCATATTCGAGTAGATATACACCTGTCTTCTGGCTGAGGTCTTGTTTGAGTTGGGAGAGCAGCTGGCTGAGCGGAGCAGAGGCGTTTTCTGTTTGAAGGGGGCCGGAGTTTGCAGCAACAGATACAGAGAAACAAATCAGAAACGTAGAGACAACGAGTCCCGCCACATTGCGGGACTTTGATGAAAAACTAAACCACGAAAGCAACAATGAACACTCCTTGTTGTATTGGTATTAGCTGGCAGAAACACCTGCTAAAACATCAAAGCTGTCTTTAGCACCATCGAGGAATGGACTGACCTCATCCGCTGGCATCGGTTTAGCAAACGCGTAGCCCTGCATATGGCGGCAGCCCTGTTTTAACAGAAAATCGCACTGCTCAGTCGTCTCAACTCCTTCAGCGATCACGTTCAATCGCAGGCTCTTGCCCATTGCGACAATCGCTGCGGTGATGGCTGAGTCATCAATATCATTTGGCACGCCCTGAAGGAAACTACGATCGATCTTCAAGGTATCTATGGGGAACCGCTTCAGGTAGCTGAGTGATGAATAGCCCGTACCAAAGTCGTCCAAGGCAAACTTGATTCCCAATTGACGCAACTCTTCGATGGTTTCGACCGTCTCTTCCGGGTTGCTCATCATCAGATCTTCGGTGATCTCCAGCGTCAGTGACTCAGAAGAAAAACCAGTTTCTTTGAGTGCTCTGGCGACGGTTTCAACGATGTCAGGGTCCATCAATTGGCGAGGTGACAGGTTGACGGTCAACGCAACATCCATGCCCTGATCATGCCACTGTCTACCCTGTGCACAGGCGGTCTGCAGTACCCATTCACCAATTGGCACAATCAGACCGGAGTCTTCTGCAATAGGAATAAACTGCATTGGGCCAATCAGGCCCATGTCTGGATGCTGCCAACGCAATAGGGCTTCCATCGCTACCACACGCCCTTGTTTTGCATCAACAATTGGCTGATAGAACAGACGTAGCTCATCACGCTCAATAGAACTGCGCAAGCTAGACTCAAGGGCCAGCTGCTGCAGCGAGTGGATGTTCATTTGCTCGGAGTAGAACTGGTAAGTATTTTTGCCCGCGTCTTTGGCACGATACATGGCAATATCAGCATGTTTCAGTAGTGCTGAGCCATCTTTGGCATCTTTGGGATAGGTAGCAATGCCAACGCTTGCAGAGACATGGTACTCCTGACCGGCCATAAAGAAAGGCTGCTGCGCAGCACTGATAATCTTACTCGCGACACCGGCCAGATACTTAGGATCGACCAGATCTTCGATCATAAGTACAAACTCATCACCACCGAGGCGGGCCAGAATATCGACCTCTCGAATACACTCTTTGAAACGCTCAGACACCGTCTTCAGCACCTGGTCGCCATAATCATGACCCAAGGTGTCATTAATCAGCTTAAAGCGGTCCAGATCGATGAATAGCAGTGCCATTTTTCGGTTGGAGCGTTTTGCCTTAGCAACCGAGTGTTGCATGGAACGGGTAAACACACTTCGGTTTGGGAGCCCGGTGAGCTCATCAACACCGGCCAGGTTTAGCATCTTCTGTTCGACTTGCTGTCGTTCCTCAGTATCTCTGGATATTTTCTCCTGAGCAGACACCAGCTCGGCCTTTTGGGCCAGCATGGTTTTGACCATCCGGCCATGTTGGCGACGATAGATGGTCGCCAAGGCCAATAGAACCGCTACCAGAATAAACACAGCAATTCGACTCGCCCAATCCAGCCAGTTTGTCTGAGATTCAAGGACTCGCTCTGGCGTCTGACGACTCATCTGGATCAACTTGTTGATCTCTTCCTGGAGCACCGCGACACGTTTGTTCAGTTCTTTCTCACGAGTCTGTGCACTCAAAAGTGCCACTTCCAATTCGCGATCTTTTTCTCCCAGACCTCCCTGACTTTCTGCCAGCGCTTGTTCAGCAACCCTACGCGCAGCGCTTTCCTGCGCTAACTGGTCACGCAGTGCTTTTAATGAAGCCTCTTTTTCTGAAAGGCGTTTCTCGTTGTCTTTTCTAAGGGTTTCCAGCAGTGAGAGTACTCGGGCTTCGGCGTCCGGTTCTTTTTCTGCCGCATCTGCCACTTTTGCACTGGCATCGGCATCTGTTAGGGGGTTGGACAGGTAAATCTTGGTATCGCCTTGCAGCTGCCACACTTCACGGCCATCTCGACTGATGCTCAGCACCATGTCTTTGTTGACGTTCTTTTCTGATCCTTTGTGAAGAATAAAGCCAAATCCCTTGGCATCAGCGATTACCGGCACATCAAAATAGATGCCGAACTCATCCTCACCAGTAGGCATATAGGGAAAGCGCCAGCTCACTGCCTGTTGCAGTGCCAGATCATCTCCCCACAGGTGCATCCCCCACCCTTTGTAGTCACCATTGGGACGGTGATAGTGGATCCTTACTGTATCAGGCTCCTGTTGCGCCATGATTCCCTGGCTTACGACAAGCAGTGCGCCGGCTAGCAGCGTCAGCAACACTCTTTGTACAGACAACATAGTTCGAATACCGATATACCTAACTAAATAAACGCTTCACTTGGTGGGAGCGCTCCGGAAGGAGTACTCACCTGAAGTGAACTCTCGGAGCTCCGTCGAAGATGCCCGAACTAACGCCATTAGCCAAGAGCGAGCCCCCAAATTTCGTGCGCAAAGTCTCAACCTAGTGTTAGTAAATGCTCACAATGCGCCATTCCGCACATTCCCCCGGCGGCTTTCGATTGTTTTTTGCCCCAGTCAGCCACTTTTTTCGTGTACCAGTTCACCACTCGCTGTTGTATCACTGGCCCTCGCTCCGGTGCTTAGATATTCTTCAGCCAACACTTTGCTCTAAGGCTTTGACATCCATGCGCATTCTAACGTTACTGCTATGTTCATTGGCACTTGTGGTCGGCTGTGACTCAGCAAAACAGGCACCACAACAACCAACGGCATCCTCACCAGTGACCTCCCAAATACGCATGGAGGGGCCCAACCTCGATCTGCTTGAAGAGCAACAAGCATTTTATCAGGGCAAAGCGCTGACATTGTTGCAGTCTGGCGAACGTACTGTGATGGATGGCCCTGCGTTGGCATTGACCTTTTCAGTACCCTTGCAGCCACAAACCAGCTGGAAAAACTGGCTTAGCGTGCGCATCGCTGACCAGATAATTGAGCAGGACTGGATCCAATCTTCCGACGGTAAAACCCTCTACCTCCCGTTTGTAACGCCGGAAACACAGTACCAGGTTGAACTAAGCGCAGGGTTACTTGGCATCAATGACGTCAGCCTGCAGGACAGCCAGGCGATTGCTATTACCACTCGGGCGCTGGCGGCTGGTGCGGCTTTTAGTAGCAATGGTTTTGTGCTGCCGCTGAATCAGGCCCCTAAGCTGCCGGTAACTGCGATCAACGTCGATGAGGTTAATATCGACTTTTTCCGCATGGATGAAAGCTACCTGCCGCAACTGCTGAGATACCACGCACCCGCCACCAATATGGACAATTATGAGCTGCAACAGCTCACCCAGTCTGGCGAGCTTGTCTACAGCGGTAGGTACAAGCTCAATACCGAAGCCAACCGCCGTCAAACCGTACTGCTTCCGGTAACTGCCGAATCCCTGAATAAGCCGGGGATCTACCTGGCTGTGATGACACCACTTGGCGAGTACAAGTGGTCACACCAAACCACTTACTTCTCCATCAGTGATCTTGGCCTCCATGCGAGAAAATATCGCAACGGCATGACGCTGTTTAGTCGGTCTCTTAAAGATGGCGCAGCCATTTCCCAGGCCAAAGTGGAACTGCTGGATTATAAGGGCGAGTTGCTTTGGGATGGTGAAAGCGATCTGGATGGTCGAGCAGATATTCCCGCCCATGAAAAAGCCGCCATTGTCTTGGTCAAAAAAGACCAGCAGATGGCCGCACTGGAAGTTCGTCGCCAGGCGCTGGACCTTTCTGAGTTCAAACTGGGCGAGCAGGTATATTCACCTCAACAGTTCTACCTGTTTGCATCAAGGGATCTTTACCGCCCCGGCGAGGCAATGCGCATCATGGCGATGATGAGGGACGGTGATGGCAGGGTGCTTCCTGGAATGTCTGTTACCGTCAAGGTAGTTCGCCCTGATGGACAGACGGTGCAGGAGCATACACTGCTGCCCTCAGAATTCGGCGAGTTTGAAATCAACTATACGTTCGACAGTGCCGCGCTGACTGGCGAATGGCTGGTAGAGCTCAAGAGTGCGGCAGGTAGTGTTCGTCACTGGCCAGTGCTTGTCGAGGAGTTTCTACCTGAACGGATTAAAGTAACGCTGGATGACGAACAACCAGCGCGAGTCGTATCGGCGACAGAAGCTAACCGTTTAAAGGTCGCCGCCGACTATCTTTATGGCGCACCTGCTGACGGCAACGCTGTGGAAGCAGAACTGACCGTCAGCCTGGCCCGGACGCCTTTCAGTCAGTGGCAGGGTTACGTGGTGGGCCAGCAGGATGACGCTGAACGGCAGCGTTGGATCTACCTGAACCCAGCACAGTTAAACGATGCTGGCAGGACAGAACTAAAAGTTACACCCCAGCAGGCCAATGAATGGCGAGATATCGCTGGCCCACTGAACTATCTCTACCGCGTGAGTGTGTTTGAAGAAGGTGGCCGGGCGATCAATCGACGTCAGGAGAAAACCAGCTGGCCGCAAGATGCGAGCTGGCCCGCCATTAAATTGGCGTTTGATCCAAACAATCATGCCAGTGGTAAACCCGCGCCAATCTCTCTGCTCAACTTAAATGCCCAGGGCGAAGTGGTGGATGGCGAACTGCAACTCACCCTGATTAACGAAAACAGAGACTATTTCTGGCGTTATGAGGAGGGAGCGGGTTGGTTTTACGACCATACAACCAAACCCTATACGGAGCTGGAGACCCGCCTGACAGTATCGGCAGGAGAGCCTGCCAGTTTTGCGCCACCTCTGGCGCCCGGTGAGTATCTGCTCAAAGTGACGAATGGTGAGAACAATGTATCGAGCCTGTCGTTCCGCATAGGCTACTGGGGCGGACAATCACCAGAGATGCTGAAACCCGATATGGTTCAGCTCACACTGGATAAGCCCAGTTACCAGGCCGGTGACAACGCCGAACTGACCATCAAAGCCCCCTATGAAGGCTACGGCTTAGTTATGGTGGAAAACAGTGATCAGCTTCTATGGTGGCAAGCCCTTGAACTCGATGATGCCGAGCGGGAAGTATCGATTCCCATCGATCCCTCCTGGCAACGCCATGACCTGCACGTATCGGTACTTATCGCACAACCGGAAGCCAAAGTTCAGGCAAATAAACCGATGCGGGCATTGGGCATTACACCTTTAAAGCTGGATCGCAGTCATCGCGCCTACCAGCTTGCCTTGAATAGCCCTGATAAAGCGCTACCACTGACAGATCTGCCGGTGACACTAACCCTGCAAGGCGGACAAAGCCACAGCGCTTACGCCGTCGTTGCCGCTGTTGACCAAGGCGCGTTGAATGTCAGTAACTACCAAGTGGAAGATCCGCTGGCGCTGCTGTTTGGTCAGAAGCGTTTTGCTCTCGATCTGTTCGATAACTATGGCCGTGTCATCCACCGCTATAAAGGCAAAGATGCCACCCTCAAATACGGCGGTGACGCTGCGATGCTGGAGCGCGGCGGCGAACTCAACAATGAAGTGAAAATCGTCTCTCTGTGGCAGGGGCCCGTTCGTTTTGACAACAACGGCGAACTGCAACTGGCACTCTCGCTGCCCGACTTTAACGGCGAGCTGAAACTGATGGCGTTTGCCTTCTCCGAGAGTCAATTTGCATTGGCGCAGCACAGCAGTGTGATTGCAGCACCGATTGTCGCCCAGCTCGGCGCCCCCCGCTTTTTAGCCCAGGGCGACACGAGTCAACTGGCTCTGGATCTGCGCAACATGACAGAGCAGGAACAAACCCTGACATTAAGCGTAGAAACCGATGACAAATTGCTATTCCTGAAAGAAGCGCTGCCTGACAGCGTCACGCTGAAACCAAAGCAGAAAGAAACCGTAATACTGCCTGTCATCGTTCAGAAACGTGAAGGCTCAGCAAAACTGACCGTTGAAGTTGGCAATGAACAGGTAAAAGTTAACCGTGAGTGGAAACTGCCTCTGCGCCCAGCATACCCAGCCGAAACAAGAAACGTGCGAAAACTGGTCGTAAGGCACCGTCCATTTACCATGGATAAGTCTCTACACAAGGGGCTGGAAACCAGTACCTTACAAACCCAGCTGGTGCTGGATGCTATCCCACCTCTTTCTCTGGATCAGCAGTTTAAGTATCTCCTGCAATATCCATACGGCTGCCTTGAGCAAACTACCAGTCGCGGTTGGCCATTGTTGGTCACCAACAGCCATAGCCGTGCCAAACTCAACCTGGTTTTACCTGAAGGTCTTGAACCACAGTCAGCGATCGATGACGCCATCAGCAGACTGCTGGCAAAACAGAAGTCCAATGGCAGCTTTGGCCTATGGAACAACCGCAGCCCCGAAGAGCCCTGGCTGACAGTGTATGTCACCGACTTCCTGCTTACTGCCAAAGACAACGGTTATCAGGTACCGGAGAAAGCCCTGAATGCTGCTGTTGATCGACTGCAGCACTACTTGCGCAGCGAGTTTATGACCAGCCACTATTCAGAGTCACCTAACCACTCTCGCTTTGCTTATCAGGCGTATGCTGCCTACCTGCTGAGTAAACAGCAAAAAGCGTCACTGGGCACCCTGAGAACCCTGTTTGATCGCAGTCGAGAGTTTGCCGAGTCACCTCTGCCCCTAGTACATATGGCGATTGCCTTGAAACAACTGGGCGATGAAGAGCGCAGCACTCAAGCACTGGCGATGGCTCAAACCACGCGCCGAGATGAAAACAAGTACCTGAGCGATTACGGCTCACCCATTCGTGACAATGCCATTGTACTGGCCCTGCTTGGCCGCTATGGGTTAGCACCTTCATTGCAGAGCGACGGTCTGTTAGACCTGGCAGACCAACTCACCCGCCGTCAGTGGCTTAGTACGCAAGAGCGTGCAGCGCTGCTGCAATTAGCGCTGCAACTGAATGTTGAGAAGGACTGGCGAGCTACGCTGACCATTGCTGGTCAAGCGCAACGTCTGCAGCAAAGCGAGCCGTTCAGCCAGCTCTGGCAGGGTAAAATGCCTAGCCTGCAACTGACCACACAAGGGGCTGACAGTGTCTATCTCGACCTGACCACAGTCGGTTATCCAACCAAAAAGCCCAAACCTGAATCTAACGGACTTAAAGTCGATCGCCGCTACTACAACCGCCAGGGTGAGCCTCTGAGCTTCGATGACATCACAGTGGGTGATCTGGTGATTGTTCGCCTGACCCTTTCCGCAGAACAGCGCACGCCAGACGCGCTGGTGGTGGATGCCCTGCCTGCCGGATTTGAGTTGGAGAATCCAAACCTCAGCCACAGTATCCAATTGAGTGATCTCACCATTGATGGCAAACCTGCCTGGCAATCTGGCTGGAACGGCTATATCAAACATCAGGAATACAGAGATGATCGCTATATCGGCGCTGTTGACCTGTATGGGCGTGGCGAACAAACTCTGGTCTACCTGATGCGGGCGGTGACACCAGGCACTTATAAAGTGCCGCCCAGCTATGTCGAGGATATGTATCGACCCAGCCTGCGTGCGATCGGTGCCACCCCAGATAAGATCTCCGTACTACCTAGGTGAGACTCGCTGCTCTGGTAACTTTGGCGGTCCTGTCAGCTATTTGGCTGACAGACCGACTGTTGCCTCTGCCTTCGCCCTACCAGGGCAACCGCTTTTCCCAAGTGGTAGTGGCCAGCAATGGCGAGCCACTCAGGGCATTTGCCGATGCCAACGGCGTATGGCGTCAACCGACAACCCCATCACAAGTCAGCCCGGTCTATCTAGAAGCTCTGCTGCAATACGAAGACAAGTATTTCTATCAGCACGGGGGCATTAATCCTTTCGCGTTGGCACGTGCTGGCTGGCAGTGGCTGCGGTATGGCCGGATTGTTTCCGGCGGTTCAACCCTCACGATGCAGGTTGCTCGTCTGCTCACGCCTCATCAGCGATCGCCATTGGGCAAGCTGTATCAGATCCTGCGCGCTTTTCAGTTGGAGTGGCACTACAGCAAGCAGGAAATCCTGACTCTCTACCTGAATCTGGCCCCCTTTGGTGGCGCTTACGAAGGGGTTGAAAGCGCCAGTTACCGCTACTTTGGCAAATCCGCTGCTAACTTAAGCCGCGCCGAGGCAGCACTGCTCGCGATTATGCCCCAGGCCCCCAGTCGTTATCGTCCAGATCGTTATCCTGAACGCGCCCGCCAAGCCCGTGACAAGCTGGTGCAACGGCTGGTAGACGATGGCGTCTGGCCAGCAGATGCTATCACCGAGGTAGCGATGGAGCCGGTACTAGTGCAAAGTCAGTTCAGACCCATGTGGGCGCCGCTTTTGGCTCGAAAACTGGTGAACCAACATCCTCACCAACCATTAATCAAAACCACCATCGAACTGCCTCTGCAGCAAGCTCTGCAACAACTAGCCGTTGATTACCTGAGCCAATATCCCAAATACACCGGGTTAGCCATGATGGTTTGGGATAACCAGGCGCATGCTGTTGTTGGTTACCTGGGCAGTGGTGAGTTTGGCTCGGAGCAACGTTTAGGTTACGTCGATATGGCTCAGGCGAATCGCTCGCCCGGCTCGGCATTGAAGCCGTTTATCTACGGCCACGCCATTGACCTGGGCCTGATACATTCCGAAAGCCTGTTAGTGGATGCCCCCAGGCTGTTCAGTGCTTATCGACCGGCCAATTTTAGTGGTGGGTTTGTTGGACCGGTGAGCGCCTCTGATGCGCTGACCCGCTCACTGAACGTGCCTGCGGTTGAGCTGCTGGCCAATATATCACCAACCCGATTTTACACTTGGCTAAGCAATGCCGGGGCGCGCCTGACACTACAGGAGCAACCCGGTTTACCACTGGCGCTTGGCGCCGCCGGTATTAACCTGGAGCAATTGGTCACTTTGTTTGCGGCTCTAAGCAGCCAAGGCCAGCTTTACCAGCCCCGCTATCAAGCTGAACAACCAGTGAAAAATCGCCAATTGCTATCACCAGAGGCCGCCTGGATCAGCTATGAAATACTCAGGAGCCAGCAACGCCCGGATCAACCCTTCAGCAGTGATGTTACAGGAAAGCGCAATAACCTGGCTTGGAAGACCGGCACCAGTTATGGTCATCGCGATATGTGGGCGATAGGCACCACGCCGAAATACACCATAGGAGTATGGGTGGGCAGACCCGATGGCACTCCCATGCCCGGTCATTACGGTGCCAAAACAGCGACACCACTATTGATGCGGGTCAGCAGGCTGCTCGATGATGACTCATCGCCACCACTCGCACTGGAGAAAGTAGCCAAAACCAACATCTGCTGGCCACTGGGTCTGGCCCAATCCGCTACCCCGCCCACTCTCTGTTATCAGCAGCGCCAGAGCTGGCACATTCGGGGACAACTGCCCCCGACCTTATTGAGTGTTGATGACAACAGTGAGCCGTTGCGGCAACAGGTTTGGTTTACCGAAAAAGGTAAAGCCACGATGCAGCGATGTGAAGACGCGGTGAGTTCAGAGAGTGTCGCTCTGTGGCCGCGTCTGGCTGAATCCTGGGTTCCTAAATCTCAGAGGCGCGCTCAGTTGCTACCCGACAAACAATGCGACGAGCAGCCGATTAGCCGGGCGATTGATATCACTTACCCCAGAGCAGGCTCACGGCTGCAAATCACAGGGGCCAGTGAGCCACTGGTGATTAATGCCAAGGTGCTCGGAAGTGGAGTTAAGTACTGGTATATCAACGGTACGCTGACGGCGTCGGGGAGTGAGAATCAACAGATGATTTCGTTATCGCGATTAGGCCAGCAGCAGTTGTTGGTGCTGGATGATCACGGCAACAGCAGCATCTCTCAGTTCGAATTGATTGAGTAACTATGTTGGCTCGGGGATAACCGCAAGGGTCAGTCGCACGCTGCAACAGAGCCTCTGATGCTCGTCTTCGACATCTATCTGCCAGAGCTGGCTGGTACGCCCCAGATGGATCGCAAAAGCGACACCGGTCACTTCACCACTGGTTACTGATCTCAAATGGTTAGCACTCACCTGCTGTCCCACCACAACCATGCCTTCGGCAGCAGCAAGGTAACCCGCCATACTGCCTAAGGTTTCCGCCAGGGCAATTGACGCTCCACCATGGAGTAATCCCATCGGTTGGTGGGTTTTGCTATCCACCGACATGGTGCCAACCAAAGTATCGTCACCAAGCTCGGTAATCTCTATCGCCAGATGCTCAGCCAGGGTGTTTTTATTAAATTGATTCAGTTGCGCCAACGTCGCAGGTTTGTTCCAGATACTCATGACTGTTGCTCCAACCACTCCAACGCCTCTCTACGACTGGTAAACACATCCAGGTGCCAGGGATTCTTTTTAGGTTGCTGCTGTAACACCTTCATCGCTGCGTAGCTGGCTTTACTGTATACCAGAACCGCCATGGCACTGATCTCTGGTAGGTCTGCCAGTTTTTCCTGTGCTTCAAAGGTATAGGTGTACTGATTGGCTTTATTGATTAGCAGTTTAAGTGGAGCTGAAAAGTTGTCTAACAGACAGGCATGGTAGGCTTCAACGTCTGCCAGGGTCATTTCGACACCTTCATCAACAATCACTTCAGCCAGATGCTCTGAGAGCGGAATAATTGAGAGAACCGAAGTTCGTAATACAGCCATAACACCTGTCCTATCTCGATGGTCGAGCTAGATCTTCTTCGGCTTCATATCGTCCAATGTTAGTTCGCCACTGTTTTCGAACGGCACCTTAACGGACAAGCCCAGGCTGGTATGAAGGTATCCTGTCACTTCATAACTCAGCGCCTTGTCCTGCTCATTGATAAACTTGAGCAATACTCCAGCACCCTTAAACATATTGGTAGTCAGATAGAGACTGACTTTCTCTTCACTCAGCGGTTCGATCACCACACTGGAAGCGCCTACCCCCGTGGCTACCTCTTTGCCTTCAACTTCCAGCACCAGATCAATACCATTAATGGGAAGAGCCTGATTGTTTGGGTTTTGCACGTTTAGAACAACTAAGAAGCGCTGCTCAAACAGGTCTCCCCCCAAACTCTTAATGCTGGCCAAGCTAACCCGCGGACTCTCCAGTGAAAAACTGGCACAGCCAGATAGCAATAGTACAAACAGCCAACTGTAGCGAAGAACATTCATATCGAAAATCCATTCAGTCTTCGAGACTGCACCAATAGCAGTCACTCTCTAACTCCTTCCGTCAACCGAGTCTACTATCAGCGGCCAGTAAAAGCTTCTGACAATTACGCGCAGTTGAGTCATTAAGCTCACATTTTTGATTCACCGACTCTTATTCGAAGACAGCTGGAGTAAACTGGTTTAAACATGAATAGACGCTAATAAAAATCTATGTCTCTCAGACAGTTTTCCACCGCTGCATTTTGCTTGTTCATAATCTCTGTTGCCTGCTTTGCGGACGAATCAGGAGGAACTGCCTCCGACAATGAGAATAAATCGGATTCAGTCAAACCCAGGCAGACGCTCCTCCCTATCGTTCGTATTGAGCCAAAATACCCAACACGCGCAGCCAGAGAGGGCATTGAAGGATATGTGGTACTCAAGATTGTCGTCGATGAAACCGGCAGTACGAAACATGTCGACGTTATCGAATCCTCCCCAGAAGCAATATTTGATAAAGCTGCCAGAAAAGCCGTGATGAAGTGGAAATGGAAACCTGCAATCGTAAATGGCAAAGCCGAAGAGCAATCCACCAGCGTCAAACTCACTTTTGAGTTGGCCGGGTAATTTCCCTTTTTACTAAAGCAACACGACATTAGCAAAGAAGTTAATTCACGACGCTACAACGACTGTTTATTGACCTGATACCAACGGTTATGGAATACTCCGCCGCCCTTGGGTTCTCTCACCCCAATCAACAAAAAGACACAGGTCATTTTATGCAGTTTTTACAGCTCACCGAGGCGCAGCGCCGCGGTGTTTTTATTCTGGCAATGTTCCATATTGTCACCATTACCGCCAGCAACTATCTGGTGCAGCTACCGTTCACCATCTTTGGTTTTCATACCACCTGGGGGGCGTTCACATTCCCATTTATCTTCCTTGCAACGGATCTGACCGTCAGGTTAGTGGGTGCGACACGGGCACGACTGGTGGTCTTTCTCGCCATGTTCCCGGCCCTGATCGCCAGCTACCTGATCTCCGTGTTGTTTTTTGAAGGCTCATATCAAGGCGCAGCAGGCCTGTATGAATGGAATGGATTTGTCGCCCGTATCGCCCTGGCCAGCTTCCTGGCATTTGCGGTAGGACAACTGCTGGATATCTTGGTATTCAACCGACTGCGCCAACTCAAAACCTGGTGGATAGCGCCCGCTGGCTCAAGCATCTTTGGAAACGGTATTGATACCCTGCTGTTTTTCTCGGTTGCCTTTTACGCCAGCTCCGATGCCTTTATGGCTGAACACTGGCTGGAGATAGCCTGGGTCGATTACGGTTTTAAACTGATAGTGAACCTGGCGCTGTTTGTGCCGCTGTATGGCGTACTACTGAACTACCTACAGCGACGATTTTTCGCTTTGCAGCCAGCATGCTAATTCAGCCTGTCAGCAACTTGATGGCTTGCCATTGCAGCTAGCACCAAACAAACATAAAAAACCGAAGCGCTACGCTTCGGTTTTTTATTTCACTGATAATCAAGCTTCAAACGACAAACCTAGCCCAGCCAGTTTTTCAGCCCTCGATTGAATAGAAACAGCCATAGAAGACACATCTTTAGCCTGCTCCAGGTTGTCCTCAGAGGAATCCTTAATGCCAGTGATGCAGCGGTTGATTTCCGCCGAAGCAGCACTTTGCTCTTCTGCTGCGGTGGCGATCTGAATGGCGGCGTCTTTTACCACCATCATCACATCAGAAAGCTCATCAATGCGCGTTACCGTCTCTCCCGTCAGAGTGACACTTTTATTGGCTGCTGATTCTCCTTTATGCATGCTGCGACTCATCAAGTTAAAAGACGCCATCACATCATCCATCGTACTTTGTATCACCTCGGTCGCTTGGTGTGTTCTTTGACTTAATGCCCTCACCTCATCAGCCACCACGGCAAAACCACGGCCGTTTTCACCAGCTCTGGCGGCCTCAATTGCGGCATTAAGTGCCAGAAGATTAGTTTGCTCCGCAATACCCTGAATCTCCAGCATCACCTCATGGATCTGCTGCACCTTATGCTCTACTACCTCCGCGCTGGACGAAGATTTTTTCACTTCTGAAGCAAGCTCGGATATCTGAGTAGAGTTCTGTCCGATGCTCGACTTCAGCTTTTGGCACAACAGATTTGCCCGCTCAACTTGATCAGACGTACGTACCGAACTGGTAGCGACCTCATTGATGGTTGCCACCATCTCTTCGACGGCTGCAGCAATACTTTCCAAGGCTAAATTCTGCTGCCTTGCACCTTCGTTAATCGTCTGCGCCGATGACTCAAGGTGATTGACCGCAAACAACAGCCCTTTACCACTGTCAGAGGCCCGCCCCAGAATAGTTCTCACCCTCCCCTGCTCCATTCTCAGGTGAAACTCCGAGGCGTTACTGGGGTCAGAGCAGTACACATAACGGGAAACACTGTCATAAAGCTGCTTAAGATGTTGGTTGAACTGGACCTTGGTAACAAGTTCACCATAAAAAACAGCCAGTACAAGAATCGGGAACAGACAGCTAATTAAGGGATGAACCAGATAAGACCCGGTACACACTGCCGCCGATAGTACTAACAAAAGCAAAAGTTTTATCCGGCTATCAAACTGAAAGGCGGCAAACCTGCCGGGATGAAAACCTACATTGATTTTGGCGTACAGTACCTCTGCCTTTTGCCTTTCAGACTGCCCAAGGTTACGTCGTACCGATTGATACCCTATCAGTTCACCCTGCTCATAGATGGGGGTAACAAAGGCGTCAACCCAGTAATAGCGCCCGTCTTTACAGCGGTTCTTAACCGCACCACGCCAGGCCTTTCCTTGTTTAAGATGAGCCCACAGGTCGGCGAATGCCGCTTTAGGCATATCAGGGTGTCGAACAAAGTTATGGTTTTTCCCCACCAACTCTTCGGCGGTATACCCTGCAATGCTGCAGAATTCAGGATTTGCGTATTGAATGACGCCGCGTTTGTCAGTGGTCGACACCAACTCAGCACCTGAGGGGACTTCTACTTCCTGATCTATAAGGGGTTGATGTTTGCGCATAGCCACTGCCTCCTTGCAAGATAGGTCTCACTCTGGAGTTTAGAAGCTCCACATATGGCCGCCGCTCAACTCGGCAATGACACGCAAATAAACACCTGCCCTTTGACCTGTATCAAGCTCTCGCAGCTGCCCGTAAATCGCCCATCTCGAAACGAATCAGCAAACACAAAAAAACGAAGCGCTCAGCTTCGGTCAATGGCTTTGTCCATACTCAGAAAAAGTAACTCTTACTCAGCGTTACTCTCCTTCGCGAGCAGGTAATCCAAGCCACCCGTCACCGCTGCGACTTGTGCCTGAACACAGTTTTCATCATCCACTTGTGGACTATCTGGATACACTTCCGTGGTGGTGACAAAAGGCGCTTTAGAAAACCCGCCACACAGGCCCAGTTTAGTTTTGGCGTAATTGATAACGCCTTTTTGCTCTAACGGTGCGCCAATGATCATGCCGTTCTCATCAGGCGGCGCGATATGGGTGACTTTCTCAACCGCTTCAATGATTGCTTTCTGAAACGCTGGCACCGGCTTCTCTGTATCACCCACCAGGTAGAACCCATCGGGGATATTCCAGTTGTCCTGGGTGATGCCATCTCTCGCGGCTCGAGCAGGACGAAACTCAGAGTTATCTGTATCAGTTGTCTCATGAAGATCAAAGTGGGCGTAGATATCCACAGCCAGTGACTCTATGTACGCCATCAACTGCGCCGCTTCTGGCGAAGGCGAATCGGCGGTGAATGAACGGTTGGGATCGACCGCATCAGGATTCCAGCGGTTAATGGTTTCATAACCCCAGGGGCTGACACAGGGGGCAATCAGGATATTGAAATCTTGCTGGTACTTTTCAATCTCGGTTTGCGCAAAACGGAGCGCGCCTTGTACCCCACTGGTCTCATAGCCATGCACACCACCGGTAATCAGTACCACAGGCTTGTCTGACTGCCACACGCGGCTTTTGATAACAAACAAGGGGTAGGCGTCGGCCTTCTTGTGTTCGGCATAAGAAGGCTCAATTTTATGTGGTAAGGCTCCGTACTTAATCAGTTCACAGCTCTCACCAAGCTTGGTTAACTTTGCCAGCACCTCAGCCTGATAGGAGCGCTTCACACGCTGCGCCTGCAGCCACTGGGCCTTTTCTACTGCTCCCCAGGCTTCGCCCGGTGTACCGATCGGATAATGGGATGTTTGTTCTGTCATAGGACACCTCTGCTAAGGCGTCACAGAGTAGATAGGTAAGTTGTATTGTGCAATCTGAGAGGCGAAAAACGCCTGCGCCCTAGTGGAAGGCCTACGAACCAAGGTTTCTGTTTTGTATTTCACAATCAAAAAACCAAGAGGAGAAGGCGTGATGTAACACATTGATACTTAGAAGTGCAGAGCTCTATAGTGGACTGGATAATCGAAGATAGAGTGCTGCGGGCCAGACAGATTTCAGGTTAAAACGCTGTAAGGTTTCAATGATGGACTTAGAACACAACGACAAGAAATACTATGCGTATTCTTTAGGTTTCATGGAACAATTCGCCAAGAATGTTCAAGAAGTAGTTACGCAAAATGTCCAATTGCCTCCTGAACAGGAACAAGAAATGGTGCACAGCATTGTCTTTGTACTGCTAACAATGCTTGATGGCAGCGCTCACGGAGGTAATTCTGGTAATGAGCTTTTATACCCAGTTCTTGGTTTTTACCAAGAGACTGAAGAGTCAATTTTGCACACCGAAGATGGCTCAAGTATGCATGAGTACTTCTATGAGGTATTTGATCGCTTATATGAATAACATGAAGAGTAATTAAGTGTTTTTTACAAACCTCTAGCCGCGTTCTAAACGAGTTGTCCATACCATGACCAAATTCAAACTCTCTAGCATCACCTTACTTGCATTGCTGGTTACAGGCTGTCCAGCATTGATGTATGGACACTTAAAAAACAGTAGCCAATCTGATTTGGTGGTGATTCCTCCAAATGTCCCTGAAAACCCTTGGATAATTGACTCTGGTGAAACAGTAAGGATTGTCTGGCATCAGGAGTGCATCATTATTCGTGATGGTATGGAAACAAAGTACTTTTTGAGTTGGCCATTACCTGAAAACACCGTTACATCGGGGGTATTCAGTTCAAGCATCAATGCAGTGTACTCAAATGGCTCTTTGTATATTGAAACAAAGGATGGAGCGCTAGTGCAAACCAAGGAAACCAGTAGTTGTGCCCAGTAATGCAACACAACTGACTACCCCTCGCTTCCTAGAGCATGAGTGAAGTGGTGCTCTCGCTTCTTCTTATTTTCTCAATCTGCATACTCCATACAGGGGTTAGTTTTGAAATACTGTTGCGCCTGCAAAAAAATAAGGAAAATTCTGGCTTAGGGTTGGTGTTTAGAGTGCTGACATGGTTGCTTGGAATGCTGACAATCGCAGCACCACTTTTGCTCGGAAGGCTCTTTCTTGAGCAGGTAGGGGGTGGACTATTCAAAGTCATTTACATCTTGTACGTCTTAGCCTTCTTGCTATACCTCTTTTGCAGGTACTTCAAAAAGCAGGCTTTCATACCCACAAAGAATCCAAACCAAGCTGTTCAGAAGAAATAGGTTCTCAGAAACACTACGCTTTCGAGCGACGCACCTACAGCAAACGCTCCATGGACATTTCAGTATCACGCCGTATTATTCTAGTTTTTCAGCCTCGGCCTTCGATAATGAGACTCTCCTTTTTCGCTATTTTCTCTCTGCTCTCAACTCTTCTCTCTTCTGCTTACGCTGCAACCGGCGCCCCAGAGGAGCAGCAGGCGCAGTTTCTCAAAAGCTTTAACCAACATGTGAAAGCGTTGCTTTCCGAAAGAAGTATTCCCGGTGGTGCGTATGCCATTATCAAAGATGACCAAGTGGTTGTCGTGAAGACCTTTGGCCACCTGGATATGAAGTCCAAAAAGCCAGTGACACCTGATACCGTATTCCGCTTGGCCTCAGTTTCAAAACCCTTTGCGGCTACCATCACTACTATGCTGGCCCATGAAAAGCGGTTAGATCTTGATGCGCCTATCACCCAATATGTACCGGATTTTCACCTTGCAACACCCGGTGCGGCCGAAAAAATCAAAGTAAGACATGTGCTGAGCCACACCACAGGCCTGGTACCCAACGCCTATGACAACCTGCTGCATGAAAGGTGGAGCATGGAGAAGGTTATTCGGCGCTTTGAACAGGTTGAACCGTTGTGCCAGCCGGAAAAGTGTTATGGTTATCAGAACATTGCCTATGGCTTCTTAGAGCCTGCGATCGAACAAAGCCAACCTCAAAGCTATGAAACCTTACTTGAACAGCGCCTGTTTAAGCCTCTGGGAATGGATAACGCGTCAGTAGGGCTGAAACAGTTTAGCCAAGCTGAAAACCGCGCTAAGCCCCATGTGCTGATTAACAAAAAGAATACCGGCAAAAAAGATGCGAATGGCAAGGCGATTAAGGCTTACGTGTGGCGCACCGTGAAAGTCACCCCGGATTATTACAAGGTGCCTACCGCCGCAGGGATCAATGCCAGTATCACTGACCTGAGCAAATGGTTAATCGCCAACCTTGGCTACTCACCAGAGGTGCTAACACCTGCTTTAATCGCTGATATGACAGAACCTCGTATCCGCACACGTAAAGACTTAAAACGTAGACATTGGCGCACCTATTTAAAGGATGCGCACTACGGTTACGGCTGGCGCATCTACCAGCTCAAAGACTACCCAGTTGTATATCATTCTGGCTGGGTACAGGGGTTCCGGGCCGATATCGGCTACTCACCGACACTCGGTGTGGGGTTTGCGGTACTGATTAACGCCGAATCAAATGCGATCAGCGAGATCTCCGCAGAGTTCTGGTCACAAGCGTATAAATTAACGGATGAAGCCCCCGCAAAGACTTAGCGGTTGGAGACTAAAAACAGCGACTCAACCGCTCTAACAAACAAGACAGTCCCAACTCCCAGGGAACTTTTAACGCATTGCTATGCCTATTTAACGGAGAGGAAGCCCCTTAACTACATGGAGTAGCAATGAAAACTATCATCTCTTTTTGGAAGAACAATCGACTGTTTTTCTTCTTTGTCATGCTCATGTGTGTTTTTCGTAGCGCCGTAGCCGACTGGTATACCGTACCGACAGGATCTATGCAGCCAACCATTGAAGTAGGTGATCGCATAACGGTGAATAAGATGGCATACGATATACGCCTTCCCTTTAGTGACATTTCTCTGCTTCAACTTGATGAACCGGTAAGGGGAGATATCGTTGTATTCGAATCAGAACAAGCATCTAACCGACTGATAAAGCGAGTGATTGGTCTTCCCGGTGATCAGGTCTCTATGCGAAACAATAACCTCTATGTAAATGGGCGCTCTCTGAACTACCAGCTAGAAAAGCGCACAGAAAGAGAAGTACTCTTAACCGAACAGCTCGGTGAAAACACCCACCAAATACGCCTCGACACCCAAGTGAATACACCATTGAAAAACTTCAGTACGGTGACCGTGCCGGAGGATTACTTCTTGGTGCTAGGAGATAACCGCAACAATAGCGCCGATTCACGTGTTATCGGCTTTGTGCCCCGCCACGAACTCAGAGGCAAGGCCGGTTATGTCGCGTTTTCGCTCGATTATGACGACCATTACCTTCCCAGAAAAAAGCGATTTCTTACCAATCTATATGAGCAGCCCTGATTTAGTTGGGCGAGATACCTCTCTCGCCCGCATTCAGCTTACATGATCAAGTGGCAGCGACAGATATTCGGCTAACACCCAGCACACAAAAAACCGAAGCACTCATCTTTGCTTTCTTCATCTCCTCGGATTCCCCCATTCACTCTGCTACTCTTTTCGTCTTTCCTGACGATCGCTCGCAACCAACAATAAACACGTCAACGACCGCAGCTATTGGGAACACGGATATTTCATGAAGCGATATTGGCAAACTCCAAAAGCCGGCGCCATTAGCGACTTAAAGTTACAGCAAGCCCCGCTGGCTGCACTCGCCTCCGATAAAATCAGCGTGGAAGTTAAAGCAATTGGACTTAACTTCGCTGATATCTTTGCGCTCACGGGTTTGTATAGCGCCACACCTAAAGGGGCTTTTACACCCGGATTAGAGTTCTCTGGCGTGATATCGGCATTAGGCAGCGAACATATCTCGCCTTTTAAAGTGGGCGATCGCGTTATGGGCGTCACCCGCTTCGGCGGCTACTGCGACACCATAGATATAGCGCCAGATTATCTGGTGCCACTACCGAGCGATTGGCGTCATGAACAAGGTGCCGCCTATCTGGTGCAAACCCTGACCGCCTGGTATGGCTTAACCGAACTCGGAAACCTTAAACCTGAACAAACGGTATTGATTCACAGCGCGGCTGGTGGAGTTGGTCTACAAGCAATGAAACTTGTGAAAGCCTTAGGTGGAACACCTGTAGGCACTGTAAGTTCGGAACAGAAACAGGCGTTTCTCAACACCCAAGGCTTCGATGACGTGATCGTTCGCCAAGGATCGTTCGGCAAACAACTGAAACAAGCAGAACGCACATTTGACTTGGTGCTAGACGCCATCGGCGGCGAAGTGCAAACCGCCAGCTTCAACCATTTATCACCCATGGGCCGCCTGGTGGTGTTTGGTGCGGCTGAGTTTACCCCAGGCAAAAATCGACCTAACTACCTGAAAGCAGTCTGGCGATATCTGAAGCGCCCCAAGTACGACATTATGCCGATGATCAGCGACAACAAATCCGTAATGGCATTTAACCTGATCTGGCTTTGGGAGCAGAAAACACTGCTCAAAGAGCAACTCGCGGCCATGCAGAAAGTCCACATTGCCCCACCCCATGTCGGCCATACCTTTGCATTTGAAGATGCGCTGAATGCCATTGAATGCCTGCGCAGCGGAAAGAGTCTGGGGAAAGTGGTGTTAGTCGTGAAAAAGTAACACCAGAACCTGATACTCAGCTATTTTCGGCAATAAAAAAAACCGAAGAGCTGAGCTTCGGCTTTTTTTATTGATGCTAGTGTCATGGCGTTGCAGCTAAAAAAAGCCTCCGCCTGAGATTAAAAACCTAGGGCGCTTTCTCCAGATATAGAGACAAGTGCTGCCCCCACCGGCTGTAAACGTCAGAGAAATCATCTGAGTTGATATCTAATACCGCATGACCTGCAAGATATAGTTGATTTTGCTGAGTTGAACACTCGCCTAACGATCCCGCCAGTATCGAGTAAGAACCATTAGCAATATCAAACTCTTCCTCAACCGAACGAACTTGCTCAGAGGCACAAGATTCCTCTTCGGTTAGAACGGGCACCATACGCAAGTCATTCAGAGGTGACCCAGACGTCCAATCGATATGTAAGTCATCTGCGAGCGAGTCATAAGCATTGACGATGGATTCATCATAGCTAATTTGAACATGCTCAGGAATCACTGCCGAAGCATAGTAATCTGCGCCATTTATCTGCAGCATGACTTCCAGCAACTTCTCTTGCACCGTAGTGGTTTCAAGCACTAACGTGTACATGGTCCCTGATACGTCTGGCAAAAAAGCGGGTATCATGCCTTCGTCAACTTCTGTTACGTAATCGTATAAGTCGTATTCAACACCATCGATGGCAATGATAAATTGGCCAGGTTGGTCCAACTGGAGATCATAGAGAGAAGTTTCATACTGGGTGCTTTCTTCATTCTCCATATCGACACCCAACTGAATTTGTAGCGTGTCGGCCAACAGATCTGGTTTAGCACCTCGATGAGCTTCCCAGGCAACTAACAGATCAATCTGAATGGGTGATAAAGCAGATACCTCGGAGACTTGCACAGTAGACGCATACGGGGACTTCCCAAAGTTCTCTAAAAAACCATCAGACGAACCTGAGCCACAAGCAGTCAATACAACAGCAGACGAAATGATTAGGGTACTAAACTTAGTGAACATTAGCCTTCCTTGATGATTAGTTCAGTTTGACGAAAACTATCACTAACGTATCCCAATTTTCGTGATTTCAATCTATTTTCAATAAGTTAATGTCAAGCTGCTGCCATAGCGAAATGGATACAGAGACTACTGATAAGATTTACAGCAATAAAAAAACCGAAGCACTGGGCTTCGGTTTTTTTAGCTCTTTAAGCGTGGTTTAAGCGTTTAGCCGCACTTAGAGTCACCGCAGTTCAAGCAGGTCATGCAGCCATCCATCTTGATAACGGCTTTTTGATGACACTTGTTACACAGCACGGCTTCCGGTGGGAACGAGGTGCTACCTTCGGCGTCTGACGTCTTAGCTGCAGTTTCGTGGGCTTTGCGCTTCTCTTCGATCAACGCTTTTTGACGCGCGTCCATCTCGCCACCACCCAGCAGGCCGATTCGCTGCATATGACGTTCAACCACCTGACCGATCTCAGCCACCATAGATGGCATGTAAACACCGGTGCCCGGCTGGAAGTAACCGCCTTTCGGGTCGAACACTGCTTTTAGCTCTTCTACCAGGAAAGTCGCGTCACCACCTTTGCGGAACACCGCTGACATTACACGTGTCAGGGCGACAACCCAGGAGTAGTTCTCCATATTCTTCGAGTTGATAAAGATTTCGAACGGGCGCTGATGTTCGTGATCCGTACCTTCGTTGAGCAGGATGTCGTTAATGGTGATATAGAACGCGTGCTCAGATACCGGCGGCTTGATCTTATAGGTGCTGCCGATCAGCATCTCAGGGCGATCAATCTTCTCGTGCAGTGTCACAACGTTATCCGTTTGCTCCTGCGCCTGTTCTTGAGCGGGTGCAGCCTGCTCTTTCGGCTGCTCCTGGTCGCTACATACTTTGTAGCCAACGATTTTCTTATCAATCTTGATAGTCATCTTTTTCTCCAGTGTAGTCGACGTCGCTTAAAACTTGCCGTAGTAGCCTTCTTTCAAGGCATCAAACAAGTTGGCGGCAGTATGCACTTCACCGTCGTATTCAATCTCTTCGTTACCCTTGAGTTTGACTGTAGAGCCATCGTCCAGGGCAAATTCATATTCGGTATTTTCCAGGTCGGTCTCTTTCACCAGTACGCCCTGGAACGCTTCCGGGTTAAAGCGGAACGTCGTACAGCCTTTCAGGCCTTTCTCGTGAGCATACAGGTACAGATCCTTAAACTCGTCGTAAGGAATATCTGTCGGTACGTTAACTGTCTTAGAAATTGAGCTGTCGACCCACTTCTGTGCCGCCGCCTGAATATCTACGTGCTGCGGAGGTGTTACGTGATCCGTGGTGACAAAGTAATCTGGCAGTGAGTCACCGTCCGGCTCGGCATTGTTGTCGATCCACTCGCGATAAGCCAGCAGTTCATAGCTGTATACCGCTACAGGCTCTTTGGTCTTCTTACCTTCGCGAATCACGTTACGGATGTACTTGTGGCTGAATGAAGGCTCAATACCGTTAGATACGTTGTTAGCGATCGACAGTGAGATCGTACCGGTTGGTGCGATTGAGCTGTGGTGAGTAAAGCGTGCGCCCTTCTCTGCCAGCTGTTCAACCAACTCCGGGTCGATATCGGCGATCTGCTGCATGTAGCGGCTGTAACGTGCGTGCAGTACTTTACCCGCCAGCTTGTCACCCACCTTGATGCCGTCCTCACGCATTTCAGGGCGGTTCACCAGCATATCTTCAGTGACAGTGAACTCCTGGTCCATGATTGGTGCCGCACCTTTCTCTTCGGTCAGGCGCAGCGCTTCACGCCAGCCTTCCAGTGCCATTTCACGGGCCACTTCTTCAGTGAACTGAACGGATTCAGCATCGCCGTACTTCATGCCCAGCATGGTCAGGGTTGAGCCCAGACCCAGGAAGCCCATACCGTGACGACGCTTGTTCATGATCTCGTCACGCTGCTTGCCGAGAGGCAGGCCGTTGATCTCAACCACGTTGTCCAGCATGCGGGTAAATACCGCAACCGTTTCACGGTACTTTTCAAAATCGAAAGACGCTTTGTCTGTGAATGGGTCAACCACGAACTTAGTCAGGTTCACAGAGCCCAGCAGGCAGGCGCCGTATGGAGGCAGTGGCTGCTCACCACAAGGGTTGGTTGCACGAATAGTTTCGCAGAACCAGTTGTTGTTCATCTCGTTAACTTTGTCGATCAGGATGAAACCTGGCTCGGCATAGTCATAGGTAGAACTCATGATCACGTCCCACAGGCGCTGGGCGCGAATGGTGTTGAAGATGCGGCAACAAACATCACCGGCGTCATTCAGCACATATTCCTGCTCACGTGCGTAGTTGATATCGAATGGGCAAGGACGCCAAACCACCTGCTCTGGGTTATTAACATCCAGCTCGTCGGTATCAATTTCAACTTGTGTCAGTGGGAATGACAGAGGCCAGTCAGCATCCGCTTTCACCGCTTCAATGAAGTCAGCCGTGATCAGCAATGACAGGTTGAACTGGCGCAGACGACCGTCTTCACGCTTGGCGCGAACAAAGTCCATCACGTCGGGATGAGAAACGTCGAAGGTACCCATCTGTGCACCGCGGCGACCGCCCGCAGAGCTTACGGTGAAACACATCTTGTCAAAGATATCCATAAAGCTCAGAGGACCTGAGGTGTATGCACCGGCACCTGATACGTATGCGCCTTTAGGACGCAGCGTAGAGAATTCGTAACCGATACCACAACCCGCTTTCAAGGTCAGACCCGCTTCATGAACCTTGTTCAGGATCCCATCCATTGAGTCCTTAACGATACCGGATACGGTACAGTTAATGGTCGATGTTGCAGGCTTGTATGCCTCAGCACCGGCATTAGACGTAATACGGCCAGCTGGGATAGCGCCATTGCGCAGTGCCCAAAGGAATTTTTCATACCACTCGTTCTGCAATTCAGGCGTTTTCTCTACCGACGCAGTTGCTTTGGCAACACGACGGAAGGTGTCGTCCAGATCTTTATCCAGAGCAACGCCCTGCTTGTCTTTCAGACGATACTTCTTGTCCCAGATATCGTAAGACGCAGGTTGCAGAGCTAATTGAACATCCGCGTTTTCTTGTTGTTTTGCGGTTGCAGTGGCGCGGGCCATACCGTATTCCCCTCTATGGATGACTTATTCACAGGCTATACACAAGATTCCCACTGGAAACACAACATCTAGTGCTCCAGCAATTCGAAAAGTATATATCTAGTGGTTGGGAATTACAGTATTGACTTTCGTCTGTTGTGGACGAAAACAGGGCCTATTTTGGGGGTAGCCCTTTGGCAATGCGGAGTTGCTAAAAAAAATAAATTTTAGAAAATGTGAGATTACACACGAAACCCACAATGGTGTGACCAAGAAAGCATAAAAACACTACATCTAGTGGGTGTTAGTCTGCATGGCTACCAACAGAAAGTAAAACTCTTTTTAAATCAATGACCCATTCTTAGAGAGCTTTGACTTGGTTTATATCAACTCAATCTCAGTAGGGAGTTGCAGGTATCTGAATTTGCTTCAAAATGCTCTTTAGCATACAAAAAGGAAAGTTAGCCTGATATGGCGGTACGGCCATTTCCGCAGTCAAAAGGGTTATCCACAACCCGCAGTTTAGCGCAGCAACTGGCAGATTTAGGACCATTTTCAGGTCCCAAACAGCTGGTACAAGAGCTTGATGCCAGCACCGCATTGCCTTGGTTAGCGGCACAACAGGACTACCCCAAAGCTTATTGGCAACGACGAGACGAACAGCTTGAGTTGGCAGGCGTCGGTGCAGTGACCACATTCACCAGCGCTGAAGACGCCTCTGACGCACTCACGGCGTGCGCCGCCTTCCCACTGCTGCTGATGGCAGTCGTGCCGTTTGACCCCACAAATACCGAATCCACACAGCCGCCCTGCTTCTTCCTTCCCCGCCTGTTGTGGCAGCGAGAGCCTGATCAAAATCGCGACCCAAACAGTCACAAAATCACGCTGAAACTCAACCTTTGGGTGGATGACCAGCGCCCTTTTGAGCAGGAGCTAAAAGCAGCAAAGAAAGCGTTGGCACGGATTAAACCTGCAACGCTGAACACCACGCTGCCCGAGGTCTTGGCTGAAAACAATGTGCCAGCCGAAGGCCAGTGGACACAACAGGTTGAGCAGGCACTGGCGGAGCAACCTGCGCTATCAAAAGTGGTGTTAGCAAGAAGGCAGCAACTGACGACGGCAACCCCCTGTGATCCCTGGTACCTGCTGGACCAGTGGCGAAAGGCTAACCAGCATAGCTCGCCCTTTGCGTTTCAACTGGCACCTGAACGCTGCTTTATCGGCTGTACGCCAGAACGCCTGTTTCGACGAGAAGGCCACCAGCTCACCAGCGAGGCGGTCGCGGGCACAGATGTCAGACCGAAAGACCCCTTGCATGCACGTATTATTGCCATGGCACTGCTCGGAGACGGTAAAAACCGGCGGGAAAACCGCATTGTGCTGGACGATATTTTGTCGCAGCTGGGCCCACTGTGTGAGGCACTGAGCTACGACGACAAAGCCCGTGTTCTCAAACTTAACCGCCTGCAGCACCTTAAACGTGAGATACGTGCACGGCTCCGGCCAAAGGTTCGGGATGACCAATTGCTTGAGCGGCTTCATCCTACGCCCGCGGTTGGCGGCACGCCCAAAGCCGATGCACTGCAGTTTATTGCTGACCATGAACCGTTTCAGCGAGGCTGGTATGCCGGCGCCATCGGTTACATGAGCCACGCTCACAGTGAGTTCAGCGTGGCTATTCGCAGTGCCTTGGTCGACGGCTGCCAGTTAGCCCTATTCTCTGGTGCGGGGATCGTAGAAGGCTCAGATGCTGGCAAGGAGTGGCAGGAGCTGAACAATAAGCTGGCCACCGTGCGCAGTTTGATGGATCAAGAATGAGCCAATACTCCACAGCACAGCGAAACCACTTGTGGGCCAGCGACCTGATCAACCTTCTATCCGGGTTGGGTGTCGAACATCTGGTGGCTTGCTCTGGCTCGCGCTCTGCGCCTCTGGCGATCCAAGCCGAGCAACAATCTACGATCAAGCTACATACCCACATAGATGAACGTGGTGCCGGGTTTTATGCGCTTGGGTTAGCAAAAGCATCTCAAGCCCCCGTGGCTGTGATTGTTACCTCCGGCTCTGCCGTCGCCAACCTGTTGCCCGCGGTAGTTGAAGCACACCAAACCCAGCAACCGCTGATACTGCTAACGGCTGACCGCCCTGCGGAACTGATTAACTGCGGAGCAAACCAGGCGATCGATCAGACAGAGATCTTCGGTTCATTTGCATCTGCGCACCACCTGCCACCACCTGATGAACTCACCACAGAGAAGCAGGCTACTTTGCTGAATGAACTGGCTGAGCAGTTACCCAAGCAGCTCTCACTTGGTCCAGTGCACCTGAATATCCCATTTAGAGAGCCTTTGTACCTCTCTCGCGAAGAACAAAAGGATCTCGATCAGTCAGTAGGGAAAAAAAGCCACAGCAGTGCCTCTAAAACAGCCTCGAAGGCACTGTGTGAGACTGCTGTTTCCTTGCTACCGAACTGGCCAAGTCAGGCATCTAAGCCTGGGATTATTATTGCGGGTGCATTGCAGCCTGACGAAGCGATAGCTGTCGTTGCATTCGCCAGGCAGTTGGGCTGGCCAATATTGGCCGATCTGCAATCACACTGTCGTCATTCTGAGCTGGCCGCCAGCCACTTTGACCTTTGGCTGGCAAACACCGAAGCACAGCAGGCACTAGCCAAAGCCGAAGTCCGACTTCAATTTGGCGCGCGTCTGACATCGAAACGTCTGTTGAACTGGCTATCAGAGTATCCAATTAGTAGCGACTACCTGATCCACAGTGCGCCTCACCCAATGGATTTTCAGCGTCGCGGCGCTATCGAAGTGACTGCCGGTATCTCAGAGTGGGCCACCTCACATGGCGAGATTCAGCGAGGCTCAGAGCTGAACAGGGAAAAACTATCTGGCAAGAATGCGCAGCATCCAGTTCAAGCAACGGTCGAGGCATGGGAGATTCGGGCGAAATCACTGTTCGCAAAATCATCGTTCGCTAACTCACTGCCGACACCAAAACCGACGCCAGAACTTAAGCCAGAAAACCAGAGTAGCGCCCTAACGGAGTTAACCAGCTGTGCGCTGGTTTATCAGTTTGCCTGCGAAACCACGAAACTCGCTGCTAACGATGAAGCAAATCGTGAAACTAATCATGAAGAGCACGGTGAGCCGCCTATCCATCTGATGGTCGGCAACAGCATGCCAATACGGTTGATGGAGATGCTGGCCACCCCCAATGACAAGAACACCTCAAGTTTCACGCCCAATATCGTGACCAACCGAGGTGCCAGCGGTATCGACGGTTTGCTTGCAACGGCGGTTGGCGTGGCGACTCACAAATCAACACCTACGATACTCCTGCTTGGGGATATGTCATTGCTGCATGACCTCAACTCGCTGACACTTCTGGCCAGACATCGCGGCCCTATGGCAGTGGTTGTTCTAAACAATGGCGGCGGCAATATCTTTAAAATGCTGCCTGTGCCAAAGCGACAATCCACCGCCTTGTTCGAACAGCCTGTCGCATTCGAATTGGCGCCAATTTGTCATGGATTTGGGCTAACCTATTGTCAACCCAGCACAAGTGAGCAACTGTTTTCAGCGTTGAGCGAAACAATGCAAGGCGATCAGCCTCGGGTGATAGAAGTGATTACCCCCTCTGGCGAGGGTGTAGAACAGATGAAACAACTGATAAAAGATATTCAGGAGCTGACAACCCATGTCTGAGTCCCGTACTCCCACATTGGTATTCCTGCACGGATTCCTCGGCAGTAGTCATGAGTGGGATGTCGTCGCCAAACAGCTGGCGCAAGATTATCCGGTGCTCTGCCCCGATCTCCCTGGACACGGTTTACCCGCCGCCAACCTGCCTGATCAGGTGGACTTTGACTCGATAAACCAATGGCTAATCACCTATTTGAAGCAACATGAGGTGACCCACTATATTCTGATCGGCTACTCACTGGGCGGCCGCATCGCGCTTCATCATGCCGTTCAGACGGCTGAACTGGATGATCATGATTCAGGTGAACTGGTTGGCCTGATTTTAGAGGGCGCCAACCCCGGTTTATGTGATGCCAAATCCCGTCAGGAACGCCTGGCCTCGGATATCGACTGGAGTCGAAAACTGGCTCGCAAGCCGATCACCCACGTTGTGAAAGAATGGTATCAACAGCCGATGTTTGCCGATCTGGATGACGCCCAGCGCAAGCAATTGATCCGAGAACGCGGCAAAGCCTGGGGCAATAGTCTGGCGACAGTCATCACCGGCCTAAGCCTGGGCAAGCAGCAAGATTTTCGAGAATGGCTGACCAAAACCCAGTTACCTATCCACTATATTCATGGTGAAAAGGACAGTAAATTTGCTGACATTTGCAGCGAAATAAAGCAACTCAACTCTAAAATTGTTGAACACAGTATTTATGGTGCCGGCCACAACACGCACCGCGCCGATCCGGTACACTTTGTTCAAACGTTAAACAATGCAATTCAATCGATAGAAAACGACAATGACTGAACAGGAACTCTACGCCCCGATCCAATGGCAATCCACTGACCATGACTTTGAGGATATTCGCTATCAAAAGGCGGAAGGTATCGCCAAGATCACCATTAACCGTCCCCAGGTAAGAAACGCGTTTCGCCCCAAAACCGTGATGGAGATGATCAAAGCGCTGGAAGACGCCCGCTTTGATGCCAAAGTTGGCACTATCATTCTGACCGGCGAAGGCGATCTGGCATTCTGCTCTGGTGGTGATCAAAAAGTACGTGGTGACTACGGCGGCTATAAAGATGACCAAGGTGTTCATCATCTCAACGTGCTCGATTTCCAGCGCCAGATCCGCACCTGTCCCAAGCCGATTGTTGCCATGGTGGCAGGCTACGCCATTGGTGGTGGCCATGTACTTCACCTGATGTGCGATTTGACCATCGCGGCAGATAATGCCCGCTTCGGCCAAACCGGCCCCAAAGTAGGCTCTTTTGATGGCGGTTTTGGTGCCAGCTACATGGCTCGCATTGTGGGTCAGAAAAAGGCGCGTGAGATATGGTTCCTATGCCGTCAGTATGATGCACAACAAGCCTTGGACATGGGTCTCGTCAACACAGTCGTACCTCTGGCAGAGCTGGAGAAAGAGACGGTGCGTTGGTGCCGTGAGATGTTGCAGAACAGCCCAATGGCGTTGCGCTGCCTGAAAGCAGCGCTGAATGCCGACTGTGACGGCCAGGCCGGGCTGCAAGAGCTGGCAGGCAACGCCACCATGATGTTCTATATGACCGAAGAGGGTCAGGAAGGACGTAACGCGTTCAATGAAAAGCGGGCGCCTGACTTTGATAAGTTCACCCGTAATCCGTAACGTTCAATAACTCACGCTTAATCTGTTCCAGTAAGAGAAGGTGGTTTATGGCTCACCCCATTGCAGCGTCACTCTTTTACAGCAAGGTTCCCTTGACCCAGCCGCTTACCTGGCGAGGTGAACAAAAAGACCAGCGCGAAGCTGCCATCGTGCAACTCAACTGGGACAACGGTGAGGTGAGTTGGGGCGAGATCGCCCCGTTACCCGGATTTAGCAAAGAGAGCCTGCAACAGGCTATCGACAGTGCCCGATATCATCTGCGGGCACTATTAGATCAAACCAATCATGTGGCTCCTGAGCCATCGGTTGCCTTTGGTATCGACTGCGCCCTGCAGTCCATTGATATCGCTGCTGAGCCAAGCCAGCGCGCTATGCTGTTGCAGGGTGAACCAGCGGAGATTCTCGAGAAAATCGAACTGATGCCAAAGCTGCCTCGTTGTATCAAGCTCAAAGTCTCCCGTGCTCCTCTCCCTCAGGAGATCAAACTGCTGGAGGCGATCCAGGCGCAAATGCCTGTGACTCAGATACGACTCGATGCCAACCAAGGTTGGAAGTTTGAGGATGCGCTGAGCTTTTTCCGAGGCATCAATGCCGAACAACTCAGTTTTATCGAAGAGCCCTGTGACACCCTGGCAGCCACTGTTTGTCTGGGAGCCAGCGGCTGTCCGGTGGCACTGGACGAGCATCTTCAGGATGAGATGTTTACTCCAACAGCATTTGAGGGCCTTAGGGCGCTGGTTATTAAACCAACTCTCGTTGGAAGCCTGGCCCGTTGCCAGCAGTTAGTTGACTGGGCAAAACAGCATAAGATCTCTGTGGTGGTCAGTGCCAGTTATGAGTCCAGTCTGGGCACCAGTCAGTTAGCAGCCCTGGCTCAACGTTGGGCGCCGAGCGAGATCCCCGGCCTCGACACCCTGCATTACCTGCAACCCCATGCCCTGCCTGATACCGCGGGGCAAAACCTTCCCAGCCATTGGCAGCCGCTTTGGCAAAGCTAAGTGCAAAGCCAAGTGCAGAGTTAGCAGCAAAGGCAAGTGCAGACCTAAACGCTGAGCTAATCCCCTGCCCGCTCAGAAACCAACGCCTGCAACACCCAAACGAGATCGCATTGGTCTTGGCCGATGGCACAGACGTGAGTTATCAAAAACTCGATCACTGGGTTACCCAATATTGTCAGCAGCTAGCGGAATCAGGACTGACGAAGGGCGACCGACTGGCATGGATAGGCCCAAACACACCAGAGTTGATCGTCGCCATTCTCAGCAGTATGCGGTCAGGCATTGCAGTTATTCCCATCAACTATCGCCTGCCTGAATCTGTTCAGCAAAAGATGCTGAAAACCATAAGCCCAATAGCCACATGGGTTGATGAACAAGCGAAAGTGGAGAGGCGCTCAGCGAGCAAGCTGTCAGCACAACTGGCGATGCCAATTCAAGTGCCAAAGCTCAAGACTGACGTCCCAATGGACTCTGCAACCACGCACCCGATCATGGTTAACAGCAAACAGCCGATCAATATGCTGTTTACATCGGGCAGCAGCGGCAATCCAAAGGCCGTGGTCCATTGCCTTACAAACCACCTTACCAGTGCCAACGCCAGCCAACAAAACATCCCGCTTAAACCCGGTGATCGCTGGTTATTGTCTCTGCCACTGTTTCATATTGGTGGTATGGCGATCTTGTATCGCTGCCTGAATGCAGGCGCGACACTGGTACTTCCCGATAACGAGCAAGGCACTCAACCTTCGACAGATGGGTTGTCCCAACGTGGCATTAGCCATCTTTCATTGGTGAATACACAGCTTTATCGGCTGCTAAAAGCCCAGCCAAACAAACCCACTCACCTTAAATACCTGCTGCTCGGTGGCAGCGCTATTGATGACAGCTTGTTGGAAAAAGCCAAAGCCGCAGGGCTGCACTGTTTTACCAGCTACGGCATGACAGAGATGAGCTCACAGATTTGCACGGGAGCAGCCCAGGGCAATAACTGGGTAGGTCAACCACTGGCATGCACTGAACTTCAGCTCTCTGAACAAGCAGAGTTACAGGTAAAAGGCGATAACCTAGCGCTGGGCTATTACACCCACCCAACGATTAAACCACTCACTGACGACAATGGCTGGTTTAATACCGGTGATCTGGCCGAATATGCTGACGGTGGGTACCGAATTACTGGTCGCCGTGACAACCGTTTTGTTTGTGGCGGTGAAAACATACAGGCAGAAGCGATTGAGCGTTGCTTACTGAAACACTCGGAAATTACCCATGCTGTCGTGGTCCCTGCACCGGATGCTGAGTGGGGACAGGTGCCTGTGGCATTTACCAATGCTGTATCCGGCACGATCCGAACCAAGTTAATCGAAACGGTAAAAGACCAACTAGGCGCTTTGGCAGTGCCCAGACAATGGTGTGAGCTGACAACCCCAACAGGGATCAAGCCCAACAGAGCTGCATTACAAAAAATCGCCAGAACAAAAATATGCTAACAAGTTGTTAGGATCACACCTTCCTCGCATCGCCTACCAAACGTCATAGCAATTTTCAGCTTTACTGGTTAGCACAATTAATAACCCCATACTAGGCTGGGTCATTACATATCACGCTGTTTAAACGCCAGCGGTTAACACTTTCTGCCCCTGGCTCTGTGCAGCGGAACAATGACAAACGCATAAAGCGTGGGGTACGAGTATGAATACAAAATCCTGGATCTGGTGCTTGATGTTGGCCACAGGAGTTGTGGTCAGTGGTTGCAGCGATGATGACGATGATGAAGATGGCGGCATTGAAGAGCCCATTGGTTTCACTTTGGGTGTATCAGATGCCCCGGTCGACGATGCCAACAAAGTCGTGATCACCATTGATACCGTCACACTGAGGCGTGAAGGAGAAGAGGACCTGGTATTTGAAACCTTCTCTAATGAAGATGAAGGGATTGATGATGTCGAAACCATACAGATAGATCTGCTGGAATTTCAGGGTGGTAGCCAGTTCATCATCATTGATGACGAAGAAGTTCCTGCCGGCAGCTACTCCGATATGCTACTAGAGATCTTGGATGAGGATGTAGAACTCTCCTACGTAGAAGAGACAGATGGTGCGATCAAATCCATCAAAGTACCCAGCGATGAACTCAAGCTTGGTGGCTTCGAAGTAGCAGCAGATGCGCCACAAAGTTTCACCATTGAGTTTAACCTCAGAAAATCGATGACCTATAAACCGGGTCCGGATGAATACAACCTCAAACCTCGCGGCGTCTCCCTGGCAAACAATGCCGATACCGGCACCCTGATGGGCACAATAGACTTGGATGCCGTACTGGCCGATCCCATGTGCGCTGATTCCGGCCATATTGTTTACCTGTATGCAGGGGCGGGACTGGATGCGTCAATGCTGGCTGATGAATTTGATCCTGACGAAGCCAACAACGGCGCACCAGATGGCGCCATTGCGCCGTTTGCCAGCACTGGCATAGCGATGGATGAAGACTCAGGTGATTATGTCTACGAACTTGGCTTTGTCCCTGCAGGTACTCATACCCTGGCCTATGCCTGTGATGCCGGAGAGGAAGGAGATGATCCCGATATCTATGATGGCATCACTATCCCACTGCCTGAAGGAAACGTTGTTGAAGTCACAGTGACGGCAGGCCAAGACACAGTGCAGGATTTCCCTCTCACTATGGAAACGCTCACTCTGGGTATCTCTGATGCACCTGTTGATGATGCAGATGAAGTGGTCATCACTGTGGATCTCATCACCCTGAAACAGGAAGGTAACGACGACCAGATGTTTGATTGCTTCCTGGTAGATGCTGAAGAGGGCGATATGGACGACGAAGGCTGCGATGCATCATCTGAAGAGGGTAAGGTGAACAAGGACACTGTTACTCTGAACCTGCTGGACTATACCGGTGGCGAACAGTTTATTCTGCTTGATGGCGTTACCGTGAATCCTGGTGATTACAACGATGTCTGGCTTGATGTCATCGATGAAAACACCGACTTCTCATACGTCAATGAACAACTTCCAGAGGGTGATGCTCCTCAGGATGAAGCCTTCATCAAAGACCTGAAGCTTCCCTCAGGTACCTTAAAGCTGGGTGGATTCAGCCTGGGTGATACAGGTTCTAACCTCACCATCGACTTTAACCTACGCAAATCGATGACCTATAACCCGGGTCCTGACCGCTACATTTTGAAGCCTCGCGGTGTGAGTTTGGTGGACAACGCAGGTACTGGCTCTATCTCAGGTCTTGTCGGCGATACACTTGCAGCCAGCAGCGAATGCAGTGCCGTTGATGCCATGAGTGTGGTTTATCTTTACGCTGGCAGCCCTGAGGGCACCTTGGGCGATGAGTACGATCCAGAACTCAACCCAGACGTCACTGCCATAGAGCCCTTTGCCAGTGTCGCCACGGATGAAAGCGGCGCATTCAGCTTTGGTTTTGTTCCTGTCGGCACCCATACGTTGACTCTGCACTGCGGCGACACAGAGGATGATCCGGATAGTTTTGAAGGCTTGACCATTCCACTGCCAGTCGACGCAACCATCCCTGTGACCGTTGGCGAAGCGACCGAGACCAGTTGTAACCTGTCAACGGATGAGAGTTGTGCACCAGTCGGAGAGGTAACCGCAATTCAATAACTTGAACTAGCTCACTAAAACGACCCGATAAGAAAATTGTCGGGTCGTTTTTTATTATTTAACATCAACAAACTCTCAGCTTTATTCCAATTCTGGGTTTTGCTCGCAAGACAAACTCAAAAAGGTGCGGTAGAGTGCATTCAGTTTGCACAAATAATCACCTATTTTGAATTGTTATGCAGGTAACCCGATGACACCTATAACTAAACCCAGCAACCCTAACTTTTCTTCAGGCCCCTGTTCTAAGCGCCCTGGCTACGATATCAGTGCATTAGATACCAGTATTCTTGGCCGTTCTCACCGTTCCAAGCCGGGTAAAGCCATGCTGAAGCAGGCAATTGAGAAAACCCATGAATTGCTTGGCCTGCCTGAAGGCTACCGCGTTGGCATCGTACCCGGTTCAGACACCGGCGCGATGGAGATGGCGATGTGGTCGCTGCTGGGCCAGCGTCCCATTGATGTTTTTCACTGGGAGTCGTTTGGTAGTGGCTGGCTGACCGATATCGTCAAACAGCTCAAACTCGAAAATGTGAATAACTATCTGGCCGATTATGGCCAGCTGCCAGACCTGTCCAAAGCCGACTCAGCAAACGATGTGGTATTCACCTGGAATGGCACAACCTCTGGTGTCAAGGTGCCGAACGGTGACTGGATCGCAGCAGACCGTGAAGGCCTGACCCTTTGTGATGCCACCAGCGCCGTATTTGCCATGGAGATGCCTTGGGAAAAAATCGACGTTGCGACCTTCAGTTGGCAGAAAGTATTGGGCGGCGAAGGCGCACACGGTGTGCTGGTACTGAGCCCTCGTGCAGTTGAGCGCTTGGAGAGCTACACCCCAGCATGGCCACTTCCGAAGATCTTCCGTCTGACCAAGGGCGGCAAGCTTATCGAAGGTATTTTTGAAGGTGCCACCATCAACACCCCTTCCATGCTGTGTGTCGCTGACTACATAGATGCAATGAACTGGGTTGAGCAGATTGGTGGCCTGAATGCAGCCGTGGCCAAGAGTGAGCAGAACCTGGCAGTCGTTGAGAAATTTGTTGCCGAAAACAATTGGATCGACTTCCTAGCGACAGACAAAGCGATCCGCTCAAACACTTCTGTGTGTTTGACCTTGGATGCCACTGCAGACCAGGTCAAAGCGATCATCAAACTGCTGGATGAAGCCGCTGTGGCTTATGACATCGGTGCGTACCGCGACGCCCCTGCAGGTCTGCGGATCTGGTGCGGTGCCACGGTCGAAGCGTCAGACCTTGAAGCGCTGATGCCTTGGCTTAAACACGCCTACGAGACTGTTACCGCTTAAAAGGCGGCGACCGCCTAAAAACTGAAGTTGGCGCAGAGCCCCCTGTTCTCTGCGCCAATAGAACACGCCTCAAGAATAAAAAAGATTGGATGGAGTCAATGCGAAAAATACGTACCTACAACCAAATCGCCAGTCGCGGTCTGGATCGTTTCAGCCGTGACAGCTATGAAGTAAGTTCTGAGATCTCTCAACCAGATGCCATTCTGCTTCGCAGTCACAAACTGTCTATCGATGAGATCCCGCAGTCAGTCAATGCCATCGCCCGTGCCGGTGCCGGTGTAAACAACATTCCTATTGATGAATGCACCCGTGAAGGTGTTGTGGTATTCAACACGCCAGGTGCTAATGCCAACGCGGTAAAAGAACTGGTACTGGCAGGTCTGTTGCTCAGTAGCCGTGGTATTGCCGAAGGTATGCAGTATGTCAAAGGCCTGGCAGACACCGCACCGGAACAACTGAACAAAGAAGTAGAGAAAGGCAAAAAAGCCTATTCGGGTGTCGAATTAACCGGCAAGGTGCTGGGTGTTGTGGGCTTGGGTGCGATTGGTGCCAATGTCGCTAACATGGCCCTGGAGCTGGGTATGGAAGTGATCGGTTTCGATCCTGCCATCAGCGTCGAAGCCGCCTGGCGTCTATCCAGTGATGTGCAACGTGCTGAAAACCTGGCTTCACTGCTATCCCGCTGCGACTATGTCACTCTGCACGTTCCAGCCATTGATGCTACCCGCGGCATGATCAATTCTGAAGCACTTGCCGGAGCCAAAGCAGGCCTGAAACTGCTGAACTTTGCCCGTGGCGAGATTGTCGACACAGATGCGCTGGTAGTGGCGCTGGAAAATGGCCAAGTCGGTCGTTATGTCAGTGACTTCCCGTCACAACTATTGATGGCCAATGACAAAGTGATGCAGTTGCCTCACCTGGGTGCCAGCACGGTGGAAGCCGAGGAAAACTGCGCTGTTATGGGTGCCAATCAGCTGATCGACTTTTTGGAAAACGGCAACATCAAAAACTCGGTCAACTTCCCGCAGATCCGCATGGAGCGCACCAAGGGCTATCGAGTGACCTTTGCCAATGACAACGTGCCCAAGGTCCTGAGTAACGTATTGGCGTTGCTGGCAGATATGAACATCAACGTAATCGATCTGCTGAATAAGAGCCGTAACGATGTGGCTTATACCATTCTCGATATTGAGCAGGCACCAGACAATGAACTGCTGGCTGCGATTGCTAATGTCGAACATGTGTTCCACGTCCGCGCCGTATAAAAATACCACTCCGACGACAAAAGCCTGCTGAAAGCAGGCTTTTCTTATTTTATACACACATATAACTGCAACATTTGGCAGTTAATTTTCTCATCACGGAACTCATACGGCTTGCAGCCGTCAATACTGATATCACGCGAATACTGACGCCAGTTAGGCGCCAGGCAGGTTTTCAGGTGAATTCAAATTTTCCTGCTACTCTCAAAAGGTTAAGCGGGGATTTGAAAGCACAAAGGAGTAGGATGTGGTGGAACAAAAGCAGTTAAAAATTGCGATAATCTGCAGAGCTGGCATGGGTGGCTCCAGCATTATGGCAACCACGCTTGCAATGCGCCTTGCTGAACGTGGACATTTAATACATCTATTTGCTACCAAATCCCCCTTTGCACTGGACAAAGCGCCTGAAAATCTCACTTTTGTAAAGATTGACCTGCCCGCTACTGAGTTGCTTTCTGGTCCACCTGAAACCCTTGCAACAACGGGCACCCTTGAGCGTTTTGCCCGTGAACATGAGTTCGACATCATCCACAGCCATTACGCCGTGCCTTACGCAGTAAGCGCTGAAATAGCACGCCAGGTCGGTGACCTAAAATGCAAACTCGTGATAACCCTGCACGGCACCGATGTGTCACAGCTGGGGCGTACCCCCAGTATGCGCCCACCTATTAAATGGGCATTGAAGAATGCCGATGCGATCACCGCGGTTTCTCATAATCTCAGAGATATGGCCCTGGAAACCTATGGCGAAGAGCTCAATATTCAGACAATCAACAACTTTTTAGTGGAGAAGCTTCCCAAGATAACGCCTGAAGAACGCAAAGAGATGCGTGCATCGCTGGGGATATCCGAAGCGGAGAATGTACTGGTACATGCCTCTAATTTCCGTACGGTTAAGCGCACGGACGATATCATCGATGCGTTTTATCGCGTATGCCGTACCCATGACGCCAAGTTGGTAATGTTCGGAGACGGCCCACAGAAAAAGCACTGCCAATACCTGGCACATTATTTAGGCATCTCCGACAAAGTGATATTCCCAGGTAAGGTTAAGCAGTGTGGTCGTTGGCTGGGCATTGGTGATATCAACTTGTTACTCAGTGCAGAGGAGAGTTTTGGTTTAGTGTTGCTGGAGGGTTTTGCTCAGAACGTGCCCACAGTTGCAACCAAAGTCGGTGGTATACCTGAAGTAGTGATTGAAGGTGAAAACGGCCTGCTTTGTGAGGCCACCAACCCAATCGATGCGGGACGAAAAATACGCTGTCTGCTAAACAACCCGCCGAAGCTGAGAGAGATGAAGGAAAACGCCCCCAAGATTCTGGAGGAGTTTTCCGAAGAGGCAATCATGAGCCAATACGAAGCGCTCTATTACAGCCTTGTTGATTAGTAGCTTTTATTGGCTCCGCTCGCGAATATACTCTTCAAAGGCTGGAGCAGACGTGTTTACAAACACGCCAATAAACTGCTTCACAATCTCTTCTGACAGGCCACCGTTGGCAAGCAGGTCAGATTCCAGTCCAGGATCGCCATCACTGTCGATATAGGCACGAGAAAGCCGTTTACTGACATTCCATTCGTTCATATCGTGCACCGTTACAGACAGTCCAGATGCGCCATAATAGAGCTGTAGATCGCCATCATCATAAAGCTGCAACATGTAATTGGTGTCGTCATGGGCAAAGATGATACTGCCACTCTCACGGACACGAATATTCTTATAGCCTTCAGCTCTAATCAGATTTTCCAGCTCCGCCAAAGAGTAGCGTTTGACTAAGCCTGAGCCTCCCATGTCATCCACAGCTTCCTGCAAAACTTCGAGGGCAGCTTTCACCTGCGTTTTAGAGGGCCCCGCCCAACTCGGAGCGGCAAATAGCAGGGTGATTAGCAACGGGCAAAAAATACGCCACATAGAGACTCCTTTAGATCAATCAGATTCAATTTAGGAAAACAACGACTAAGAGAAAAGATTAGGGCAACAGGTGTTTGAAATATGTGATGAAACAAGCGCTTCTCTGACACCAAGTGAAGAATTTCGCCCATCGCTTTGTAAGAGATCTCTGAAACTCTTGTGAGCCTATGATTTTGGCTGGCTAAATTCCAACTGGAGCGCTATAACAAGCATAGGCGCAGGGTGGCGCAGGAAAGCCGATAACAAAGGAGTATGTTATTGTGAGTCTCTATCTCGTTGACGAAACATTGTCTCTTCTTCGCTTAACCTTCTCAAAGGTTGATCCCAGCGATCCTTGGCCACTCGAATACACCATGACCCCGGAGGATGTCCGCGAGGTTATCAGAGAGTGTAACTCCCTCTATCTAGCCGAAGGCCGCGGCAAAGTCGAACTGAAAGAGATCACCAATGGCTATTTATCCAAATAATAGGGCGACGAGCTCAACCTCTTCTGTCAGAGCAAGAGTATCAACACTGTTTTTGGTCGCTTGGACCACTTTTGCCTTGACCGTGATGAGCTCTGTTGCCCTTGCCAGCTCAGATAGCGAAGACCCCAGCGCTAAAGCGGCAACACCTACTTATCCGTTCTGGGGCGTGATCCTGCAAAGCCACTATTCAAATCAGTTTAGAGAAAAGTATGATTTCTCTTACCGTGGCATCTTGGTAAATGCCATTGTCCACAACAGCCCCGCAGAATTGTCTCGCCTGCATCCCTGTGACGAAATCACCCATATCGACGGTATCAGGTTTGATTCGACGGACGAAATGATTGCCTATGTTCATTCACAACCGGCAGAACATTACTTCGAAGTCACCTTGTGGCGGGAGGGCAACGAAATCCAAGTCGAGAGTTTTATCCGTTACTTCGACCCCAATCGTGGTAGCGCCAGGTCCTTTTCTAATGCCAATCGACAGAGTTATGGTCAGGATCGATGTGATTTTGAAGCACACCTTCGGCTACCAGAAACCATTCACCGCTGATCCTGCAAGAGTTATGTAATGCATTGATCACATGAAGAATTCCCTCATGATGCTATGTTTAGTATTACCACCCTGTAAAAACATCAGCAAACAAGCTGTTCTGTTTACAGGATGGTACGACTAACCGTCAGGTGTAAAGGAGTGGATGATGTTTATAGTGATTAACCGATGGCAGCTCAAGGAAGGCAAAGAACAGCAATTCGAGCAGGGATGGAGCGAGATTATCCAGCGTAATGTCACCCACTATGGCGCGCAGGGTTCCCGACTACATAAATGCAGTGATGGCACATGGTGCTCCTACTCTATCTGGCCAACAGAGGATCATTGGCAGGCGGCCCACAGCATAGACGACAGCGATCAGGAAGCACGCTTAAAAATGGTAGACGCCATCATCAGAGTCTACCCCCCTCAAACCATGGTACCCATGCTGGATCTGATTCAAGATAAACAGCCGGAAATGGACTCTCTTATTTAGAACTTTTCCTTTCGCCAAATATACTTAATGATTGATTTTATTGATTCAAGCCACCGTTTAAGACGGTGGTTTGTTTGGCTAAAGGTCGCATTCTCAAGGACACGACATGAAATTTAAGCTCTCCCTGTCTTCCCTGATTCTTCTCGCCATGTTTGCCGGTATCGCCGTCGGATTGTTTTTTGGCGAGATGGTAGGTTGGATGGAGTGGATAGGCACAGGCGTGATCTTGCTGATGCAGATGACTATTTTGCCCTACGTCACCGTGTCACTGATCAGTGGCATCGGGCGTCTCGAGGGGAAAGCAGCCAAACTGCTTTTTTCTCAAGCAGGCATCGTGATGTTGATTATCTGGGGGCTGGCATTGGTTGGCATTTTGGTACTGCCCTTTGCTTTCCCTGAAGTCACTACAGCCTCATTTTTCAGCACTTCCGTGGTCACCTCACCACCTCCGGTCAACTATTACGACCTTTATATCCCAGCCAATCCATTTAAATCGCTGGCGATAGGTGCAATTCCTGCGGTGGTGATCTTCTCCATCGCTTTGGGTATCGCATTTATCAATATGGATGGCAGGGAATCGGTGATCTCATTGATGGATGTGATAGGAAAGGGTCTGTCTCGGGTAACAACCTTTATGGTTAAAACCTTGCCCGTGGGCGTATTTGCCTCGGCAGCAGGCGCGTCGGGCACCCTGACCGTCGACGAGTTTGCGTCGCTGCAGGTGTTTCTGGTCGCTTATGCCCTGCTCTGCCTGGCGTTGAGTTTCTGGATATTCCCGGCCATTGTCGCGGCCATCACGCCATTCAGTTACCGGGAAGTAATGAAAGTCAGTCGAGACTCGCTGGTGACTGCATTTGCTACCGGCAATATATTCATTGTCCTGCCTGTACTAATTGAAGGCTCGAAAAAGCTTTTCGAAGAGAAACAATTAAAAGGTAAAGAGACCGACGGCCATCTGGATGTATTGCTGCCTATTGCGTTTACGTTCCCCAATGCAGGCAAGCTCACCGTTATTTTCTTCGTCCTTTTCTGCGGCTGGTTTACCGGCAAAGATGTCGCGTTCTCCGACTATCCCATGCTGGCATTGAGTGGCTTGCTGAGTCTGTTTGGCTCGGTACACGCCGCTATTCCATTTATGCTTAACAGCCTGCAACTACCTGCGGATTTATATCAGCTGTTTCTGGTCTCCTCCTTTATTACCGGCAAGTTCAACAGCCTGGTAGCCGTGATGCACCTGCTTATCTTTGGTCTACTGACAACGGCACTCATCCAAAAGCAGTGGAAAGTTGGAACCGGACACTTAATCAAAGCAGGCATCACGCTAGTGGCAGGCTTGGTACTAATGATTGTGTCCACCCGAATGATGGCCGGCTTTATTATCAGTGAAGGGGAAAATACGTCCGAGTTGCTCGAACGCATGAGTGTTGTCAAAGAGGTGCCGACGGCGGTTAAAGACAGTTACCCGAAACTGAATCAAGCATCAGGTCCGGTTGCCAACCTACAAGCCATTATTAAACGTGGCGTGTTAAGAGTCGGTTACCTGCCTAAAAATGCGCCTTTCACCTACTTCAACGAACAAGAAAACGTCGTAGGCATGGATATCGCACTGATGAACAGCTTTGCTGATGAGTTGGGTGTCGAAATTGAGCTGATCCCTTATGACCCGCAGAAAATAGATATCACGCTGAATCAGGCTCACATCGATATTGCGGTCTCTGGCATTGCGATGGATGCGGCGATCATGGATAAGCTGCAGTTCTCTGATCCAGTGCTGGATCTTCACATGGCGCTGGTGGCGAAAGATTACCGCCTCAAGCAATTCTCCAGTCTGCAGTACCTGAGAGAAACCAGCGGACTGAAAATAGCCATTGTCGGACAGGAACAATTCCGCGACCGTATTCAAGCAGCACGGCCGGATATCAAGGTTTTCCAACTTAACAGCTATCTGGAGTACTTCAACCAGCCCAAAGAGATTTATGACGCACTGCTGATATCTGCTGAAGCGGGTTATGCCTGGAGCATTCTCTATCCTGATTACGGCGTGGTGGTACCTGAAGGCTCTGATTATAAGTTCCCAGTCGCTTACGCAGTCGCGAACGGTAATTACAGCTTGCTGTATTACCTCAACAGCTGGTTGGCGCTGAAGAAAACAGAAGGTTTGGTCAATACCGAGTATGAGTTCTGGATCCTCGGTAAAGGGGCTAAACAACAGGTTCCGCGCTGGTCAGTCATTAAAGACGTATTGGGCTGGGTGGAGTAAAAAGGACAAGCAAATCATGCAGAAAACTGAACGTGAGCTTCCGGCACACAAACGTGTCGCTCTGGTTGCCCACGACCATATGAAACCCGAGCTATTGGAATGGGCTTTGTTACGCAAAGCCCAGCTATCGGAGCACAGCCTGTTGGCGACAGGTACGACAGGAAAGCTGCTGGAGCAAAAGTTGGAGTTGCCGGTCAATAGTTTGCTGAGTGGCCCGATGGGGGGAGACCAGCAGCTGGGTGCCCTGATTGCCGAAGGCAAAGTCGATATGCTGGTGTTCTTCTGGGACCCACTGGATGCGGTGCCCCACGACCCAGATGTCAAAGCATTGCTGCGCCTCGCGGCCGTATGGAATATTCCGGTAGCAACCAATCAGGCGACGGCGGACTTTCTCATCGACTCCGATTTGATGAAACACGCCTACAGCACCAGGATCCCTGATTATCAGAGTTATCTGGATAAGCGAACCTAGACGCTTTTGTTTTGAGGCGCGCCAAAAACCAAAAAGCCAGGCTTATTGCCTGGCTTTTTTAATTAATCATCAGCAAACATTACTCTTTGCCGAAGATCTGGTTTTCTTGCTCTTGTACGCGAATGAAGGTCATACGCTTGGTCAGCTCTTTAAGCTGGCGTGCACCCACATAAGTACAGGCACTGCGCACACCACCAAGAATGTCCTGAATGGTTTGAATCACCGGTCCACGGTAAGGCACTGATACTGTTTTGCCTTCTGACGCACGGTATTCAGCGACACCACCAGAATGGCGCTTCATCGCTGTCGCGCTGCTCATGCCGTAAAACTGTTTGTACTGTTTGCCGTCACGCTCAACCAGTTCACCACCTGACTCATCATGACCCGCAAACATGCCGCCAATCATTACGAAGTCAGCACCGCCGCCAAAAGCTTTGGCTACGTCACCAGCACAGGCACAGCCACCATCTGAAACAACATGGCCACCCATACCGTGAGCCGCATCTGCACATTCGATAACCGCAGACAGCTGAGGATAGCCGACACCGGTCTTAACACGCGTAGTACAAACTGAACCAGGACCAATACCGACTTTGATGATATCGGCACCTACCAGGATCAGTTCTTCAACGATCTCACCCGTCACAACGTTGCCCGCCATGATGGTGATCTCTGGATAGGTTTCGCGCACGCTGCGCACATATTCAATGAAAGCTTCTGAGTAGCCGTTGGCAACATCGATACAGATGAACTGAAGCTTTGGATGATTTGCCAGGATCTCACCCAGCTTGTCAAAATCAGCTTTAGAGGTACCCGTGCTGACCATGATGTAGTTGTAAATAGACTCGTCGCTGTTGGCCAGGAACTCTGCCCACTGCTCGATAGTGTAATGCTTGTGGATAGCTGTCAGCATTTGGTGCTCCGCCAATGCTGTCGCCATTTCAAATGTGCCCACTGTATCCATGTTGGCCGCAATCACTGGTACACCTGTCCACTCTTTACCACTGTTGTGGAAGCGATAGGTGCGCACAAGCTCGACTTCAGAACGACTTTTAAGCGTAGAGCGCTTAGGACGGATAAGAACATCTTTGAAGCCTAACTTGATGTCAGATTCAATGCGCATGGTAAAACCTCTGGTAAGTAAACAAACCGGCGGACTGTAGCAAAGAGTAGCAGCTGGAAGAATTGAGGCAGAACAAACAATCAATATATTTCAGCAGGGGTCTAACCGCCGTTTCATAGGCCCCCATAAAAAAGGGGCCCTGAATAGGGCCCCTTTTCTGAAGGAATTTGCTTATAGCGCTTTGAGGATATTATCCACACTATCCTTCGCATCGCCAAATAACATTTTGCTATTGTCGTTGAAGAACAGTGGGTTTTGTACCCCAGCATAACCCGTTGCCATGGAACGCTTAAATACAATCACGTTCTCAGCTTCCCATACGTGCAGTACCGGCATGCCTGCAATAGGGCTGCCAGGCTCTTTTGCCGCAGGGTTTACTGTATCGTTGGCGCCAATCACCAATACCACATCAGTATCGCCGAAATCATCATTGATCTCGTCCATCTCCATAACCACGTCATATGGCACTTTCGCTTCTGCCAACAGAACGTTCATGTGGCCAGGCAGACGACCCGCAACCGGGTGAATACCGAAGCGAACATCAATACCTTTATCACGCAGTTTCTTGGTGATATCAGCAATTGGATACTGCGCCTGAGCTACCGCCATGCCGTATCCTGGGGTGATAATCACGCTCTTGGCACCGTTCAACATATCAGCCACATCTTCGGCTGTGGTTTCGTGGTACTCGCCCACTTCACCATCACCGGCCATGGTGCCACCTTCGGTACCAAAACCACCCAAAATCACACTGATGAAAGAGCGGTTCATACCCTTACACATGATGTAAGAGAGGATCGCACCCGAGCTACCAACTAAGGCACCCGTGATAATCAACAGGTCGTTTGACAGCATGAAACCTGCGGCTGCTGCAGCCCATCCTGAATAAGAGTTCAGCATGGAAACCACGACAGGCATATCAGCTCCGCCGATAGCGGCAACCAGGTGATAACCAAACACAAAAGCGATGAAGGTCATGATAACCAGCGGCAGCATGTTACCCGTCTGCATATACCATGCGCCCAAAGCGATAGATGCAATGACCATACCCAGGTTCAGGAAGTGTTTACCAGGCAAGCTCAGTGGCTTGCTGCTCATCACACCGTGCAGTTTACCGAAAGCAACGACAGAGCCAGTGAAGGTCACTGCACCAATGAAGATACCCAGGAAAACTTCTACATCGTGAATCGTTTTCTCTACTGAAGACTGAGTCAGCGTCTGCGCCAGCGCGGCAGCTGAGCCTGGCTCAGGGTGGGCAGCAATTGCACTTGAGAAACCAACCAGTACCGCAGCCAAACCTACAAAGCTATGTAGGATAGCGACCAGCTGAGGCATCTCAGTCATTTCAACTTTCAGCGCCAGTACAACACCGATAGCCGCACCTACCAGCATCGCGCCGGTCAGCCAGGTGATGCCGCTCATCTCTACGCTGGCGAAGGTCGCCACGATAGCGATAATCATACCGGCGATACCATAAAGGTTACCGGCTTTGGCTGTTTCATGCTTGCTCAGTCCCGCCAGGGACATGATGAATAATACAGCTGCGATCAAATACGCAGCTACCAACAAACCTTGTGACATGCGTATTTCTCCTTAGTCGCGCTGGAACATCTTCAGCATGCGCTGCGTCACGGTAAATCCACCAACGATATTGATCGTGGCGATCATGATTGCGAACCCAGAGAGCGCCAGAATTAGCGGACTGTCAGAATTCATCTGCACCAAACCACCAAGGATGATGATGCCCGAAATCGCGTTGGTTACACTCATCAACGGCGTATGCAGTGCATGGGCAACACCCCACACCACGTAGTAACCCACGATGCAAGCCAGTACGAATACAGTGAAATGAGCAAGGAAGTCTGCCGGTGCGCTGTGCGCGACCAAACCAAACAGGCCAGCACCTACCGCCAGCAGCAGAGGTTTAACCCATGGTTTCGACTTAGGCTCTTCATGAACGATTGGCTCTGCCTGCTCAGCGGGTTGTTGTGGCTGAGCACTCACCTTGATCGGTGGCGCAGGCCAGGTCACTTCACCCTCTTTAGCAACAGTCACACCACGCAACACTTCATCTTCGAAGTTGATATCGATGGTGCCGTCTTTTTCCAGGCACAGCAGCTTCATCAGGTTAACCAGATTAGTACCGTAAAGCTGACTGGATTGTGCAGGCAAGCGTGATGGGAAGTCGGTATAGCCAATCAAGGTCACACCGTGCTTAACCACGGTTTGGCCGGGTTCGGTCAATTCACAGTTACCACCGGTCAACGCGGCCAGGTCAACAACCACGCTGCCAGGCTTCATTGCTTCAACCATTTCAGCGGTGATCAGCTTAGGCGCTGGTTTACCTGGAATAGCGGCGGTGGTGATGATGATGTCAACTTCTGCAGCCTGTTCTGCGAACAGCTTCATTTCAGCTTCGATAAAGGCCTTGGACATCTCTTTGGCGTAGCCGTCGCCTGCACCAGTGTCTTCTTCTTCATAGTCCAGCGCGAGGAAGGTGCCGCCCATGGATTCGATCTGTTCAGCCACTTCAGGGCGTGTATCGAATGCGCGTACTTCCGCCCCCAGGCTGCCTGCGGCACCGATCGCTGCCAGACCGGCAACACCCGCACCAATAACCAAAACTTTTGCTGGAGGTACTTTACCGGCCGCTGTGATCTGACCGGTGAAGAAACGGCCAAACTCGTGTGCCGCTTCAACCACTGCACGATAACCAGAGATATTGGCCATTGAGCTCAGCGCATCTAACGACTGCGCACGGGAAATACGTGGAACGCTGTCCATCGCCAACAAGTTAACTTTCTTGTCAGCAAACGCTTTCAGGCGGTCTTCATTCTGCGCAGGCCAGAAGAAACTCACCAGGGTCTGACCCTCTTTAGTGAGTTCGATTTCATCTTTACCCGTTTCCGGGTCGATCATAGGTGCATTTACTTTGAATATAATATCTGCACCTGACCATAGCGCTTCGGCATCTGCGACGACTTCAACGCCCTCAGCCTGATAGGCCTCATCGGTGAAGCTGGCAGGTGCACCGGCACCCGACTGAATACTGACTTCAAAACCAAGCTTTTGCAGCTTAGTTGCGGTATCCGGGGTCAAAGCAACTCGCTGCTCGCCCGGGAGAACTTCGCGTGGCACACCGATTTTCATAGCCATGAAAACCTCCTGAACATTCGTTACAATCCCGTAGTAAGCTGGTTTTGAAATCACCTAAACAGGTCAATTTCACACCAACTTTTAATTTAATATGCAAAAAACCTGAATATTTATACACTCAATCAGGAAAATTTCCTACCGTTTTTCCAAGATTTCACTAAAAAGACAGTAGTTTTTGAAAATTTATTACAGCGCACTCTATATCGACGCATCTGGTCAGCAAACTAGACCAGTAACAAATTGATAGCTGAGGGTGAATTCACCCTCAGCTCCTGATTAGAGACAGTAGCCGTAATCTGCCGCTTCAGGTTTAATACACATGCCATAATCGGTCTTACAATCACTATCAACCTGGCACGTCGCCTTCTCTTGTTTTGCAGTAGGTTTCGCCTCAGCCGCAGGCGCTTCTTGCTCAGATGTACCGGCACAAGCCGTCATCAATCCAACAGCCATCAACATAGCCAATAGTTGTTTCATTTCAATCTCCGTGTGCTAACAAAATCACGATATACTCGTGACCGTCACCAAAGTGTAGACGGCTGGCGCAGGATACCTAGTCAATCGGCGGATTGTCTTGGGGAAAATCAAAGTGATGGCCAACCAACTATGCTATTAACTCGCACCGTAACAATTTATCTCTGGAGACGCTGAAATGGCGGTTTATGAAATCCAACATCCTCTGGTAAAACACAAACTGGGGTTGATGCGGGTAAAAGATATCAGCACCAAACATTTTCGTGAGCTTTGTGGTGAGATCGGCACCCTTCTGACCTATGAAGCAACACGCCACTTAGAAACTGAAACTATTGATGTGGAAAGCTGGAGCGGCGCAAGCGTTCCGGTGACGAACATCAAGGGTAAAAAGATAACACTGGTTCCTATTCTGCGTGCAGGTCTTGGCATGCTGGACGGAGTTATCAGCCTTATTCCTAACGCTAAGGTGAGCGTTGTTGGGCTTTATCGTGATGAAGAAACCCTGGAGCCTGTGGCTTACTTCGACAAGATCGTTGCCGATGTTCCAGAGCGCACAGCGCTGATCCTCGATCCCATGCTGGCAACGGGTGGCACACTTATCGCAACCATCGACCTGCTGAAGCAGAAAGGTTGCACCCAAATCATGGGCTTGTTCCTGGTCGCCTCTCCAGAAGGTATTGCCAAGCTGGAAGCTGCGCACCCAGACGTCGACATCTACGTCGCATCTGTGGACGAATACCTGAACGACAAAGGCTACATCATGCCTGGCCTTGGGGACGCTGGAGACAAGATCTTCGGAACCAAGTAACCAACACAGAAACTAAAAAGCCGCCTGCAGATAAATTCTACAGGCGGCTTTTTTATCGTATTTTAAAGCAAGTCGATCAGGCTTTCTCTTTTGGCAATACTAGATTCAGTATAATCGCCACGATACCGCATAGGCCGACACCTTTCAGGGTGAAGTCACCTGCACTGATGCTCATCCCACCGATACCAAATACCAAGGTGATAGAAACGATCGCCAGATTACGTGCTTTCGCCAGGTCAACTTTATTACGTACCAAAGTATTCATACCGATAGCGGCAATAGAACCGAACAACAGGCAAAGAATACCGCCCATCACAGGCACAGGAATGGTCAGCAGCAGTGCACCGGTCTTACCAACGAATGCCAGCGCAATGGCAAAACAGGCTGCCCAGGTCATGATGACTGGATTGAACGCCTTAGTCAGAGCAACCGCACCAGTACACTCACCGTAACTTACCACCGGTGGTCCACCGAAGCTGGCGGCCGCCATAGTTGCTAAACCATCACCTAAAAGAGATTTATCGATACCCGGTTTTTCGACGTAATTTTTGCCTGTCACATTACTGATCGCGAGGATGTCACCAAAGTGTTCCACCACAACAATCAAGCCTACAGGTGCAATCAGCAGGATAGCGCGCCAATCGAATGCAGGAGCCGTAAAATCTGGCACCGCAAGCCAGGCAGCTTCACCAACGGGTGCAAAATCAACGACACCAAGAATAAGTGCCAGTACATAACCAACGACGGCTCCAGCAATAATTGGCATCAGCTTCAGCAAACCTTTGGCAAACACTGCCACGCCAACGGTCGTCAGCAGCGCGACTGTCGAGATAATTAGGGCAATATCCAAATCAACCAATTGAACTGCACCATCACCCGTTTTACCCAGTGCCATATTGACCGCCACAGGTGCCAACGCGAGACCAATCACCATAATCACCGGACCAACTACCACAGGAGGAAGCAACTTCTCAATCACCTGTATACCACGCAGACGCACTAAACCACTGGCCAAGACAAATACAAAACCAGCAGCCATCAAACCACCCAGGGTGGCCGCCAAACCAAACTGGGCGACACCCAACTGAATAGGCGCGATGAAGGCAAAGGAACTTCCTAAGAAAATAGGAATCTGACGCTTGGTACAAAGTTGAAAGATCAAAGTACCAAGACCTGCGCCCAACAGCGCAATATTGGGTGACAGACCAGTCAGGATCGGTACCAGCACAAGTGCACCGAACGCGGTCAGCAGGATCTGCGCCCCCAGCAGAGGCATAGTAAAGTTCATAACGCATCCCTAATTAACAAAACCGGTCAAGGGTACCAGAATTGTTAACGTTTCCAATTGAGATATATCAGATTGGTAACTTTAGTGGCATTTGTTCTGCTCAGAGGCGGGGAACGCAGCTTTCCGAATAATCCGAATAAAAAGCTGCGAAATGATAAAGCTGATTGGGTTAACGCGTAACACTCACGGTAACAATGCGCGCGCCTTCACTGCTGGCAACAGCGGCATGAGACTGGCCAAGTTTAACCAGATGCGCATCACCCGGCATCAGGGTCACTTCAGATGAGCCGTGCTCAGGATCTTCAACCAACATTGTGACTGAACCTTCAAGCACATAGTAGATCTCTTCCTTGTCCGAATGTTGATGCAATCCAATGCTCGACCCCGGCTCCATATAGAAGTCGGCAAACATGTTGATGCCACATTCCGACAACCCTTCAGCTTTATTGGCATCTTCACTGAAGAGCCACTTGGTCCAAACTGTGCCCTCACCTTTGCGATAGTCTTCAAAGTCAGGATTTGGATGGCAAGGGTGATACTTAACCGTAGCGACCTCTTCACCGCGTTTAAATACAGCGCTATCAACGGCTTGGTGATAGACAGGCGTTTCATCTATTTGGTGGAACTCCTGCTCGGTATAAACATAACGGGAAAGTTTCATACGAATCACGACCTAGGCTTATTAATTTTGAGTAAATATGCATTAAAAGACGGCTAATGCGCATAAATACAGATCAAACAACAATAAACTATTCACAATTAAAAACGGGAGTACTCAATAGTCTAGCTGAGCAGCTCCCGTTTTAAATGTCAGTTTACTGACTTGGTTTAACTTTCTAACGCTAAGCGTTTCGCTGACTGATAGTCCAACTTACCACTGCCCAGCTTAGGCAGCTCAGGCAGCTGAAGCACCTTGGTAGGAAGATAAAGGTTTGTCAGCGCCCCCTGCTTTACTCCCTCACGAATAGATTCAAGGGTGATCGTCTGTTCACTCAGGAGGACTAACTTCTCGCCTTTTTTATCATCTGGAACACTCACGACCAGTAAAGACAATTCATCATTTTGCTCCGTCAGATAATCAGTGAGAGCCTGCTCAACCGCAGACAAGCTGATCATCTCCCCAGCGATCTTGGCAAAACGTGAATACCTGTCGACAACGGTCAAAAAGCCATCTTCATCCAACTTGCCTTTATCTCCAGTGATATACCAACGGATCCCATCCAGTTCAATGATGGTGTTATTGGTTCTTTCTTGGTCATCCAGATAGCCTTTCATCACCTGAGCGCCACCAATCAGAATCATACCCTCTTCATTAACCCCTAAGGTCTCATGACTTTCTGGATCAACGATGCGGAAACTACTGCCGGGTAAAGGCATGCCTACGGTGCCGGGTTTGTTACCTTTCTGCACATACCAATAGCGGGTATCCAGCTGATCCGGAATATTCACACTGGCGACCGGCGTCGTTTCTGTGGTGCCATACCCTTCCACGACATCCAAGCCATACTTCTGCTGGAACCCTTCACGCACTTTGGGATCCAAACGCTCAGCACCAGAAACAACCAGTCGCAGAGATTTCAGCATCAATGGATGAGACTGGTTACTTCGGGTCATCAGACGAAGCAGGCTGGAGGTGGCACAGTACATGGTGGCACCATGCCGAGCGATCGCTTTACTGATACGTCCCACATCCGTCGGATCTGGATGTGACACCAGAGGGATCCCCTCGATCATCGGCATAAGCGTGGTTACGGTTAAGCCAAATGCATGGAACAGAGGTAACGAGCCCATCATTACATCCTGATCCTGGGTATTGAGCAGATCAGATACCTGTTTGATATTGGCCATCAAATTCTTATGAGTAAGCTGTACACCTTTTGGCTCGCCTTCACTGCCAGACGAGAATAGGATGGCGGCAACTTGTTCAGGCGCAACGCGAGCGACCATCAGCCGCTGCAATAGCGGTACAGGCAGTAATTTAATCAAACCCAGTCGACATAAGATGCCAACTTTCGACATTCCCGCGAACAGTTGCTCCAGGTAGATAACATCCACCTGTTCCAGTAATGCCTGAATTGCTATGCCACGCTTTTCCAACTGACGGACGAACCGCTGTGACGTCACAATACGCGTCAATCCGGCTTTTTCAGCACAGTTCCGCATGGTCGTTACCGGTGCCGTATAGTTGAGGTTAACCACCTCTTTGCCCTGCATCAGTAACGCCATATTGGTCAACGCACCGCCATTGCTGGACGGCAAAAGCACTCCAACCCGGCTGTGCTTAACGCCTTTCACCAAATTACTACCTAACCAGCTGGTGACCGCCAACGCTTTATGTCCGGACAAAGCCTTGCCATCACTGTCTATCAGGAGGTTTTCAGAGCCCATGCGCGCAGCGCTGCGAACCCATGCGGCAGGCACTGATGGTAAATGCTGCGTATAGTCATCCCACGCGGGGACAGAAAGCTCCAGCACCCGCTGTTTCAGTTGTTCTGGTTGAGTAGTAATTGGCATGGGCTGACCAAAACAGACCATTACATCTCGACGGCGACCTTGCTGACGGCTGTCACGAAGTTTGTTGCTGGCGCGGGAGAAACGACTTCCCCACATACCACGCAGGTAGAACGGCAGGATCTTCACCTCTTCATCGGCTTTGGCCGCGGCTTTGGTGTAACCGTGTTTAAACTCAGCCAACTGACCATTACGACTGATGGTACCTTCCGGGAACAGGCAGACCACTTCCCTTTGATTCAACAGCTCAGAGATACGCTCAACTGATTTGCGATAGTCGCCCTTGGCGATAGGCACCACATCGAACAGACGGAAAAACCAAGTCAGATACCAACGGTTGTAGATGCTTTTTTCCATCACAAAGCGAACTGGGCGTGGGCTGGCGATCTGGATCAGCGCCCAGTCAATCCAACTGATATGGTTGCCAAGCATCAGCACGCCGCCCTGCTCAGGAATATTTCTGAACCCGTTAACGCGCAAGCGGTAGCCAGACGATGCCAGCACCAGCAAAAGGTACCGAACAAGCGATTGCGGCAGCTTAGCGACTGTATAAATGGCGCCTAAAGTCGCGACACCACACAACAACCAAATCAGAGCAGCCCCATCTATACCAATGGTCGCCAACAGAATAGTGAGAATAAGGAAGCTCAACATGCCCACGTTTTGGACAAAGTTGTTACCAGCAAGAATTCGGCCGTTTTCCTCTTCCGGCGCATGGAACTGAATCAGCGCATTCAGGGGAATAATGAACAAACCACCTGCCATGCCGATCATGATAAAGATAAGGCCAAATGCCATGGTAGAGTCAAAGTGAGGGATCAGAAACAGACCCAACGCAACGCCCGCGGCCCCCATCGGAATGGTGCCGGTTTCAATATGATGTTTTGAAATTTTGCCCGCTAGCAATGAACCAAGCATGATGCCAATACCTGAACACGCCAGCAGCCCCTGGATCACCACGGTGTTATCTTCACTTAGTGTTTCTTTGGCAAAGGCTGGAAATGCCGCCAGCATCACCTGCGACACCGCCCAAAATACAGTCAAACCAACAATCGATAGCCAGATGACATCGTTCTTTTTTATCGTTCCCAGATTGCGCAGCAGGTACTGCCCTTTTCGGTAGGCCTTAAAATCAAACTGCATTTGGGTATCTGTAGGTTGCGTTTGAGGCAAACGGTAAGCCATCAACAACTCAACAATAGAAAACGCCACCAGACTCCAACCTAACGGTGCAATCTCTTGTAACAGCTGACTTTTCTGTTGGATATCGACACCACTCAGACGCATTTCAAACAGGATCGAGTAGGCAAAAATGCCCCCGAGGATACTGATCGTGGTGATCGCCTGCACAGCGCCATTGCCGCGTGCCAGTCGCTCTTTACCCAGCAGCTCTTTGATGTAGCCATACTTGGCGGGTGAATAGATGGCACTTTGCAGCGCCAGTAGGAAGGTGAGCGCGAAAGCGGCCCAAAACCACCCAAGGTAATAACAGGCCGTGATCCCTAAGGTGACAACCACCGCGGCCCAGGCGCTGAACTGCATGACTCTGTGTTTGGGGTATTTATCTGAAATAAATCCGGATGGCGAAAATAGTAAGATAAAGGGTAATAAGATCAGCGCGTTGATAATGGCAGTTAACACCACTTGTGTAGTGCCATCATAGGTTTTGAAAATGGTGTTCTGAATAACAATCTTATGCCCTAAGTCGACAAAAGCATTCAGAAACACCATAACCAAGTAAGGTAGGTATCCCTTAATTCGCATCATTTGCTAGCTCCATGACCAAATATATGAGGTCAGATTAAGGAAATAAGACCAAGAGCAATACATCTCTCTTCCAAACGCCTTATCTTACGACCATTCGTATCACTATTTGATACTTTCAAGATGAATCAAACTAAACAGCTCCACCTGGCACTGAAAACCATACTTAAACAGCAACAAAAAACCTACGCCGATGTTGCACAATGCCTGCAATTGTCGGAGCCATCGGTCAAACGTCTGTTTTCTCAGGGCGCTCTAACCGTTCAGAGAATCGAAACGATTTGCTCCTGGTTGGGGACTGATCTGTTTGCCCTGCTGGAAACGATGGAACACCTTCGTCCCAAACTCGATCAATTGAGCTTTGAGCAGGAGCAGACACTGGTCAGTGATCCCTTACTTCTCTTGATTGCTGTCAGTGCACTGAATTTCTGGCAATTCGAGGAGTTGCTCGAACACTACGATTTGGACAGCCATACGTTAATCAACAAATTGGCGGAGCTGGATCGCATGGGGATCATCGAGTTGCTGCCAGGAAATCGCATCAGGATCCTGGTCAGCACCACTTTCCGCTGGTTATCCCGGGGGCCCATCCAAACCTTCTTCAGAGAAAGTGTTGAAAAGGAGTTCTTTCAACATGGTTTTAACGACAACACCAGCCAACTGGTTTGTATTAACGGCATGTTGAGTGATGACGCCCTTTATCAGTTGAGTGAAGAGTTAACAAAAGTAGAACAAAAGTTCGTACAACTTAACCAGACACAGCGCCGGTTACCTATCTCCCAAAAGCACGGCACTACGCTGGTAATGGCCTATCGACGCTGGCAATTCAGCGAATTTAATAAGTTTAGGAAATAACGTTTTAAATTGTTTACAACTCCTTAAAGTAAAATTTTTGTAAAGCGGGTCGCGATTTAACTACTCCCTGCTGGATCGAATGTTTTTAGAACAGTAGCTTATACTGTGAGATGTATAGCGTGGGGCGGCAATGTTTAAGCCAAATGAAGATGCCAGCAAGGTAAGCTGGCTGATCGAAAATATTGAAGAGACGGACCTCCCTACACTTGAAGAATTGAAAGAGGCGTTGAGCACTTCGCCTTTTGCCGCCTACTATTTTCTCGAAACCTCCGTAGAAGAAGCGATCGAGCAGCTCGCGCTGCAGCTCACGCAGCCCCCCTCAGACGACAAATCATTTGAGATTCCCGTAGCAGAGAAGCGTGACGCCCAGCTTCGCGTTGCAATAAGCGATGACCGCATGATTGCAGGCATTGAAGTCACGGGTGCATTTGGCGGAAACCAAATCGACCTGGAAGCGCTTCACTACCAACTGACTGCGGAAGAGGTCAGCTTCGGAATTAACCAAACCAAACTTGAAAAAATTGCTGCTCACCTTAAAACCATTGCACCAGGTGAAGTGTTCCAGTCTGTTGTGGCACATGGTAAGCCACCCAAGGCTGGTGAAGATGGTGTCGTCAAACAACTAGCCAGAACGGCCAAAGATCGTGTGCTCCGCCCTCGAGAAAAAGAAGATGGCAGTGTTGATATGCGCGACTTGGGAGATCTGGTCACTGTAGCCACTGGCACCCCGCTGATGGAACGAGTACCCGCCACCGAAGGCGCAGCAGGCACCGATGTTTGTGGTAAGCCCATACCTCCAGTCCCAGGCAAACAACCCCCGCTCAATGCGGGTAGCGGCACAAGATTTAATGACGCCAACCCCAACCTACTCGAGTCAGATAGAGAGGGTGTACCTGTCGAAATTGAAAACGGCATGATGGTTGATGACGTACTAGTCATTGCCAAGGTCGATGTCACCACAGGTCATGTCCGTTTTAAAGGCTCTGTCATCATCGAGGGTGATGTTGGCGAAGGAATGGAAATCGAAAGTGGTGGAGATATCACCGTTGGCGGCAGTGTCAGCTCAGCAACACTCAATGCCACAGGCAGTATAACCATCGCCAAGGGCATCATTGGCCGTCCAATCGAACATGAGATTGAAGAAGGCCAAAGTCATATGGACCACCTCAATTGTCATGTCACAGCGAATGTCGACGTTGCGGCAAATTTTGCACAATATGCCTCACTTAAGGCAGGAAGGAATGTAGCCCTGAAAAGACAGGCCAGCCATTGTGATATCAAAGCGATGGAAACGCTGCTGCTTGGTGACGAAGAGATGCCAAGAGGAAAGCTATTGGGTGGCAAAGCTCAGGTGGGCGAAAGAATCATCTCGGGAGAGATAGGTACCACCGCTGGCGCCAAAACCATGGTAGACATGTCCTACAAACTCTCGGCCATCAAAGCACACGTGCAGGAGTCTGCCAGAGAGCTGAAACGAGTCTCATCTGAAGTGGTTGAAAACGCCACCATCATTAAGCAGCTCAAGTCTGCTGGAAGCCCCGATATGCTGCCAATGCTGAAAACCGCCGTGGATGAATACAAGGCAGCCAAGGCGGAAGTTGGTCAGTTGCAAACTGAAGTAGACCAATTAAAGCGCGAGCTAATCCGTCTGCAACAAGAGTGCAGAGTAACGGCCCATAGCAAACTGCACTCACGACTGACCGTCCAGTTTGGTCGTTCCCGTGTTACCAGCGAGCGAGATTATGGCCCCTCGACCATCAAACTGACCGCCGAGGGATTGCAGATTACGCCACTTTAGGTTGCTTTTAGCCCTTGAACTTGGGCTCTGCGAGCCCGGCGACTGGCACTTCGACCGCGAAAATACTGCCAGACAGTGGATACTGCGCCTTTTCCGGTGAGTAGGTGGTATCAGCCGTGGTGATATAAAGTGTTTTAAGATCTGCACCGCCAAACGCCACCATAGTCGGATTCTTGGCTGGCACAGCAATGGTGTTAACGATTTGACCTGATGGACTGATCCGAACCACACGACCACCACCATAAAGCGCACTCCAGTAGTAACCTTCACTGTCGACTGCTGCGCCATCAGGACGGCCCCAACCATGGGGAAAACGAATAAACTCTCTTTCGTTACTTACCTGTGCCGTGGCAACGTCATAATCACAGGCAAACACCACATGGCGAGGTGTATCTGAGTAATAGAGGGTCTTTCCATCAGGACTAAACGCCAGGCCATTAGAGGTCCAGTTGTTTCCCACTAATTTACTCGTTTCCAGCTGTGTATTCAGGCTGTAGTAGTGGCCACTGTAATGGTCTTTGTTCGGATTCAGCGTACCAGCGAGAAAGCGTCCCGCTGGATCGCAGCGACCATCGTTAAAGCGTTGATGAGGCTTGTCAGCCTCCGGGTCGGCTATCGGAGTTATACCCCCAGCCATCGAATCAATAAAGACAAAACCGGAGCGCAGACCAGCGACAAAGCCACCTTTTTCGCGTAGTGCAAAACAACCGATCTCTTCCTCCAGTTGAAGAAAGGTATTCTCGCCAGTCGCTGGATCAAATTGATGAAGTCGTCCCGCATCAATATCTACCCAGTACAACTTGCTCTGCTCATGATCCCAGCGTGGACACTCTGCCAATTGGGCGCAGTTAGCCAATACAGTTACCACTTCACTCATATTTATTCTCCATGCGGGAACAGAACAATTTCAGAACCGCACACTATAGCCCACCGGGCTACACTGGCAAACCGCAATCACTCGCAGTATCATTCAGGCCGTTTTTTGACCTTGGGTACAACACACCAAACTGATGGCGTTAATTGAATATCACCCACCAACATTCCCTGCCTTTGAGCTGATCTATCAAGACGATGCCTTGCTGGTTTTTAATAAACCCAGCGGGCTTTTGACCGTAGCAGGTAAAGCTATAGAGCATAGAGATAGCCTGGCGGTCAGAGTTCAACGCGTTTGGCCTGAGGCTCGTATCGTGCATCGATTGGATATGGCGACTTCAGGCTTAATCGTGATTGCTTTGGGGGCAGATAATCATCGCGCACTCAGTCGGCAGTTTGAAACACGGGCAACGAAGAAAACTTACCATGCCCTTATCTGGGGGCATCCAGAACAGAGTGAAGGCACTGTCGACTTACCACTGATCTGCGATTGGCCCAACCGCCCTAAGCAGATGGTAGATCATGAGCGCGGCAAACCCTCGCAAACTCTCTGGCGGGTTATTGGCGAAGGTGAAAAACACTCCGAAGTGGAGCTAACCCCGATAACAGGGCGAAGTCATCAGTTACGGGTACATATGCTAAGCCTCGGCCACCCCATTTTGGGCGATCGCCTTTATGCACACGAAGACGCGCTGGCTCTCGCCTCTCGCCTGCAACTTCATGCGTCAACCCTGGGCCTCTACCACCCAATCAGCAATGAATGGCTGACTTTTGAGGCACCGTGCCCGTTTTTGGGTAAACCTTTACCAACTTCGGTCGATAAACAGATAGGGTTTGTTGCAAATCACTAACAGATACGGATGCTAATACGCGCTATCGTCCCAATCCTGGCATGGACAATCAGCTTTTTGTCCTACTCCGCTTTGGCGAGTTCGCTCGACAATTTGTCGCGCTATGATCGTGATGGCGAGTTGATCACATTGGGACAGGGCGACAATGCATTCCAGGCTTTAAAACGAGACGCACTCACACCACAAACCAAGGGCGTTGCAATTCTGGTTCCCGATTGGAGTGTCCCCCCCAGCCAGCAGCAGGGTGTGGGCTACCTAAGCGAACTGATGCCAAACCATGGCTGGGTTACCATTGCCATAACGGCGCCACCACAACTGCACAACCCCAATTACACGTCTCCTTTGGAAAAACCTGAAGAGATAGACACAGCCAGAGAAGCCCCGACACCAGCTCACCCTATTCAAGCTGACGAATGGCTGAACGATGAGATCCGAGAAGAACAGTCTGAAGCCTACCTGACTCAAATTATTGCAAGAATGGACGCGACAGTTGAGGAGTCCTCTAAACACCCAGGATTTTATCTGGTGATAGCCCAAGGCAGCAGCGCGGGCTGGTTAACTCAGTTGTATGAAGCTAAACGCCTTGGGCCACCCGATGCCTTAATCAATATTGGTGCTTACCTTCCCCAGCATCAGATGAACATTGCTCTGGCAGAAGCGATGGCCAAAACAGATATCCCCGTACTGGATATCTACACTCGTTATGACAACCGATGGGTACAGGACACGGTTACCCTGAGGCCTCAACTGGCGAACAAACACTTCAAACTGCATTATCGCCAGCGGGAGCTGTTTGGTGACGTCGACATGACTCGGACAGACGAACGACTTTGGAAAGAGATCTACGGTTGGTTGACCTATCTGGGCTGGTAGTAGAAGGTTGGCTGCATTAACTCCGTGATTTACGGTGCTGCTTAATCACTTCGTAGGCAGCCTGAATGTCCTGAGACTTCTGCTTAGCCAATCGCATCACCTCTTCTGGTACATTTTTACCTGCCAATTTGTCTGGGTGATGCTGAGCCATCAATTTGCGGTAGGCCTTCTTAATCTTGCTGTCATCATCTGTACGCTCTACCCCCAGCAACCTATAAGCCTGTCGTAACGCACCATGTTGAGCGCTGGGTGTTTTTGCTCGCTCTGAACGATCCTGTTGCTGCCGAAAGGCCATCTCGGCCTCGATCATCGTCAGTAAGCGATTAAAGCTATTGGTGTCAAACCCCAGTACGCGCGCGACTTCTGCCAAGAGTTTGCGCTGCTCCGATGCCAGTGGAGGCTCGGCATACGCAACCTGAATCTGCGCTTCCAGATATACCTGCAGTACATCGTGCCGGCCGGCGCAGGCGTAGCGAAATTCAGACAGAGTGCGTTCAAGTGGGAAAGCAGGATCTTTACCTTCGCGAAATGCCGCCTGAGCCTCTTTTTGTGCTTCCTCCGTTAACTGCATCTGGCGGATAACAGCGGAAACCGCTTGGATCTGCTTCGGCGTCACCTGTCCACGCGCTTTAGCAATGTGGCCCATGACACTGAACATGGCATAGAAATAGAACGCTTGTGAAGCAACCTGGGGTTGACCAAAGAGCGCGGAAAAGCCCCCCGCATGATCAATCTGTTTCGCCAGGGAACGGTCAAACAGGTGGCCTAATGCGGCGCCAAATACCATGCCTGGAAACTTGCCCAGCACAAAACCAATGGCCGCACCAAATACCTTTCCCCATATCCGCAACTTCACATTCGCCCCCATCACTATCTGCCGTGACGTTGCTGCAATTCAGCAAGCCTTTGCGGTGTACCCACATCAGTCCAGCTTCCTGTATGCAACTGCCCAGACACTCGCCGCTCGGCTATCGCTTTCTTTAATAGCGGCGCCAGCGGTGACTTACCCTTAGGCTGACCCGAAAACAATTCTGGATGATAGATGCCAACACCGGCAAAGGTATGTTTTTGACCTTCACTCATTCCAACCAGTCCCGCTTCAAGCGAAAAATCCCCTTCAGGATTGTGTTCTGGATTTGGCACCAAGACCAAATGGGCGAGCTTATCCTGCAGGCTTAAATCTCGCAGTAGCCCAAAGTCGATGTCAGTAAAAACATCCCCATTGACCACCAGAAAAGGTTCTTCACCGAGCAATGGCATAGCATTAATAATCCCACCAGCAGTTTCCAGCCCGCCGGTGGTTTCACGAGAATAGCTAATGGCGACGCCATACTTGTCACCATTGCCCAGCTTCTCTTCAATCATATGCCCAAGGTGAGCATGATTGATCACCACTTCGTCAAATCTAGCCTCAGCCAACGCGGTGAGATGATGCTCGATTAAACTAAGTCCACCGACCTCCAGCAAAGGTTTAGGAACCATATCAGTCAAAGGCCGCATTCGTTCTCCACGTCCTGCAGCCAGGATCATTGCCTTCATGATTTGTTTAGCTCCGAAAGCACCCGCTGCTCTACCCAGTTTGCAAACTCGCTTAGCTCAGGGTAACAGCCAGCAATATCCACGATATACTGGACGGTACGGGGTACATCGGGCAGATATCCGTCTTTGCCATCCCTATGGTAAAGACGTGCAAAAATACCCGCCGCCTTCAGGTGACGCTGAACTCCCATCAAATCAAACCAACGCCGAAACGTATCTTCATCAATCTCAGGGGCAAGCAACTCTTCAGCGACCAACAGGTCTTGCCAACGTGCCAGCAACTCATAAACAAGCGCGTCAGGCCAACGCACATAGCAATCCCGCAACAGTGAAACAGCGTCATAGGTAACTGGACCCACTACGGCATCCTGAAAATCGATCACACCGAGGCCATCTTCACACACCATCAGGTTGCGGCTGTGATAGTCACGATGAACGCCTCCCTGCGGCTGTTGTAAAGAGTTTTCAATCAACAAGGCAAAGGCCTCATCAACCAAGTCACGCTCTTCATCATCAAGTGAAATACCTAAATGCTTGTTTAACAGCCAGTCAGGGAACAGCGCCATTTCTCTGGCAAGAAGCGCTTCATCGAACGGGGGTAACTGCCCTTCAGCAGTTTCAGTGACCCGAATGACCTGTGGTAACAGTTGCAGCGCATGGCTATAGAGGAAACCAGCGGTTTGCTCATTCAGCTCCGACAACAACAGCGTGTCGCCAAAATCCGAGAGCAACATCATGCCCTGTTCAAGGTCGACAGAGATAAGCTCCGGCACCTTAATACCAGCCTTTAGATAGGCTTCAGCGATGGCAACAAAGGGTCGGCTGTCTTCATGAGTCGGCGGCGCATCAACCACAATGTAGCTTTGTTGATTAACCTGACAACGAAAATAGCGACGAAAACTGGCATCCCCAGAAACAGGCGAAAGTGAAATATCTTGGGTATCAAGCTGTTCATTTGCCCACTTTTCGAGCAAATCGAGACGTAGATCGGTCATTTTGCAAAATAATTCTCAATAAAATTGCTAGCAAGGTTAACAGAGTCAAAAGCGGTCAAGTATCATATCTTATTAAGTAACTTTGAATTGATGCCGAATACGTGATCGGCTCGATATCCTGCCGGACCCAATAATAAAGAGAAAACGGATGCGTTTTTTGTTGTTAGCACTGCCTCTTACGGCATCTATGTGGGCGTATGCAGAGCCGCAAGCACCTGTGGTACAACAGGAAGATATTGCTCAATTGCCAATGTCCCAATGCTACACCACTGCGGCCAAACCGCCGACCGATAGAAAAACTCTGGGTAACCTGCCTTTGGAGATCTCCGCTGGCCGCGCCGCTGGAGATGGCCAGGAGGCGAGTTTTCAGGGGGACGTTCAGTTAAAGCAGGGAGACAGAACCCTGCAGGCTGATCATGTTTCCGTCGACAGAGAGCAACAACGGGTCAATGCCGAAGGGGGCATTCGCTACTCTGACGGCTGGTTAGATATCAGCAGTGAAAAGCTGTCAGCTGACGTTACTACGGGTACCGCTGAATTGACCAAAGCCGAATACCAGTTTTCAGGTCAACTCGGGCGGGGAAAAGCTGAACGCATCGCGTTAGAGAGCGGCAACCTGGTTGTACTCGAAGAAGGCTCATTTACCACCTGTCCCGAGGGCGACAACAGCTGGGAGCTGAGAGCGGACGAAGTCATTATCAATGGTGACGAGGAGTGGGGCGAGAGTTGGGGCTCTTGGGTATACATTAAGGATACACCCGTCATTTATGTTCCCTATTTCACATTTCCCGTCAGTGACAAACGCAAAAGCGGCTTCCTTTTTCCAAGCGTAGGCAATAGCTCTGACAATGGTTTTGAGATGCAGACCCCTTGGTACTGGAACATCGGCCCCAGCATGGATGCCACCATTACTCCGCGTTACATGAGCGATCGAGGTACCCAATTAATCACTGAGTACCGATATCTGACAGAAAGACATTATGGCCAGTTCAACCTGGAATATATGAATAAAGATGACAGCCTGATCAATGAAGATGAGCGTTATCTATTTCATTGGGAACAAGAAACACGTTGGAACAAACACTGGCGTGGCTACTTTGATTACACCACCATCAGTGATGACAACTATCTCAATGACTTAGGATCTGATGTTGCTTCCAGTACAGATAACCGCTTAGAGCGCACCGCAGATGTGGGTTACTACGAGAAAGACTGGCAAGTAAACATTCGCTTACTTGATTACGAGGAACTGGGTGACTCTCTTAGCTCTCACCGTATGCTACCTGCCATTGAAGCAACCTTTAGAGAGCCTGAAGTACTGCCCTATGTAGATTTCGATCTTTATAGTGAAGTGGTTTACTTTGACCACAGAGATAGCGACATCCCAACAGCTTCTCGATTGCATATTGAACCAACTCTAAGTGTGCCACTGGGTGGGCCAAGCTACACACTGCTGACTGAAGCCAAGCTTTACCAAACGTTCTATGAACAGAACACCAAGGATGAACCATTCAATGAAATTTTCGACTCTTCTGTAAGTCGTACTCTGCCGAGTTTTCGCATGTTTGGCTCACTTAACTTCGAACGTGATGCCTCCATCTTTGGTGATAGCTATCTGCAAACCCTTGAGCCAAAAGCGCAGTACGTCTATGTACCTCATGAAAACCAGGACAATATCGGAATTTATGACACCAACCAATTGCAGTATGACTATGATTCTCTATTCCGGGCTCGCCGTTACGTTGGCCTTGATAGGATCGCAGACGCCAATCAGTTAACTCTGGGTGCAACAACCCGATTTATAGATGAAAGAAGCAGAGAAAGACTTCGTTTCAGCCTGGGCCAGATCTATTACCTGTCTGATAGTGAAGTAACGCTGACTGACGACACCACTCAGGTGACAGAGAGCCATTCGGCGCTCGCTGCAGAGTTAGATGTGTTCCTGGATCAGAACTGGTATTTCCACAACGAAGTGCAGTATGACACTTCCGAAGGCAAAACCCTGAAGAACGCGTCGATGATCAACTACCAACCTGAGCCCAATAAACGTATCCAACTGAATCACAGATATTTGCCAGAAATTACTGAGACCGACAAAGTAAATCAGCTGGGCGTGCTAGCGAGTTGGCCCTTGACTGACGGCATTCAAATGGTGGGATCTTGGTATAAAGATCTAGAAGAGAATCGCTCCATTGAAACTTACTTAGGGTTGCAGTTTGAGTCTTGTTGCTACGCGATTCGTGTTGGCTACCACAGGTACCTCAATACCAACTTCCCTGATGATGATGCCCCCGCCTCATCTCGCGATGAGTTCGATAGTGGAGTATGGGTAAACTTTATTATTAAAGGCTTCGGCGGCGCCAGCACACCTGGTTATCAGGAAATGGAGTCAGACTCTCTGTTCGGCGACTTACGAAACGAGTATATCAACAACTAGCAGCCCCTGTGATAGACTGTCAGGCCCGCCAACATAGGCGGGTCTGCTCACTTGAGAAAAAAACGAAAGAAGAACTCCGTATGAAACTCCGTCATCTGAAACAAAGCCTGCTGCTTGTTGTGGCTCTTTACTCCACGGGGCTGGCAGCTGAGGAACCTCAGCTTCTTGATAAGGTTGTAGCCATCGTCAACGAAGGTGTTGTTCTACAAAGTGAAATTGATGAAATGATGGGTGACATCAAACGTAACGCCAAGGAAGCTGGCCAGACGTTGCCATCAGATCGCGCACTGCGAGTTCAGGTACTTGACCGCTTAATCATGACAAGTTTGCAGCTGCAGCTCGCAGAAAGAATGGGGCTGCAGATCGCTGACGCACAACTGCAGCAAACGTTAGAGAATATTGCCAAAGACGATGGTCTGACCCTAGAGCAGTTCCGCCAAAAACTGGAATCTGAAGGTCAAAGCTATGAACACTTCCGTCTGAAAGTCAGAGAAGAGCTAACCACGGGTGATGTCCGCCGCATCAACGTTCGCCGCCGCGTTAATATTACACCACAAGAGATCGACAGCCTTGTGCGGCAAATGAACGAAGAAGGAGCTAAAGAAGTTGAATATCACGTGGGTCACATCATGATTGGGCTCGAAAACGAAGCCAGCTCAGAACAGATGACTCAGGCAGAAGAAACTGCCAACAAGGTACTGAAAATGCTGAACGAAGGGGCCGATTTTGCCCGCACAGCCATTGCCAGTAGTTCAGGCCCTAAAGCGCTGGAGGGCGGTGATTGGGGTTGGATGAACCTAAATGAAATGCCAACGCTTTTTGCTGAGATCGCTGGCGATGCCAATAAAAGTGAAATCATCGGCCCAATTCGCACCAGCCGAGGCTTTCACCTAATCAAAATCTTTGATATCCGCGGCGCAGAAAAAGTAGAAGTTGAAGAGATCAGTTCTCGACATATTTTGATCAAACCTTCCATCATTCTGAGCGAAGAGAAAGCGGAACAAATGCTGAATCAGTTTGCAACCGATCTGCGAAAAGACGATGCAACCTTCCCTGAACTGGCTAGCCGATATTCAGATGACCCAGGCTCTGCTCCCAACGGGGGGGAGCTGGGATGGAGCGATCCCAATGCCTATGTGCCAGCATTTCAACGCGCATTAGCTGAATTGAAACCCGGCCAGATATCAAATGCATTCAGAACACAGCATGGTTGGCACATCGTTCAGTTACATGAACGCCGAATTAATGACGCTACTGAAGATAGACAAAAAGACAAAGCTTATCAGTTGATATTCAACCGTAAATTTATCGAGCAGCAAGGTATTTGGTTGGGTGAAATCCGTGCTGAAGCCTACATCCAGATCCTGGATGAAGAATCAGAACAGGGATAAGCAATGAGCCTAAGTAAGGTGAAACGCATCGCTGTGACGGCAGGCGAGCCTGCAGGTATAGGTCCCGACCTCGTCATACAAATGGCTCAACAAGAGTGGCCTGTTGAGCTGGTTGTCGTAGCCGACCCTTCACTGTTGACGCAACGCGCACAACAATTGGGTCTGCCTGTTTCGCTACGCGACTACGACCCCAAAGCCGCCCCACAAATACAGGCTAAGGGTACCCTTACCGTACTGCCGGTACCATTAAACCATACGGTTACCCCCGGAAAATTGGACGAACAAAACGGCCAGTACGTTGTTGAAACACTTCGACAAGCCTGCCATGGCAATATGGACAATCAATTTGATGCCATTGTCACTGGTCCGGTCCATAAAGGTGTTATCAATCGCGCAGGAGTACCGTTCAGTGGCCACACCGAGTACTTTGCTCAGGAAGCTGGCGTCAATGACGTCGTAATGATGCTTGCCACCGAGGGATTAAGGGTTGCACTGGTAACCACTCACATTCCCCTCGCTTACGTCTCCAAAGCGATTACTGCTGAGCGCTTGGAAAACATCATCCGAATTCTGCACAAAGATCTGGTCAACAAATTCGCTATCAAAAACCCTTCGATATTCGTTTGTGGCCTGAATCCCCATGCAGGTGAAGATGGTCACCTGGGACGTGAAGAGATAGAAGTTATTGAGCCAGTAATGACAGCGCTAAGAGAGACCGAAGGTTTTGATCTTAGAGGCCCCTACCCGGCAGATACCGTATTTCAAGAGAAATACCTGGATGACGCTGATGTCGTTCTGGCGATGTATCACGATCAAGGGCTTCCGGTACTCAAATACAAAGGTTTTGGTGCGGCCGTGAACATTACACTGGGACTCCCATTTACGCGGACCTCCGTCGATCACGGAACGGCATTAGAACTAGCCGGCAGTGGCAATGCAGATCCAGGCAGTATGTTTGTCGCGATTAACCAGGCGATAGATATGGTGAACAGACAGGCTGAGCGAGATGGCACAGAATAGAAAACATATGGGCCATACGGCCCGGAAGCGTTTTGGTCAGAACTTCCTCAACGACCATCACATTATCGAACAAATTGTCACGGCTATTCACCCTCAGCCAGGAGAGCCTCTGGTTGAAATTGGTCCTGGACTGGGTGCACTAACAGAGCCTGTTGCTGACGAGACAGACCACTTGCATGTTGTTGAGTTGGACAGAGATCTCGCCGAACGCCTGCGCCACCATCCGTTTTTGGCACCCAAGCTCACCATTCATGAGATGGATGCGATGCGGTTTGACTTTGCCGCCCTGGCAAAGGAACTTGGTGGTCCTTTGCGGATTTTTGGCAATCTGCCCTATAACATCTCTACTCCTTTGATGTTCCACCTGTTTGCTCAGTTTCCCCATGTCAAAGACATGCACTTTATGCTGCAAAAAGAGGTTGTTGAACGCATGGCAGCCGGCCCTGGCACCAAACAGTTCGGCCGCCTGACAGTTATGACGCAGTACTACTGTCAGGTTTTGCCTGTGGTTCACGTGCCGCCTGAGTCTTTTCAGCCGCCGCCTAAAGTTGAATCTGCCGTTGTCAGGTTAATACCTCACCAAACTCCACCACATCCAGTAAATTCGGTGAAGACCCTTAACCGAGTCTGTTTAGAAGCATTCAACCAGCGCCGAAAAACAATACGCAACTGCTTTAAAAACTTACTGGAGCCTGACCTGCTTGCTAGCCTCGGAATCAGTGATAAGTTGCGTCCACAGGAGCTGACTGTGGCGCAATTCGTCGCTATCGCCAATGCAGTAGATGAAGCCGAGGCGAACCAATGAGCCAACCCTCCATACGAATAACCATTGAGCCCGAATATATGGAGGAGCACTCAACACCGGAAAATGAGCACTACCTGTTCTCGTACACCATCACCATAGAGAATATGGGTGAAGAAGAGATCCAGTTGCTCGAGCGCCACTGGATTATCACCGATGGCAATGGCGAAGCCAATGAAGTGCATGGCCCCGGAGTGGTAGGAGAACAGCCTTATATCGCACCGGACGATGAGTTTGAGTACACCTCCAGCGCAGCATTTCCTACCCCAATCGGCTTTATGCAGGGGCACTACCTGATGCAAACCGCATCAGGGGCCCGCTTCAAAGCGCCAATTCCTGCTTTCCGACTGGCGATCCCCGGTACAGTGAACTGAGATGGCGACTTATATCGTCGGTGATATTCAGGGCTGTTTCGATGAATTGGACGCCCTGCTTAGACAGGTAGAGTTTGATAGCAAAACAGACCAGCTCTGGCTAACTGGGGACTTGGTTGCGCGCGGCGCAAAATCGCTGGAAACCCTTCGGTTTGTGAAATCACTGGGGGATTCTGCGATAACGGTACTTGGCAACCACGATCTTCACCTGCTCGCCTGCGCCGAGGGTTTTGCCAAAGTTAAAGACAAAGACCAACTCGCCAACCTAATGAATGCTCCCGACAGGGATGAACTGCTGCATTGGTTGAGGCATCAACCCCTTTTTAAGCGCCATCCTGACCACAGGTTTGTCATGACACATGCGGGGATCCCACCGCAGTGGAGTGTGGATAGCGCAGAGAAAGCGGCCAGAAAGGTTGAAAAAAAGCTCCGCGGCAACGAGTACCGAAAACTACTCCGAAACATGTATGGTAACGGTCCTTCTTTGTGGTCTGAAAACCTAAGCAAAGAGGAATCCCTCCGTTTCACAATTAACGCTCTGACTCGCATGCGATTCGTTTACAGGCAAGACCTTAGCCTCGAAATGCAATGCAAAACCGCCCCCGAAAACAATGATAACAGCGAGCTAGTCCCCTGGTTTAACTGCCGCAGCCAACACTCGGATCCTCCGTTAGTGTTTGGACACTGGGCATCTTTGTTAGGGAATACAGGTAACGATACGATCCACGCGTTAGATACTGGATGCGTTTGGGGAAATAACCTGACCGCCCTCTGCTGGGAAACTCAAACCAGACATAGCCTGCCCTGCACTTTGCCTACAAAGTAGACAAACCGCACAGCTTTCCACCCCGCATATTCGTACTATCCTACCTTTTAGGCGTAGTGATAATCACTATTGTTCTATAGACCTAAAATAATAATAAAAAGAATACATTGGGGAAAAAGGTATGAAGTTCACCGTAGCGGTGCGGATCATAGCAGGATTCGCCGTGCTTACCCTGCTTTTACTCGTTGTCGGCATAAGCTCAACAGCGGGCTTGTATAATGTTGGCTCAAGCCAGAGCCAAGTCAGTCAATTAGCACTGCCTAGCTTTAAAGCCAGTAATCAGCTGATTCAGATCCTAGGCGATATAGATAAAACGCAAACCAAAGCGTTGCACCTCAAAGATATTGCCAGCCTGCAATCAACAGCTGAAAACCTGAGCCAGCTACAAACACAGTTCACTGCCAGTTTGCAGGAAAACCAGCCCCTGCTGCAAAGTGACACTGGCTTAGCAGAAGCAACACAGCAGGTATCCAATAGCTTCAACCTCTATCAAGGGATCGCGACAGAGCTTCAGCAACTCCTAAATAGCTCCCTTGAAATCACCATGGCCGAATCACAACAGCTACAGGAACTGGATGATATGTCCGCCGATGCTGGCGGCATGCTATTAGATCTAGCAGACTTTGCAGATCCTAATGATGGAGAACAGGCGTCGGCAGCAGCGGTGGCCATTAAGTTGGAGGGGCAGCTTACTCAATTACTCAAAGTTCTCAGTGCAATCGCTCAAAGCGCAACGGTGGAACAGGTGGACCAGCTATCCGACGAACTCGGATATCTGCTGAGTGACATCAATGTGCAGATGCAATTTATGAACAGCAAAGCCGGTGCCATTGATGATCCGGAACTGGTTTCAGATATTAATACTCAGTTGGAAGCCCTTCAGACAGCCCTCTCTTCAGAAAAAAACTTGGCTTCTGTGCACAGGCAACGCCTTCAATTGGAAGAAAAACTCACCGAGACTAAAACCACTAGTCAGCAGGCCTTAACCGATCTCGAAACCCACCTGGAAGCCCTACTGGCCCATTCCAGCAATATGGTGACAGCCCTAGATAGCGATGTTCAAAGTACCGTCTCAACCAGCACCAGTCTGAATATTGTGGTGATACTGCTCAGTCTCGCTGTAGCATTGGGTATCGCCTATGCCACCATACGCAGTATTCTCAGGCCATTGGCTAAGGTTAATCATATTCTGAAGATCTCGGCGACAGGGGATCTTAGCCGTCAGCTAAATGATAAGGGCGATGATGAGTTTGCGGTTCTGGCAACCAACGTTAACAGCCTGATTGGTAACCTTCGCCAGCTGATTCAGAGTATCCTCAACAGTGCGGAAGAACTAAACCAAGCCTCAGACAAGACCCTGTCAATTACGCAAAAAACAACGGATTCCATACAAGCTCAGAAAGCACAGATAGAGCAAGTGGCAACCGCCACCACAGAGTTAAGCAGTAGCTCTGAACTGGTCGCCAGTACAGCACAGGCCACACAGAATGAGGTCTCTCAAGCTGACGAAGATGTCGCCAACGTCAGCGACTTGTCAGCGCGAACCCAGCAACAGATTCAGCAACTGGCCGAAGAAGTCGACATAGCTGAACAGGTGATCGCAGAGCTAAACCAGGAAAGCGATAAGATTGGCAGCGTTATCGATGTCATTCAGGGCATTGCCGAACAAACCAACCTGCTGGCACTGAATGCTGCTATTGAAGCTGCCCGCGCAGGGGAACAGGGGCGTGGTTTTGCCGTGGTCGCAGATGAGGTCCGAAATTTAGCGAGTCGTACCCAGAGCTCCACTGCTGAAATCCAGCAGATGATCGACCTGTTGCAGCAAAAAGCCGGGGATGCAGTTGGTGCTATGTCGACCAGTGGCAATATCGCCAAACAGTGTGTTGAGCAGACCGAGCAATCCGACCGAGCATTGCAGAATATCGCCGACTCTGTGGGACAGATAAATGACAAGAGCAGTCATATCAGCCAGGCAGCCGATGAGCAGAACCTGGTATCAGCGGAGATCCATGAAAAGCTCATCGCTATGGTCGATTTGTCAGAGGAAACCAGCCAAGGCGCCCAGGCAACATCCGATGCCAGTCAGTCAGTCTCTCAGCTTGCTGAGCAGCTACAACAATCTGTCAGTCGATTTAAGCTGTAACGATTCTGAGATAGAAAAAAAGGGCTTATAAGCCCTTTTTTTCTAATGTCACAAAACGGTAGTTGTATCGATTCTTATCATCCGGCCCATGGCTTTCTGATTCGATCTCATTCCACTTTTCCGCTTGGTAATCTGGGAACCAGGCATCTCCCTCAGCATCGAGTTCAATGAAGGTCAGATAAAGACGATCCGCCTGGGACAAAAACTGCTGGTAGATGTTTCCACCACCAATAATCATCAGTTCCTCAACCGGGCCTGCCGCTATCATCGCCTGCTCTGTACCATGAACGACGGTTACGTCGTCAGCGGTCCACTCAGGATCACGCGTGATCACAATATTCTGGCGACCCGGCAATGGGCGGCCGATAGACTCAAATGTCTTACGCCCCATCACCACGGGCTTGCCCAAAGTGACAGCCTTGAAGTGTTTTAAATCAGCGGGTAGATGCCAAGGCATCTGGTTGTCTTTACCAATAACTCGGTCGTTGGCCATTGCGGCAATAAGCGAGATCTTCATGCTAGGGTCCTTTAACGCCGGTCGTATTAGACGACCGGTTTACTGCGTTCCAAGAAAAGCTGTGGAATGGCTAAGCCTACACTGAGCGCACCGAGAATAAATAGGGTTTTTAATCCATTATCAATCACATCCCCCAACAGCCAGGGTGAGACAGCGCCATCGATATTGAGTTGAACCAAACCAACCATAGTCGCAAATGCGAACTTACCAGGGATCATTGGGATAATCGCGGCCACAGTAAACACCTGCTCGGGTACCAGTTTTTTCTTAGCCCAATGAAACGCCAATACACCGACCAATACCGAGACTAAAAATGAGCCCAGCTCAACTGACATACCAAAACTGATTAACAGGGTGCGTAAACTATGGGCGATGGCTGCGGCAGCGCCGCAATAGGCGAGCGCCTTTTTCGGTACGTTAAACAACATGGCGAAACCAATAGCAGGTATCGCACTGAAGAAGGCGTCATCCAGCAGGGTAATCAGCAGCTCCATCACAGCCACCCCCATACACCCGTTAGATTCATCGCTAATAAGATGCCTAACGCGACACTCAGCACCATCATCGACGCCCAGGTCCAACGAGCAATACCAACATTGACATGGCCTTTGACCATATCAGAGATGGCATTCATCAGGGGGAAGCCGGGCACCAGCAATAACACACTGGCAGCCATTGCAAGTTCGGGCTTATTGCCCAGACTAAAGGCTGGCGCTAGCGCTGCCACAGAGGTTGCGGCAGCAGCGGATAGCACCCAGTTCATCAACAGGTGATAACCACGATGATGCAACTCCTGACGCACAAACATGGCCACCGCTGACGCAACAAACGTCACGCCAAATACGGGCCAGTCCCCCCCCTGCAAACGAGCGAAACAAGCACAGGACAGGCCAACCATCAGGATCATTAACCAGCGGTTGTAGTGAAACTGTTTGTCACTCAACTGACGAAGCTTCTTTCGTACCTCGTTGGCGTCTTTCAGGCCTTTCTCGACCATCACCACCAGGCGGCAGATCTCGCTGACCGTCGTCATGTTGATGCCACGGTCAACGATGCGACGAGTTTTAGTTAAGTATCGTGGGCCGGAGACAGACGTAAGCACGATGGCATTGTGGGAGACAGCCAGGTCCATCCAGTCACAGCCAAGGGCGGTTCCTAACCTATGGGTGAGGGTTTCAACTAACTGGCTTTCGGCGCCGTATTGGAGAAGCAACTGCCCGCCCCATAAAGCGAGTCGAGTTGCTTCTTCATGTTGCTCTAGAGTTAACTGAGCTTTCTGCTGCGATGACATAACTCTGTTCCGTCATGCAAAAAGAGGATTATGGCTTATAGATAATCTCTACATCATGATCGTCGTCGTCATCATCCCAATCATCGTCCCAATCTTCCTCCGCTGCAGCAGCGATTTGAGATTCATGGTAATGGTCCCACTGGAACTCGACCTTGTCGGCTTCTTCGACTTCGGCCAGACGATCACTTGGCAGGGTATCCAGGTATTCCAGGATCTTCCAGCAAAGTGGATCCGTGCCCTCTTTGTTGAACGCAGACATGCGGTAAACGTCGCCTTCCCAACCTAACGCTTCAACGACACGGGCGATGATCTCGTCCGCTTCCTCTTCAAGCACCAGGTCAGTTTTGTTGAATACCAGCCAGCGCGGCTTTTCAGCCAGTTTCGGACTGTACCGTGCTAACTCTTCCAAGATAGTCACGGCACTTTCGGCAGGATCTGAGCCATCGACCGGACAGATATCCACCACATGCAATAAAAGACGGCAACGTTCCAGGTGCTTCAAAAAGCGAATGCCCAGCCCAGCACCTTCTGCGGCACCTTCAATCAGCCCCGGAATATCTGCAATCACAAAGCTGCGATGAGACTCGGGACGAACCACACCAAGGTTTGGTACCAACGTGGTGAAAGGATAGTCGGCAACCTTGGGCTTGGCAGCGGAAACTGAACGGATGAAGGTAGATTTACCCGCATTTGGGAAACCTAACAGACCAACATCAGCCAGTAGCATCAGCTCCATCTTAAGGCTGCGTACTTCACCTGGTGTGCCCATCGTTTTTTGACGCGGCGCGCGGTTGGTACTGCTTTTGAATCGGGCATTACCCAAACCGTGGAAGCCACCTTTCGCCACCATCAGCTTCTGCTCGTGACGAGTTAAGTCACCAATCACTTCACCTGTATCTTGATCGGTGGCGCGGGTTCCTACAGGCACGCGCAGCTCGAGATCACCACCACGCTTACCAGTACAGTTGGCCCCCTGGCCATTGGTACCGCGCTCAGCGCGATGAAAACGTTCAAAGCGATAATCGATCAAGGTATTCAGGTTTTCATCTGCCACCAGATACACGTCGCCGCCATCACCGCCGTCGCCACCATCCGGGCCACCTTTGGGCACATACTTTTCACGGCGGAAACTTACGATGCCGTTACCACCGTCACCCGCTTCAACGCGGATCACTGCTTCATCAACAAACTTCATGGACTGACTCTCGAGGTAACCTGTGTCGAACCGAATGCTCGACCGATATATCTAATACCAACCCGAATAAGAATATGCGGATTGGTATAACCTTAGCACGGCTACAGGCTTCAGAAACAAAAAAGCCCCGCATCACGCGAGGCCTTTTTCAAGCAGCTTAGCTTACTCAGCTACGATGCTTACGTATTTACGGTTCTTAGGACCTTTAACTTCGAACTGAACTTTACCGTTAGCAGTTGCGAACAATGTGTGGTCTTTACCGATACCTACGTTAGTGCCTGCGTGGAACTTAGTACCACGCTGACGAACGATGATGTTGCCAGCCAATACTGACTCGCCACCGAAACGCTTAACGCCAAGACGCTTACTTTCTGAATCGCGTCCGTTTCGGGTACTACCACCTGCCTTTTTATGTGCCATCTGACTCTACTCCTGAAACTTAAGCACTGATGCCAGTGATTTTGACTTCAGTGAACCACTGACGGTGGCCCATCTGCTTACGAGAGTGCTTACGACGACGGAACTTAACGATCTTGATCTTAGCGCCACGACCGTGAGTTACGACTTCAGCAGTAATTTTACTGCCATCAACGTAAGGTGCACCCACCTTGATATCTTCACCGTTGGCAACCATCAACACTTTGTCGAATTCGACAGTAGCGCCGGTCTCTGCGTTCAGCTTTTCTAAGCGAACGGTTTGCCCCTCGGCTACACGGTGTTGCTTACCGCCACTTTGGAAAACCGCGTACATGATTTAACTCCGCTGGTATGCGTGCCTCGACAATCTAATACAGGCCGACAGACACGATTTACTATTCACAATAGGGCGCGCATTCTACTGAAAAGTTTTTAACCGATCAAGGCAAATTTCAGTTTACTGTTGTGTTACTCATGTGTGCCGGAATCGTTATCACATCAGACTGTTTTAGCACATAAATAAAGGCTAGAATCTGCTGCTTTGAAATGGACATTCATGCCCAGCCGCTAAAAATAAACTATTACTCTCAGGAACGAAATGAATCTCGAGCAAATTCGGCAACTTGCCGAAGAAGACATGCAGCAGGTCAACCACGCCATTATGGAGCAATTGGACTCCGATGTTGCCCTGATTAACCAACTCGGCTTCTATATAGTTAACAGCGGCGGTAAGCGACTGCGTCCCCTTCTGACTACATTGGCTGCTCGTGCGCTTGGCTATGAGGGCGAAAAACACCGTGTTTTAGCGGCCATTATCGAGTTTATCCACACTGCGACCTTACTTCATGATGATGTCGTGGATGAATCCACTATGCGTCGCGGCCGCAAAACAGCAAACGCCATGTTTGGTGATCAGGCCAGCGTCTTGGTTGGCGACTTCCTGTATACACGCGCTTTCCAAATGATGGTGACCTTGGATTCGATGCAAGTCATGCACGTATTGGCAGATGCCACCAATGTTATAGCCGAAGGGGAAGTCATGCAGTTAATGAACTGCAACGACCCGGATACAGATGAAGCACGCTACATGGAAGTCATCTACTGTAAGACGGCCAAGCTGTTTGAAGCTGCCACTCACTTAGCAGCAGAACTGGCTGACGAACCAGACACGATAAAAACAGCGATGGCCGATTATGGCCGTTATCTGGGCACGGCATTCCAATTAGTCGATGACTTGCTTGACTACACTGCGGATGCGGATGCACTGGGTAAGAACCTGGGTGACGATTTGGCAGAGGGTAAACCCACCCTCCCCCTTATTAGGGCAATGCAAGTTGGCACAGACGCACAGCGCAAGATAATCCGAGATGCGATTGAGCATGGTGCAGACCCAGCGCAATTGCCGAATATCGTTGCCGCCATTGAATCAACAGATGCGTTTGCCTATACCCGCCTGCGCGCTGATGAAGAAGCCGCAAAAGCGGTCGCTGCACTCGAACACTTGCCTGACAGCGATTACAAAGGTGCGTTGATAGCGCTGGCACGAATAGCGGTACAACGCGACCACTAGTCTTTTGCTGCTCACATAGAAAAGGCGCCGATTGGCGCCTTTTTTTATTGCCTCACAGAATGATTAACCTGCGAATTCAATACCTTTCTGGATATCACCCTGGAGTGTATCCATCATGCCTTCCAGTGCGGTTTGCTCAAATGCACTGACATCACCATATGGCAGTACAGCTTCTACACCTTCTGGACCCAGCTTAACTGGTTGAGCGAAGAACTTGGTGTGCTCACCAGGGCCTTCAACATAGGCGCACTCAACAACGGCTTCGCCTTGCATCGCTTTAACCAGCGACAAACAGAAGCGTGCAGCCGCCTGGCCCATAGAAAGGGTTGCAGAGCCGCCGCCAGCTTTGGCTTCAACTACCTCAGTACCAGCGTTCTGAATACGGTCAGTCAGCGCTGCGATCTCTTCGTCGCTGAAATCCAGACCAAGCTGAGACAGCAATGGCAGAATGGTGACACCACTGTGACCACCGATCACGTTAATATTTACTTCTTCTGGATTCAGGCCCTTGGCTTCAGCAATAAAGGCTTCAGCACGGATCACATCCAGTGTTGTAACACCGAACAGTTTTTTGGGATCGTAAACGCCCGCTTTTTTCAGCACTTCAGCAGCAATTGCTACCGTGGTGTTTACAGGGTTAGTGATGATACCGACGCAGGCTTTAGGGCACTGTTCAGCAATGGCTTCAACCAGGGTCTTAACGATACCCGCGTTAAAGTTAAACAGGTCCGCACGGTCCATGCCCGGTTTACGCGGTACACCTGCTGGGATTAATACAATGTCGGCACCTGTCAGTGCCTGATTCAGACCGTCCTGGCCATAACCTTCAATCGCTACTTGGGTAGGAATATGACTCAGATCCTTTGCCACGCCAGGCGTTACAGGAGCGATGTCATACAGGGCCAGCTCAGAACCAGCTGGAAGTTGTGTTTTCAATAACAAAGAGAGTGCCTGGCCGATACCGCCAGCAGCACCTAATACAGCGACTTTCATTGTGGGTTCCCTTCTTTATGGAGAATCTTAGGAGACTTTAGCTTTTCCGCCCCCATGGGAGCTGAAAAAACGATAAAACAAGGAGGTAGAAAATACAATCAATGTCACACTACCGAGATCACGGATTGAACCCGTAACAAATAGTGCGCAAAGTGCGTAAACCTTGGCTGCCAACGATTATTTTGCAGTCAGCGTTCCGCTCTTGCAGAGAAGTGCAATTTTATGCAGAATGAGTGCATAATTTTTGAATGGTAGTCATTTGAGTAATGAATTACGGTAAACAGGAAGACTTGGTACGCTCGTTCAAGAACCTGTTGAAAGAAGAGTGCTTCGGATCCCAAGGGGAAATTGTCAAAGCGCTGCAGCAGCAGGGCTTCGCCAACATCAACCAATCCAAAGTCTCCCGAATGCTCAGTAAGTTTGGTGCAGTGCGCACACGCAACGCCAAACAAGAGATGGTCTACTGCTTGCCAATCGAGCTCGGTGTTCCCACCACTTCCAGTCAGCTTAAGAACCTAGTTCTCGATATCGACTACAACGAAGTTGCTATTGTTATCCGCACCAGCCCTGGCGCAGCACAGCTAATAGCCCGACTACTCGATTCTTTGGGCAAAGCCGAAGGTATTTTGGGTACAATCGCCGGTGACGACACCATCTTTATCACCCCGACCAGCATTAAAGAGATGGACAAAACTGTGGGTGCAGTGAAGAACCTGTTCGCTTTCTCCAGCTAATCACCAATCAAGTATTTAGGTCAGGCCACAAACCGCTGTTCTGTTAAGCACCCCTGTGGCCCGCTTCGCTTTAATCTCTCTTCTATCAGACGTGGCCCCAACCACTTATCCTGGCACCAATCCGGAGCCAACAGAGTCGGTGGTCTGGCATGGGCCGAGATACGGTGAAACACCACGTTAGCCGGTGTGCGCTGAATCATTTCAGCTGCAATATCTGCGTAACTCTCCTGATCGATGGTCGGCATTCGCCCAGCACGCCAAGCCTTTGCCATCACGCTACCTTCCACAATATGCAGGGGATGTAGCTTTAAGCCATCAACCCCGACATCCAATACCTTGTTCAGCGTGTCCAGCGAATCAAGTTTGGTTTCACCAGGTAGTCCGGCAATCAAGTGAGTACATACTTTCAGGCCGCGCTGTTGGGCCCGCTCGACGGTGTCACAATAGGCAGCAAATTCATGGCCACGGTTAATGCGTTTCAGCGTTTGATCATTCGCCGTCTGCAACCCCAACTCCAACCAGATCTCCTGCCCTTGCGATTGGTAGTCGACAAGCATATCTAACACGCCGTCGGGCACACAATCTGGCCGCGTGCCGACGCACAATCCGACGATATTCTGTGCCGCCAACGCCTCATCATATAGGCGTTGCAATTGCTTCTGCTCACCATAGGTGCTGGTGTACGCCTGAAAGTACGCCAAATATGCATCTGCTTTACGCTTTAACTCGTGCTCCCTTACCACCAACTGCTGTTCAATTGTCTGAATTTTCGCCGACTCATCAACAAAAGACGCCACATTACAGAAGGTACAGCCACCCCGCCCGAGGGTGCCATCACGGTTCGGGCAACTGAAATTACCATGCAAGGACAGCTTTCTGACCTTGTGGCCAAAGCGCTGCTTCAGGTAATGACCAAAGCTGTGAAATAAAGGTGTTTGCATAGCGGCGACATTTTAGTCAGCCAATGAGGAAAAACCCTGCTTGGGATCAAGCAGGGTGATATTCAATAGCCTATCTACAGCAGTCGGTGTGACTTAATAGCCTGCGGCCTGACCATCCTTGCGGGATTCTGACGCACCGTAATACACACCCGACTCGAGATCCCGCATGATCGCCTGATAGCCACCGTACGGTCCCGACGCTTCCTGCAACGTGTGTCCCATCTGAACCAATGCACGTCGGGTATGGGCAGAAAAGCCATTCTCAAGGCTAACGTAACCGCCGTCTGTCATCTGCTCGCCGGTTGGTTGACTGGAGCCGGTATGAAGAATACGTGGTGCATCCCCAGCTTCCTGCAGATTCATACCAAAATCGATCATGTTGATAAGGATTTGAGCATGCATCTGCGGCTGAGTCGCGCCTCCCATCACACCATAACTCATCCATGGCTTACCTTCTTTGGTGACAAAGGCGGGAATAATGGTGTGGAAGGGGCGCTTACCGGGCTCATAGCTATTGAAGTGACCAGGTTCCAGGGTAAACATTTGGCCGCGATCCTGAAGCACAAAGCCCAGCTCCGGAGGTGTCATGCCTGAGCCCATACCACGATAGTTACTCTGGATCAGCGATACCATATTGCCTTCACTGTCAGCTGTCGTCAGATAGATGGTATCGCCGTGATACAGTGCCGGATTACCCGCATCCAGCCGTTTGGCAGCCTTGTTAACATCGATCAGCTTTGCGCGTTCTTTGGCGTACGCCTTAGATATCAACCCTGAGACAGGAAGTTCGTTAAAAGCCGGATCGGCATAGAATTTTGCGCGGTCCTCAAATGCTAATTTTTTCGCTTCAACAAACAGGTGCACATACTCGGGACTATCGAATCCCATTTTGGCAATGTCGTAGGGCTCCAGGATATTCAGGATCTGCAGTGCAGCAATGCCCTGCCCGTTTGGTGGCAATTCCCAAAGATCGTAGCCTCGATAGTTAGTCGACACTGGGGCTACCCAGTCAGAGGTGTGTGTTGCCAGATCTTCATAGCTGAGGAAACCGTCGTTCTGCTTCATATAAGCAGCGATTTTGACTGCGATGTCTCCTTTGTAGAATGCATCACGGCCACCTTTAGCGATCGCTCGATAGGTAGAAGCCAGTGCTGGATTTTTAAAGATCTCACCTTTCTCGGGCATTTTTCCATTAGGCATAAACACCTGAGCGAACCCGGGATACTTTGATAAGCGCGGCCCACTGCGCTGCATGTAATAAGCGATCAGCTCACTGACAGGAAAACCGTTTTCAGCGTACCTGATGGCGGGCGCCAGTAACTTATCCATCGGCAACTTGCCGAACTTGCCATGCAGCTCATACCAGCCATCGACAGTGCCGGGTACTGATACAGGTAATGGACCATATGGCGGTAAGTAGTCTATGCCAAGGGATTGAAGGTGTTCGAGGGTCAAAGATTTAGGCGAGCGACCAGAGGCATTCAAACCATGTAGACGCTGACTTTTTGCATCCCACACAATGGCAAACAGGTCGCCACCAATACCACAACCGGTAGGTTCTACTAATCCCAACAATGCATTCGCAGCAATAGCTGCATCAACTGCACTACCACCTTGCTTGAGCACATCTAACGCGACCTGGGTCGCCAGCGGCTGGCTGGTCGCCGCCATACCGTGTTGAGCAATCACTTCAGAACGACTGGCAAAGTGGGCGCCGGAGATCCTATCGTAGGCAAAGGTGTTGAGTGAGAAAAGACAGCTCAAAGCAAGCAGCCAGATACGCATGGTTATCCCTCTAACGATCTAATTCTAATCGAGTATCTGGCAGCTGTTTATGAGATGCAATAGGCGATGTTCGCAACTGCAACGGACCTAGCGTACCTGATGTAGGAAGTGCATATGCTTCTCATACTGGTCAATCATGTCACTGATTACCTGGTCTTTGCTCCACCCCATGATGTCGTAGTCCTGACCACCTTCCAGCAGAAACACCTCCGCCCTGAAGTACTTGCGCGCTTCCTCATCTTCGTTGTCCATCAGGAAGCTGGGCTGAAGGTAGGATTTGGGCCTCACTCGGTACAAAAAGTCCTGCTCCTCACCATGAAACACTGCCAACTTGGCATCAAACTTATCTTCGACCACTTCAATGCGCGCATCTACACCGTGTTTGTTCAACTCTTCAGAGACAGCATTCATCGCAGGCAAAACCACATCATTGATAAATTGCGCGACATTTTTACGTCGTGGCAGATGGACCAGGTTCTTAAGCCGTCGCTCCCAACCAAGTAGGCTGTTATCAGTGCGTGGTGGATGAATAACCTGTTCCGAACTGAACCGTTTGGTGGCATCAATTCGCAGCGCTTTGAGCAAACCGTATCCGGCGATCATCAGCACAATGCAGAAAGGAAGCGCGCTGGCAATGGTGGCGGTCTGCAGTGCGCCAAGACCCCCAGCCAAGAGTAGAGCAATCGCTACCACCCCTTCCATCGATGCCCAGTAAACGCGCTGCCATACTGGGGTTTTATCAGTACCACCAGACGCCAGCATATCCACCACCATAGAACCGGAGTCAGACGAGGTAACAAAAAATACCACTACCATCACGATGGCAATAACAGACAAAAACGAAGAAAAGGGAAAGGATTCAAGGAACTTAAATAATGCCAAAGACACATCCTGATTAACCACATCTGCCAGGCCATCGGCCGTGCCATGCATAATCATATCGATAGAGGTATTACCAAACACCGTCATCCACAGGAAGGTAAAGCCTGTTGGCACAAACAGCACACCAATTACAAACTCACGGATGGTACGGCCACGGGAGATGCGGGCGATAAACATGCCGACAAAAGGCGACCAGGACAGCCACCAGCCCCAATACAGCAGGGTCCACCCCCCCAGCCAATCAGTCGGCTCATACGCAAACATATTGAAGGTTTTATTGACGATATCGGACAGGTAACCACCCGTATTCTGAATATACATCTGCAGCAACAAAACCGTGGGCCCCAGCAACAACACCATGCCCACCAAGGCCACCGCCAAAGTCAGATTAATCTCAGACAGGCGACGAATACCTTTGTCCAATCCGGTTGCCACAGATATCGCCGCCAACCCCGAGATCACAACAATCAGGATCACCTGCACCGTCTGATTTACCGGAGTATCAAATAGATAGTGCAGGCCAGAGTTAACCTGCAACACGCCATATCCCAGTGAAGTGGCAACGCCAAATACGGTGCCCAGAATGGCAAAAACGTCGACAGCATGGCCGATAGGACCATAGATCCTGTCACCTATCAGCGGATACAGCGCAGAACGCAGTGTTAATGGCAGACCATGGCGGTAACCGAAATAAGCAAGGATCAGTGCTACCAGCGCATAAATACCCCAGGCATGCAGTCCCCAATGAAAGAAGGTCAGCTTCATCGCCTCACGAGCGGCATCAACCGTTCCCGGGTCTCCTACAGGCGGAGAAAGATAATGCATCACCGGTTCGGCCACACCAAAAAACATCAGGCCAATCCCCATGCCGGCGGAAAACAGCATGGCAAACCAGGAGGTATGACTAAACTCTGGTTCGGCGTGATCAGGGCCCAGCTTGATATCTCCCAAACGACTGATGCCCAAATAGGCCACAGTCACCAGGATCACACCAACCGCAGCGACATAGAACCAGCTTGCGTTGGTAACAATGGCGCCCTGCATCTCTGAAATCTTGATATTGGCATGCTCAGGAAACAGCACCGCATATCCAACAATCAGAGCAACCAACAGCGTTGCGGCATAAAAGACAGGAGGATTAATTTTAGTTTGAAGACGAAACCGAGAATCGGATTCAGACATGAAGCCACCAGTTTGTGGGCGAGAAGAGTGCATCAGACTAGATGCGGCGAGTAGAACAAAGTCTAGCAGAGCAGCGGGATACTTAGTTTGTTTAAGAATAAGTTGCGGTTAGAAGGCTAAGTCGCACTTCCTGAACACAGCGTGCACCGCGAAGCGTAGTGGGTATCGCCGCTCCTATACATTGGCATGCCCCACGAAGAGTTTTGGGTACCATGTATTCGGGGTATACGACCGCCAAGGATGGCGGAAATGCCGAAAATGCAAGAGCAATTTTCGGCCGTACTTCCTGAACATCGCCGCTCCTATACATCCATGTATCCGCGGCATACCGTTCGTCCTGAACATAAAAAACCCGGCCATAAGGCCGGGTTAAAAGGGACTAGCTTATTTGAGAAACGCTTACTTCTTGATAGCGCCGAACTCTGGATAGGCTTCCATACCACACTCAGCCATATCAACGCCTTCGAACTCTTCTTCTTCGGTAACACGTACACCGATAACAGCTTTGATGATAGCCCAGACAACCAAGCTACATACGAATACCCAAGTGAAGATAGTCAGGGCACCGATCAGCTGACCAGAGAAGGTTACGTCAGAGTTAGTGATTGGAACGATGATCAGACCGAAGAAACCAACCACACCGTGTACAGAGATAGCACCTACTGGGTCATCAATCTTCAGACGGTCAAGGGTAATGATTGAAGCAACAACAATCAGACCTGCAATCGCACCGAAGATAGACGCTTCCAGCGCGGTCGGAGTTGAAGGTTCAGCAGTAATTGCTACCAGACCAGCCAGGGCACCGTTCAGAGCCATTGTAAGGTCAGCTTTCTTGAACCAGATGCGAGCCAGAACCAGAGCCGCTACCGCACCCGCTGCTGCAGCTGCGTTAGTGTTCAGGAATACCATGGCAACAGAGTGAGCGTTAGCAACATCACCCAGCTTCAGTACAGAACCACCGTTGAAGCCGAACCAACCCATCCACAGGATGAAAGTACCCAGTGTCGCCAGCGGCAGGTTTGCGCCTGGGATAGCGTTTACTTCACCGTTAGGACCGTACTTACCTTTACGAGCACCCAGCAGCAGAACACCAGCCAGAGCTGCGGCAGCACCTGCCATGTGAACGATACCTGAACCTGCGAAGTCAGAGAAACCAAGGTCACCTAGGTTGTACAGGCCGAATACGTCGTCGCCGTTCCAAGTCCAAGCACCTTCCATTGGGTAGATGAAACCAGTCATCACCACACAGAAAGCCAGGAAAGACCACAGCTTCATGCGCTCAGCAACCGCACCAGATACGATAGACATTGCAGTCGCAACGAATACTACCTGGAAGAAGAAGTCAGAAGCACCAGAGTAAACTGAGTCGCCTTCGAAACCTGCTTCCGCAGAGTCTGCCAGCACACCCGCTACATCAACGCTTTCGATGCCTGACAACAGGTAGCCACCACCGTACATGATCTGGTAACCACAGATCAGATACATGATGCATGAGATAGCGAACAGAGCGACGTTTTTAGTCAGAATTTCGGTTGTGTTCTTAGAACGAACCAGGCCAGATTCGAGCATTGCGAAGCCCGCGGCCATCCACATTACCAGGGCACCACATACCAAGAAGTAAAAGGTGTCCATTGCATACTGCAACTGAAAAATTTGGTCTTGCATTGTTTAACTCCCCCGAGTCTTTTAATTCAGTGTCTGCCGGACTTAAAGCGCGTCGCCGTCGGCTTCACCAGTACGGATACGTACCGCGTGTTCAAGCTGATAAACAAAGATTTTGCCGTCACCGATCTTGCCGGTGTAAGCCGCTTTGCTGATCGCTTCAACCAGGCGCTCAACCTGTTCGTCGCTGGTAGCAATCTCGAGTTTTACTTTTGGCAGGAAGTCCACCTGATACTCTGCACCGCGGTACAGTTCGGTGTGACCTTTTTGGCGACCAAAGCCTTTTACTTCAGTCACAGTCAAACCCTCAACGCCGATCTCCGAGATGGCTTCCCGGACATCATCGAGCTTGAAGGGCTTGATGATTGCACTGACTATTTTCATTGCTGCACTCCCTAGGAACGTTAAATATTCGCTGATCTAATATGTGACAGGAGTGTTATCAAAGGCTGTGCCAGTTTTAAAAAAACCTTATTTATCATTGCGATAAATAAATTAAACAACATATACACATGCTGGTTAGCATTGAGAGGTTCAAATTATGTGCAGCTAACTCACCATTTTGGTGCAGAAAGGAGTGCGATCACATTTTGTTCAGAGTGACCGCACTATATTGATGCAGATCAAGAGATAACGTACTCCTGCCAGGCCTTCAGCAGATGAATAAAATCCTCGATACCACAAGCTGTTAGGCTATTCCAATCGGTCACAGACAACTCTGACTCAGACTCGGTCAATGCTATCTCACCATCATGGTTCGGCACCAACTCAACTCCCCCTTCTTGCATAATCAGCGTGCTTTCTGCGCCAATATGCTGCCAATGAACCATCTTATGTTGGCGCACTGATTCCGCATGTCGAAGTAGTTCAACCAATAACACCTGGTCTTCGGCTAGCTCTTCTGTCAGCCATTGGCCCAGAGCTTCCTGCTCCATGGAAAGGCGGGCGATAGGTTGGTGGGTGATAGGATCTCGAACAAACTGGAAGTCCATGGCAGACGATATGTTAGTGGGTCATACGATCCTATTTTAGTCCGTTTAGCCAGTGCTGATAAAGCCGAGATTAAGGCGCTGAAACATTGGCAAATAACACCCCTTTCTCACGCCACATTGCAACACGGTAGCCAGCACTGAACCGTGTGGTAACACCGCCGCCTGCTCCTTCGTCGGAAGCGAATGCCTCCAGCCATCGAGGCGAGTCAGGCACTTGATACTGAGTATGCAGCTGCCCCTGACTGTCGGTATACCTTAATTGCGCAGCATCTATTCCCTGAATGGAGCAGTAACGACCGCCTTCCAACTGCCAACTTCCGAGTAAACGTTGGCTACTAAACGGGTTGAAGCTCAGCTCAGTAAAGTAACGTTTGACCTGGCCCATTTCACTGCTGACCACTTCCAATGGTTTCAACTTGATGTGGTTTGCTACCACTTCGTCCGCGATCTGCTGCGCGAGATCGATTCTGAGAGATTGAGATCCTGGCAACCACCAAGCTAACGCCAATGCGCATATAAAAACACTGGCGGCCCATGCCAGCCAAAGCGGGCGTTGTGCTTTTTGATACAAAGGCTGTTCGCCAGTGACACCTTTTGCCCCCTGGCGTTCAGGCAGGGCCTGCAGCCGATCCAATTCTGCAGGTGACAGCTCAATCTGTTCAAAGTAGGACTGGCAGCCTTGTTTAAAGCTCTGTTTGCTATTTTTCATCGGCTGACTCCATAACTCTCTTCCGGCAAGCGTGATAATTGCTCACGCACCCGCCGCAACCTTGCCAACAAAGTGCCCCGAGGTTCACCCAACTGCTCGGCAATTTCGTCGATAGTCCATCCTTCCACCGCCCACAAATAGATCAATTCCCTTTGCTGTGGCGACAACATGGGCATCAAACGACTCAATTGCTGTTGGTCCACCATCAATTGCTCAATAGAGGCCTCATCATCCACCACCTCTGTTTCAGTAAACAGTTCCAGCGGATACTGTTGTTGCTGACGCCACCCATCCAAATAGAGGCGGCGCACAATCACCTTCAGATAGGCCTCCAGTTTGCGTTTATCATCCGGTGGCTGTTTTAACGCTTTTTCACAGGCTTGCTGCACCAAATCCAGTGCAGCCTCTCGCTGCATAGTAAAGGCGAATCCATAGCGAAATAGGCGATTAAGCAGCGTGGCATCAAATTGCATAGTGCGCTCCTGCAACAGACATTTCTGCACTTAAATCCGCCTGAGGCGCAACCAACCAGCCACTCTCAATCACTTGGGGCAATGGTTGCAACAAACTTGTCAGCGCCGCCTCTGATAGACGACATCCGTTAGATGGGCGTTTCAACCACGCCAATAACTTCAGCTCCGACGTTGTCACCAACCTCTCCTCCACACCTACCTCAGTCGCCCAGACAGCAAGGGTTTGACGCTCACCAACGTCTATATCAAGCTCAACCTGTTTGCCTTGAGACAGCAATGTCAGGCAGTCCACGATCTCTACTAGAGGGTAACGACTGGTCACCAATGACAAAGCCGAATTGACCTGCCAAGGCGGTGGCGGCATCTGCGCCCGTTTTGTTGGCGGGCTCGAAAGCCAGCTTGATAACCATGCCGCCGCACTAGTGGGCTCTATCGGAATCATTCGCCAACAGTGATAAGCACAATGCCTTGCCCATTGCAGCCGGATCAGCGCAGGCAGAAATCGATAGTCAGCAAGCATAGCCCTACCACTGGTTTGGCTTATCAGCCATGGCAGCAGACGAGCCCCCGCATGCTCCAGTAGCACGGGAGCGGGTGTTTGTTCACAGTAATGACCGACCATGGTGTGCCATTGCGCCTCGCCCAATAAAGGTGACATCAAAGGGTAAGCTGCCATCACCGAACGAATGAGTACTCCACGTTCATTCTGTCGATAGACATCAATGGCCGCCTCCGTTCGACAGGTATGAAGACTGTCTCTGCCAGTGGTCTCAGAAAAACCGTCACAACCGTGCGTTGAAAACCAAGTGGCTGGCGCTCTAATCCACTCTTTTTCTCTATCTGGCTCGCTCTGCATCAGGCGACTCCTGCCACAGGTGTCATAAGATGTTGGGCTCGATCGGCGCTGGTCAGCAACTCTACCAACGGGGGTATGTCGTTATCCCATTCAATGATGGTTGGATGACCACCAAAATGCGCGATCGCTTTCAAATATAGCTCCCACACCTCTGCACATACGTGGGAGCCATGGGTATCGACTAACAGTGGTGGCCGGGATTGATGCCCAGCCAAGTGATACTGACATACCGCTTGCCTGGGGTAGCTCAGCAGCAACAATTCAGCATCCAGATTCAGATTATGGGCAGTGACGTATACGTTATTCACGTCTAATAACATGCCAACGCCGGTGGCATCATGCAGACGGTGAAACAGTTCACCCTCTTGAATATTGTCGTCTCGATAAGTGGTATACCGAGAAACGTTTTCTAGTAAAAAAGGCACCTCAAGTTGCGATTGAATTCGCTTGATGTTTGCACAAATACCGCTAATGACTGGCTCCTGATAGCAGATTGGCAGTAGGTCATGTACAACAGCGCCAGGCAGTTGACTCAAGCTCAAATGATCCGACACAGAAATGGCGTTCAGTTCTTTTGCCATCAATGCCACTCGCATCAGATAAGCGGAATTGACCTCTGATCCCACAGACATGCCAACACAGTGCAACGCCACCGGATAACGTTCCGCCACCGCCTGTAACATCTGATAGTGCACACCTCGCATCGCCAAGAAGTTATCCGCCAGGATCTCAACAAACGGTAGGGGATGGTCCGCTGATAACAGCTCAGCCATATGCTGCTCCCGCAGACTGATGGACGCGACGGCGTTATCAGCCAAGCTTTGCAGACGTGGAGGATAGGCACCATCCCTGTTTGTATTAAAGGCGGCCGTTTTCCCATTAAAAACGCCGCCTGACTCAAACCCGCTCATACGCGATTACGCTTTTTTTGCTGGTTTGATTTTGGCAACTTTGCCGCCCAGCTTCTTGCAGGTTCCTTCTGGCACGTAAACCCATTCATTGGGGCTGTTGTCCACTGGCGCTTGTGCAGCACAGGCATGAGAGCCATCCAATGCTCCACAGTCATTCATCCCTTTCTTGGCTACACCGGCACACTTCTCCCAGTTTTCAGGTTGATCAGGTACCGCCAGTGCCTGTCCGGTCGCCAAAGTGAAACTGGCAGCCACAATACCTGCCAGGGCGGTGCTTACCGTTTTTGCTTTGCTCATTGTCTTTCTCCGATAAATGGTTGCGATTGCACTGACAAAGACGAAATAGGATGGGATCTGATTGCGTTTTTACTGATAACTTTTTGCAAAGTCGGCGAGAAAAAAGGAATGAAAGAAAATTCGGGAATGCCGTTCGGGGGTTAATCAAGTTGATAAACCGCGCGTTCGCGGTTAGCTCTGCGCTGATCGATATCTTTGATAAATTCGACCTGTTGCAACCAGCAACGATACACCAACGGCAATTCAGCGGCTTCGGCGCCAAATAGCAGGTGTTCCAGATACCAGTCAAAAGGCAGTAACGAGGGTTCTTTGGGGATCGCTTGGTAGGAGTGGGCTGTCACCCGCTCACCATTGGTGAGCACGTCCAGTTGGATCTCAGCATAACCACGGCCCAGATCCTCTGCCTGATCCAGTAACGCTTTCTGCTTACGATCAAACTGAAATAGCACGCCATGAACAAGGTCGGATTCAATGCCAGTTGGCACCAAATCACATTTGCCTGAACCATCACGGCCAATCTTATGGAAGGCCAGCTGGTGGCCCAACACCATGGCATGGCCTATCGATACTGCAGAGCTAACCCGCGCCTTCAGGCGCGGCAATGACATATTGGAGCCATAAGCAAAATAGAGCATGCGGTGCACCTCCTCTCGCCAGCTCTCGTTTTTAGATACTCGCAGACAACAGCAAAGAACGCTTTAGCAGCGCTAATCTGTCGAAGAAGAAAGAGCCGCCAAATGTCGCTGTTTTTCTGAGTCAGGCAGAAAGCTCGCCTTAATACTGTTAGCCAGCAGTAGTCTGACTTCAGAATCTGATAATCCCTGCGCAGCCGCCGTCTCCAGCACATTCTGATTGAGATAACCACCAAAATAGGCCGGATCATCTGAGTTCAGAGTCACACACAAACCCGCATCCATTAGGGATTTGACATTGCTGCTTTGCAGGTTTTCAAAAACGCATAGCTTAACGTTGGAAAAAGGACATACTGTCAAGGGGATCTGCTCAGCTTTTAGTCGCTCAACCAGCTCGGCGTCTTCCAAACAACGAACACCATGGTCGATACGATCAGCCTTGAGCAGGTCCAATGCTCCCCAGATATAGCTGGCAGGTCCCTCTTCACCCGCATGGGCAACCACTTTTAATCCCGCTTCTCGCACTTTGGCAAACACACGCTCAAATTTCTCTGGCGGATGGCCCAGCTCAGAAGAGTCCAATCCCACCGCAGTAAAATGACTCAGATGCGGTTGTAACTCTTCCCAGGTTTCCAGTGCATCTTCTTCACTCAGGTGTCGCAAAAAGCAGGGGATCAAACATGCAGTCAAACCCCATTCACTGTGGGCCTGAGCCAGGGCTCTGGTAATGCCATCAATCGCTATATCCACACCAATACCACGGCTGGTATGCCCTTGAGGGTCGAAAAAGATCTCGGAATGAACGACGCCCTCTTCACGGCAGCGTTCCAGGTAGGCCCAGGTCAGATCGTAGAAATCCCCAGCGGTTTGCAGGACCGACATCCCCTGGTAGTAGAGATCCAGAAAATCCTGCAGTGAACCAAACTGATAGGCCGCCTTCACCTCATCAATATCGGCATAGGGCAACGCCACCTGGTTTTTTGCTGCCAACTGCAGCATCAGTTCAGGCTCAAGTGTGCCTTCAATATGCAGGTGCAATTCGGCTTTGGGTAACAGCTTTAGGGTGACAGGATCCATACAAAACTCCCGTGGATCAGGAAAAAAGGAATAACAAGAAAAACAGGTGGGCTAGCCTGCCGTAAAGTACCGTATAAGTTGATGATGACGATCACAGATTGTCACTGACCAAGATGAATTAATTTGTCGCCACAAGAAAGATTATGGCACGTAATACGGTCTAAGAAATGAGAACACCAAGCCCATTTTCTGTATCTGACTTGGAGCCAGTATGCTTATTCGCGTTCCCAAACCACACCAGCCAACTGAAGCTGACGTCACTGATGAAAGCCTCTACAGGCAGCGCCGCCAGTTTATCAAATTGATGGCAGGCGCCGGTGCCGCTACGACGTTCTCTCCGGCAGCCAACGCACTCGGATGGTTTGGCGATGACGAGAAAGAGGCCGCAGCTCCCCGTCAGATACTGCAGTTCAAGCCTGAGCCCAGACCAAAGGATTTAGTGTTAACCGCCGAAAAGAAAGTGATTAGCTACAACAACTTCTACGAATTTGGCACAGGCAAGGCCGACCCAGCTAACAACGCTCAACAGTTCCGCACCTCGCCATGGAAAGTGACCATCGACGGCGAAGCTGAAAAAACTGGGACATTCGACTTCGACGAGATAATGAAGTGGATAAATTTGGAGGAGCGGATTTATCGATTGCGCTGCGTCGAAGCCTGGTCGATGGTGATCCCCTGGGTTGGATTTCCACTCGCCGAACTGCTGAAACGCTTTAAGCCAACCTCATCAGCCAGATACGTCGCGTTTGAGACACTTTATGATCCAGACCAGATGCCGGGCCAACGTAATCCGTGGCAGGGTGGCGGCATAAAATACCCCTATGTCGAAGGGCTGCGAATTGACGAAGCGATGCACCCCCTCACGCTGATGGCCGTGGGTGTTTACGGTAAAACACTACCACCACAAAATGGTGCACCGTTGCGCCTGGTAGTACCGTGGAAGTATGGGTTCAAAAGTATTAAGTCGATCGTCAGGATCAGCTTTACCAACCATGAGCCACCCACCACTTGGAATCTGTCTGCGCCTCACGAATATGGCTTTTATGCCAATGTGAACCCTAAAGTGAGCCATCCAAGGTGGAGCCAGGCCAGTGAGCGATTACTTACTTCCGGTGGTCTGTTTGACCAACAGCGAGTACCAACCCAGCTGTTTAATGGCTATGCGGGCGAGGTGGCTGCGCTTTATAACAACATGGATCTGAGCAAGTACTATTGATGCAGTTGCTGAATTCAAAACCTAGACTTTATTTTCTCAAAACCGTTATTCACCTCGCCTGCCTGTTAACGGCAGGCTGGGTGTTTTATCTGGCTGCCACTGACCAGTTTGGCGGCGACCCAGTCAAAGAGCTAATTCACTTCTATGGTATGTCAGCGCTCAATGTGCTGGTTCTTACCTTGTGTGTATCACCGGTCAGCCGATGGCTGAAGGAGCCCATGTGGCTCAGGACCCGCCGTTTGTTGGGCTTGTATGCATTTTTCTTTGCTGCCCTGCACATCCTCAGTTTTCTTTGGTTTGATCTACAGTTGGCCTTCGGCCTCTTTTTATCCGAAGTGGTTAAACGCCCCTACATCACGTTGGGAATGGCTGCATTTCTGTTGTTGGCGGCACTCTCCATCACTTCAACAAAGGCGATGCAACGTCGCATGGGCAGGTCCTGGCAACGTCTGCATAACTGGATTTACCTCGCCCTACCCGTCATCGTTGTTCACTTCTACTGGTCGGTGAAAGCTTACCTGGGTGAACCTCTGATTTACTTTGCCATTACCGCCTTTCTGCTTTGGCTGAGGAAAGAGAAGTTGAAAAGAGGCCTTAAGCGAAAAGCCTAGGGTCTGTTGACCTTTGCTGTTTGTTTTAGATCAGTTGAAAGTTTTCTGCAGACAATCCTGTCCACTTGCATAACTGTACCTCACCGGAGTAACACTTTATGCAAGGCTGGATCATATCCATCTTCTCATTAAAATTTCGCGGCACTCTTGGCAGCATTTATAGCGGCATGATTACCGGCCTTCTGCTGGTGACCTCAATGGCAGCATTTGCAGATCAAGCGGAAAAAACCGCTTTACCAGTCGCACCTGACTGGCAGCTGACCACGCAACAGGGCAAGCCTGTTGCGCTATCTGATTATCGTGGCAAGCCGCTTATTCTGCACTTTTGGGCTACCTGGTGCCCATACTGCAAACGTGTACAGCCCGGTTTAGACGCCCTTTATCAGCAGTATCAGTCACAAGGGTTGCAGGCGGTGGCGATCAGTTTTCGAGAAGATGACGACGCAACACCCGGTGAAGTTCTGGCAAATCGCGGAATTACATTCCCAACTGCAGTTAATGGAGAGCAAGTCGCTGCAAACTATGGTGTCAGAGGTACCCCCACCACCTTTCTTATCGATACAGCGGGTCGGGTGGTTTATGCAACAAACACCTCGGATCCGAACGATGAAGCATTGAGGAATGCTGTTAAAACACTTGTGAACCCATAGTGACATAAACGCTGGCAAAATTTCCGGATTGTGACGGCGGCAATATCCGCCGCCGCACGCCATGCTAATATCGGCGGTAATACCAATCCGAATAAATATATGGTCAACCAGGAAGCCTGGGCAAGTTCAATTCAAGGCGCAGTCATGCAGCAATGGTCGCTCCCTTGTAAATGGCTGTAACGTAGAAGTGGGCTTGCCCAGACTTCCCCGTAGGGCGGGTTTTAAATCTCTTTATGCAGCGTTAGCTGATTTCGGCGTAGCACAAACTATGCCTTCAATCACCTGCCTTGCCTAAAGAGATTTAAACTCCCGCTGGTAGATCAAATTTTTATTCGAATTGGTATAGAACAAACGGAATTGCCATGTCCCTGCTCCGCGGCCTAATCATTCTGGGTATCCTGTTACTTGGCTTTGTCAGCTACCTGCTGTTGGCTCCGACATCACTTCCGCCTCGCCCGTCTATCAACCCCGCACTGTTACCCAATGATTCCACACCGCTTGAAGACGCGGTTCAAAACAGCAGCAACAAACCGTTGGAAACCGTGCTGAAGGCGCAGGCAGAGTGCGAAGCCTCTGAGCTTTCCTTCTATCAGGCATCCGTAGAAGCAGGAGAAACCATCCATAGCCAGTTAACGCTGGCAATTGATGAGGGGCTGAGTGTGGGTGCGTTGCAACTACTTAAGCAAAGTCTTCAACCCCACGAGCTGTGGCAATTCAGTCGCACACCAGAAAGTGCGCTGGAAAATCAGGTCGAACTGCCAGATGTGCAGCAATTAGCCCTGATAGGTCGATTAAAGCAACGCGTTGCGGCACAGGATTGGGAAGGCTTGCTCAGTGATATTGAATCCGGTGATATCGATCTCTCTTACCCGATCAATGAATGGTCGGTATTACCGGGGGTAGAAATTGATCCCCCTGCTTTCAAACTCAATCGCACCTTAGGTGTGATGCTGATGCTGGATCGTGGCAACCGCTTCCCTAACTCCCTGCTTGAGGCGATATCGGAACGATATCAGCCCAGCGAAGATGAATTGATCAGTCTGTTATTAATGGATAGCGGTAATCAGGCCAGTTTGAACAGTTCTCCCTGGCTCGCAAAGTATCGAGAAGGGGTCAGCCAGGGGTTTTATGAACCAGGCGGGCTGCTAAGAGCAGCTGCGCAGCAAGGAGATATGCTGTTACTGCAGCAGGCATTTGACCTCGGGGCCACGGTTGACGCGGGGCCTGATGAAGCCACTGCGTTGGAACATGCATTGGCAGGCTTGGCGCGTTTTGATTCTGCTGATCCAACAATGTTTCAGCAGAGCTATGGTTCTATCATCGAACTATTGATTGACCAAGGGGATAGCGCCTCTGTTCGAAGACCAGATGGCAACTACGACCTTATGCATTTATGGGCCTGGAACCAGGACCTGACGGAAGAAACTGCGGCTCTGTTGGCGGGATTAGAGATCCCCCAACGTAACATCGAATCGGCGCTGAGTGGGGAGCAATTGCAACGGTTACAGCTACTCAGAGAGCAACTCTCGGTAAGCTTTAAATCGTTGGAACAGATAAAAGATGCCGAGCGTATTGAGATCGCCTGCGCGGAAACCCTAGAGCGCTTGTTGGGTCATGATGCAGCGCAATGGCAGGCGTTTGACAGCTTTGACGAACTAAAATCGCTGGACTCCGTTGCCCCCGAAGCCGAGGAGAGGTTACTGGATGACCTGTATGCCAAAGATCCCAGCTTGGTCGATGCCCGGCTGCTGAGCATGACTCCTGAAGAGCCATATCAGGATAGTGAAAGTCGACGCAGCAGTATGGACGAACTGACCAGCCCGGACTTTGTTACCTTACTGCAAGCACTTCAACAATCAGAAACTGATTGGCGCTTACAGCTACGTGACTACCTCACCAATAACAACCTGTCGGAACCTCAGCTGAACGCCCTTTTCAAGATGGCTTATAGTCGGGTAGATGCCAACGGAACCTCTCCAGAACTCAATGTGTTGGTAGGACTGGGCTTCCTACCTCAATATGATGAAGTCGTAGCCATGGTTAGTTTCAATCAGTTCACCACACTCAGAGCGCTGAACAATGCAGGCCTGGACCTGAATAACTACTATGACGCAGCCGGTCGGCCACTCAGTTTTTCTGCCATCCAAAATGGCTATCCGGAACTGTCATTCTGGCTTGTCGAACAAGCAGTGACTGAAACCCTGGAGCCCAGATCCAGCGATCCGCTCGATGCACTTCTGGAACAGTTTGCTGAGGATGGAACCCACCCTCTTTGGCTAGCTCAGATGCCTATGCTGTTGCGCCAGGTGGAAGTCAGGGAAAGCCACCTGAACCGAATGGCTGCACTGAAATTTCTGCGGCCACAGCGGTTCCAACAACTGGTTACCCGCTATCCCAGCCTGACCCCGCTGGCGTCTAACCGACCACTGCGCCTGGACGGTATACGTTGGTAGGGTATTCCCGGCAATGGCTCACAGCTTAGTTGCCAGGCAATTTCATATGATATAATTCATGCCTTTATCTTATTGTTTTTAATGGTTTTTTAACCTTACTTTAACCTTGAGGCAGGCAGTGAAAAAATTATCTTTTACTCTCAGTTACTTAGCCATATTGCTTCTGCCTGGCTACAGTGTTGCGCAGATTTCTGACGAGCGGGTGCTAACCGAAGTCAATATTGACCACCAATGTGAAGCTGCATTAATGGACGCGCAGGATGAGCCACTACATGGCGATCGAAAGCGTAAGTTCTTTTTGGCATTTAACATCTGCCAGCAGGAAAATGTCGATGTGAACCAAGCACTTGGTTCACTAAAAAGAAATACGGATGCGGACCTGGCCGGTGCCAGTGAGAAGTTGAAAACGCTGCATTAGTGGCGACAAAACAACCCCGGTTCTGAACACAGCGTGCCCTTTGGGTATCGTCGCTCCTGCACTTTAGCATGCCCCACGTAGTGTATTGGGTACCCTGTGCCCGCGACATACGACCGCCATGGACGGCAGAAATGCCGAAAATGCAGGAGCAATTTTTGGCCGTTCGTACTGAACACAGCGTGCCCTTTGGGTATAAAAAAACCTCGCCTAAGCGAGGTTTTTTCTTTCATATCAACGATCTGGATAACATTAGATCTCAGCGGTTTGCATGATCACATCGTCAGCTTTCTTGGTGTACTGCTCCATCTGATGGAAGTTGAGGTAACGGTATGTATCCTCAGCAGTCGCATCAATGGACTTGGCATAGCTTGCATATTCTTCGGCGTTAGGGATCTTACCGATAATTGCAGCCACTGCCGCCAACTCCGCAGACGCCAGATACACGTTAGCGCCAGTACCCAAACGGTTAGGGAAGTTACGTGTAGAAGTTGACACAACTGTCGCATTGTCTGCTACACGCGCCTGGTTACCCATACACAGAGAACAACCCGGCGATTCTGTGCGTGCGCCGACTTTACCGTAGATGCTGTAGTAACCTTCTGCGGTCAACTGGCTGGCATCCATCTTAGTCGGTGGTGCAACCCACAAACGCGTAGGCAGTTGCCCCTGGAACTTCTCAAGCAGTTTACCTGCCGCACGGAAGTGACCAATGTTGGTCATACAGCTACCGATAAACACTTCATCGATACCTTCGCCCGCCACTTCAGACAGGGTCTTGGCATCGTCTGGGTCATTCGGGCAGCACAGGATCGGCTCTTTGATCTCGTTAAGATCAATTTCGATCACTGTGGTGTACTCCGCATCAGCGTCTGCTTCCATCAGCTGAGGATCAGCCAACCAAGCTTCCATCGCCTTAATACGACGCTCAATGGTACGACGGTCACCGTAGCCTTCAGAGATCATCCACTTCAACATCACAATGTTAGAGTTGAGGTACTCGATGATCGGCGCTTTATCCAGCCTAATGGTACAACCAGCAGCAGAACGCTCAGCAGAGGCATCAGACAGCTCGAATGCCTGCTCAACGGTCAGCGTTTCCAGGCCTTCAATTTCAAGAATACGGCCAGAGAAGATGTTCTTCTTGCCCGCTTTCTCAACCGTCAGGTGACCTTCTTTAATCGCTTGCAGTGGAATCGCATGTACCAGATCACGCAGGGTCACGCCCGGCTGCATCTCACCTTTGAAACGCACCAGTACAGACTCAGGCATATCCAGAGGCATAACACCTGTCGCCGCAGCGAACGCAACCAGACCAGAGCCAGCTGGGAAGCTGATGCCCAGTGGGAAGCGCGTATGAGAGTCACCACCTGTACCTACGGTATCAGGCAGCAACATACGGTTCAGCCAGCTGTGAATAACACCGTCACCAGGGCGCAGTGCAACGCCGCCACGGTTCATGATGAAGTCAGGCAGGGTGTGGTGAGTCACAACATCAACCGGCTTAGGATAGGCTGAGGTGTGACAGAAAGACTGCATCGTCAGATCGGCAGAGAAACCAAGACATGCCAGGTCTTTCAGTTCATCACGGGTCATAGGACCTGTGGTGTCCTGAGAACCTACTGTGGTCATCTTAGGCTCGCAGTATTGACCCGGACGGATGCCGTCAACGCCACATGCCTTACCCACCATCTTCTGTGCCAGGGTATACCCCTTGCCTGTATCAGCGACAGTTGCAGGACGCTTGAACACGTCGCTTGGCTCAAGACCCAGCGCTTCACGTGCACGGTCAGTCAGACCACGGCCGATGATCAATGGAATACGGCCACCAGCGCGCACTTCATCAAGCAACACGTCGGTTTTCAGCTCGAAGGTTGAGACCACTTCGCCGTTTTTCTCAACTTTACCGGCATGAGGATAGATAACGATCTCATCGCCCATGTTCAGTTCAGAAACGTCCAGCTCGATGGGTAGTGCGCCGGCATCTTCCATGGTGTTGAAGAAGATTGGTGCGATCTTGCCACCCAGACAGAAGCCGCCACCACGCTTGTTAGGCACGTTTGGAATGTCGTCGCCCATCAACCAAAGCACAGAGTTGGTCGCTGATTTACGGCTAGAACCGGTACCAACCACGTCACCCACGTACACCAGTGGGTTGCCCTTGGCTTGTAACGCTTCGATCTGTTTCATTGGACCGATAGTGCCGGCTTCATCTGGCTCAATGCCGTCACGGGCATTTTTCAACATCGCCAATGCGTGCAGTGGGATATCTGGACGGCTCCAGGCATCAGGTGCTGGCGACAGGTCATCAGTGTTGGTCTCGCCAGTCACCTTGAACACAGTCAGTTTGGACTGCTCAGGTACTTCAGGCTTGCTCAGGAACCACTCGGCATTAGCCCAGGATTCCATTACTTGCTTGGCATAGCTGTTTCCTGCTTTTGCCTTCTCTTCAACATCGTAGAAAGCATCAAATACCAGCAGGGTATGGGCCAGCGCTTTGGCAGCCAAAGGCGCCTGCGCTTCAATATCCAGCAAGTCAATCAGTGGCTGAACGTTGTAGCCACCTTGCATGGTGCCCAGCAGCTCAGTTGCCTTGTTTGCATCCACGATGGGAGAGCTGGCTTCGCCTTTGGCGACTGCGGCCAGAAAGCCGGCTTTAACATAAGCCGCTTCATCTACGCCAGGGGGAATTCGGTTTTCAAGCAGGTCGAGAAGCACAGCGTCTTCGCCTGCAGGTGGATTTTTCAGTAATTCAACCAGTTGGGCCGTTTGATCAGCATCCAGTGGTTTGGGAACAACGCCTTGAGCAGCTCGCTCTTCAACGTGTTTACGGTAGGCTTCTAACACGGTGAGTTCCTCTTGTTAGCTTTAAGTGTTGCCTGCTCCAGCAACAATCCCTGATGGTATTGTTATTATGATCCCTTTAGGGCTTGGCTCTAAGGGGTGCGGGCAGTATATAGAGTTTTGCTCACAAGGTGAACTTTCAAACGGTCGTTTGAAAGAAGTTCAGACCCCAAACCACAGGGAGAAATTGTAATCATACCAATCCGCATAAATATATGGTCAACCAGGAAGCCTGGGCAAGTTCAATTCAAGGCGCAGTCATGCCGCAATGGTTGTTCCCTTGCAAATGGCTGCAACGCAGGAGTGTGCTTGCCCAGACTTCCCCTTAGGGCGGGTTTTAAATCACTTTATGCAGCGTTAGCTGACCTCGGCGTAGAACAACTATGCCTTCCATCACCTGCCTTGCCTAAAGTGATTTAAATTCCCGCTGGTAGAGCATATTCTTATTCGGATTGGTATCAGGGCCTGAACGGAAACGGTTAACGGGGTTCGAAGCTCACAACCAGGTTCTGATAGCTACACCAACGGGCTTTTTGGCCATTCACATCAACCTCCGCCACGGAGCTCTTGGTTTGTTTCACTTTCTCCAGTGTCAGCCACCACTCAGGATCCCGTTTGTAGCTGCGACCATTGGCTTTGTTTGAACTGCTGTAACAGAAAGCCTCTGCCAGCTGTTTGTAATGACTTCCCTCCAGTACATCCTCTGAGGTCATTCGCTTACTGATAGCACTCTCTTGGGCAACAGGCTTTTTCCAGGGTGCAAAGGTCACACTCAGGTCGCTTTGCAATGACATAGACGCAAGATCATCCCGTGTCAGGTAGTAACTAATTCCCTGCTTAAGTTTCAGGCCTCGGGGCGTTTCAACACGCTCTGTGGTCGCAGTATCGATCCAGTACACCCCCCCCTGGCCAATCACACGAAAATCTGCGCCAGTTTTGGTCGGCGCCACCAGCAGCGCGGTTGCTTCATCTACCCCCACCCCCCAACGAGATTGCGTATCACTGGCCAGGCGCATTAAACGCCCCTGCCGTCCTCGTTCGGAAAAGTGGGTATCCATCACGCCCCAAGGGAAAAATTTAAGGCCACCACCCGGTTGATACGTCAACGCATCGGGCGCTGTCGTGGCCTCGTTGCAGGACTGCTCTGCACACCTCGCCGAAGGAGGCGCCACACCAATGGCCCCATGGGTTAATCCTGCATAACTACGACCATTGGATATCATCACCGGGCTTGTTTGCCCCTCAGCGCCGCTCATGACCGCGGTGCCTGCACTGGTGCCGCCCAGCGCAAGTTCGCCCGCTTCATATCGCTTACGTATCAATGCCAACCATTCGCTATCACTGCCATCGGGTTTGACAAATGCAGCCCGGGTCAGACTTTGATCACCACCATTAAAGAACAAGCCATCGAGCTGTGAGAGCTGAAACAGTATACGTTCAGGCTTTTCACACAGCTGTTTTTGTCGCGTTACCAGTGAAGGGTATATCGCTGCACGATTAAAGCTTTTAAGAATGTTTTCTCGATTTTTAGCCAGCTTTTCGCATCTATCCGGCGCCATATCAGAAAGTGTCGCGAGTAACGCTGCATCGATAGGGATCCAAATCGCCTCAGCCCCGGCGGCAGCAAATACGCCGGTATAAAAATCTACCGCTTCGAATGGATCTCGACTGGAAGCGGTGACAACCCCGACTCTGGGGGCGGTTTCCTGCCCCTCAACACCCAGCCGTTTGGCCCGCACCTGCTCGGCCATCTGGATAAACTGCTGGTAGATCTCCACTGAAAACGGATTTTTGTTGTATTGCAGTGCCACCACTTCCTGACTTCGTTGACCATCGCGAAATTGGGGTACCTCAAGCGTGTCGAGAGTCGCAAACCATTCCGCATCTGTCAGTTGATTAATCAAATCGCGGCCCTTTACCGTTTTACCGCTGAGGGTCACCTCTGAAGCCTTAATGTGATCGATAAAACCACGCTTTGGCAATTGATTGGTTTTGGCCTCCACCGCCATCTTTCTCAACAAGGCCAGCCACTTCCGTTTTATCTCCTCCCTTTCAGGAAGCCACCAACGCCCAACCTCTAAACTATCAATCGACTTAGATGAGATAGAAATCACCATGGTGGTTTTTGCCGCCACTGCTGACAGCGCTTCTTCACCCTGTTTTGTGCAATTTTTCAAAGCTATAGAGCTGCAGGTGGCCAGGCCGCCACCGGCAAGCAACAAACGATACTCAGACTCCTCGGCATTCACAGACGTTGCCGACAATGTCAATGAAATAAAACTGAAAATCAGAGCATTTAACCCCATTTTCGACGCAATTGGTCGCATAACTTAATCCATTACAGGTAACTTTAGAACGCGTTAATTCAGCATTAACATCTTCTTGACATACGTGCAACAACGCTGCTATTGGTAATAATTAGACGGACCAATCAGGTTTGTCAGCCCTTGATGGAGATATCAGCCGATGCTGAAAAAAGCGATATCACTGTCAAACTACCATTACCAGAGTTTCTATCTCAGCGAGTGGTTTGACGAATAGACAGCACACGATTTCCTGACTGCGATCCCCTCGTAGCCTCAGGCGTGTCTGGATAACGCGGCGTCTCCTTATCCAACCCAATTTGATTTTTTACGCAACCGATCCGTCGGCCCTTTGGCGCATGCTGCTTTCAGGATGGCTCTGTCTTGAAACTGGTAAATAACACCGCGCCTTGGATCAACACGGCAAAAGACTGTGCGGGCAGGCGGGAGTACAAAAGTATTGGATTCCAGGGGTTTCACCATGAAAAAACGACTACTCTCAGCCAGCGCAGGTTTACTGCTTTCACCCATCGCCCTTGCCGTTGAGCAAGCGGTGGAAGACCCAAATGCCGAAGTTGAACGCATCCAGGTGACAGGCAGTCACCTCAAAGGTGTCGACATGGAAGGCGCATTACCGGTGATCACCATCTCCGAGGAAGATATCCGAACCTCGGGTGCAAACACTGTGATCGAATTGATTAACCAACTACCCCAGTTTGGTGGTGGTGCGGGTACCTTCTCGACCGCTCTATCAGGCGCGAAACAGGGCGATGCTCCCGCTGGCGCCGCCGGTATTTCACTGCGCGGTCTGGGTACTTCATCAACACTGACCCTGCTTAACGGTCGCCGTATGTCCGTCAGCTCCTTCGCCAATGGCAATGAGTCGTTTGTTGACGTTAACGCCATTCCACTGGCGGCGATTGAACGGGTTGAAATTCTCACCTCCGGCGCCTCAGCTATTTATGGTGCCGACGCCGTTGCCGGTGTAGTGAACTTCATCCTGCGCAAAGACTTCGAAGGTTTTGAAATCAGCGCAAGCTACGGCGATTCGGATGCCAGCAGCGACGACACCAAGAAAAACCTCAATCTGGCATTTGGTCATGTTGAAGATAACTGGCAGATGATGGCGACGTTCGATTACTTCGATCGTAATGCGTTGTACGACAGAGATCGCAGTGCCACAGCGGTAGAGCCTCGCCCAAGCCAGCAAGGTATCTTCCCCAGCTTTAACGATCTTTGGGCCATGGACACGCCTGAAATAGGTGATTTCGTCGAAGCTGCCTGTCCTGAAGATCAGTTTGGCGTAGGAGGGTTTGGTGAGTACTGCGAACTAAACCGCAACGCTTACACAGCAACCCTGCCGGAGATGGAGTCTTACAGCTCACTAATTACGCTGGATTACACCTTTGATAATGGCATGGTCTGGTTTAACGAATTTGTTTACAGCAACAAAGAGAGTAGCTCCAACAGTGAGCCCGCACCTTTCTCCGGTGACGATGCGCCAATTAGCTACGATCACCCGAATATGCCACAGGAGCTGCGCGATCGCTTTGATGAAGCAGGTGTTGATCCAGCCTATCCGATTTTTGCCTGGGGTCGCTTCCCCGATGCAAGAACTGTCGAGGTTGAATCCGATAACTACCGTGTGGCTACGGGCCTACGCGGCGAACTGATGGACTGGGAGTGGCAAACTTCTTTCCTCTGGGGCAAAAACGAAAATACTCAAAAAGCCACCGCGGGTATTTATCATGTAGAGAAGTTCAAAGCCGCTGTCGGAGGAGAGCTTTGTGCCGATGGCTCTATCGGCTGTGATCCTGATGTTGATGGCCTCTGGTACAACGTCTTCGGCGGTCAGACTGATAACGACCCTATGGTCGTTGATTTACTGCGCGAAGAAGTACCACGCGATGGTGAATCTGAGCTGATGGTGCTGGACTTCCAAGCCAGCGGCGAGATCTATGAGTTACCTGCAGGATCAGTAGTTATGGCCTTTGGTGCGGAATATCGTACCGAAGAAGTGGAGGACAACCCCTCTCCTCTTGCTACTGCAATCGCTGGTGACGTACCGGTGTTTGGTTTTGGTTCTACTGAAGCTGAAGCTGACCGATGGGCCTATGCAGTGTTTACCGAATTTGCAGTGCCTGTGACAGAAACCCTTGATCTGCAGTTGGCGGCAAGATTTGACGAATACGAGTCGTTTGGTAGCGATGTTAGCCCCAAAGTCGGCTTCCGCTACCAGCCGACCGATAGCCTGGTACTCCGCGGCGCCTGGGCACAAAGCTTCCGAGCACCGTCGCTGGCACAAGTAGGTGCTGGAATTACTCTGAGTTCTGGTGCTCTGCCCTGTTCCGGTGAGTTTCAGGATAATTTCTGTGGTGGCTTTGATGAAGACGATGGCTACCTCAGCGAGATCTATGGCAACGATGATCTTGAAGCCGAAACTGCGGATAGCTATGACCTAGGTGTTATCTGGAGTCCTACCCAGGAGCTGACCTTTAAAGTTGACTATTGGAAGTACAAACATGAAGACCTGGTGGGCACCGATGATGAAGATCTGTTCCGCCAAGCGCTTCGTGGTGAAGTCCGAGTAGTCTCGGAATTCCCGGATGACCCAGAGGACCCCGATCAAGTACTTGCAGATGGAGAAGTCGGAATTATCACACGCGATGGTACTATCGGCTCACCTATTGAAGAGATACGGCTGGAACTGGTTAACTTTGGTTTTCAGGAAACTGACGGTTTCGATATCAGTGCCGAGTATGACCTGAATACCAGCGAGTGGGGTGACTTTGGTTTCTATCTGGATGCCACTTATCTGAATAGTTTTGAGCAGAAGCTCTCCAGCGGCAGTGACACCGAAGAGTTGGCCGGCGGCTGGCGTTATCCTCGCTGGCTGGCAAACGCGACCATGCGCTGGCGCTTCAATGACTTCCTTGGTTCACTCCGTGCGGAATACACCCACAGCTACGATGATGACCATGATAAATCAGCCGTGCCTGAAGGGCGTCAGGTGCCTTCCTGGACCACATTCGATCTATATCTGAGTTATGACATCACCGGCAATAGCTACGTCAGCTTCAATGTCGATAACCTGTTTGATCGTGAGCCGCCTGTTGCTTATGGCTCCGGTGCCAACGTTGATCTGGTTAACCATGACTCCATGGGACGCTACTATACCCTTGGCTACACACTAAAATTCTAACGACAGTGGTTTAGTCGTTATCCAAAGGCGCTCCTGATGTCAGGAGCGTCTTGTACCCGAGGTTTCCATGTCAGATCCAAATGTCTCCGTCGCCACGGAGAAAACCACACGAATGCCCGATGCATTTGTGATCCTGTTTTTTGTGGCTGTTTTAGCGCTACTGCTCAACTACCTGTTGCCAGCGGGCAAGTTTGAAACTCAGACCCAATTGGTAAATGGCAGCGAACGCACCATGATCGTACCCGGCAGCTACTCCGAAGCGGGCGAAGATATCGCTGCGGCGCCAGTGTTTGACAGCCATGGTGAGATAGGCCTGCTGAATGTGCCATTTGAAGGTCTGGTGGCCGGTAGTAAGTGGGGCAGCGCCATAGGCGTCATCGCTTTTATTCTGGTAATTGGTGGCGCCTTTGGCATGATCATGCGCACCGGTGCCATCCATCGAGGCATTTTACGGTTAATAGCCATCGGCGGGCACTTTGAAAAAGCACTGCTCCCTCTGCTTTTTCTTCTGTTTTCTTTGGGTGGCGCCATCTTTGGCATGGGTGAAGAGGCGATCGCATTTTGCATCGTCCTGTTGCCACTGCTGATCCGGCTGGGTTACGACAGCATTACCACCGTGTTGGTGACCTATGTCGCCACCCAAATTGGTTTTGCCACCAGTTGGATGAACCCCTTCAGTGTCTCTATCGCGCAAGGTATCGCAGGGTTACCGGTAATGTCTGGTGCACCATTTAGAATGGCGCTTTGGGCCGTTTTTACGCTGTTCGGCTTGTTCTACACGCTCAAATACGCCAACCATATCAAAGCCGATCCAACGCGCTCGGCCAGTTATCAGAGCGATCGCCAGTTTGTTGACCAACAGCAGGACTCGCTGAATGATGAGTTCAACCTGACGGATAAACTTATCCTGCAGGTGTTAGGCGGCGGTATCGTCTGGGTCATTTGGGGCGTTATCTGGCACCAATACTATATTCCCCAAATCGCCAGTCAGTTCTTTGCCATCGGTTTGCTCGCCGCTCTTATTGCGGTCTTCTCCCGGGGCAATAGCATTACCGCCAATGATGCTTCCGATGGGTTTAAACAAGGCGCAGCCGAGTTGCTACCTGCCGCCTTAGTGGTCGCCATAGCAAAAGGTGTGGTGCTATTGCTGGGTGGAGACAACCCGACCGAGCCCTCCATTCTTAACTCCCTGCTGTTTTATGCGGCATCAGGTATTGAGGGGGTCTCAGAAAGTGTGGCTGCGACGCTGATGTTGGCACTGCAGTCGATATTCAACTTCTTTGTTGCATCAGGTTCAGGCCAGGCCGCTTTGACTATGCCTTTGATGGCACCGCTCTCGGATCTGGTTGGGGTGAGTAGACAGACTGCCGTGTTGGCCTTCCAATTGGGTGATGGCCTGACCAATATCATTATTCCCACTTCTGCTTCTCTCGTTGGCTGCCTGGGCGTCGCCCGCCTTGATTGGAGTGTGTGGTTCAAGTTCATCTGGCGGCTGCAGGTGTGGCTGTTTTTGCTGGCATCACTGGCGATGGTGAGTGCCGTTATTCTGGATTATCAATAAATGCTGACACTGATTAAAAACGCCGAGCTTTACGCACCTGAACCACAGGGAAAACAAGATATCCTACTGGCGGGGAACAAAGTCGTTGCGTTAGAAAAAGAGATTAAACTGAGCAGCACACTGCCTGTACATGTGGTTGATGCTGAAGGCATGATCGCTGCTCCTGGTTTAATTGATTCCCTGGTGCATATCACTGGCGGTGGTGGCGAAGGCGGTTTTGCTACCCGGACGCCTGAGATGCAGCTGACAGATGCTACGTTAGGCGGTGTAACCACGCTGGTGGGCTGTCTTGGAACAGACGCAACGACGCGTGCCCTGCCCAATCTGTTGGCAAAAGTAAATGAACTCAACCACCTTGGCCTGAGCGTGTACTGCTACACGGGTTCATATCAGTTCCCGGCCAAAACACTGCTCGACAATGTACAGGATGATATCCTGCTGCTGGACCGAGTCATTGGCGTCGGCGAAGTGGCTATTGCCGATCATCGCGCATCTCATATGAGCGTCGAGGAGATGATCCGACTGGCATCAGAAGCACGTGTTGGTGGCATGCTGGCAGGCAAAGCCGGTATTGTCAGCGTACACTTGGGCGACTCGCCCGAAGGTCTGTCACTGCTGAATCAGGCGGTATCAGAATCGAGCATTCCTGCCAGCCAGTTCTACCCCACCCATATCAATCGCAATCAAAACCTGCTTGATCAGGGCGTTGCATGGGCCAAGCGTGGCGGCTATATCGATTTCACCACCAGCACCACGGAGCAAATTCTGGCTTCAGGGGAGCGTTCTGCCGCCGATGCGTTGGCATATTGTCTGGCCTTGAATGTCCCTGTATCTCAAATCACCTTGAGTTCCGATGGTAATGCCAGCCTGCCACTGTTTGATGAAAATGGTGTTTTGATAGATCTTCAGGTGGCTCAAGTTGGTAGCCTGCTGCAAAGCATTCGCGATGCGGTTAATGACAAGCAAGTTCCCTTGGAAGTTGCCTTGGCGTGCGCCACACGCAATCCAGCCAATATTCTGCACTTGGAAGGCAAGGGCGAAATCGCACTGGAAAATGATGCCGACCTGATGCTGCTGGATGCGGAAACGCTGGCGTTAGAGCACTTGTGGTCACAGGGCAAACATATGGTGGAGCAGGGCGAAGCCATTGTTTGTGGGAATTTCGAGTAGGCTAATCTCAATACAGTGTTGTGCATTAAGGTGGGCATGCTTAAATTAAAGCATGCCCATTAAAAACAAACAGATACTTTCTTCCCCCCGGTCCAAGGCACTGCTAGTCGGTGCCTTGCTTATGCTGGCTGTGCCCACAGTTGTTGGTCAGTCCAAATCACTTTATCAGTGCAAAGACGGCAGTTTCAGTGATACCCCCTGTCCGGGTGGCAAAATCATTGAAGTGCCACCCACCAACACAGCCAAATCAGAGCAACCTCGCGAACCCTTGATGGAAGAGAAGCAGGCAAAGCCTGAACCAAAACCAACGCCAAGCGGGCCCCCCATTCCAATTAAGTGTCGCGATTTGACCCTGGCACAAAAGAGCGAGATCAAAACCCAGCTCAGGTTTCAAAACATCGTCCCCTGCATGACAGAGCAGCAAGCAAAGTCGATTATTCGCAACAAACAACATAGCGAATACATCTACCCGGCAGGCGGCAATAATGTGTTCAAAGAGTGGATTTTTACACCACCCACACCACGTTTTCCCCACCGCATCTATATCGAAAATGGATACGTGGTGGAAACTAAATAAGCCACGGTCGTTGCTGTCAAAAGATCGCAAGGATACAGATAATTGACTAGGATCCTTGGTGTTCCCGCGAAGCCCGTGTACCCTTCGCGCGCCATTCCAATAAGTGTGAGCCTGATATGAAACGTGAACTAGCGATTGAGTTTTCCCGCGTCACCGAAGCTGCAGCATTAGCTGGCTACAAGTGGTTAGGTCGTGGCGACAAAAATGCCGCCGACGGCGCAGCCGTTGAAGTGATGCGCGCCATGCTGAACAAGATTGAGATATCGGGCGAAATCGTTATCGGTGAAGGGGAGATCGATGAAGCCCCTATGTTGTACATCGGTGAAAAAGTTGGCGTGGGTGGCGATGAAGTAGATATTGCCGTCGATCCCATTGAAGGCACTCGCATGACCGCCATGGGTCAATCAAATGCCATCGCTGTTCTGGCTGTGGGTGATAAAGATACTTTTCTGAAAGCACCCGACATGTATATGGAAAAGCTGGTCGTCGGCCCAGCTGCCAAGGGGCAAATCGACTTAAATAAATCGCTGTCAGAAAACATTAAGTCGGTAGCCAAAGCGGTAGGGAAAGCCGTGACTGACCTGACCGTCATTACTCTGGCCAAGCCCAGACACGACGCTGTCATCGAAGAGATGCAGGAGATGGGCGTGCGTGTATTCGCGATTCCCGATGGCGACGTCGCCATGTCGATTCTGACCTGCATGCCAAGCAGTGACGTCGACATGATGTACTGTATTGGTGGAGCGCCTGAAGGGGTCATTTCAGCAGCGGTAATTCGTGCTCTGGATGGTGACATGCAGGGCCGCTTGCTACCGCGCTACAAAGTTAAAGGCGATAGTTTTGACAATCGTCGTCTGAGTGAGTTGGAAGTAAAGCGCTGTGAAGAGATGGGCATCGAGATTAACGAAGTGCTGCAGCTGGACCAGTTGGCGCACAACGACAATGTGATCTTCTCTGCCACAGGCGTTACCAAGGGTGACCTTCTGGAAGGGGTTTCGCGTCAGGGCAATATTGCACAAACCGAAACCTTGGTGATCCGTGGTAAATCACGCACGGTTCGCCGTATTCAATCGACACATTACCTGGACCGCAAAGATCCAGAGATAAAGGAAGTGATCCTGTAACGGATCAACTCAGGCTGGTTGGGGAGCCATATCACTGGTGACGCTCTCCAACCATGCTTCCGCTTCTTGGTAGCGAGTGAAATAGCGTGTTTCGACCGGGTGCTGCTCGGAACGTGTTTTCGACGCAATAGACTTCAACAGGCTGTTAGTTACTACCACCGCTTCATGGGTTAGCCCATTCTCTGCACACCAGGCATTTAGGTTACTTGCCTCTTCAGTACATTCAGGGGGAAATAACTCCCACTCACGCAGGTCATTCAGGCACACCCAACCCTCACCATCCAGCTCACCGACTGCATCTTTAAATGCGTCGAAGCTTTGTCTGACTGTAATCAGGTTAACAGAGCCTATGACGCGGAAAACCAAACAACGGTCTTTGCGTTCCAGCTTGAAGTCACCATGAGATCGCATTGGGGTTAGATCCTTCCGTTACTACATGAGCCAAGTTATTGGCCTGAAAGCGCTCACCTTTCACCTGCTAAAAACCACACAAAAAGAAAGGCCGCTATCGAATAAACGATAGCGGCCAGACCAGTTTTTCGTCAATTAGAATTGGTGCTTTCTAACTGAAAAACAACAGGTTATTACCAAATTTTCACACGGTTTTCAGGTGCTATATACATCTTGTCATCAGCACTAACATCAAACGCTGTGTAGAACTCCGGCATATTTGAAACAATACCGATGACTCGGTAGTGGCTTGGTGAATGTGGATCTGACTTCAGGCGGCTGAGCAGTTCCTCTTCGCGATACTTGCGACGCCAGATCTGAGACCAACCCATAAAGAAACGTTGATCTGCGGTCAGCTCATCAACCACTGGCCCAACTTCACCATTCAAAGACATCCGGTAAGCTTTGTAGGCTACCTGCAATCCACTCAAGTCACCGATGTTCTCACCCAGTGTCAATTCACCGTTGACGAAGTGACCCGGTAAAGCTTCGTATTGGTTGTACTGCTCGACCAGCTGCTTACCCAATTTATCGAACGCTGCACGATCCGCATCCGTCCACCAATTAGACAGGTTGCCGTCACCATCGTACTTGCTGCCTTGATCATCAAAGCCATGGCTGATTTCGTGGCCAATCACGGCGCCAATAGCGGCATAGTTCACCGCATCATCCGCTTCCATGTTGAAGAATGGGGGCTGCAGAATGGCTGCAGGGAAAACGATCTCATTCATCACGGGGTTGTAGTAGGCATTAACCGTTTGCGGTGTCATATGCCATTCAGTGGTATCGATCGGCTGACCCAGTTTATTCAGCATACGCTGGTATTCCCAGTTCGCCGCACGACGGTAGTTACCCAGCAGATCTCCGGCCTTAATATCCAGTGCAGAGTAATCTTTCCACTTCTCTGGATAACCGATCTTAGGTGTGAACTTAGAGAGCTTATCCAATGCTTTAAGCTTGGTTTCCTCGGTCATCCACGGCAGATCCTTAATCGACATTTCGAAGGATCTCAGCAGGTTTTCGATCAATTGTTCCATGCGCGCTTTTGCTTCTGGCTTAAACGCCTCAGCAACGTAAGCTTTACCCAGCAGGTCACCTACTTGGGAATCAGCAGCAATCACCGCTTTCTTCCAACGAGGCTTCTGTTCAGTCACCCCTCTGAGCTCTGTTCCGTAGAAAGCAAAGGCACGATCAGACACAGACTTAGGCAAATAATCTGCATAAGCGCTGATCAGTTGATGACGGAGATAAGCCTTCCAACTATCGACTGGCGTTTTGGCAAACAGCTCTGCGAACCCAGTGAAATAACTAGGCTGACGAACAATAACGGCATCCACATCGATGCCCGCCGCTTTAGCGTAAGCAGGCCAATCGAAGCCCGGCATTAAAGCAGCCAGTTCAGCCAGGTTCATCTTGTTGTAAGTCTTATTTGCGTCACGGCTCTCAACACGTGTCCACTGCGCGTTTGCAATGCCTGTTTCAATGGCCATGACCGCATCAGCGGCTATCTCTGGTTGTGCGTTACCCGCCTGAGATTGAAGGTCAGAAATCAGCGAGCGCAAGCTTTCGCGAAGCGCGACGAATTTCTCATCCTGATTCAAATAGTAATCGCGGTCAGGCATAGATAGGCCTGCCTGATAGAGGTATACCGCGTATTCGTCTGACTTTTTAGCATCGTTGTTGACATAGAAACCAAATGGACCTGACACACCATCGACAAGCAACTGTCCCATAACGGCAGCCACTTGATCGTGGGTTTTAGCGTTCTCAATGGCATCAAACTGTGCCTGAAGTGGTGCCATGCCCAGGTTTTCAACCGTTGTTTCATCCATGTAGGCGGCCCAGAAGTCACCCAGTTTCTGAGTATCAGAGCCGGCGGTAGCCTGCTGCTTTGCGGCATCTTCCATGATTGACTTCAGCAGGGTCTCACTCTTTTCAAACAACTCGGTAAAAGAGCCATAGTTAGAGCGATCTGCAGGGATCTCTGTACGAGCAAGCCAACTACCATTCACAGAGAGGAAGAAATCTTCCTGGTGGGTGACATGGGGATCAAAATTCTCTTTGGCAATGCCCGAAGTCAGTACTTTTGGTGCTTCAGCAGCAGGTGCAGGCGTTGCTTCCGGAGCCGCTTCAGTGGCTACTGGCGCTTTAGCGGTTTCATCCTTGGGTGCATCCTGGCAGCCGGTCAATCCAAGACCCAATGCCACAGCTAACGCAGTGGTCGTCAGACGGTTCATTATTCAATCCTCTGGAGATATGGCGCGTTGTCGCGCTCTGTTATGAAATAGTTAACGGCATGGATAGTAACCAGAGAGCTAGCTTACTGCCAGCGCCCCTGGTCATATTTTCGTCACATGAAAAGAGTGGTTACAAATTAAAACAAGCAGCGACTTCATAGAGTAGCTTTAAACTCACATTGGCAGGGGTTGGCCATTCAGCGTCAACTGGCCTTCTGTTACCGACAAGTCAGCACGATACTGTTCCGAGTTTTCATCAAACGTCAGATAGCCTACAGCTACCATCTGATTGACCTGCTCGATTGGCATCGGAAGCATCTGAACCAGTCGATAATCAACCGCCAGGTTCGCCTTACCATTAACCTTGGCGAGCAGGCTCTGTACCTGAGCCAGTTCATTTAGATCATTCCTTGCCAGGCTAAACTGCAGCTCGCCGGATGCGTTCGCGTCCTGCAGATTAAGTTTTAATTCAGGTACATCAACAGCCATACCATTTTGCAACATCGCCAGTAACTGAGCTTCGACTTCGGATTCAGTCGCTTGCTCATCTTGCGCTAATGTCTGTAGCGCGAGCCAACTCGTTTTATCGATGCCTGAGATATTGAGTTTCATCAAGCTCTGGGCTGAATGGTATTGGGCCGCCCCCAACTGTGTCGTGATTGACTCCCACCCCAGAGATATCCCGTGGGAAAGGTTCGAGCCATTTTCTGTCATTACATTACTGACTTTGAAGTCTCTCAGTGAAAACTGATTATTGCTATCCGATGAATCGAGACCACCAATCGACCACTCACTATCACCAACATAGAGTTCTGGCGCGATCGCTCTCAATTCAGCCGCTATACGCAACCCCTGCAGCTTCATTTCACCCAACATGCCATTGGCCGCAAAACCATCCCAGTTAAAATTCAGGTCGAATGCTTCAAGGTTGCCAGCCACAGTTCCCAGCGCTGGCTGCACTTGAACAAGCCCCGCGACACCATCTTCAACCAACCAGCTATCCATAGTGAACTCACCATGAAAGTTGCCCATCACATCCATGTGGCTCAGCAGCTGCATCGGCATCACTGGGGATTCGAACTGCTCGGCCCAAATGCTGGGCACGGCTAGCTGACTCAGAATACGTATTTGATGGGGGAAGTAACTTGCCTGGTTGATTAGGACAAAAGTGACAGGGCTATCCTGATCGGCATCCAAGGTTATGCGGTAAGTCAGCTTGCTTGAAAACAGGCCGTACTCTCGTTCGGTTAAAGCGACCTCAACGTGTTCCTGTATCGCCAGTCTATCGACTTGCCACTGCTGCTGATTAAGATAAAACTGACCATGAATAAAGGTTGCGCCCAACGCCAACAACAGCGCGGAAACAGATAAGATAGTCAGGCTGACCAAAACCTTTTTCAACATGTCGACTCCAACAGCATTCCGTAGCTTTAAAACCTGATCACCCTATGCATTCTGCCTTGTCATGACAAGCAGATTGCTGGCGCTTTGCGACCTATGCAGGGATTTGGCTTAAGAAATTGATCGACTTGCCGATGAAGGGATTAGCGACGACAATCTTTTTATTATGCGACTCATAGTCTTAACTATCATTGGCCTCATCAGTTGGTCCGGCTTAGCTCAGCAGCTGGATGCAAGCCAAACTCGCACTGACAATGAGCTGAAGCTGAACTTCAGCTGGCTGGATCGTAATCAGAAAAAACAAAACTTGGGCTTTGGCATTCCTCTCGATGCCTTAAAACAGCAGCAACAAAAGTCGAAAGCATATCGCCCTCAAATTGCTGATCGCCACGCATACATTTCCCTGCAGAAAAAAGCAGCCACTTACGACCACAAACAGGTTCAAATCAAGATATCCCAGCAGCCCAATGCCCTGACTTGGCAGGTGAAGTCCAAAGACAGTGACTTTGAGGCAAAAGTAAGAGGCGCACTGCACCAAGCCGCTCAGGAAGCACGGCAGGCATACTACCAGCGAAATAACTATCGTCTTTACGAAAGCCCGTGGGGCGAGACAGGGGTGATTCCGGATCACCTTCACTATATGAAAGTCTCTGTTCCAGCGATGAAGCCGCTGGCCAAATTGATTGTCGAGCGCTTCCCTAATGCCCCCGCCCGACAGGTCGCTGATTACCTGTTACCTTTCATCCAATCGATTCCCTATGTCACTCAGGACTCCAGGATCACATCGGCAAACCTCAGCTACCTCCCGCCCCTCAGGGTACTCGAGGAGAATCGCGGCGACTGTGACAGTAAGGCGGTGTTGTTGGCAGCGATTATGAAGGCAGTTTATCCACAACTGAGTATGGCGATGATCTACATGCCTAACCATGCCATGCTGGGCCTAAGAATGCCTTATCTGGAAACCGACCTTAAAGTGCAGGATCAGGGCATCAATTACATAGTGGCGGAAGTGGCTGGGCCTGCGCAAATCCGCCTGGCATCAGCAGGAGAAAGCAGCCGTAATGCCATTCTAAATGGTAACTACAGCGTGCTTCCGATGCCTTGAAGTCAAATTAGAGGTGGGTAGAAAACACCCTGTTTCGGCCAGCTTGTTTTGCTTTGTATAACGCTTCGTCAGCCGCCTGTAATAACTGCTCAGGCGTTCTCTCCATCGAAGGAATAGTGCCAGCCACACCAATACTGAGAGTCACGACGTCAGCCACTTCTGAATAAGCATGTGGGACACCCATACTTTCGACAGCAGCACGCATCTTTTCCGCCAAAGAAACGGCCGCCTCTTCGGTCGCTTCAGGAACAATCGCGACAAACTCTTCACCACCGTATCGAGCGACAAAGTCAGCAGGTCGACGCAGTGTGTTCGCCAGCGCCGCAGCGGTAGCACGCAAGCAGTCGTCACCTTCTGTGTGGCCGTAATTGTCGTTAAACAGTTTAAAACAGTCGATGTCCATAATCAGAATGGCCATTGGCGTACTGTTTCTGCGGGCTCTCAACCACTCTGATTCCAGCAATTCATCAAAACGACGGCGATTGGGTATCTCAGTCAGGCCATCAATAAACACTAACTGTTCCAGTAAGTCATTTTTCTTCTTTAGCGCTACGTGATTTTTTACACGCGCAAGCACAATCGGCAAGCTGAAAGGTTTAGTGATGTAATCAACAGCTCCCAGCTCCAAACCATGGGCTTCATCTTCGCTGCTGTTTTTGCCGGTAATAAACACCACAGGGGTATTTTTCGAACGAGCATCCTGCTTCAACAATCGACAAACTTCGTAGCCATCCAGATCGGGCATCTGTACATCCAGAAGAATGAGATCCGGTGGATCGTCAGAAATCGCTATTTGCAGTGCTTTCTCGCCGTTAGTTGCAGTTTTCACTCTGTGCTTAGGTGATAACGCCTGAGCCAATAACTTGATATTAATCGGTTCATCATCAACAACGAGTACTGTGGTCTTACTGATTAAACTGCTCACCGTACAGGCCCTTCTTTTTCATTGAGCATTTCCACATGCGCTTTTAAAAACTGCGCTTGTTCCAATGCCTTTTCAGAATCAAATTCGCTCAACGCTCGAACTAACCCTTTCAGCATTAGTTGGCCTTTTTCTTCCACCAGAAGTGGGCGAATATCATCTACAGTTGCTTCATCAACGTAATCACTCGCACTTAAGGCGGTGATCATCTCATCCAGCTTTGCTATCACTAACTCAGGTGTCAGGACCGATTCATATTCCGATTGAACAGGGGCTCTGTCGATACTTCGTTGCTCAGTGAGTAACGTACTTACCTGCAACAATGCCTGTTTTAAGGCTTGCTCGACCTTGACCAGGCTATTGCTATCTTCAGGATGCTGTTCCCATTCTACACAGGCCTGCGACAGAGCATGCGCCCCTAGGTTACCGGCCACCCCTTTGAGGGTATGAATCTCGTTCTTCAGCTGCTCGCCCTTCCCTCCAACAAGCATCTCATTTAACGCCTGACTCTGATTAGTGTAGCGTGATTCAAACTGTGCCAAGGCGCTATGATAACCTGATCGCCTGCCACTGAACTGCCGTAAACCGAAGCTGTGATCCAGCACAAGATTGCTGTCTACATCTGATCGGTTTGTTTCGTTTTCTGAGGTTCGCTCAACAGAGGGCGAGGCCTCAATATGCTCATCCTTTGCCAACCACCTCTTTAGTACTTGTTCGATGGATTCAGGCGTGATCGGTTTGGTGATATGGTCATTCATGCCGGCATGAATACTGCGCTCACGATCTCCAGCCATAGCATGTGCGGTCATCGCAATAACTGGCAATTCAGCCATACCCGGCAGGGTGCGTATCGTTTCGGTCGCGGTAAGTCCATCCATGACCGGCATCTGAATATCCATCAATACCAAGTCAAAACTCTTCTGCTGCACCATAGTCACCGCTTTAGCGCCATTATCGACCACTTCAATTTCAACCGGATATTCGCCCAGCAGGCTAAGTGCCACCTCTTGGTTCAGTTGGTTGTCTTCGACCAGAAGAACTCGTTTGTCCTTCATCGATGAAAGCTGCTCTGTGAGCGGTTGCTCACTGGCAGAGTCTCGATGCAGGCGCATGAGTGTTCGTCTTAGCCTGCCAGGAAGTATGGGCCTGAGTAACCAGTCTGCCTGGCCTTTAAGCGCATCCGGCAAATGGTGTTGGGCCACGCCACCAACCACCATCAACCGCCAATGAGATTCTTTGCTTAATATCTTGGTCAACACAGGGTCGCCCAGGCGGGCCTCATCAACAAACAGCAATGCGCTGTCGTCGCTTTCTCGTAACCCGTCGATCAAACTCTGCTTGCCCATCACAGTCTGAGTCGACATGCCTATACGTTTCAAAGCTTCTGCCAACTCTTTTTGCTCATCTCTCTTTTCCAACCACAACAAGGCTTTTTTGTAAGGTAGAGGCTGTTGCGGTTGAAGAGCGCTATCGGGCTGTTTGGCGATAAGATCGAACATAAATCTGCTGCCTTCACCAGGCTCACTCTCAACCTGGATACTTCCTCCCATCAGTTCTACCAACTGGCGACAGATGGAGAGTCCAAGCCCAGTGCCACCAAAGCGACGAGTCATAGAGCCATCAGCCTGCTGAAATGCCTCAAACAGATGTTTTTGTGCGCCGCTGTCGATACCCATTCCGGTGTCACTGACAACAACATGCAATCGAATCTGATCGGTCCCCTCAGTTTCATAGCTCAGTGCAATTCTGATCTCGCCTTCATCGGTGAATTTCACGGCATTGCTGAGCAGGTTATTCATGACTTGGCCCAGTCGCAGGGGGTCCCCTACCAGTATGGTCGGCAACTCGTCCGCCATTTCAACAACCAGGCTTATCTGTTTCTGTTCAGCACGGATAGCGATATGGCTGATGGCAAGCTCAACCACCTCTTCGAGATCAAATTGGATCTGCTCAAGATCCATTCTGCCCGCTTCAATTTTTGAGAAATCGAGAATGTCATTGATGATGCCCAACAGACCATCGGCCGCGCCACGTGCTTTTTCCAGATACGTGACGAGGGGAGCTTCGGGCCGCGTCTTCAACCCCAATCGCAACATGCCAAGGATCGCATTCATCGGCGTGCGGATCTCATGGCTCATATTGGCAAGAAATTCACTCTTGTAGCGGCTGGCCAACTCTGCTTCCTGCTTCGCTTTGAGGAGCACCTGCTCAAACTGTTTGCGCTGTGAAATATCACTGTGAGTCCCCATCATACGCAGGGGTTTACCACGCTCGTCCCACTCAACCACGCTACCGCGAATTCGAACCCAAAGACGTTTGCCGCTTTTGCAGTTCAGCTCATACTCCATATCAAAACCCCTAGGTTCTGATACAGAGACTTTGTTGAGATACGCGTTCAGCTCTGATTCAAATTTTTCTCGATGAGATTCTGCAACCAGGGAATGCCAGGCATCTCGCGTAAATGACAGTTCGCCAGGCTCATAGCCCAGCATGGTCCAGAATCGATCGCTTGCAAACAGTGCGGGCTGATCTGGCCTGAAATCCCACAAACCATCAGCCACCGCTTCCAGTGCGGTTCTGAATCGACGCTCACTTTGATGCAGCTTCTGCTCCGCTTGATATTGAGATGTTGCGTCTCGTCCAATACAGATCAGTCCCAAAAAATCGCCATTGCGATCAAAAAATGGGGTGCGCAACGTATCGAGTAGAGCTTCAGTACCATCAGCCAGTCGATACCAATCACGTTTCGAAACCTGTTCTCGGCGGCGATATACCCGCGCATCTTCTTTAGTGTCGTCACCCGACACAGGTTCCAACTGCGGTCCAAGCTCACCAATCAGCTCATTGCCCTCCATTCCGAGCGCCCGCTCATAGGCTTTATTAGACCCAAGATAACGCCCCTGCTCATCTTTGAAATAGATGAGATCGGGAATAGAGTCGAGCAATGACCGCAGCAGACTGAACTCTTTTTCCCGCTGTTCACTGCGCTCTCTCAACTCTCTGGTGCGTTCAGCAACCTGATTGTCCAAGTGCAGATTCTGCTCCTCCAGCGCCCGCAATAACGCGCGTTTTTGGGAGAAAGTTTCGCTGACCAGCTCATACCAGGCATTCCACCCCTTTGGGGATGGGTAATCTTTACGAATGTTGCCTTCAGAGCAGGCTTCAATGTGATAAAGCAATTCGGTCGCAGGCTGAACGAAGGTCAGTTTTGAAAGATGATTGGTAATCGATACCAGCACCGAAAGACCTGCAAACAGCAGGAAAAGATTGAGTGCAAACTCGATTCTAAGCGGCCCCAGTAGTTGTTCTTCTGGTGTCACATAAACCAGCAACCAGGGAGCATTGGGTAACAGCGAAGTTTTTACATGATAACCACGAATCACACTGCCGCTACGGAGCTCTTTTAGCTGTTCAAGCGAGAAGTCGCGCAGCGCTTCCGGCAGGCCGATCTGCCAGTCATAAATGGTAAGCTCGTTCTGCTTTACCAGCTTTTCATGGGCCAGAACTTTACCATCAGGGTCCACCAACATCGCACTGCCTGGTAGTGCCTTTTGTTCATTGAGATACTCGGTTAACAAGGCTAAAGGCAGCTCCATAACTACCCGGCCCTGGCGCTCTTCACCAACCGAAACCGACTCAGACAGAGTGACCACTAATTGCTGCAACACCTTGGACACCATGGGCGATGACCATTGTGAGGGCTCGGTAGCGCAGGCCTCGACATTGGCCAGTAACTCCTTAGCTACCGGCGCATACTCTGCGGTCCAGGGAAACATATTGACGAAGCCGCTTTGCGAGCAGTAGTACATGGCGCCGACTTGAGGCACAGACATCTCAAGCATCAGCAAACCTGTATCCAAGTCTGCCACCATCATCAACTCACGAAAGAACCACTCTCCACGGTCGTAGAGAGTGCCTCGACCAATGATTCGACCAAAGTGGACACCGGATACGCGGCGATAATTGGAATCGGTAATCTCTTCGTAGTACTGCTCTAGGGAATTGGATTCAAAATGACTGAGCAGATAGGGCTGGTTTATCCGAAGCGGCTGACTCAAATGGTCGGTAGCAAACTGATTCAGGCCGCCCATTGCACGAGCACTGCTGCCGAGTAGTTTATCTACGTACTCAGCGTAATCATCGATGCCTTGGTTGTGTCTTTGCAGGGCCTCATCACTGTGCAGTTGATAAAGCACAAGGGAAGCGCAGAGGGCCACAAGCAATACGCCGACATAGGCCAGCCTAATTGCTCTCGAATATCGCTTGAGGATCCCCTGCTTCAACGCGATTAGTTCTCCTCAAACTCTGGAGGTGCCTGCTGTGCAGGTTGTGTGGCGATGGCAAGCTCGCTATCCTGGTGGAACCAATCTATAAATAGTTCTCCCGGCATCGGATGGGCAAACTGGAACCCCTGTCCCTGCTCACACCCCATGGACAACAGTAGATCCCGCTGTGCCATCGTTTCAACCCCTTCTGCCACGACGCGCTTTTGCAGTGAATGAGCCAAGGATATCAAACTGCGGATCAAGGTCTGAGTTGACTGGTCCTCTGTTGCAGCAGCAACAAAGCGCCGATCGATCTTGATCGCTGACAACGGTGATTTAACCAAGTTGCTGAAGTTAGAAAGCCCATAACCAAAATCATCGAGAATGATCTCTGCACCGGCTCTAGCCAGCGATGACAGCTGCTCCAGCTTTCTAACCGTGCCGGTAAACAGCATCGATTCAGTGATCTCAAACTGCAACTGATGGAAATCAACACCATGTGATTCAACCACCGCATGAATACGGTTGAGGAAATCTGCGGCATCTAATTGGAAGGTGGATAGGTTTACCGCGATCGACAGCTGGATACCTGCGTCCTGCCATTGTTTCAACGTCTGACAGACCTGAGCCAGGATGTATTCGCCGAGAGCTTCACTGACCCCTGCGGATTCAACCACAGACAAAAAGTCACCTGGTGGAATCAACCCAAACTCGGGCTCCTCCCAGCGAAGCAGTGCCTCGGCACTGACAACCCGAGTGCCGAGGAGATCAAATACTGGCTGGTAATACATGACCAGCTCCTGACGCTCCAAAGCCCCAGGTAGGCGACGCTCCAAGGTTTCACGATAACTGGCACCTTCGGCCATAAAACTTGCGTAGAGCATGACATCACCGACACCACGGCTCTTGGCTTCAAACATGGCGACATCTGCACAATCCAACAACGAGGAAGCACACTCACCATGCTCTGGATAGAGGCTGATACCTACACTGGCACCTAACGAAATACGCCGCCCTTCTATTTCAAAAGGCTGCTCTAGCAAGCTGATTAAACGAATCGCCAACTGGCGTGCCTGGAGTTCTGAGCTATCACCCGGCGCAAGCACAACGGCAAACTCATCACCACCGTAGCGACAAAGCAGATTGGGTGACTCGACTTCATGTTTCATCTGTTCAGTCACCTGCCGAAGCAGTTGATCACCAAATTGGTGGCCGTGTAGATCATTAACCTCTTTAAAATGCTCCAAATCGACAAACATCACAGCGAAACTTTGCTTCGCACCACTGGCAGAGGCTATCTGCTGCTCCAGGTGTTTACTCAGTTGATGACGGTTCGGCAGTTTAGTCAGGGGGTCGATACCCGCTGACGTGGCATCCAAATTGGCAGCCAGCTGCGAGATCCGCTCTTTGATTAGGGCTGCAGACAAGGGCAATACCAGAATATCTTTCACCCCTTCCGCCAGCCACTGAGTCTGTTGAGCGGGTTCAACAACCTCTGTGATGACCACGACTTGATGGCCAGCATTTTGACAAGACTGGAGCAAGGTGGCTGAAAGCAAGCTTTGATCAACCAGCACCAAATGGGTGGCTGAAGGTAATTTGTCCAACTGCTCTTCACTGGTTAAACGCGTGAGCGCGTAATCAGTGCTGTTTAGCAGCAGATCCCATCCCTGCGTGGTGGCAGGAGCAACAGTGACTACATTCAGTTGCGTACGCATGTTGACCTTCATTATCTATAGCGGGCGCGCAACAGTTCTAACAGCTGTTCTAGATAACCCAGTGCGGCTTCCTGATCCAGCGAAAACAGGCTTCTACTCAAGCGCTCGAACAATGCACTATCTTCCCCAGCTCGGAAGCTGGCCTTTAATCTGGCGATCTCCTGATCATCAATATACTCGCCTTGCTGGATCCGCGTTCTGAGTCCTTCAAGGCGATCAAGCAGGGTATCTCTTGGCACTGGCACAACACGAATAGAGGAATCCTGATGTTGCTCCAAGTACTTTTTAACTGATTGGATAGTCTGTTGAAACAGTAAACGGAAGTCGGTGACCCAGCCCTCATATTCATGACTTGGCTTACCTTCGCTACACAGACTCTCGCCAAGTCGAGTGCCTTCAACCAGCTTCACCATTCCCAGGTTGGATGCACTACCACGGAGTTTGTGCAGTGTCTGAGCGAGCAGTTCCAGCTCCTTCGCCTTGTGGAACCCTGCAATCGCTTCCATCGATTTTGCCGCTTCACCAACAAAGCTACGCAACGCATTACCCAGAAGAGTTTCATTACCTGAACACTGCCCCAACGCAAATGTACTGTCGAACAGGCTTTCCTGTTCGCCTGAAGGCTGCCGCTGCTCTGGTAACCAGCGTTTGATCACACTGAACATCAACTCTGGATCAATTGGTTTATTGATATGATCATTCATCCCTGCCGCAAGACTCTTTTCCTTATCCTCGTTCATGGCATGGGCTGTCATCGCAATGATAGGCAGTTCACTGCCCAGCTCACGTAGATTCTGAGTTGCTTCAAGACCATCCATCTCTGGCATCTGAATATCCATCAGAATCAACTCATAATCACCGTTTTGGGTCATCGCAATCGCTTGACGACCATTACTGGCGACATCAACATCCGCGCCACGACTGGCCAACAGTTCTGAAGCTACTTGCTGATTAATCGGGTTATCCTCAACCAGCAATATCCGACGTTGGGTAAGATCTATCATCTGCATCGACTTGCCAGCATCTTGAACCGGTTTTAAGTCGAACATGTCACATAGCTGATCGAACAGCGCTGAGGGAGTAAAGGGTTTGTACAGCGTTTTACTGGAGAGCGGGTGCACCTGACGGGCGAATTCGTCTTCGTAACCAAACGCGGTCATCATCAGCACCTGCGGCATGGCAAACACTGGATTGTCTTTCTGCATGGCTAGCAGTTGGTCAAGCAACTGAAGCCCATCCATACGCGGCATTTTCCAGTCCACCAACAATAGCTGATAAGGCGTCCCCGACTGCGCCCTTCGGACAACCTCGGTCAGCGCAGCTTCACCGTCTCTGGCTTCAAATACCTCCATACCAAAACTCTGCAGCATATTGGCATAGATGCCCCGGGCTCCGGCGCTATCGTCGACAACAAGAGCCAGCTTGCCCTTCAAGGCACTAGACGCTTTAGTGACACTGCTCTGCTCTGCGGTTGGCATAGACAGAGTAAAGCGAAAACAGGTGCCCTCACCCACTTCACTGGTCACGGTGATCTGTCCGCCCATCAGCTCAACCAGCCGCTTGCAAATAGATAGGCCAAGTCCGGTGCCACCGAATTCCCGCGTAGTTGAACCATCCGCCTGCTCGAACGGCGAGAACAAGGTTTCAAGACGCTCTGATTCTATTCCTATACCCGTATCGTGAACCTCAAACACCAGATTGGCGTTGTGTTTTCCAACCTGTACGCCTCTTACGCGAAGTGTAATTTCCCCTTGGGTGGTAAACTTGGTCGCATTGCTCAGCAGATTGGTAAGAACCTGGGTTAAACGCAGAGGATCGCCCAGCAGGTATTTGGGCACCACTTCGTCCACATCCAGCATCAACTCAACCTCTTTCCCTACTAGTCTATGGGCGGTTAAGCTGATTGCCTGATCCAGAATTTTGTCCAGTTGAAACTCGATCTTCTCCAGAGCCAATTTGCCCGCTTCAATCTTCGAGAAGTCGAGAATATCGTTGATGATTTGCAACAACGCCTTAGCACTGAGCTGAGCTTTGTCGACATAATCTTTCTGTTGCGATGTCAGCGGTGTGTTGTAAAGCAATTGAACCATGCCGAGAACAGCATTCATTGGCGTCCTGATTTCATGGCTCATATTAGCGACAAATTCACTCTTCGCCTGATTAGCCTGGATCGCCTCAAGCGAACGTTCTGCCACGCGCCGCTCTAACTCTTCATTCAGTTGATGTAACTCCTCCCGCAGCATCACTTGCTCGGTGACATCAACGGCAACGGCGCACAGGGCTTCAACCTTTCCATCGAGGTCAAACAGTGGGAAACGCACGGTACGCAGAACTTCCCTCTGCCCCCCCATATCAAACGTCTCTTCAAACAGTTTTACTTCGGCAGTTTCAAGTACCTCGGTATCGTGCATTCTGATACTGCGAGCTTCGGGGTGAGGCATGTAGTCTTCAACTTTGGCACCGACCAGGGACTTCTTGTCCACCGCAAAACGACTTGCCAGCGCATCGTTCACCATCAAATAACGACCGTCCAGATCCTTTATCGACAACTGAACTGGGGCGCGATTAATTAACTCGGTTAGCAGGTGGTCCTGCTTCTGCATCCGCCTGCGAAAACGCACCATAACAATGGCAAAGGTTAGGGTGCCAATGGCAAGTAGAACGGTCCAACCTATCGAAGAGATAACCCCTTGGCGTGATTGTGCATAAGCTTCATTCACATCCATCTCTACTGCGATACCAAAACCTAACTCGTCATCCCATAGCCAGGCACCAGTCACCAACTCACCGCGATAGTCACGATAACCATCAACATCAAAACCACTGCCATACTTCACCGCTTGTTTAACCATAGAGGTAAGGGGCTGCGAGGCGTTGTTCCTTGCTTTTTGCTGTGGTGTTAATCGATAGCCGGGATCGGTCAACATCAGGTTGAGATTGGCACGTTGGTCCGCTTCCAATAATCCCAAACTACGCAATTGCGGTTCAAAGCGACTGCTGGTCAGCATTAACCCCTCTCGGGTAAACGCATAAGCTTCGCCAGATTCGCCCTGTCGACCACGCTTGAGGATCTTGCCAAGACTGATCTCAGCATCCTGCTCAATCAATAATGCAGCAATCACATTGTCTGCGTTATCAAACAGCGGTGCGGCAACGATAATATTGGTGTGTGATGGCCTGTTTGGTGCAGGTAAAGGCTCACTGATAACCGTATTTCCCTGCATTAAACGCCTGAATAACGGGCCTTGCTCAAGCAGGCCGCTGGCCTGGGTTACTCTGGCCTCATCGTTACTTGAGATGACGATACCGTTGGCATCAACCAGTTCATATCCACTGAAGTTCATCTCCCGCAACATCGGCATCACCTGCATATGTAACGTGGTGTGAGCCGGAGAAACAGAGATCAAGCTGGCGTCTTTGGGCAGCAAACGCAGTTGGTTTGCCAATGGCAGGTAAATGGGATTGTTGATTAATGCAGTAAGCGTGTTGATCTGCTGGTCATGCCAGGACAACAGCCCCTGATGGGTGATCCTGAGTACTGTCTGCAACGAGGCAGCCTGCTGCTGCTTCGACATAGCAACGCTATGTTCGGTTAACCGCCATACGACGATGGCAACAAGTAGGATAAAAAAGGCGGTAACCAGATAAACGCTTCTAGCCGTCCTAAACAGGCTGTTCATACTGAAAATTGATTAGACCAATGTATGCTTTACCTTAGTCGGTTTTTCAATCATTTATAAGCGGCAGAAGTAACATTTCAATAACAAAAAGGCCGCAAAGCGGCCATTTTGTTAAAAACGTGAAAAGAGACGAAGGTTTTTACAGGTGTTCCTCTGCAAAAGATGCCAAGCGGCTCCTCACCACACCGTTCAGATAGACGTTAGCGCTGCCCTCAAAATCTTTAAAGCGTTCAACGATATAGGTCAGTCCTGAAGTCACAGCGGTCAGGTAGTTGCTGTCGATCTGAGACAGGTTGCCCGAGCACACCAGCTTAGTGCCCTCACCACACCGGGTGATGATGGTTTTAATCTGGGACGCGGTCAGGTTCTGGCACTCATCCAGCAGCACAAACGAGTTCTGAATACTGCGTCCGCGCATAAAGTTTATCGACTTAAACTGGATGTTGGCCTTCTCCATGATGTAGTGCATGCTGCCTTCAAAATTTTCGTCACTCTTATGCAGCACCTCTAACGTATCAGTTACGGCCGCCAGCCAGGGCGCCATCTTTTCCTCTTCTGTGCCAGGTAAGAAGCCGATTGACTCGGCAATTTCTGGCGTATTTCTGGTCACGATCACCTTGTCATAGGTACCGGTTTCAACCACCTGCTCCAAAGCACAGGCCAATGCCAACAGGGTTTTACCGCAACCGGCAGGCCCGGTAAGAATGACAAGATCAATGTCCGGATCCAGCAAAGCATTTAACGCCATGCCCTGATAAATGTTTTTGGGTGACACGCCCCAGGCCGTGCGACTCATCAAGCGTTCACGCCCCAAGTCCCGAAACTTAAGTCTGTCACCTTCAGCACCGATGACCCGGCCACAGAACTGCTCGGTTTCATCCAGCAAATACTGGTTGGGGAAAATATTGTCTATCTGAGGTGCGGTAACCTCCTGCACGGTATCCCGTCCATCGGAGCTGGTTTCGCAGTCGCTGACCTGCTCCCAGAAGTTGCCTTCTACCTCCTGAAAGCCCTTTGACAAGAGGCTGACGTCACTGATCAATTGGTCGGTGCGGTAATCTTCAACATGATTCAGGCCTGCGCCTTTGGCCTTGAGGCGCATGTTGATGTCTTTGGTTACCAGAACCACTTTCAGTGGTTTTTTCTCCTCCTGCAGATACAGAGCCGTGTTAATAATGCGGTTATCATTGGCTTCACCGGGTAGGTGCTCCTGCACCTGAGGCAAAGCATGATCCGCATAAATAGAGAGGTGGCCGCTGCCAGTACCAGACACCTCATTGGCGGTGGGCAAAGGCACACCTGCGGTTATTTCTTCCGGGGTTGCATCTCGTAACGCATCGTCAATAGCACGGATAGCGATGCGAGCATCACGACTGACATCTTTTTTTCGATCTTTGATTTGGTCTAGCTCTTCAAGAACCGTCATAGGCACTATGACATCGTGTTCCTGAAAGTTGTATATCGCGAGAGGCTCGTGAAGTAGGACGTTGGTATCGAGGATATAGAGGATCTTGTCTTCCTGACCCATAGGCATTTCTCCTGGGTTGCTTTGACAAACGGCAAGTCTCTGAAGACTGCCCTCACTTGCTCGGTAGCAGTCAGCTTCGAGACAAAAACACTGCCTGAAGCCAACATCTCCTAGCCTACTTCGACCAGCAAAAAAATAAAACCGACCGATCGCACAATTCTTGGGCTGCGTGACGTCTACACTTCGATTAACATAGCGCCCTTTTTTTCAGCCCCTGCTTCGGAACAAGACACCATGCCATTTGCCCTCGGCCAACGCTGGATCAGTGATAGTGAAAGCGAACTTGGATTAGGAACCCTGGTAAACATCGATGCCCGCCAGATCACCTTGATGTTTACTGCCAGCGGCGAGCAGCGCCACTATGCAAAAAATGATGCCCCTGTCACTCGGGTACGTTTTCACCCCGGCGACGTCATTGAAAGTGGTGACGGCTGGCAAATGACGGTAGATGAGATAGTCGAGGCCAATGACCTGCTGACTTACCAAGGCACCCGCACGGACACAGGTGAAGCAACAGAGCTTCGCGAAACCTTGCTCAGCCACGAACTGCGCTTTAATAAGCCGCAGGATAAATTGTTTGCAGGTCAGGTAGACAAAAGTGACCGCTTTGCGATGCGCTACAACTGTTGGCAAACCCAACTGGGCTGGCAGCGTTCGCAGCTAAGAGGGCTTGTTGGTGGTCGCATTGGCTTGGTTCCGCACCAGCTTCATATTGCTCACGAGGCCGGTAAGCGCCACGCACCACGGCTTTTGTTGGCCGACGAAGTGGGCTTAGGTAAAACCATCGAAGCGGGTTTGATTATTCATCAGCAGCTGCTGACTGGCCGGGCCCAACGTGTGATCGCTGTGGTCCCAGAAGCCCTGCTTTACCAGTGGCTGGTAGAGATGCTTCGTCGCTTTAATCTTAAGTTTGCAATCTTTGATGAAGAGCGCTGCCAACAGGCCTATGACGAGGCGCTCAACCCGTTTGAAACGGAACAGTTGGTATTGTGTACCCCTAAACTGCTGCGTAAAAAGCAGTGGTTCGACTACGCCATAGATGCTGGCTGGGACATGTTGGTGGTGGACGAAGCACACCACTTGGCATGGTCAAAAGAGAAACCCAGTCGAGATTATCAGGTAGTAGAAAGCCTGGCAGAAGAAACTGAAAGCGTATTGCTACTCACTGCGACACCGGACCAGTTGGGCCATGAAAGTCACTTTGCTCGCCTGCGTTTGTTAGATCCGGATCGTTTCTTTGATTACGAGGCGTTTGTCAGTGAGGAGCAGGGCTACCGTCAGGTTGCCGATGCCGCAGACGCTTTGCTGCGTGATACACCGCTAACTCAGGCTGAACAGGCCCAGCTCACTGAACTGCTTAGTGAGCAGGACATTCAGCCCCAGCTCAACTGTTTGGATGACAGTGTCTCAGCCCCAGAACAGCAAGCAGCGCGAAATGAATTAATTGCCGCTCTGTTGGACCGTCACGGAACCAGCCGTGTCATGTTCCGCAACAGCCGTAGCGCAATCAAGGGTTTCCCGGGCCGTCAACTGTGTCGCCACTCGTTGACTATGCCAGAGCAATACAAAACCGCTATTAAGGTAATTGCAGCGCTGAACAGCAATAAACAGCAGTCACCTATTCCGGAGTGCCTTTATCCTGAACGCGTATTCCAGCAGTTTGAAGGCGAAGATGCCAGTTGGTGGCAGTTCGACCCACGCGTAGGCTGGTTGATTGATCAATTGAAGGGCGAACTAAAACAGGAAAAAGTCCTGATTATCTGCAGTCGCAAACAAACGGCTATGCAACTGGAGCAAGCGCTGCGCCAGAAAGAAGGTATCCCTACCGGCGTGTTCCACGAGGATATGAGTATTCTTGAGCGTGACCGCGCCGCAGCCTATTTTGCCGACATGGAAGAAGGCGCACAGGTTCTGGTTTGCTCTGAGATCGGTAGTGAAGGCCGAAACTTCCAGTTTGCCGCTCACCTGGTGCTGTTCGACCTGCCAGCACACCCAGACTTGCTGGAACAACGTATCGGTCGACTCGACCGAATCGGTCAGACACGAACGATCTCTGTTCATGCTCCCTACTTCGCTGACTCAAGTCAGGCGAGATTGCTCGATTGGTACGATCAAGGATTACAGGCCTTCGCCCAGATCAATCCATGCGGAGACGCACTTTATCGCGAATATGAGTCAAACCTCTGGCCTACGATTAAGGGCGACGAAACAGGCACATGGGACGAGTTGCTGTCCGATACTCAAAAAAGCTATCAGAAGTTAAAGCAACAGCTTGAACAGGGCCGTGACAAGCTGCTGGAGTTACACTCGTCTGGCCAGGGTAGAGCTGAGCAACTCGCTGATTTAGTCAGTGTCGAAGACAACAAGACTGAACTCGCCACCTTTATGTTCAGCCTGTTCGACACTCTGGGAATCAACCAGGAAGATGGCAGCACCAACGTGATGATCCTGAAGCCCAGTGACCACATGTTGTATCCCCATATTCCCGGACTGCCAGACGACGGCGTTCAGATCACCTTTGATCGCCAGACCGCGCTGGCCCGGGAGGATGTGCAGCTGATGACCTGGGATCACCCCATGGTCGGAGGCATTCTAGAGATGATTCTGACCGGTGATACAGGTAGTGCGACCGTATCCCTGTTGCCAAACAAAGCCCTGCCAGCTGGAACCGTGCTTGTCGAACTGATCTACGTAGCTGAAGCAACTGCACCGCGCCATTACCAAATGGGTCGCTTCCTGCCGCCAACCCCGATCAGACTGTTGATGGATAAAAACGGCAGCAACCTGGCAGACAAAGTACCTTTTGAGGGGCTGCAGAAACAATTGTCGCGTGTGAATCGTCATACTGCTTCAAAACTGGCGATGACGGCACAGAGTGTGGTTCATCCGCTTTTGAATCAGAGTAAGCCGCTGGCAGAGACATCGATGGCAGCGCTACAGGAAGAAGCTCGCCAGCAGGTTATCAACACGCTGGACGCTGAGCAGAACCGACTATTGGCGCTAAAGGCGGTTAACCCATCAATTCGAGAAGATGAGATCCAATTCCTTCAGGAGCAAAAAGAGGGCCTGCTTAATGCGCTGGACAAAGCGCAACTGAAACTGGATGCCATTCGTTTGATTGTGGTCAGCCATAACGGATAGCCCCACATGCTTGGCTGATGTATGCTGTCATCCATTCAATCGCGTGACAGCATATGGGATCTTCGTGGGTCGATTTGGGTGTCAATTCACTTTCTTAGTCGCAATTGTGACAACCTGTATCATGCAGCCCGTGTTTGCTGCGCATCTGGTTGTGGCGGTAGGAGAGGATCGTCCCCCCTATGTGATGGCCGGTGGCAAGCGCGGTTTAGAGGTCGCTATTCTGCGCGAAGCATTGGCTACCCGGGGTCATACCTTTGAGTCATTCCAGGCCTCTAATCGGCGACTGACGCACCTACTGGGGAATGGAAGCGCCGATGCCGCGGTCGGGGTACAGGAACGTCCTGATGGTAACTACTATTCAGCTCCCTTTATCGCCTACCGCTATGTCGCTCTCAGCAAAAAGAAGCAACACCTGAGATTACAGAACATCTCTGACCTCACCGGGCTCCGGGTGGTGACAAGCCAGAATACCTATCGCCAGCTAGGTGGAGAGTTCGCCGCGATGTTTTCGCCCCAGCGTATCCAAAATTCGCCGGTACCTTTGCGCTATACAGAGCTGCCCAACCCGATCCAAGCGGTCAAAATGTTCTGGCACGATCGTGCGGATACTATCATCATTGAGTTGAATGTATTTAAAGCATTATCGGCACAATTAGATGATAATTTCGACACCCGAGACCCATTGGTGGTGCACCCGATTTTCTCCGAAGCCACCCAGTTTCAGGTCAGTTTCAAGGATGAGCAACTTCGCAATGAATTTAATGAGGGGTTAGCTCAGCTCCACAATACCGGACGCTACAAAGAGCTGGTTTCCCGCTATTTGAATTAAGGTTGTTTTTCTATGGTAAACCGCACACATCCCAAACAATCGATGGCGGTGCAGGTGATTAAGATGATCTGTGGTGCCTATCTGGCCATCGCAGCTCTGTTAATCACGGTCCAGTTAACGTACACCCATAACAACATGAATGACCGACTTGAAGAGTTGGTCTCAGGCATATTGGAGAGCTTCGGGCCAGGTATTGCCAAGTCGCTGTGGACCTATGACGACTCTCTGCTAAATGCCCAACTCGTGGGGCTATACAACCTGCCCTATGTTGAGGGGGTTGAAGTGGTCGATTTTGATGGCAACAGGGTCGCCAGCGTCGGTGATACACCAGCTACATCCACCAACATCAATGAATTTCAAACGGTCAGCCCGCGTACATTGCCTCTGTTCTACAACCAGCAACGACAGGACACACCCTTAGGTCAGCTGATCATTTATGCCGATGATGAGTGGGTATCCGAGCTGATTTACGAGCGTGCCACATTGACCATCGCTAACTCCGTGATAAGCCTGGTACTGATCATGGGCGTCGCTTTGTTAGTTATCCAAAAGCGTTTGCACACACCTCTCAAATCGTTCACTGAACACGTTGCCCGGCTTAGCCAACGCAGTGATCATAAGAAGGAAGATTCAGAACACCTCCAACTACAAGGTAACCGTGAGCTCAGCCAGTTAGCACAGGCCTTTAACCGTTTGATCCGCAGAATCGACATTCAGGTCAGTCAACTTGAAGAAGCCAAAGATAAGGCAGAGAAGGAGATTCAGGCACGGATCACCGCTGACAATGCCCTACAAAAGCTAAACGAAGAGCTTGAAGAGCGCGTTATTAAGCGCACCAATGAACTCAGAGCCACCAACAAACTGTTGCGCAGTGCCAAGGATGAAGCTGAGCTTGCCAGCAAGGCCAAGGGGGAGTTTCTGGCCAACATGAGCCACGAAATCCGTACACCAATGAATGCCATCATAGGCTTGACTGACTTAGCCCTGAAAACCGAGCTGGATGATAAGCAGTTTGACTATCTGAAGAAGGTGAAGGCATCCGCTTCAACTCTGCTTGGGATCCTTAATGACATCCTCGATTTTTCCAAGGTCGAGGCAGGCAAGCTGGATATGGAGATGATCCCGTTCGAGATGGTCGACATTCTCGATAACCTCTCCAACATGGTTTCCCTGATCGCGGAAGAGAAAGGGCTTGAGCTGGTATTCCGCTGTCATCCAGATATGCCCACGTCATTTATCGGTGACCCTCTGCGTCTCGGGCAAATCCTGATCAACCTCTGCAACAATGCTGTGAAATTCACCTCTCAAGGCGAGATCGAGGTCAATATAAACTGCGACCAATGCGACGAGCGCAATGCATTGCTCCATTTCTCTGTGCGCGATACAGGTATTGGCTTAACCGACGAGCAGCAAAGTAAGTTATTCGACAAGTTCAGCCAGGCTGACAACTCCACCACTCGTAAATTTGGAGGCACCGGACTGGGTCTTGCCATTAGCCGACGTCTGGTCGAGATGATGGGGGGCGAGATCTGGGTTGAAAGTGAATTCGGCAAAGGTAGCTGTTTCCACTTTACAGCTCGCTATCAGCTGCCTGAGAAAGAGTCTCTCAACTCTGAACCTCCCCAAGAGCTGAACGCTCTAAATGTGCTGGTGGTCGATGACAATGACGCAGCCCGCATCACGCTGGTAGAGATGTTGGAAAGCCTGAAGATGAAGGCCGTCGCCCTGCCCAGCGGAGAACAGGCGCTTAAACATTTGGCCGAAGAGGGCCAAAGTTACGACCTGATCATGATGGATTACAAGATGCCTGGCATGAATGGCATTCAGGCCTGTGAGAAGTTGAATCAACTGCCCCAACATGCCAAAACTCCCACCGTGGTGCTGGTTACAGCCTATGGAAGCGAAGGACTCCGCAATCAGGCTCGCGAAGCTGGCGCGGCCGCCACCTTGGTCAAACCGCTAAACACCTCGGCACTGTTTGACACCTTGATGGAGCTGAAAGGTGCCGACAGTGTCTACAGCAGACAAGGTGACAAGAGTTCAGACCTTCACAATGAAGTGCCTGACCTGAGCGGCTATCGATTATTGCTGGCAGAAGACAATCCCATCAACCAACAGGTGGCGCGCGAGCTTCTCAGCTGCAGCGGAGCCAATGTCGAAGTTGCCAATAACGGTACCGAAGCTGTGTGCAAGGTTCAGTCAGCGCCATATGATGCAGTACTGATGGATATTCAGATGCCTGAAATGGATGGCTACGAAGCCACCAAAACCATTCGCAGCGATGCCAGGTATGAGAAACTATCCATATTGGCGATGACAGCTAACGCAATGAAAGGTGATCGGGAAAAATGCCTGGCCATGGGCATGAATGGTCATATCGCTAAGCCTATCTCTCAGAAGCAACTGTTTTCGACGCTGGTTCGTTGGCTACCATCCAAACCTGTGGCTCCTGACTATCTCGATAGCGAAACAACCAGCGACTGCGAACAAACTGCGCACACGGCAGAGCCAACAGCTCCGGAGCCAACTTCGGAAATCGCAGTCTTTAGCGACAGCGATCTGGTTAACAGTGAATCGGGCTTAGCGACACTTCTTGGTAACCAGGAGGTTTATGCTCAGGCAATGCAGATGTTCCTGGATCACTACAGTGAACTTGCTGAGGAGATGGCTGGGTACCTGAGTGCTCAGGACTTTGAAGCAGGCAGAAAGCAGATGCATGCGATTAAAGGGGTTGCCGGTAACCTGGGGCTTAAACGTTTGTTTGGAATTACTCAGGCCTACGAAAAAGCACTGAAAACTGACACAGTAAACGCGGCAGAAGTCGTTGAACTGCAGGAACAGCTCTCCCAGTTGATGCCTGAACAATTGGCCGAGATAAACCGCTATCTGGCAGCACAAATGGTAGGAGCAGGTTAAGTGACGGGAACCAGTACAACAAAGCCAACTGCCTTTATCAGCGGCGTTGGGCGCAGGTTAGGACACTTCCTGGCCACGCAACTGCTCGCAAAAGGCTATCGGGTATTGGGTCATTACCGCACCCAAATGGCAGAGCTGGAGTCACTGCAGGCAGCGGGGGCAGAACTTTTTCAGGCGGACTTTACCGACACTGAACAGGTAGTAGCGCTGACTGAGTGGGTAACTTCGCAAACAACGCAGTTAGATCTGCTGCTCCATAACGCTTCTGCGTTTGGTGAGCCACCAGAGGCGCTGCTAGCAAAGCTGCAACAGTTTGACCAATTCTACCAAGTACACATGCGCACGCCGGTGCAACTGACAGATGCTTTTACTCCACTACTGAAGGCAGCCAAACACCCCTCAGTAATCGCAATAACAGATATCTATGTGGGTCACCCCAACCCCAAACTGGCAACATACTGTGCAACGAAAGCGGGCTTGGATAACCTATGCCAATCCTACGCCCGCAGTCTGGCACCGGATGTTCGCGTGAATACCATTGAGCCAGGCCCTATTATGTTTTTGGACAGCCACCCGGACGCCTACAAAGAAAAGATATTGGCAAAAACGCCGTTGGCATCTGAAGGGGGGTTTTTGCCGATATGGCAGGCACTATCAATGCTAATCGACAACCACTATATGACCGGCGCTCGGGTCCAAGTCGATGGTGGCCGTTCGGTGGCCGAACTTTAAGGCTCCTAAACGAATATCGGCAAACTCTGTTCCAGGTGGCAGCGCCTGCTGCTCTAGTAGATGAGCCGCCAACCCCTGCAGGTAACTCTCTTCAGGTTGTGAGAAATCTGGGGTGGGGGATGTTTGCAGAATATCCAGATCCAGCGTGCGATCTTTAACACTGCTCAACTGATCGGCTCGATCTCTGCCATGCACGGCCTCGAGCAGATTAAAGCCCTGCTTTACCTCCGCCTCGGTGTCTTTGCTGTAAAACAGAAACAAGGCATTGATAAAGCGGTGCTCTGAATCCATCCCAACCGGTGAGGTATAGGTGAAAGGACTAAGGGTCACTCGGCCAAACCGAGTGACCAGCTCTTTTACAACCCGAGCGACGTGTTCCTCGGGGTCGATATTGCTACCGATACTGCACAGGTAATACACGACTAATTAGCCAATGGGATCTTGGGAGCCCACTTCAGCCATGCTTCATCTGCCTCAGCTCGAAGTACATAGCTATCACCATTGCTGGCCTGCTTGCCCGGCTCATCCGGAGTCACAAATGCAATGCCGCCAGCGATCAGTGTTTCCAATGACTCAGTTCTAATCTTCACGCCGCTGAATATGCCTGCGTCAACCTGCAGACCCGACGCAGAATAGAATATCGAGTTATCTCGAACCAGAGGTGCAAATCGCGGTTCAATATTCACAAACACACGAACATGATCAGCACTGTCAGCTAACTCATATCCGACAACCCTGCCGACCTGAATTTCCCTAAACAGCACAGGATTGCCACGCTTGATTGAGTTTAGGCGTGGCGTTTCGACGACCAACTTCAAACCGGTCAGGTTATGTCGATTCTGTGGTGGCAGATTCACACCGACAAACTCAGTTGTCTCCGCACCATTACCCGGTACAACCCGCAAATAAACCCCTTTAAGTAGCGTGTCCAGGTTAGCGGTACGAACCAAGCCAAGCTCAGGTCGCACGATCCAAAACTGAGTGCCCTCGACTGCGATTTTCTCAGCAAACTGGTCAATCAACAGAGTCACATTCACACCTCGAAGTGACTCGTCCAAGGCCACCGACTTGACCCGGCCAATGACAATACCTTCGTGTTTTAACTCGGTACCTGCTTTAACACCATCACCGTTCTCGAAGTAGACAGTGACCTCCAATCCTTTCTCGTGAGCAAGCTCCCAACTGTCGAATAGCGGGTAGTTAGCATCGTTCTTGGCTAACGGAGTTTGCATAAACTCAGATGGCGTGTCGAAGCTGACGCCACCCAGTATCATTGAAATCAAAGATGGGGTTTTTACTTCGATTCCGTCTAAACCACCTTCTACTTGGATCCCTCCTGACCGCCAGAAATGGCTGCCCTCTTTTACCAGATGAGAAAAGCGAGGTTCGATGCGTAAGTGAACTCTGACACCATCATCATTTTCATTCAGTTCCAATCCAATAACCTCACCCACATCCAGATTCAGATAGCTCACAGGCGCTCCAAGCTGCAAGCCTCCAGGCTCTGGTGTATCCAACACCAGATAAAGACCAGGGGCAGATTTATCTATGACGTTATCGATACGGTCCGCATGAGCATGGCGATAATCCTGATACAAGAGGTATGTATGGCCGTTCTTAACAGGCTTAGGCTCATCCTTTGTCAGTGGCGTATCGAAAGCGAGACCGCCTGCAAGCATGGCAACAACCGAGTAAGTGCGAACTTTAATGCCACGCAAGTTTCCCTCAACGTCGATGCCTCCTGCATGCCAGAAACGGGTTTTATCATTAACCAGATGAGCAAATTTGCGACGAATATGAACGGTAACATCGACTTTCTTACCATCAGGTTGAAGTTCAATATTCTGAACCGACCCGGCCAGCAGGCGCTTATAATAGATGGGCGCGCCTCGCTCTAGTGCTCCGATAGAGTCCGCACTGATAACAAGGTGTAATCCCGGCACATCCCAACTCATTGGAGGCGCTTCCGATCTGGCTACAAAATCGGTTGTTTTCTCACCTTCGCTGGAAGGAGCTATTGAAATATAAGGCCCAGAGATAAGGGCATCGAGATCCTGAACAGCGCCCACAGATAGTTTTGGCCTGACTAACCAAAACTGGGTTTTTTCGAACATTGCCACTTCAGCTTTAGGATCTAAGTGAGCGGTGATCATGGCGCCACGCATGTTCTTATCGAACTCAACATCCTCAACGGTTCCAAGCTCGTAACCTTTAAATTTAATCTTGGTTTTACCCGGTAAGATGCCGCTGGCATTTGAGAAGTAGATTTGTACCTCGATGCCAGTTTCTGCCTCCGAAAAGTTTTTATGTAAGCGGAAAGAATCTCCATCTTCAGCAAGCTCAGTCATGTAGGAGTTAACAGGTTCGGAGAAAGCAATGCCCCCGGCTACTATGGTAGCGACAGAGCCAACATCGACATGAAAGCCGTCCAAGCCTCCACTGATATCGATACCAGAGATGTTCCAGAAGCGAGTATCTTTTTTAACCAGATGTTCAAACTCAGGAAGAATATGTATCTGCACCTGCACCCTGTGGCCATCAGCAGTTAGGGTGTAGTCGGTGACGGAACCGACCGTAAGCTGGCGATATAGAACCGGCGAGCCTTCCGAAATGCTATCCAGAGCATCGCTATAAAGCGTTAAGTGCAGGCCTGGCGTTTCTTCACTCATAGGTGGCGGATCTTCCAATGCCACAAACTTGTTCTTGATCTTGGTTTCACTGCCAGGGCTGATTGCGATGTAATTTCCCGACAGTAAGGTGTCCAAACCAGATACACCAGCCAGGCTAACCTCAGGTTTAACCAGCCAAAACAGGGTATCGTCCACGATAGCTTCACGAGCTTCACGCTCAAACAACACAGTAGCGACAACACCATCCAGAGAGGGTTTAAGGACAAGCTTATCGACAACACCAATGGTAAAGCCTTTGTACCTGACTTCGGTCTTACCTTCGATGATCCCTTCACCGGTGGAAAACTCGATATCGATAGGGAGCTTGGCTTCAGTAAAGCTTTTGTAAACCAACCAACCACCAATCGCTAATGCCAAAAGTGGCAGTAGCCACACCATTGAAATCCCTTTGCGATGCTCGACTATCGCCTCAGCAATATCTTCCTGGGGCTCAGAACCATGCCCTTTTTCAACATCACTCATCTTGTTTTTCTTCCTGATCCCAAATCAAGCGGCTGTCAAAACTCTCCGCCGCAAAAATCGTTATGACGACTGCCAAACAGAAGGCTGTCGCGCCGTGGCCTGCTTCAATCGTGGCTATCGCCCCCAAATTTACCAGGGCCACCAATATCGCTATCACAAACACATCGAGCATCGACCACTTGCCGATAAACTCAACCATTCGGTACATTTTTGTCCGTTGTTGACGGCTGCTGTTCCAACCAAATTGAACCGACAAACACAGCCACCAGATACCAAACAGCTTCATTGCTGGCACAGCCACTGAGGCAATAAAAACCACCAGCGCAATGGGGTACATCTCGAACTGAATAAGGGTAATAACCCCAGACATAATGGTATCTGACTGCCCCTGACCAAGTGTTATCACTGTCATGATCGGCAGCACATTAGCGGGAATAAGACAGAGCGCCGCGGTAATGGAAAGAGCCCAGGTTCTTGCCAACGAATTGGGCTTTCTGGGATGGAGCTCAGCACCACATCGGCTACAACGCTGCACAGCGTGTTTAAGTTGATGGTGCCAGCGGTTTAATTTGTGGCAGTCGTGGCAAAGCACCAAACCTTTATCGATGGCACGCTGTCCCGCTCTTGGCTCAGTCGTTTTTGACGTCATCGACGATCTCCCAGACCTCATGGGGGTCAAAACTGGCGGCAGCATAAGTGGCACAGAAAAGCAGCCCAGAAAAGCAGTACAAGCCACCATTAACCACTAAATCAGCAAGGTCGACCAGCTTCACAATCGATACTAGGATGCCAAACATGTAGACCTCAAGCATGCCCCAGCTACGAATCTTCTGGTAGGTCTTGGTTGCCATCGCGACAAACCGGATTCCTTTACGCAATTTGGCCAAAATACTGATGCTTGCTAATAAAGAGAGTTCTAGTAGTGGCACAATAAACGCAGTGAGCAATACCATAAAAGCGACCCAGTAATACTCGCCCCGCCACATCAAGCGAGCACCTTCGAGTACCGTGGTGCTTTGACCAAATTCACCGATTTTGATTGCCATGATGGGCAAAAAATTGGCGGGTATGAAAAGAATAAGCGCCGCCAACGATGCGGCTAATGTTTTAGTGAGGGCTTCGTGCCTGGAGTCACACAGGACGTAGCCGCAGTTAGGGCAAGTTAAGCGGGTCCCCACTTTGTGATGCGGCAGCTCAACAAGCAGGTCACACTCATGACAAGCAATCAGATGCCCTTTGGCAGATGGAATCCCTTTTTGCGTCGACACCGCCGCGATTTCCCCTTACTGCGTGAATTGCTGTCACCATATGAAAGTTAAACCCACTATAGATAAAAACGTTACAGCGGCTCAAGTCGAAGCTGATGAATATTAAAGTGAATAGTTAATTATCGATATCTCGTCACTGTTTTGTAGGCACAGTTATTGCTTTTCATTGGATGTGTCACCACTTTGACGGAAGCAAGAACATGTCTCAATCCAATTGGAATCAATTTCTACAACCCAGAAAACTACTGATCTGGGTTTGGGCAGCAAGCGCACTGATGCTATTCAGTCCAGACCGCATTATTCAGCGCTTTGGCCTAAGCCAGGTGGTGCAAGAGATCGCACCGCTTCTGGGTATTCTTTTTTTTCTAATTTCGGCCATTTTTCTGTGCGAAACCGCGTCGGAAGTACTTAATGTCTGGTTGAACCGCAAGCGTCAAAAAATAGTCAAAGCAGGCATCGATGATAAAATTGCAATGCTGGACCATCAGGAACGCGCCATTCTACGAGAGTTCTTTATTCAGCGCCTAAGTACTATCAACCTTCCAGACAGAGAACCCGCCGTGCGCGCACTTCTGGAAAACCACGTGCTTGTTCGCAATCCAGATGAAAATGAAAAGCCTGACGATGTATACAAAGGGTTTGCCATCCATCAATGGGCCAGACCAAAACTTACCAGCCGGGTGCTACAACTGCCTGTGGGTGATATGACCGAAGAGCAGATCCGTTATCTGAAGCAAACTCGCCCTGCGTTTGTGATCAAAGATATTCGTTTACGTCGTCGCAGAATGGCGGCGTAACTTCAATCACTGTTAGCCAATCGATGCTGGCGGCGTTATATTTGCGTCATGATTTAATACTGAGATTCTTGCCTTGCCGCCAGCACCACCCAAGTTGTTAACCCTCAAGCAGATCACCCAGCTCAAACACAAATCAACCTGGGGCGACATTCCACCGCTGTTCCAAAAAATCGCTTCTGCGGCCAATGAGATCGATGGTCTATACAAGCAAGGCTTTGACCACGCCCTCAGGCACATTCTCAATAAGCGCAACTGGAACATGCATCGGCTGAGAGATCCCTACACGCACCAAGAAAGAAAACCTAAACTGGCGGTATATCAGTTATTTACTGATTGGGGATTTGAGGTCCACTGTTTTCCATACCTGGAAGGAAAAGAGGTAGACGAGTATCACAGGCTCAATCACAAAATGGATTTCAGTTTATGGGATCCCGGCACCATGCGTCGCTTGGTACATATTCGCAACCTCAAAGAGTTCATCGAATACACGGATAAGTCGGAAGAGCCTGCGGACAAAGCACTGTTGATATACACCAATAATGCAGTAAACAAGCTGATGCGTTATCTGCAGGAGAAGGTAGAGGTCACTAAGATTGACGGTATATCCATTCCCAAATACGTCAAGCTGGTGATCCAGCAGCAGGGAGACTACGTGATTGAAGATCTGCCACAGCATGTGTCCAAACGATTAGGCAGCGACACCCTCTATCTACTGCGACAGGCAGAAAAAAGAAAAGCGCAACAGATCATGGAGCAGGAGAAGGGGTCCACTGAATCCCCATCAGAGTCGGAAGCAGCAACGCCCAAATCATCAAACAGCAGCGACCAAGCGGACTAAAATCAAGCTCACCCTAACCAGCGACCATTCACCAGCTGTTGGTTCAAGCTAATCAGTAGTTTCTGTTCATCCACCGGACGGCAGATGTAATAACCCTGGCCAAATTCACAGTTATTCTCGGCCAGGAACTCTATATGCTCATGTTTCTCGATACCTTCAGCGACCACATGGATACGCAGATTAGAAGCCATAGCGATAATGGTTTCAACCAGCTGCCGATCGGTTTCATCTGTATCCAGCTCCATCACAAAAGAGCGGTCAATTTTTAGAATATCGACGGGCAAGCGGCGTAAATATTCCAAAGATGAGTAGCCAGTACCAAAATCATCAATGGCAATAGACACCCCCAGATCACGCAACTCCTGCATCTGTGACATGACTTCACTCATATCACCAATCAGCGTGTTTTCCGTTAGTTCAAGTTCTATCTGCTCGGCTTTGAGTTCGTATTTGGCGAGACAGTCAGATATAAATTTGGGGAGCTTTTTGTCATCAAACTGGTGCGAAGTAAGATTAACTGCGATCTTGAGGCCAGGATATCCCTCATGTTCGAGCGCCTTAATGATCTCCATACTGTGCTCTATGGTCCAATACCCTACCGGCACGATGTGTTCGCTGTTTTCTAACTGGGGAATAAACTGGTCTGGGAAGACCATGCCTTTTTCGGGGTGGCGCCAGCGGATGAGAGCCTCAAAGCCAGCCAGCTTTCGCGTTTTCAATTGGATCTGAGGCTGCAGGAACAGGCAAAACTCCTGTTCCTGAACTGCTCGTCTTAACTCAGACTCCATCGCAAGTTTCTGATGGGCTTCCGTTGCCATATCTTCATCAAACAGGCGGAACTGGTTCCTGCCACTGGCTTTAGCTTTGTAAAGCGCTGTATCGGCTTGACGAATCAGAGTTTCAGGATCGACTTCATTATTGATAGCCAGGGCGACACCAATGCTGCTCTTGATGACTAATGTCTGTTGCTGCAGGTTCACCGGCTCACTTATCTCAACGAGCAGATGACTGAGCTCCTCTCCCAAATCTACACCCTCCTTCAGGCGGAGCAACACCGTGAACTCATCACCTCCAAAACGACCCAGGAAGAATGTCTGACATACTCTTCGACGCAAGCGATTCGCCATGATTTGCAGCAGCTCATCACCGGCTCTGTGCCCCAACGTGTCGTTGACTCGCTTAAAGTCGTCAAGGTCAATCAGGACAACGGCCTCCTGCAGATTATTCGCCGCCATGCTGTTCAGGTCTTCCCTGAGGGTTTGCATCAACAAATGACGATTAGGCAAACCAGTCAGTTCATCGTACATCGCCATTTTTTCCAGCTGGCGGGTACGCTTATCCACTTGGATCCCTAAACTCTCTAACTGTTCATTCAATGTCTTGGCCGCACCATCGAGTACCGAGAACTCATCATTGAATATTCCACGCTTCTTAGACAGCAGCGATCTGACACTGGTAAATTTCTGCTCGGCTACCATGGGCATCACACGCGCCAGCATGTTGGCCCGGCTGGCAATATGCGTCAGGGGAACCCAGCCTATCAACAACCCACCAAGCATCACGAAAGCCGACAGCATCAGGCTCCGTTTTTTATATTGCGTGATCGCCTGCTCTTGTGATGATACGTCATCGATAATGACCAGATAACCCGCTTCAAGCTGGGCGACAGGGTCACTGATTTTAAGTGCAGAGAGGCGAACCGGCTGTTTATCTCTCACCGTTATGGCGTGTTTAGACAGTTGATAGAGACTGAAGCGAGAGGAAACCTGTTCCAATAGTGGCAGGTACCTGTCTTTGGAAGACAGCGAAGATATACCCGCCTGCCAACTGCCCAGATAGCCAATTGGCTCATGCTCATATTGGTTGCGTTCAGCGATGATAGCCAGGTCAATTTGATGAGAGTGACGCAATGCAATGACCAGGTCCATCAACGAGATGGTCATTACCAAGGCTCCAACACCCTGTTCGCCTAAGTTGACAGGCACACCGACGTAATAAACACAGGATTTGTCGCAGCCGATACGGGAGATGTAATTGACCTTGACCATGATCTCTTCTAACCAGATCCAAGGCGGCGGCTGTTTGCCTTTCCCCCATGCCCCCCACAAGGATCGGTTGGCGCCAAACAACCAGGCCGACTCAAGCCGCCATATCAGGTGGTTATCAGCCCAGTATCGCGCGACAGCGGAACTGATAACTTGTTTTGCCTCAGCGGGCGCCAACTCCCTGACATCACTCTCCCCCATCACAATGTCACTGAACTCAATCACGCGATCTGCCATCAGCTCAGACAGGGTCAGGAAGGTTTTTTGTTGTGCTTTAGTGGCATCTGCCAGCTGAGTCTCTAGCTGACTTTCCATTTGCGAAAGAGAAAGGAAGTGCAGGCTACTGATAAGAATCAGTAACAGCAGAACCAGTGCCGCAGAAAACTGCCAGCGGATACTGAAAAACTTCCTCGCCATACTGCAGTCTCCTAGTCGTTAGAAGCTGTAGGACAGCTGAACAGCAAACAGATGCCAGTATTCCTGATCATGAACCTCCACGTCGGGATATAGATGAGGAGGAAGCCAAGCCGCACCATGAACGTAGTGATACTCCCCTCTCACTAACCAGTTTTCAGCTACTTCATAGGTTAAACCAAGGGTCCAGTCTTTGCTGAACATAAAGTACGAAGGGGCACCAGTTTGCTTCTCGAAGTCCTTACCGTCGCGATCATGTTTATTCAGATATTTGGCGTCATAACGCGCCAGCAAGGTCAACGAAGGTGTAGCGAAGTACCTAACCTGAAGGTAATAGCCATCACTATGCGAACGGTCTCTGAATTCGGGGAAATAGAGGCCATACAATTTGAACTGATCGTCGATGTATTCGAACGTCGTTTCCCAGCGCTCCGCACTGTATCTGATTGACGCGATGGACTCCCAGACGTAGGCTTGGCCAGAAACCGCCTGAGACCCTTCATCCGCGTGAAAATCCAGGTTAGAGCGCAATACGCTCAGCCCCATAGTCCACGCGCCATTGTCAGTCGTGTAATAACCCGATCCCTGTACAACCCAATCCTCTTCGTAGTCACCACTGGAGTTCTTACCCAGTACCCACTCTTCCATGTCATCGTGAATATCTGTTGCGCCGCCGCTGAATTGCCACTCGAGACTGCCGGCATCCACTTGGTGGAAGCCCATCAAGGCGACACCATCCGTATTAAGCGTCTGATCACGATACATATCCCAGTAAACTGACTGGGGCAGAAAGATGCTGGGTTGAGCTGCAGGCACATCGCGGCTATCGCGGTAAAGGCCGTGTTGGTTTTTGTAGCGCCCCAATTGTATGTGTACTTCGTCAGTATCAGTCCGATACGCCAGTCGATCTAATAACAGATAGTCGAGACGAAACCCCTCGGGATAACGATTGCCGCCGTTGAGATACACTACCTGCCCAGCCATACGCCAGTCACTGTTAATCTGCCAAGAGGCGTTCAACCCAATCTCTGTCTGACGCTCAGACCAACCATTATCATCCTCTACAAAACCATTTTCGTCGGTATAAACCATACCTTGAGAAAAGAAGCCGTGGGTTCGGACACTAGATGGCCATTCAGCGCCTACTGCCGAAGATGCAAACAGCACCAGCAGGCTAGTCAATGCGGATAGTTTTGACGCTGTCATCCACATCCTCCTCTCTGATATAGCCAATGGCTCCTGGGGTATTGGCAACCCTTTCCTTAATTTCCAGTGAAGTAGCCAACTGGGTTGGCGCTTGACCGAAACCTGAATAGACGAGTCGCTTCCAGGACCTTTCTAGCTGGTAGCTGAAGATCTCCAGATAGTTACGACAGAATGATTCGTGCAACTTGTGCTGTTTAGGCAATACATAGACGGAAATAAGGGCGCCTTCTGACCACGTGGTCAGACGCATAGAAAAAATAGATTTAAGCTCTTTTACTGATAACTGCTCAGTTTTGACTGATGGGTGTGCAACCACAGCCAACGCTTCTGCCGCCGCACTTTGGCAGCACAGAAACGAGCAAATTAGTATCAGATAGCAGGTGATTCGTTTCATGCCTTCCTTGGGTTCGCAGAAGCGCTCCATCAAGATGTAAACTGAAGTCACGTACTCCGAGTATTATTTATCAATAGGTTAACCGCCAGTTCAGAAGTTAATTTAGATCGCAATTTGCAGAAATAGATCAAGTTAGCGACAATTCGCTCTGCTATTCAGGAGCCTTTGATGTCCTCACTAACCCCTATCAGCGAGCTGTTAACCCGCAGCTTGGAGCATTTCTCCAAAGATCCCCTGCTCGTCATTAATCCTCCGGCAGATAATCTCCACTATGAGATGAGCCAGCTAGGCATTTCTGCACAGTTTTTTACGACCGATCTGGTAACACATGAATACCTGGAAGGCATTGGTGCCAACTCGTTTTTTGCCGACTCACCAGAACGCATAGACAAAACAGACTGGTCGCAAGTGATTTTTTGTTGGCCCAAAGCCAAAGCACATGCAGAGCTATTGCTTAAGCAAACAATAAACTGCATGAGCAATGACGCTGAGCTCTGGCTAACCGGAGAAAATCGCGGCGGCATAAACAGCGCTCCCAAACTGTTAAAGGGCATGGAACTGCCATCCCAAAAAGTCGACAGTGCAAGGCGTTGCTCACTATTTTTCAGCCACTTAACGGGTAATCACGCAGCACCTGAGTCAGATTTCAGCTACTTCAAAGTGAATTTCATGCACCGCTGCTTCAAATGCGCAAGCGTTCCAGGTGTGTTTAACCATGGCAAGTTGGATGAAGGAACAAAGTTGCTGCTGAAGACCATAGAACAAACGTCCCCCTATTCTGGTCGCGCCTTTGATGTCGGCTGCGGTGCGGGCGTAATTACGGCAGCATTAAGTTTTCACTCTCCAGAGTTAGAACTCAGTTGTGGGGACGTTAACGCCATGGCTGTTTTGGCTTCAAAGCAAACCATGCAACATAACAATGCCAAGGCCCAAGTTGTTGCATCAAACCTGATCAAAGGTGTTGAGGGGCAATTTGACCTTGTGATTTCAAACCCGCCGTTTCACCAAGGCTTGGCCACTGATTACGATATCAGCAGCGAATTATTCAAACAGGCGCACCAGCGTTTGAATAAAAAAGGTGAGCTACGCATCGTTGCCAATGGCTTTCTTCCCTATTCAGATCAAATACATCGCATTTTTGGCAACTGTAAGGTGTTATCTGAAAATCGGCAGTTTAAAGTGTACTCTGCTATTAAATGCTAATACCAATCCGAATAAATATATGGTCAACCAGGAAGCCTGGGCAAGTTCAATTCAAGGCGCAGTCATGCAGCAATGGTTGCTCCCTTGCAAATGGCTGCAACGTAGAAGTGGCCTTGCCCAGACTTCCCCGTAGGGCGGGTTTTAAAGCACTTTATGCAGCGTTAGCTGATTTCGGCGTAGAACAACTATGCCTTCAATCACCAGCCTTGCCTAAAGTGATTTAAACTCCCGCTGGTAGATCAGATTCTTATTCGGATTGGTATAAATCGGCAGGGCGCGCCCCTGCAATCACTGCATTCTATGGGAGTACATTTTCATGGCTGGTATTCTTTCCGTCATATTGGCCGGTGGCGCAGGAACACGCCTTTACCCCCTGACTGAGACACGCACAAAGCCCGCCGTCCCGTTCGGCGGTGGTTATCGTTTGATCGACTTTGCCCTCAATAACTTTGTGAATTCTGATCTGCTTAAGATCTACGTGCTGACTCAATTCAAATCGCAATCTCTCAACGTACATCTTCGACAAGCCTGGTATCTATCAAGCCTCACGGATCACTTTATCGATCCGATCCCAGCCCAAATGCGCATGGGCAAGCGCTGGTACGAAGGCACCGCAGATGCCATTTATCAAAACCTGCGATTATTGGAGATCCACGATCCAGATTACGTCTGTATCTTTGGTAGTGACCACATCTACAAGATGGATATCCGTCAGATGATCGACTACCACAAGCGACACAGCGCTGAACTAACAGTGGCAGCTATCAAGGTGCCGGTCGAAGAGGCCCACCTCTACGGAGTGCTGGAAGTGGATGATAACGGCCGCATGACAGGCTTTATCGAAAAGCCACAACAGAATCCACCTACGCTGCCAGGAGATCCCGACCATGTGTTGGCCTCAATGGGCAACTATGTGTTTAACTCACACACTTTATCATCAGCGTTAAAGGCCGATGCCCGGGAACCTGGCTCGACTCATGATTTTGGTAATGACATCATCACCAAGCTTTACAAGCAAAGCCCAGTCTATGTTTACGACTTCGCAACCAATGTGATCCCAAATGAACCCGCCAGTAACAGCTACTGGCGTGACGTTGGAACAGTCGACAGTTTTTGGCAAGCCAATATGGACTTGTTAGGTGATAATCCGCAATTAGATCTGTTCAACCCCAAATGGCCATTGCGCTCTTATCACCCACCGGTGCCACCGGCAAAATACTTAGATAGCTGTGACGGTAAACGTAGTTTGGTCAGCAAGTCTATGATCGCGTCGGGGTGTGTGGTTCGAGGCGCCACTGTTCGCCGCTCCGTGTTGGGGTTTAATGTCGAGGTGCAGCCCGGCACAGAATTGAGTGAGACCGTGTTACTCGGTGATAGCTGCATCGGCCAGAACTGCCGCATCAAGCGCACCATCATAGATAAAGATGTCGAAATTGCCGATGGCACAGTGATAGGGGAAGATCTTGACGCCGACAAGGAACGCTTTAAAGTGTCGCCGGGCGGTATAGTAGTGATCCCTAAAGGCAGCCGTATTGGATTCTGACAAGCTGAAAATTCTCTTCCTCGCGACCGAGGTCGAAGATCTGGCAAAAACCGGTGGTTTGGCTGATGTAGCCAAAGCGCTGCCGCAGGCGTTGAGGCGATTGGGTCACGATGTTCGCATCGTTTGTCCTTTCTATCCTCAGGTGCAAGAGCGCCTGGAGGAAAAGAATCACCTGCATAGCGAACTATCATTACAGCTCGACAGCTTACAGTACCTCTACAATATTCATCTGCTGCAGCTGGGTAATGTTCCAGTTTATAGTGTCGACTACCCCCCTTATTTCAGTCGCCAGGGACTTTACGACAACGGTTATCATCCGTATCCCGATAACGGTGAGCGTTTTGCCTTTTTCTCGATGGCGGCATTACAGATCGCTCAAAGCCTGGATTTTGCACCTGATATTATTCACTGCAACGACTGGCATACGGCGATGACGCCGTTTTTTCTACGCACACAGCTATCGGAAAATCGCTTCTTTGACAGCACTCGTACACTGCTGACTTTGCACAATGCGGCTTACCAGGGCGTATTTGACCTAGCGTCTATTCCGTTTCATAGACGCTTCGAAAATCGCCTCTCCTGCGAGCAAATGGAAGACGGGAATCGCATCAACTTCTTAAAGTGCGGCCTGACCAGCGCCGATAAGATAAACGCGGTCAGCCCCTCCTATGCGGCAGAACTTATGACGCCGCTGGGCTCCCATCACATGTTGCCGTTGTTTCAACAGCGACACAGTGATTTTTCCGGGATCCTGAATGGGTGTAATTACGACGACTGGAACCCATCAACAGATCCCCTGCTGCCAAGGACTTACGATCAGCACCACCTGGAAGGAAAAGCTGATTGCAAAGCCCACCTGCAACAGTATTTGGGGTTGAAAGAGAGCCCTGATACGCCTCTCTTTGGCATGGTAAGTCGCCTCACGGTACAAAAGGGGTTTGAACTACTTCTGCCAGCCCTTGAGAGATTTCTATACAACGATGTGCAGGTTGTGATTATCGGCTCAGGAGATCCCGAAATTGCCGAGCGGTTGAAGGCAATGGAAGAAAAGTATGCCGGCCGATTGATATTCAGGGAAGGTTACACAAGCAAGATTGCTCATTGGGTACAAGCGGGAGCTGACTTTTTCCTGATGCCTTCTTTGTTTGAACCTTGTGGATTGACACAGATGTACAGCCTGGCCTACGGCACGCCACCCATTGTACGTGGCGTTGGGGGGCTAAAGGACACTGTCAAACCAGTCAAAGATATCCGAGACGTAGACCGCGCGACCGGTTTTGTTTTCAGCCAGCCGGAGCCGACAGCACTGCTCGATGTCATGTGCAATGCCCTGGCTCTCTACAGAGAGCACTCTGATAGTTACGCTAAACTGCAACAAAATGGCATGGCAACAAGATTTTGCTGGGATGATGCGGCGGTGAAGTATGAGCAATTGTACAAGTCGGCACTCAACACTGAGATAACAGCTAATCAATAACCGCCAAATAGCTCACAAAACCCCTTGACCTATTAGCCGATATTCTTAAAATCCCGTCCCACGCAGATGTGGTGGAATTGGTAGACACGCTAGCTTCAGGTGCTAGTGCCCTCACGGGCGTGGGAGTTCAAGTCTCCCCATCTGCACCAAACATTAAAAAGCCCGCTTAAGCGGGCTTTTTTGCGATTATACGCTACTCCCAAGGTAAAACCCCGGTTACAACAACCCGTCGGTCAAACTCCCCCAGGTGCACTTCATTCTGCTGGCTCATCATGCAAGGGGTCAGGTAAAGTTGGTTTTGATTTATCCAATAGATAGCGTTCTGCTGATACTGTTTCGCTAATTCGACAGCTGTATTTTTGTCGGCCAGCACAGCCCAACTTCTCTCATTGTGAGAAAAATCTGGCGCGCTCCCCCATACAGAGCGATAAGGGGTGTTTAAGCTCGCAATGTCTTGTTGCAGGCACTGATCGAGAAAGCGGTTGTATGCTTCACTCATCACCTCGCCCCTGGGGTTATGAGCCGTAATAACGGCAAAGCTGAGGCTAGCAGACAGTGGCTGCGCCATCACAAATTTTGTGTGCTTATAGAGTTCCCATACATCTTCCATAGCTGGCTCCCCGATCCTATCCATAGTCACAGTCTGCATCTCATTATAGTGATTTATATGACAATAAGACGGCAAATGCTTTGCTTCAACAATCACTTGTTGGCTAGACTGGCGTTACTGGAATCTAAGACAGGATGGCTATGACCGCAGGCATTCCGACCCGTTCAATACGTGGTTCGCTCATTTTGGTCGTTATGCTTATCTCCACCAGCACGCTTGTTGTGGCACTTGGTGTTAGTCACTACTTCGACTACAAATCTCAACACCTCAATATGCTCACCAGTGTTAAAACCTTTGCGGCCTTTGTCGCCAACCAGGCTCAAGACAGTATTGTCGATAACCAAGCCGAAAAAGAGATGCGACGCTTAAGCACTTTAACGGTCTATAAAAACATCGATGCGGTTCAGATATACCAACTAGATCCCTACACCCAACAGCTCTCCTTCTTTGCCGGTTATACAAGAAGCGGTGTGATTCCAAACAATCTCACCGACAATCAGTTGCGAGCACTGCTAAACGCGAGGCAAACCAGTTCGCAAATTGAGTTGAGTAGGCGCATAACTTACGAAGGAGAGCTCATCGGTTTCGCCTACTTCAGGTATTCCATGGAAGCCGGTAATAAGCAGTTTTGGGATGGTGTCTCCAGAGATTTCATCGTGCTTTTAATTGCGTCCACCTTGGCACTTTTTGCCATTCTTCGCCTTCAACGCAGTTTCAGCCAACCAATTGACACCCTGATTGATACAGTACAAAGGGTGGATATTGAGAAAAACTTTAAGTTGCGGGCTCCCAAGCTTGCGCTGCAAGAGCTCGACTACCTGGCAAGCGCATTTAATCGAATGTTGGCTCGCATTGAGCGGCGTTGGGATAAACAGCAGCAAGCGGAACAAGAGGTTCGCACCCTAAACCAGAACCTTGAAGAGAAAGTCGCAGAGCGAACCCAGGCACTGAAACAGGCGAATGCTGAATTGCTGCAAACCTTGGAAAAACTTCACCTCTACCAAGGACAGATGCTCGAACGGGAAAAGTTGCATCGACTGGGTGAGATGGTGGCAGGCATCAGTCACGAGTTAAACACCCCATTGGGCTTAGGTATTACAACCAGTAGCTCACTGCAAAGTTCATTAAAAGAAGTTAAAGCCAAAATTGAAAGTGGAGAACTCAGCCACCGTCAGATGGATGAATTCATTGCCCACTCATCAGAAGCATTCAATATTTTGGAACGAAACCTGAAACGGGCCAGCGATTTACTTGAAAGCTTTAAACATGTTGCTGTTGACCAGTGTTCAGAGCGCGACAGGTCATTCAATCTCCATCATTTTATTCACGAAGTTTTGTTGACTCTCAAACCCAAGCTAAAATCGAAACAACACATTGTTGAAGTAACTGGGGATTCGGACCTCGAAGTGGTCAGTAAACCAGGGGCTCTCAGTCAGATCCTGATTAACTTGGTGAACAACTCCCTGCTTCATGGTTTTAAACATATTGAGCAAGGAACGATCTCAATCGCAACGGACATTCAGGCCAATAGCCTTGTATTGACCTATGAGGACAACGGCTGCGGGATGAGCAAGGAGATCAGTGACGAGGTGTTTTCGCCTTATTTCACCACTGAGCAAAACAATGGTGGCAGCGGCTTGGGCATGTACATAGTACAAAGCTTGGTGCAACAGGTGCTGGGAGGCGAAATCGAGCTAAGAACAGAGCCTGGTCAAGGTATTTGGCTAAAGATATTGGTACCTTTGGCCGATGCAGACCAATAATTGCCCATAAAAGGCAATTAACACTATGGTTTGTTAAATATATGTAAACTAGCTAAGATTGAAACAGGAATATTTGACCCTGTTTACGTTTGCTAACAGTTGGTTATGGAACAATTATAGAAATAGCCTATCTAAGGTTGGGCATTACGTTAATGTAGTACCCGGCCTGCCGGTCGAATTAACAAAAATTGACACGCGGAAAATTACGCATGGAAATCCCAAAAATTTTGATCGTCGAAGACGAACTGGTCACCCGCAACACCTTGCGCACCCTTTTTGAAGCGGAGGGTTATCAGGTCCTTGAAGCCAGTGATGGTGACGAGATGTATCAGTGCCTGGAGAAAGGCGCTGTCGACTTGGTGATCATGGACATTAATCTGCCAGGGAAAAATGGCCTGTTACTCGCTCGGGAGTTACGCGAAAAGACAGATATGGCCCTTATCTTCCTGACAGGTAGGGATAATGAAGTTGATAAGATCCTTGGCCTTGAAATTGGTGCGGATGATTACATCACCAAACCATTCAACCCTCGCGAATTAACTATCCGTGCCCGTAACCTGTTGCAACGCACCTTGCATCAGTCAGAGTTAGATAGCGACGAGCCAGACCAGTACAAATTTGAAAACTGGGTACTGGATGTTAACAGCCGCATGTTGGCAGGACCTGACGGAACCTCTTTCAAACTGCCTCGCAGTGAGTTCCGCGCCCTGCAGATGTTCCTTAAAAACCCAGGAAAGATTCTTACCCGGGCGCAGCTGTTAAAAGAGATGACTGGCCGTGAATTGCGCCCTAATGACCGAACCGTCGACGTCACCATCCGCCGCATTCGTAAACACTTTGAAAGTGTACCTGGTACACCTGAAGTGATTGCGACTATTCACGGTGAAGGTTACCGCTTCAGTGGCGCAATAGGCTAACGAAAGCGGTAACGATATAAAGGGGCCTTCAGGCCCCTTTTTTAGTCTTGTTTTGCCGCATCTTTAAGCCAGGATTTGAGCACTTCGAGATCTTCTGGATAGTGCCGTTTTATCGCTGCTACCCAGTCAGGCACATTGTCCCACCAGGCAGGTTCATCTTTCTGTTGCGCCTTTGCAGCGATCTGCTGAATCCGCTTAAGCCCAACAGACCCAGCGGCACCTTTAATTTTATGCGCTTCAGATGCAACGGCTTTTTTGTCTTCTGCGGTCAGATTTGAATCCAGAATCTTTAAATAGTCAGGCATCAGTGTTTCAAGCAACTCGACACTGTTGAGCAAGGCTTCAGCTCCTATCACTTCACTATATTGTTGCAGCATCTCCAGGTCGAGAACCTGAAGTAATGTTTCGTCTTGTTTGGCTTGCTCTTCCATTACCTTAGTTTCCGCATTAAATATTTTGGCCATGGCAGATTCCAGCATATTCAACTGGATTGGCTTGGTAACAATGTCGGTAATACCGCAATCGTAATAGCGGGTCCTATCCTGAACCGTATTGGCGGTCAAAGCGACCAATGGAATATCTGCCGTTTTACTGTCAGCTTTGAGCCGCTTGGCGACTTCAAACCCACTGATATCTGGTAACTGAATATCTAGCAAAATCAGATCTGGCTGGTCCTGAGCAGCCTCTAGGGCCGACTGACCGTCCATAGCTACCGAGATGGTATGCCCCATTTTTTCCAACAACGTTCGAGCAACCAGAACATTCAATTCGATATCTTCTACCAAGAGTATATCGAGGGGCGGCAACTCGTCAGCCAGCGGATCTGAGTGATCAGCCTCTGACGACTCAATTATCGGGAAGTTGATGGTCATAGAGAAACAGCTCCCCACATCCACTTCACTTCTTAATTTGATATCAGATCCCATCGCCTTAACTAACTGCTGTGAAAGCGCCAGACCAATACCTGTACCAGTGCCAGTATGATGCCCCTGTCGGCTTCCCTGATAATACATAGCAAAAATTTTGCTTTGCTCCTCTTCAGGTATCCCCAGTCCTGAGTCCTCTACTTCAAACAAAAGCTCTGCCTGGCCATCTGAGGCACCGAGCAGCGATATACTCATTGCTACGTAGCCCTGCGGCGTAAACTTGACTGCATTGCCCAGCAGGTTCCACAGCACCTGCCTGAGACGCGCGCCATCCGCATTGATAAAGCCTGGAATATCGTCATCCCAATGACAACGGAAACTGACACCAAACTGCTGCGCTAACAACACCCCCATGTTTTCGACTTCTGTCAGCAATTGTTTCAGGTCCAAGGGTGCGGGATTAAGCTTCAACTGCTGTCGATCCAAGCGGTCCAAATCGACAATATCATTAAAGATGACACCCAGGGTTTCAGCGCTGAGGTAAATAGTGTCGACATATCTCAACTGCTCAGCACTTAAATGGGTGTCTTTGAGAATACGACTAAGGCCAACGATGCCATTGAGAGGGGTACGAAGTTCGTGGCTGATTGTTGCGATAAAGTCTGCTTTTTCATTACTGGCTTTGGTCAACATATCAGCCGCTTTTTTACGTTCGGTAATATCACGACCAAACGCCAGCAGGCCCAAACGTTCACCGTCAACACCAAAAAAAGGCACTTTATTAAATTCAAACAACGCTTTAGTCCCATTGGGGTAGCGCATCCACTGCTCAAACTTAAGCGGTCGGTTGCTCTCCATCACTTGGTTGTCAGTGCGAATCACTTCCTGAGCTAGCTTTAGAGGGTAGACATCTTCCGCCGTCAGCCCAACCAGCTCTTCTCGTGTCCTCCCAAGCAACAGCTCTGCTGCGCGATTGCAGCTGGAGAAAAAGCCTTGTTCATCCCGATAGAAAATGACGTCTGGTGACGCATCAATCAACGAGCTTAACTTGGCCCCCTGCTCCGCTGTTTTTAACTCCGCCTGTCGCCTTTGTTGAACTTCCGCTTCCATCTCTTTAACGACGGCAGCCAGCGCTTGTTCCGCCTTCGTCCGTTCAGCATTCTCGCGCTCCAGCAACGCCAACTGCTCAGCCAGTTGCTCAGCCTTTTTGCGATCCTTACTGCGTAAACGGTCGGTTCGACGACGAGACAGGTCGAGCTCTCTGACCAAAAGCACGAAAAGAAAAACTACTGGCGGCGTAAGAATGAAACCCAGTACCAAGGCGCGAGCTATATCCAACGTGTCGATATCGCCGCTGATAGCCAGACGAAGTGTCACATTGATGGCAATGCCAAGTACAATGATAGAGCCAGCGACAACCAGCGTAAGACGCCAGATACCAATCTTAGTCATAAGACCCAGAAAACGCTGTGCCCAAAGTTTCATTTACCAACCTCTACAGACGGTAGCATTCGAAAAAAACGAATGTCAGTTTCTAAAAAGCCACATTATTCAGCTGTGTTTATAGGAGACAAAGCTCTCTATAATATCCGCCGCTTTGCCATGGCGAAGTCTACAGCGTCTCAAAAATGTGATATAAAGACGCTCTTTTTTTCACCGCTGCAGCAAGAATTTATCCTATTCAGCTTCCAGCGACGATTGGAGTAACCTGATGCCGTCCATCATGCCAGATATTGCCAACCACGCTAGTGCTCAGACAGAAGGAACGCTGGACTGGGTAGGCATGGATAATATCGAGCTCCCCTTGATGGTTGAAGTACGTGGCGAACCGGCTCGCCAGGTCAGCGCTCATGTCGGCGCATTTGTTAACCTGACCAAACCCAAGGCCAAGGGCATTCACATGTCTCGGCTTTACTTGTTACTCGACACCCTCTCTACGGAAGGGACGCTTTGCGGTGAAGGCATGATGAAGCTACTTGACGACTTCATCACCAGCCATGACGAACTGAGTGACCACGCTAAAGTAGCCTTCAGTTTCGACTACCACCTGCGCCGTAAATCTCTGATCAGTGGAAAACAGGGATGGAAAGCCTACCCGGTTACCCTGACGGGTGAACTGAAGCAGGGCGAGTTGTTTATCGAGATGGGCGTTAAAGTGCCTTATTCATCAACCTGTCCATGCTCCGCGGCATTGGCTCGCCAGCTGATCCAGGATGCTTTTGAGACCAAATTTGAGGGCAAAGAAACCGTCGCAGCGGCTGATATTCACGCCTGGTTGGGCACCACTGAAGGTGTTGTTGCCACCCCTCACAGTCAGCGCAGTATTGCCGATGTAAAAATCAAACTGGCATCCCCCGCCAATGGCTTCCCTCTTAAGCAACTGATTGACCAAATTGAAGATGCGCTGCAAACGCCGGTGCAAGCCGCGGTCAAACGTGTAGATGAGCAGGAGTTTGCTCGCCTCAATGGTCAAAACCTGATGTTCTGTGAGGATGCGGCACGTCGTTTGAAACACTTGCTGAATCAGCAGGAAGAGTACAAAGACTTCTGGCTGCGGGTGAATCACTACGAAAGCCTGCACGCTCATGATGCTGTCAGCGTCACCTCTAAAGGAATTAGGGGCGGTTATTCAGCCTGACAATAGCAGTAGATAAAAAAGGGCTTTAACAGCCCTTTTTTATTGAATATCAGATAATTGCCTGTGAGCAACAGGCGATTCGAGCAATCAGACACCGCCCTCCCGAATTAACACCTTAAGTACGCTTTTGAGTAGCCATCAAACTGCGTGAAAAGTTACAAACACAATGTATTTATTCATATTTTCACTGATTTGACGCATAAACCATCGCATTGCTTAGTGATGGACTTCACACTGCTTTAACATTACATTAACCAAATAACGAATTGGCCTTTGCGGAATTTTCTTTTCGTCATCCCGAATTCCCCGCGCAAATCTGGTCTAAAAATAGATAGTCAGCCTCGAGTTTTCGATGGCTGCCTTTAGCCTGCTTTGGAGGTTTATATGAGCTTGTACGACCCGTCCCTCGTCAAAGACAACTGCGGCTTTGGACTCATTGCTCACATGGACGGCGAGCCCAGCCACCGCTTGGTGCGTACCGCTATCTCCGCACTTGATCGCATGACTCACCGCGGTGGTATTGCTGCTGATGGTAAAACTGGCGATGGTTGCGGCCTGTTAATGCAGAAACCCGACGGCTTTTTTCGCGCCATTGCTGAAGAGAATAACTGGCGGTTAGGTAATAATTATTCCGTTGGCATGATCTTCCTGAGTCATGATGAAGACAGAGCCAGTTTTGCCCGTGCCGTAATCAGCGAAGAGCTACAACAGGAAACACTGGAAGTAGCGGCTTGGCGTGAAGTTCCCACCAACCCAGCTTGCCTGGGCGATATCGCCAAACAAACGCTACCACGTATCGAACAAGTGTTTATCAATGCCAACCCGGGTTGGAGTATCCACGATATCGAGCGCCGCCTTTACCTGGCCCGTCGCCGTGCAGAAAAGCGCCTGGAAGCCGACGCAGATTTCTATATTGCCTCGATGTCGAACCTGGTGATCGTCTATAAGGGCTTAATGATGCCCGCAGACATCCCAAACTTTTACACCGACCTGGCGGACATTCGTCTCCAATCTTCAATCTGTCTTTTCCACCAACGCTTCTCCACCAACACTGCGCCACGTTGGCCGCTCGCTCAGCCATTCCGCTTCCTCGCTCACAACGGTGAGATCAATACCATCGAGGGTAATCGTCAGTGGGCCAAAGCACGAAGCTACAAGTTCAAGTCGCCGTTGCTACCAGATCTGCAGGATGCAGCGCCGTTTGTGAATGAATCGGGCTCAGACTCTTCTTCATTGGATAACATGTTGGAACTGTTCCTGGCTGGCGGCATGGATCTGTTCCGCGCCATGCGCCTGCTGATCCCACCAGCATGGCAATCGCACCCTAAGATGGACAAAGAGCTTAAAGCGTTTTACGACTTTAACTCGATGCATATGGAGCCTTGGGATGGCCCGGCCGGTATTGTGATGACCAATGGCCGCCACGCTGCCTGTAACCTTGACCGCAATGGCCTACGACCAGCCCGCTATGTCATCACTAAAGATGGCTTCATCACACTAGCGTCTGAAATTGGCATCTGGGATTACCTGCCTGACGAAGTGGTCGACAAGGGGCGCGTTGGTCCCGGTGAATTGCTAGTTATCGACACCAAAACCGGCAAGCTTTGGCGCTCCCGCGAGATCGATGACGATCTGAAAACCCGCCACCCTTATGAGAGTTGGTTGGAAACTAGCTGCAAGCGCTTGATCCCGTTTGAGGAGCTATATGCCAAGCAGGCGGTCAAGAGGCAGTTGACTGACGACGCCCTTAAAACCTACCACAAACAGTTTGGCTACAGTTTTGAAGAGGTAGATCAGGTCCTGCGTGTGCTTGGCGAGGCTGGTCAGGAAGCCACTGGCTCTATGGGTGATGACACCCCGATGGCCGTGCTGTCCAGTCGCCCACGCAGTGTGTATGACTATTTCCGTCAGAAATTTGCTCAGGTGACCAATCCCCCCATCGACCCACTGCGTGAAAACCATGTGATGTCTCTGGCGACTTGTATCGGTCGGGAGCAAAACGTATTTAATGAAACCAGTGGCCACGCCCGTCGGGTTTTATTCGACTCACCGGTGCTACTGTATTCCGACTTCCAACAACTCATGGAATTGGACAACAACTACTACAAAACCTGCACGTTAGATCTCAATTACGATCCGGCCGCGGAGAACCTCAGTGAAGCAGTTAACCGCGTCACCGCTGAGGCTGTAGAGAATGCAACAAATGGCTCGGTGCTGATTATCCTGTCGGATCGTCAGTTGACCGATGGCAAATTGCCTATCCCCGCAGCGATGGCCGTGGGCGCTGTTCAGCGTCAACTGGTCGATAACAATTTGCGCTGCGACTCCAACATCGTGGTGGAAACCGGTTCTGCCCGAGATCCGCACCAGTTCGCGGTCTTGCTCGGTTTCGGCGCCACCGCTGTTTATCCGTATCTGGCATACGAGACCCTGGCAGAACTGGTTGATCGCGGAACCCTGGACATCTCAAAGCAGCAGGCACTGGTTAACTACCGTAAGGGGATAAACAAGGGCCTGTTTAAGATTATGTCGAAGATGGGGATCTCGACGATTGCCAGCTACCGCTGTTCACAGCTGTTTGAGGCCGTAGGATTGCACCCTGATGTGGTTGAGCTTTGCTTCAAAGGCGTTGTCAGCCGGATCTCTGGTGCTAACTTTGACGACTTCCAGCAAGACCTGGTCAACCTTGCCCGTGTTGCCTGGCTCAAGCGCAAGGCGATTGAGCAGGGTGGATTACTCAAATATGTTCATGGCGGCGAATACCACGCCTACAACCCGGATGTGGTTGCCACACTGCAGAAGGCCGTAAAAAGCGGTGAATACAGCGACTATCAGGAATACTCACGCTTGGTGAACCAGCGTCCTGTCGCGACACTCCGTGACCTGCTGGAGTTAAAAGACGATTGCACCCCCATTGATATCAGCGAAGTCGAGCCCGCGGAAAATCTCTACAAACGGTTCGATAGCGCCGCCATGTCGATTGGAGCACTGTCTCCTGAAGCCCATGAAGCGCTAGCCATCGCCATGAACCGCCTCGGCGGTCAATCTAACTCGGGCGAAGGTGGTGAAGATCCGAAACGCTACGGCAACGAGCGCGTATCCAAGATCAAACAGGTAGCCTCTGGTCGTTTTGGTGTCACGCCCCACTATCTGGTCAACGCTGACACGATTCAGATTAAAGTGGCCCAGGGTGCCAAGCCAGGAGAAGGTGGCCAGCTACCGGGCGAAAAGGTCAATCCTTACATCGCCAAGCTACGTTTCTCTGTGCCTGGTGTAACACTGATTTCGCCTCCCCCGCACCACGATATCTATTCAATTGAGGATTTAGCCCAGCTGATCTTCGATCTAAAACAGGTGAACCCGAAAGCAACCATTTCGGTGAAGTTAGTTTCAGAGCCGGGTGTCGGCACTATTGCGACAGGTGTTGCCAAAGCCTATGCCGATCTGATCACCGTATCGGGTTATGACGGTGGTACGGGTGCTAGCCCGCTGACCTCCGTTAAGTATGCAGGTAGCCCGTGGGAGCTTGGCTTGGTAGAAACCCAGCAGGCACTAGTAGCTAATGGTTTGCGTCATAAGGTCAGACTGCAAATCGATGGCGGCATGAAAACTGGCCTCGACATCATCAAAGCAGCTATTTTGGGCGCGGAAAGCTTCGGCTTCGGCACCGCACCTATGGTGGCCTTGGGCTGTAAATATCTGCGTATCTGTCACCTGAATAACTGCGCGACCGGTGTGGCGACTCAGGATGAAAAGCTGCGTCGGGACCACTTTATTGGGCTGCCAGAAATGGCGATGAACTACTTTAAGTTCGTCACCCAGGAAGTGCGGGAGATTATGGCCTCGCTCGGCGTGGACAAGCTCACTGACCTGATTGGCAGAACTGATCTGCTAGAGATCGTAGATGGCTTCACAGCTAAGCAAAGCCGCCTGACCCTAGAGCCACTGCTGGAAACCTTCGAGCCTAAAGATGGCCTGGCGCCTTATCATCAGGAACTGAATGCGCCTCATGATAAAGGTGAGCTTAACGCCAGATTGCTGGCCGAACTAACCGATAGCATCGACAACAAGCTCGGTGGTTACTTCAGTTACACCATACGTAATACCGACCGCTCTGTGGGCGCATTGGTTTCCGGTGCCATTGCTAATAAACACGGCAACCAAGGTATGGCGGCACAGCCTATTCAACTGAGCTTTACCGGCACCGCCGGTCAAAGTTTCGGGGTATGGAACGCTGGCGGTCTGGAGATGGTACTGACAGGTGACGCCAACGACTACGTAGGTAAAGGCATGACCGGCGGCAAGCTGGTTATTCGCCCACCTAAGGGCTCAGAATTCCGCTCACATCAAGCGACGATCTGTGGTAACACCTGTCTTTACGGTGCCACAGGGGGCCGCCTCTACGCAGCAGGCACAGCCGGTGAACGTTTTGCAGTGCGAAACTCAGGCGCAATCGCCGTCGTCGAAGGCTTGGGTGATAACGGTTGCGAATATATGACCGGCGGTATCATTACGGTACTGGGTAAAACCGGCGTTAACTTCGGTGCGGGCATGACAGGTGGTTTTGCCTATGTGCTGGACGAGAAGGGTGATTTTGAGAAGCGGATGAACCCAGAGCTGGTTGAGATAGTTGATATGACCCAAATATCCATCCATCACGAGCACTTACGCGGCATGATCAATCAACATTGGGATGAAACAGGCAGCGACCGGGCCCAAGAGATCTTGGATAACTTTGAAAGTTTCCTGCCCAAGTTCAAGTTGATTAAGCCAAAAGCAGCGGACATTAAAGCACTGCTGGGGCATCGCAGTCGCAGCGAAGCAGAGCTGATCGTAGAAGCGCAGTAAGGTAGGAATACAAGATGGCAAAGAATGTTTATCAGTTTGTAGACGTCAATCGCGTAGATCCACCTAAGAAGGCGATCGAAACACGCCGCGTGGAGTTTGTTGAGATCTACGAACCGTTCAAAGATGACCAGGCAAGCAATCAGTCCGATCGCTGTCTAGAGTGCGGTAACCCTTATTGTGAATGGAAGTGCCCTGTGCACAACTACATTCCTAACTGGCTGAAGCTGGCCAATGAGGGGCGTATCGAAGAAGCCGCAGAACTGTGCCACCAGACTAATAGCCTGCCTGAAGTGTGCGGCAGGGTCTGTCCTCAGGACCGCTTGTGCGAAGGCGCCTGTACCCTGAACGATCAGTTTGGTGCGGTCACCATCGGCTCAGTTGAGAAATATATCACCGACAAGGCCTTCGCCATGGGCTGGCGCCCGGATATGTCCCATGTGGTTGCCACCGACAAGAAGGTAGCCATTGTCGGAGCAGGGCCCGCAGGGCTGGCCTGTGCCGACATTTTGGTCCGTAATGGGGTTAAACCCGTCGTATTCGATAAATATCCCGAAATCGGCGGTTTGCTGACCTTTGGTATTCCTGCGTTTAAGCTGGAAAAAGATGTGATGACCTTGCGTCGCAAGATCTTCACTGACATGGGTATCGAATTTAAGCTTGAGACCGAAATCGGCAAAGATATTCCTTTCCAGCAGTTGCTCGATGACTATGACGCCGTGTTCCTTGGTATGGGGACCTACAAGTACATGAAGGGTGGCTTCCCCGGTGAAGAATCTGAAGGTGTCTTTGATGCCCTGCCATTCCTGGTTGCCAATACCAACCGTCTGATGGGATTCGAAAAAGACCCAGCCGACTACATAGATATGGAAGGCAAAAAAGTCGTGGTACTTGGCGGTGGTGACACGGCAATGGACTGCGTTCGTACCTCTGTTCGCCAACAGGCGGAGCGCGTTATTTGTGCCTATCGCCGTGATGCCGCCAACATGCCAGGCTCGCGTCGTGAAGTGGTTAACGCTCGGGAAGAGGGCGTGGAGTTTATGTATAACCTCCAACCTATTGAGATCGTGACCGATGGTAGTGGCAAGGCTACAGGCGTGAAGATGGTCAAAACCCAATTGGGAGCGCCAGATGCTCGCGGCCGTCGTCGTCCTGAGCCTCTCGAGGGGTCAGAGCACGTCCTTGAAGCTGATGCCGTGATCCAGGCATTTGGTTTCCAACCCAGTCCCTCACCCTGGTTCGCCGACTTTGGCATCGAACTGGATGACTGGGATCGGGTAAAAGCCCCGGAAGATGCTGAATTTAAATTCCAGACCAGCAACCCTAAGGTGTTTGCCGGTGGTGATATGGTGCGAGGCTCCGATCTGGTCGTCACCGCTATCGCCGAAGGCCGTGACGCCGCGGACGGGATCATGGATTACTTAGGGGTTTAATGCCCACTTTGCTCAGCTAAAACCAAAAGCCTCGCAAATGCGGGGCTTTTTTAGTTTCTAACCGAGGTATCCCTTGGTTACACTTACCCCATTGCAACCATAGAGATTCATTAATGAAAATTGGCATCATTGGCGCGATGGATCAGGAAGTGACCCAACTACGCGCGCAACTGACCCCAACCGGCGACACCATCAAAGATGCAGGGGTTGAGTTTTACCCGGGTGAACTCCAGGGTCACGAGGTAATTCTGCTTAAGTCAGGTATCGGTAAGGTAGCCGCAGCCATTTCAACCACCCTACTGCTGGAGCGTTTTGCGCCTGACATTGTTATCAATATCGGTTCAGCAGGCGGTTTTGATCCCTCGCTGGAAGTGGGTGATGTTGTGGTGTCCAGTGAAGTCCGATATCACGACGTTGATGTGACCGCGTTTAACTACGAGCCTGGGCAACTGCCTAACCAACCTGCGGCGTTTTCGCCAGATGAAAAGCTGGTGGCTGTCGCTGAACAGAGCCTCGCCGCAGTCGGCGAAGCCAAATCGATGAAAGGTCTGATCTGCAGCGGCGATGTGTTTATGGCAGATCCCACCCGCGTTGAGCAGGTGCGTAAGCTTTTCCCAGATATGGCCGCCTGTGAGATGGAAGCAGCCGCAGTCGCGCAAGTCTGTCATCAATTCCAGGTACCCTTTGTGGTGATCCGCGCCTTGTCTGATATTGCCGGCAAGTTCAGCCATGTATCTTTCGAGCAGTTTCTCGACAAAGCAGCCCACCACTCATCGCTAGTGGTTGCTGATATGTTGGGCAGACTTTAGAGAGGAGTTTCGCCTTGGAAGCAGTTTCGTCGTCTCTTCCCTGGCTTAATACGCTAAGCACACCACTTGTGTTGCTTGGCGTACTCCTGCTTCACCGCTATTTGCCGCTACCAGAGCATTATCATCCATTGGCATTGCTACGGGGCTTGGCCACCAACCTGCAAAAGAAGGTGTTTCCTTCTTCTGACCGTCCCCCCTCACAGCAACAGATCGCCTCGGTACTGGGCGCAACACTCCTGATTCTGCCGTTTGTCCTGATCCTGCTTATCCTGGGTGGACTCTCTGAGTACCCGGCATTATGGCAGGGCTTGATGCTTTATCTCAGCCTCGACTGGGAGCATAGCCGGCGCCGAGCGATTAACATCGCAGCGCAACTTGAGAAGGGCTATAAGGTGCAAGCCAGAGAGAGCCTTGGCCACTTGGTTTGCCGTAAATCAGCGCGCTTATCCAGCCTGGGCATCCTTAAAGCCACCATAGAGTCAGTGCTGCAACGAGCCAACCTACAACTGTTTGCGGTGCTTTTCTGGTATGTCATCGCTGGTGGTGTCGCCGCTCTCACCTATCGAGGAATAAGAGAGCTGGCGATGCAGTGGAACCCTAAACGTGAAAAATTCCGCTATTTTGGTGCGCCAATCAGCGCCATGGTACTGGTATTAGATTGGCTACCAGCGCGTCTCCTGGCACTCAGCTACGCACTTTCAGGCAACTTGAGCCGCTGGGCTAAACATAGCTTAAACTGGCTGGGTAAGTTTCCCAATAATCAGGCAGGGTTACTGGTCAGCTGTGGCGCCGACGCCCTAAAGACAGAATTGGGAGGGCCGCTTTACTATGACAAGCATAAACAACAGCGCCCCCGTATCAATCAAGGCACAGCGCCAGAGCCCATCACCATCATCAAGGCGCTCAGCCTGATCAGAAACAGTATTGGGTTTTGGATTGCACTGCTGCTGATGGGTTACTGTGGCTTACTACTGCTGGAACTTCTCGGGGTTTAGCACTGCCCAATTCAGGTTCAGAGAAAAAACGATTAACTTTTCACCAATTTTCTCACTAAAATCAGTCCCATCTTTGCCATTTATTTGGTATAAAGCGCGCCCCTTTTGGATTGGTATGACTACTTCGTTATGAGGAAGAGCTGATGAGCCTGCTGTACTGGCTTAATGTACTTGGCTTGGCCGTGTTTGCTATTTCAGGGGCCTTAATGGCTGCACGCCTGAAAATGGATCCATTCGGCGTAATTGTGCTGGCGGCACTCACCTCCATCGGTGGCGGCACTATTCGAGATATTATTCTCGATGTACCGCAAGTGTTTTGGATCGAAGAAGTCAGTTATCTGAATACCATTATCATTGCGGCCTTGGTCACCATGGTATTCGTAAACTATATCCGCAAGATCCCTGAAAAACTGATGCTGGTGGCCGATGCTGCCGGTTTGGCGCTGTTTTCGGTATTGGGAGCGCAAAAAGCACTACTGTACGGAGCCCCCGGCTCAATTGCCGTGGTGATGGGTGTTATTACGGGTGTCGCGGGCGGCATGATGCGTGACGTGGTATGTCGCCAGGTCCCCATGATTCTGCGTAAGGATATCTACGCCACTGCCAGTATTGTCAGCTGTATCACTTACACAGGGCTACTAATGTTAGGCGTTTCCGATAAAACCTCATCGCTGGTCGGCATTGGGGTTGGTTTTGTGCTGCGACTCGCGGCTATTCAGTGGCACCTGCAACTACCCGCATACCAGATCGGCAAGCGATCCTGATCAAATAGCCGGGGCACAAGTGCAACTCTTTGCGTGCCCCGTGGTCTACCCAACCAGATGATTTTGATTGGCCCATGATGTCGGCCGAATGGTTGTATGCGCACACTGAGTATTTATTGCCTATCACTGCTGTTTTGCTCCGCTGTCGTGGCCGCTGAGCCTTGGCTGCCTCTCTCTTATGCAGAGCAACCTACTCGAGGATTTAATCGGCTGATTTCTGAATCAGATGCCAACCAAGAGACTTGGGTAAAAGACAGTGATGCCGTGATCCTAGAATACCTGGGCGCACCGGATGAGGTGGAGGTGATATCTAAACAGGGGGATAACCAACTACTGGAAGTCACCCTGATGCAGCCTTTGAACCGAGCGGGTGTGGAATCCGCACTTTATCTATTGCAATTGAGCCGGACTGAGTCTGGTACCTGGCAACTCAAAAAAGCGCGCATGGCATGGCGCTGTGTCGACCAAGGCCGCTTTGATACCCGCCGCTGCCAAGACGCTTACTAGGCCTTAACCACATGGCCCCTACTAAGCCCCAAGACACCGCCTAAGGCTCAACAAAGCACAATATTTACCGCCAGACCGCCGAGCGCGGTTTCTTTGTATTTAGACTGCATATCGACACCGGTCTGGCGCATGGTTTCTATGCAAGCATCCAGTGACACCCTGTGTTTACCGTCGCCAAGCAATGCCAATCTCGCTGCGTTAATCGCCTTGATCGCCCCCATCGCGTTACGCTCTATACAGGGCACCTGAACCAGCCCTTTCACCGGATCGCAGGTCATGCCGAGATGATGCTCCATTGCCATCTCGGCCGCGTTTTCCGCCTGCGCCGCACTGCCACCAAGTACTGCACAGAGTGCGCCAGCCGCCATTGAACTGGCAACGCCTATTTCGCCCTGACACCCAACCTCTGCCGCCGAAATTGAGGCATTGCGTTTATACAACCAGCCAATAACCGCTGCAGTTAACAGGAATTCGCGTGCGCCCTCGTCAGTAGCCCCTTCAACAAAACGCATGTAATAAGCCAGCACTGCCGGGATCACACCCGCTGCACCATTGGTAGGGGCAGTCACGATCTGCCCTCCGCCAGCGTTTTCTTCATTGACCGCCAGCGCAAACATGCTGACCCAATCCATCAATGCCAGCGGATCCTGACTAAGGCTGCGCACTTTCAACCTCTGATAAAGCTGAGGTGCGCGGCGAACAACGGTGAGTCCGCCCGGTAATACTCCCTCATGGTGACACCCTCGATCGATAGCGCTAATCATCACCTCTCGGATCTTATCCAGATACTGATTGATCTCTTCCTGGCTGCTCCCCAACGACAGTTCATTTCGTCTGGCAACCGTTGCCAACCGGATCCCCTGCTGCTCACAGTGATTAAGCAACTGCTCTGCATTATCAAAAGGCAAAATGCGTTTATCTTCTGGCTCCTCGCCAGCGGTCTTTGCCGCTTCTGCAGCGGAAACAATGTAACCACCGCCGACTGAAAACCAGGTTTCAGCATGAATCACTTTGCCGTCTTGGTTAAAAGCATTGAGCTTCATGCCATTGGGATGTTCAGGTAGAAAGGTATCGCTTTGATAAATGATCTGCTTCTGTGGCGAGAAAGCCAGTTCACGCTTGCCATCAAGCTTTAACGTGTCATTGCTTCGAACTTGATGGACCGCCAGATCTGCCTGATGCGGGTCGAGTGTTTCCGGTAGGTAACCAAGTAAACCTAAAATGATTGCCTTATCAGTAGCATGACCTTCACCGGTCAATGCCAGAGAGCCATAGAGGGTACAACTGACAGCCGCTATCTGTTCGCCATGTTTATCTAACGCACGTTTGGCAAAACCCGCAGCGGCCAGCATGGGGCCCAAGGTGTGGGAACTGGAGGGGCCAATGCCCACTTTGAACATGGGGAGAACACTGAACGCTTCCATCAGGCTGTCTCGAGTTAAACGGAATCTATGCCGACTTTAACTCTATCTTGGCAAAGATCGCAGCATTCAGCCTGCCAATGATGACAGTTAACACCTGTCAGATTGGAAAACCGGCGTTACATCAGCGAGAGGGTCATTAGCTCAAGCATCTAACGTAACCAACAGCAGATCACAGGAGACATGTTTGGCTAATGTTTCTCCTGCATGGGCTGCCAGCCAGCGATGATCCATATGTTTGCCTGCAATCAGCAAGTCAGCACCGCTCTTTTCGACAGCTTTTTGCACCTGGCGGCCTAGTTCGCCATTCAACACGTAGTGGGCTGACAGTGGGTAATCAATATTGTTCGCTGCAAACAGTGCTAATTCATGCTGGCGCTTGGGTAATGTGCGCGTAGAAAGATCTAACCCCAACTCAATCTCTTCCAGCGAAGCATCACCAACACCCGGCTCAACCATCACCAATGACAGCTTGGCGCCAAATGTTCTCGCTAATTCCGCCCCGTGTAATGCCACTCTGGCGGCGTCTTCAGCTAGATCTACCGCCACCAAGATATGTTGATAAGCCATTGCAGCTCCTTGAGTTAAGCGCCAGCAGATTTCGCCAGTAACTGATAGCCAGCCCAAGCGGCAAAGGTACAACCGACGACATTGATACCGATGTTTAGGCCAAACTTGAACCACTCGCCCTGCTGCATCAACACTACGTTATCCATGGAAAATGTGGAGAAGGTTGTTAACGCACCGAGAAAACCCAAACCAATCAGTGGACGCCACGGCTCTGCAACCAAGGTGCCATTTTCAAGCAGCGCAAACAGCCCGCCCATCATCAAACTACCGACCACATTTACGGTCAGCGTTCCGTAGGGAAAGCCTTTACCAAACAGCGCAACACACCATTGAGACACGAGAAAGCGACCACAAGCACCAAATGCACCGCCAAGAGCGACAAAGGCAAGGGTGGAAATCTGAGACATAAAAGGCTCCGGGGGAAATAGCTATTGCTGGTGACCTAATGCCGAAAACAAGCAGCAAGTTAGCGACAAGGCCAAACTATAAAACGACTCACAACTTTTTTCTTGCTGAATATCTGGTTAGACGGAGACAAATCCTTCTGGCCAATGATCTTTTCCTAATTCATAGCGACAGATATAGAATCCGCTCTCTTCACCCGAGTCAGGGTTAACACTCGGAAAATCTTTAAATCCTTGCTGTATTTTTAATCTTTCCACAGCTTGTAGAGCTTCACTCTCGCTGGCGTAAATGCCCAGAGTTTTAACGCACTCGTTGCCTTCTGCAATTACATGTAGATGTTCTAGAAGGTATACATATGTCATTGATAGCACCTAACCGATTGAATAACCAAATGTTAGCAAAGCCGCATAGAGGTTTTCGAACGAAAGCGAATAAAACCATATTACTCCGACGCAACAATGCCAGAAACGTCGGCAACCAAAACGGCCAGCTCATCCCAACGCGCTTCATCAACCAATTTGGCTGGCACCATCCAGGTTCCACCACACACATGCACATTGGGCAGTGCCAGGTAATCACGTACATTCTCAGGACTAACACCGCCCGTTGGCATGAAGCTAACCGGATACACGGCTGCCAGCGCTTTGAGCATGGCTACACCACCAGATGCCTCTGCGGGAAAAAACTTAAGGGTGCGCAATCCCATCTCCATCGCCTGCTCAACTAGGCTGGGGTTATTAACCCCTGGAATAATCGGCACCCCTCGCTGCTGACAGTAGGTCACGACGGTGGGGTTAAACCCCGGGCTAACAACAAAATCAACCCCAGCGTCAATCGCCAGGTCGACCTGTTCACAACTAAGTACGGTACCCGCTCCAATCAACATCTCTGGAAACGCGTCTCGGATCTGCTTAATCGCATCAACGGCAGCGTCGGTCCGGAAAGTAACTTCACAACAAGGAAGCCCATTGGTGATCAGCACGTTGGCAAGATCAACGGCCTTATTCACATCTTTAATCGCTACGACGGGGACAACTTTAATCGCTGCCAGCCGCTGGTCTATCTCTTTCACTCTTCACTCCTTAAGGCATGGCGTGTTTAGGGATGATGGCGCCACGATGTTGAATAACCCGCCCTGCGAGATGGTGCCCACTAAGCGCAGACGCTTCGCTGGAGCCTCCCTGAATGCGCTTGGCCAGATAACCCGCACTAAAAGAATCTCCCGCTGCGGTGGTATCTATCACCTGATCCACAGCAATAGCGGAAACATACTTGGTTGCTTCTCGGGTTACGACGATACAATCCTTGCTCCCTCTGCGAATAACCACCTCACTCACACCAAACGTCTGTGTTCTGACGATGGTCTGGAGCTCTGTATTGTCGCCCCACAACTCCTGTTCATCATCATAGGTTAAGAATGCAATATCAGTGTGTTGCAACATTTTCTCGTACCAATATCGCGCGGTGCTCTGATCATCCCACAACGCGGTACGGTAGTTGTTATCAAAGGCGATGGTAACACCCGCATTGCGGCAACTGTCGAGCACCTTAAGCAGGGTTTGACGGCACGTTGACGGCAGAATCGCCAGGCTGATACCACTTATATAGATAAACTCGTGCTGGAGTAATGTTTGGGTGATCCGTTCTATCGGCTGGTTCTTAAGCCAGTACTTTGCCGCAGAGTCCTGTCGCCAGTAATAAAAGGCGCGCTCACCTTCAGGAGTCGTCTCAATGGAGTATAGTCCGGGCAGTTTGTCTTCAGACAAATAGACAGTATCCGTATTGATATGCTCCGCTTGCCAGGTTTTTAGCATCTCTCTGCTATAGGGGTCGGTGCCCAATCCTGTGACATAGGAGACAGAAATACTGCTTTGATGGGTCAGCCTGGACAAGTAAACGGCCGTGTTGAGAGTGTCACCGCCGAAACCTTGCTCTAGCTTGTCACCGTCTTTTTTCAGTTCCACCATGCATTCGCCAATCACCGCTACCCGCTTGGCCTTCACAACGCATCTCCGTCGATATACATGTTTTGATACCTTCCACTTAAAGCGCCGGGTAAGGCTACTACCCGGCAATAAAATGCTGCTTACGAGAGGCAAACAACAACACCTGACTGCGGCTTCAGTTTCCCATTTTCTGCTGATCCATAAAGCAGCTCGCCGTCAGGCAGTGCAATGCTCATGTCATTGGTCGAACGATTTATATAGATGCGCAGTTTTTCCCCATGCAAACAACGCTGGTAGATTATCAAATCCGGTTTGCCATTGTCTGGGTCCTGCACAAACTTGAAATCGCCCTCCCGCAACGCTGGCTGGGCATGACGCAGCGCCGTCAACTCAGCCACCGATTGCTGATAATGTAAGTCCTGCTGAGCTTTATCATGCCATGGGTAGGCTTGACGACAATGGGGATCATCTGCTGCAGACATGGCGATCTCATCACCGTAATAGATACAGGGCGCACCGGGCATCGTCATCAGGAATAACCAGCACAACTGCATCGCGGGCTTATTGTCCGAAAGGATCCACAATGGACGTGCCATATCATGGCTACCCATCAGGTTGAGCTGCGAGAAGTTGATCTCATCGTCATACCAGCTATGCATGGTGTCGATAACATCACGGAAGCCATTATCGTTCAGTGGCTCCAGTGTCAGGTGATTGCGCTGGTAGCCATTTAGGCTGTCTGCGCCAAAGTAACTCAATGCCGCCCAACAGAAGGTGTAGTTCATGGTGGCGTCAAACATGTCGCCCTGCAGCCAGCGCTTAGCCTCTTCCCAAACTTCGCCACAGATATAGGCCTCAGGATTTGCCGTTTTCACTACCTGACGGAAACCGCGCCAAAACTCATCGTCATCGATCTCATACGGCACATCCAAACGCCAGCCATCAATACCAAACTCCAACCAGTAGCGAGCTACCTCATAGATATAGTCTCGCACCCCTTGGTTGGCATGATTGAACTGTGGCAGAGCGGGCAGATCCCACCACGCCATATAGTTGGGCTTTTCCTCGACCGTCCTTGGGTAGGGGTTCAGTGGCCAATCCTGGACCTTAAACCAGTCCAGATAGGGCGAATCACCGCCGCATTCGAGGATGTGATGGAACGCCCAAAAACCGCGGCTGGCATGGTTAAATACGCCATCAAGGACAATCTTCATATCACGAGCATGCGCTTCATCCAGTAACGCGCGCAGCGCCTCATTCCCCCCCAACAAGGGATCCACCTGCATAAAATCAAAGGTGTGATACCTGTGGTTGCTGGCAGAGCTAAAGATAGGGCACAGGTAGATGGCTGTGATACCTAGCTGTTTCAGGTGATCCAGCTTATCGATAACACCATACAAGTTCCCCCCCTGAAAGCCCTGCTCATCCGGATCGGTACCCCAGGGTTTCAGTTGAATTCCCTTGGCCAAACTGGTGTCTTCACCCTTGGCAAAGCGATCAGGGAAGATCTGATAAAACACGGCATTGCGCACCCAAGCTGGCGTGACTATCTGGTTGCTCATAGCAGCCCCTCCGCCTTGTAAGGTTGCAGCCTAAGCTCCAGCGCCTGGCGATCTGCTGCGCTCAACTCCCACGCCATCGCCTTGAGATTCGCCTGCACCTGCTCCGGGGTCGCTGCACCAGCAATCACCGAGGTCACAGCATCTTGATCTGCCAACCAGTTAATCGCCAACTCACTTAATGGCTTACCCAGCTCAGCAGCAAACTGCTGGAGGGTAGCAACAATCTCCAGGTACTTTTTAAGCTGCTCGCCGCGAAGTTTAGGGTTGTTCATGCGCACATCATTCTCATGCAACTGGCTGGCATCAAACTGTCCACCCAACAACCCCTGCATCAATGGGCTGTAGGGGAAAAACGCCAATCCATGTTGCTGACAGTAGGGCAAGATTTCCGCTTCAGAACGATAGTCCAAACCAATGCCATGGTAGCTCTCGGGATTGCGCTCCAACATATTGTACAAGCCCTGGAAACTGTCGATTGCACTCAGCTCACAGGCCTCAGTTAGCATCGCCAGCGAGAAGTTGCTTACCCCTAGGTGACGTACTTTGCCACTCGCCTTGATCGCCTCCAGCGCCTGAAGTATCTCTTCCAGCGGGTATTCAGAGTTAGGCCAGTGGATCTGGTACAGGTCCAGATACTCAACTCCCAGACGGGCGAGGCTCTGATCAATCTCGGCCATCAAACTGTCTGTACTCAGATTGTTGCTTACCTCATTCGCATCGTTCCACACCAAGCCACATTTACTCGCAATAATCAGCGACTCTCGCTGCTTACCTTTAAGCGCCTGCCCCAGCACCGATTCGGCATGTCCCAATCCGTACACTGGCGCAACATCAAAGAAGTTCACTCCCCCCTCAATGGCCGTATGAATGGTTGCAATGGACTGCTGGTCGTCACTCATAGACCAGCTATGACCGCCAGAAATCCCCCAGCAACCGTACCCTAGCGCGGAAAATGGCAGCTCAAATCGATTAAGTTTCTTTAGTTTCATGGTGTCTAGACTCGTAATTAACCGCTTACATAAAATAGTGACTCAGGCTGATGTCGGTTGATATCAGCCTGAGTTGCCTCAAGCGTTACCTGACGGCACGCTTCGCCGCCATATCCAACGCATGATCAACCTGTTGACGTTCGGAGGTTATATTGCTTAGTGCCGTACCCACTGCCGACCAGAATCTCGCCATCTGGGGAGTGTTTGGCATAATCTCGCCCTGTTCTGCACTATCGTAGACAGCTGCCAGCTTTGGATCATTGCTCAGCTCTTGTTGCAAACTCTGGTATGCAAGTACACCCAACTCACCGCTGCGATGATATTCCTTCAGTGAATCGGCCTTCAGCAGGTACTGCTCGATAAATTCAACCGCGAGATCCCGGTTGGATGTGTTGCTGCTTAGGGCGGCCCCGTATACACCCACAAAAGGCTTGGCGACATTGCCATTGAGCGTAGGCAGCGGAGCGACGCCGAAATCAAGTCCCGCTTTGTCCAACTTACCCCAGTACCATGGCCCATTGATGACCATGGCCGTCTTACCTTCAATAAACTTCTGATCCATGATCGAGTAATCGATCTGCTTCTCCATTACGCCCTCTTTGATCAAACGAGAGATAAATTTGGCACCTAGTTTAGCGCCATCATGATTGATACCCGTGTCAGCCACGTCATACCCAGTTGTGGTTTTCTTAAATGGATAACCGCCATTGGCCGCTAAAAGTGGCCAGGAGAAATAGGAAGTGTTGTAGTCCCAGGTAATCGCTGAGACACCATGTTTTTCCTGTAGCTGATTATTCAGCTCGAATAGCTCTTCAAAGGTCGCCGGAGCTTTATCAAGCAGGGCTTTGTTATAGAGAATGCTGACCGCTTCAATGGCGATGGGATAACCATAAACTTTGTTATCGACAGTGACGGCGTCCAAGGCGTAGTCGATCACATCCTTGCGCAGATCAGCGTTTAACTTAACTTCCTGAATTAGGCCACTGCGTGCCCAGTCGCCATACCTGTCATGTGCCCAAAACAGAATGTCAGGTCCACCACCTGCAGGCGCCTGAATATCAAACATGCCAGGGGTATCTGACGATCGGATCACTGTCACCTCTATACCGGTGTCTTCAGTGAAACGGGCCGCGATGGCTTTGACAGACTCGGCACCTTTATCCACCCATATCTCCAGGGCACCATCTTTAATGCCAGCACTGACCGGCAACGACAGCAGTGCGGTACAGACCGCAGCAAGACGCGTGATCGTTTTCATGATTGATCCTTTTGTTTTATCAGCCACAACCGGATTCAGAGTACAGATCCGATACCAACCCATCATATGTAAAACTTATTTTTATATATAAAACATCAATTAACTAAGGAATGAAAACCAGATCCTTCTATTAATGGGACTGAGATCACGCTTAGCCATGGTCTCTCTGGTGCTGCAATGATCGTCAACTTCTGTTGCAGATCATTTCGGCGTTATACTCCGGCCGTTGTATCGAAGACACGAAAGCAGGAAATTGAGGTAGCAGTGAAGTCAGACACTGAAAAATCGAGTTACGCAGCACCGGCTCTGGAGAAAGGACTGGATATTTTGGAACTTTTGGCTAGGCAACAGGGGCCATTAACCAAAAATATGATCGCCGAGCGACTGGGAAGAAATATCAATGAGATATTTCGCATGCTGGCATGTCTACAAGAACGCGGCTACCTCTATGTCGATAGCGCAGGCGGTATACAGTTGACCCTGCGTATGTGGCAAATGGCCCATGCCTATCCACCACAGGAAAGGCTTCGTGCCCAGGCGTTTCCTGTCATGCAAACCCTTAGCGAGCAAACATCCCAATCTTGCCATCTGGTTGTCCCAGAAGAGGGCAAACTTTACGTGCTCGCCAAACAGGACAGCCCCAGCAAAATGGGATTTTCGGTACGCGTAGGCGCCGAGGTTGACATATTCGAATCAACTTCTGGTTGGTTACTATTAGCCTTAGCATCAACGTCTATAAAACAAAGCCTATGGCACCGGCCGCCCATTAATCCGGCACAAAAGCTAGAAATTGAGAATGAGCTGGTCAATATTCGCAGTAATGCCCGTGTCGTTCGAGAAAGCATGCAGGTGAAAGGGATCACTAATATTAGCTTCCCAATTTGCAATGATCAGGGAGAAGCGTTCGCCGTCCTTACCATGCCTTTTATGGATGCCTACCAGAGCAACATGAAAGAGACTGGACTACCCCTTGAGGATACTATTGAAGCGTGCAGAAAAGCGGCCAATGTCATACAAAACGCGCTGGGGTTTAATGGCAACTAGTATCAGAGATTCCATCGTTGCCATCTCACTTGCAATCTGACTGAACTAAAAATGGCGCAATCTCGATCGCGCCATTTTTGATTGGGAGTACCTTTAACTAAGGCAAAGTGATTACGCTAACGTCACTCGCGCAAACTTACGCTTACCGACTTGGTAAACAGCCGTGCCATTTTCCAACTCGACTTTGGCATCAGCAACTTTCTCGCCATCTATCTTCACAGCGCCCTGCTTCACCATACGCATCGCTTCTGAAGTACTGCCAACCAAACCAGCGTCCTTCAGCAGGTTTGCCAATGGCAGTCCTGCATCAAAGCTGAACTCAGGCATCTCATCTGGGATCGCGTTCTTTTGGAAACGCTGAATAAAGTCCTGATGTGCACCTTCTGCCGCAGCTTCGTCATGGAAGCGAGCGATAATCTCTTTTGCCAGCAGGATCTTGTAATCACGAGGATTAGCGCCATCATTTACGGCCTCTTTGAACTCAGCGAGCTCTGCCAATGGGCGGAAGCTCAGCAGGTCAAAATAATCCCACATAAGATCATCAGAGATAGACATGATCTTGCCGAACATTTCGTTTGGCGCATCACTGATGCCGATATAGTTGTTAGCAGACTTGGACATCTTCTTCACACCGTCCAGACCAACCAGCAGAGGCATCATTACGACACACTGTGTTTTCTGGCCAGCATCTTTCTGCAGCTCCCGGCCCATAAGCAGGTTGAATTTCTGGTCGGTACCACCGAGTTCAACGTCGGCTTTCAATGCAACGGAGTCGTAGCCCTGCAACAGCGGATACATAAATTCATGAATAGCGATAGGCTGACTGTCGGCATAACGCTTTTTGAAATCATCACGCTCGAGCATACGTGCCACAGTCTGTTTTGACGCCAGACGGATCATGCCCTCTGCGCCCAGTTCGCTCAGCCACTTTGAATTGAATTCGATACGGGTCTTTTCTGGATCAAGGATCTTAAAGATCTGCTCTTTGTAGGTTTCAGCGTTGCGCAACACATCTTCACGCGTTAACGGCGGACGGGTGCTGTTTTTGCCTGAAGGGTCGCCCACCATGGCAGTAAAATCACCAATCAGAAATACAACTTCATGACCCAGCTGCTGGAACTGACGCAGTTTGTTCATGATCACCGTGTGACCCAGATGAATATCTGGCGCAGTGGGGTCTGCCCCCAACTTAACTACGAGTGGACGGCCCTCTTTTAGCTTGGCCACCAACTCCTCTTCAACCAGGATCTCTTCGGCGCCTCGCTTGATTTCGGCTAATGCTGCCTGCCAGTCACTCATTCGTTTTGTCTCCGTGGAACTTGGAATTTTTAAAAATAAAGCGCGATTGTACGAAATAGCGTCGAAGAGGGAAACCGTGTATGCTGGGCGCGATAGTTGCATTGTGTATATAATTCGCAATGTACGGATGAATTCAGATGTACACGCAAGACCCGGCTATGAATGATTTTATTGAACAGCTGCCCAAACAGCATAAGGTACTGGTAGGCATCATCAGTGTCATTACGCTGTTGCTTATCTTCATGCCAGTGGATGACGCCAGTGCCTCAAGAAATACTGACGATCCCTCATTGGAACTGGGCAAGCGCTATCCGCTTTCTCTCGAAGTCGCCCCAGTTGGCGCCGAACAAAAACCTCTGGCTGGACCAGAACTTAAAGCGCTACCTCAAGTGCAAACCTCTGCGCCGGAAGCAGCTCCCCTCGTCGAATTAAGCTGGCAAACCTTTACCGTCAAGAGCGGCGACTCGCTGGCAAAAATTTTTCAGCGAGCAGGTTTTAGCCCTCGCACTCTGCACGATATCGCGTCTCTGGGTGCGGAAACCAAAGCCCTTAAAAAGATTCACCCCGGTGACAAAATCAAATTTGGTGCCGATGCCGAAGGCAAACTTATCCAGCTGGTTTACCCCATGGATAAGATTAAAACCCTTCAAGTAACCCTGGCTGGAGACCAGTTCGAAGCTGAAGAGTTGGTCAAACAGGTAGAGAGTCGCACCAAGTTTGCTGCGGCAACTATCACCTCTAACTTCTACAATGCCGGTGTTGACGCGGGCCTGAGTCCTAACCAGATCATGAGCCTGGCCACCATTTTTGGCTGGGATATCGATTTTGCATTGGATCTTCGCAAAGGCGACAGCTTCAGTGTCATGTATGAAGAAAAGTACGCGGATGGTGAGAGAGTCGGTGAAGGTGCCATTGTGGCAGCCGAGTTTGTAAACCAGGGCGATGAGTATCAGGCCGTCCGTCACACCGACGGTGTTTACTACACGCCGGAAGGTAAAGCGATGAAAAAAGCCTTCCTGCGTGCTCCTGTAAGCTTTAAGTACATCAGCTCCAGCTTCAATCCCCGCCGCCTGCACCCCGTCACGGGCAAGGTTCGCCCACACAACGGTATCGACTATGCAGCAAAAACCGGCACACCTGTTATGGCCGCCGGTGATGGACGCGTGACCAAATCGGGTTACAGCAAGCTAAACGGTAACTATGTCTTCATCAAACATGGTGAGGGTGTGATCACCAAATACCTGCATCTGCACAAGCGTTACGTTAAAACTAACGCCCGCGTAAAACAGGGCCAGAAGATAGGCACTGTCGGTGCAACAGGCCGGGTAACGGGTCCACACCTACACTATGAATTCCTGGTCAATGGCGTTCACCGCAATCCACGAACGGTGAAACTGCCTGATGCCAAACCGATTAAATCCAGTGACAAGGACGCGTTTGTGGCCCATGCCTCGGATATGATCAGTCAGCTCAATGCGAATAGACGCTTACTTCTAGCTCTTAATAATTAATGGCGAAATACTTTATTGGCCTGATGTCAGGCACTAGCATGGACGGCATAGATGCCGTCCTTGCAGATTTCTCTAGCTCTTCCCCTTTCGTCCTAGCATCACACCAGCATCCAATTCCTGAGACTCTCAAATCTGAGCTCCACCAACTTTGTCAGCCCGGCGAGAATGAAATCAATCGCATGGGTAGTGCTGACCGCCTTATGGGCCAATTGTTTGCTGATGCGGTGAATCAACTACTCTGTCAGGCAGATATAGATGGTGAAGATGTGGTGGCCATTGGCTGTCATGGCCAAACAGTACGACATCATCCCGATGGATTGGGTATTAATCAGGCTGGTTTCACTCTGCAGATCGGAGACCCTAACACAGTTGCGGTTGAAACCGGTATCGATGTGATTGCTGACTTCAGGCGGAAAGATATCGCGTTGGGTGGCCAGGGCGCACCATTAGTGCCTGCGTTTCATCAGTCACTATTTCAGCACGACGATATCGATCGTGTCATTCTCAATATTGGGGGCATCGCCAACATCAGTTGGTTACCTGCCAGCGGTGATATGTTTGGTTTTGATACCGGCCCGGGAAACACCTTGATGGACCAATGGTGTCAGTCGCACCTTGGCCAGCCTTATGACAAAAATGGTGAATGGGCGGCGTCTGCAGAGCCCTGTGATGAACTGCTTAATGCACTAATGTCGGACCCCTACTTTGCAAGGGAGGTCCCGAAAAGTACTGGCAGGGAGCTATTTAACTTGGATTGGCTGCAGGCTCGACTTGCCATGATAACCCCTCTGCCTGCAGACCAGGTGCAGGCGACGCTCGCTGAGTTTACCGCCAGAACCATTGCCGACCAAATCAATAAGCTTCCCGCCAAATCTGCAGCTAAAGAAGTTTGGGTATGTGGTGGAGGCGCAAGAAACCCACTATTGATGGCTAAGCTGAAAAAGCTCCTACCCACCTACAACATCGCAGCCCTAGACGACCTCGGGTATTCGGCAGACGACCTGGAGGGCCTGGCTTTTGCCTGGCTTGCTTATCGCTTTACAGAACGTTTATCAGGCAATCTTCCGAGCGTAACCGGAGCCGAGAGAGAAGCGGTATTGGGTGGCTACTACCCGGCATGCTGAGACCAGGTATAAAAAAACGCGCTGATTAAGCGCGTTTTTTCAATACATACTGAATACTTAAACTGAGAACGAGGAACCGCAACCGCAGGTTGTCGTGGCATTGGGATTGTTTACGAAGAAACGAGATCCTTCCAAGCCTTCGGTGTAATCAACTTCACCACCAACTAAGTATTGCAGGCTCATAGGGTCAATCACCAAGGTGACACCACTTTTTTCAATGGTAGTGTCACCGTCATTAACCTTCTCGTCGAATGTAAAGCCATATTGAAATCCAGAGCAACCACCACCGGTGACATAGACCCGCAGCTTCAGTGCTGGATTCTCTTCCTCTTCAATCAGCGTCTTTACTTTGCTGGCTGCAGATTCAGAAAAACCGATTGGAGTGGCCTCAGCGGCTAGCGACATGACGTAAACCCTTTTAAAAAACTACGTGTAAATTATCCAATACCTGAGTGCTACGTTCAAGTATTGTTCAATAACTGATCCCAACGATACATCCGTGCCGTAGTATTCGACTTTCGAGTACGGCTCTTCGAGAGTGTCGCCCTGACTTCGATCTGCTCCGGCACAAAACCTTCCGGTAACGTAAAAGCACCCTCTATCTCCTGAAAATAGCGGAAACTGAACTTCTGTTGTTTAGCCGATAGCCCCGCTAGCTCGGACAGATTAAGGGTTGCGGGCTCTCCTGCCTGGCTTCCTTCCAGGCGCAGCTCAAAACCACCTTTGGCAAACTGCTTGGCACGCTTCAGCTGCATCAGCACCAAACGAAAGCGGTAGTAGCCTTCGCTGGCTGAAGCAATAACCTTGAACTCATCAATGACCACACCCGCCGCTTCCTTTTCGGGTGCCATGATCTTGCGATAAAACGTGAGCTCTCGGCGCTGTTCATACAATTCATTGAGATGAACTGCTAACTCGTCCCGCATCGCCTGGTTGGTTGACTGTTCGATCTTCAACTCAGCTATCAAGCTTTCAACCTGCGACTCCAGCCCGATCTGGCTTGCTGAGCGCTGATCGGCATCTTGCTGCCAATGAGTGAGCTCGCCATATAAGCTCGATTTCCCCATCTCACCAATAAACAAACCGAGCATCAATGCACTCCAAGCACCCAACAGGGCGATGCGATGTTTTCGGATCCAGGTAAGGGAAGTAACTAAAGCGCTACGTAACTGGTTTAAATTATCGTTATCACTCACAGAATCATGTAATCTACTGTTATTACTAATTGAAAACTGCCCTAGCGGCTATGCAGACTCAGCAGCGGCATGGATAGCCTACCGTTTATCAAACATCTTCGCCAAGCACTCTCCTTTCCCAGTGTAACGATTTATCACTGCATCATGGGACTGGTCGGAGGCATTTCCGCTGCAACCCTGATCCTAATCTTTCGCTTTCTGGTTGAGTTCACCCAACATGCACTTGTGGGCGAAGCGAAGGATTTTACCACACTCGAGCAATGGCAGAGCTTTTTACTTCCTATCGGTGGTGCAGCCCTGACCCTGATCCTGGCGCTGGCCATGGGCGTTAAATACTATCGCCTTGGTATTCCCTTTGTTATTTACCGGGTCAAGTACCACCATGGCCTAATCCCCCTGCGCAACACCATCAACCAGTTTCTTGGTGCCACCCTGGCCCTGGTCAGTGGGTTTTCTGTAGGTCGTGAAGGTCCCGCGGTGCACTTGGGAGCCGCAGGCAGCTCCATGCTTGGTCACTATCTCAAGTTGCCATACAACGCGACACGAATTCTGGCTGCCAGCGGTATTGCTGCCGGCATATCAGCTTCATTTAATACGCCACTGGCGGCAGTTATCTTTGTCATGGAGGTAGTGCTCAGGGAATACAAGATACACATGTTTATTCCCATCATGCTGGCATCCGCCTGCGGCTCAATCATGAGCCGTTTGGCATTTGGAGACCAACACAGTTACGAAGCACTCAATTTTGTTGTGATTGACCAGATCCACCAAGTGCCCTACCTGCTAGTGCTGGGACTGGTGATCGGCGTCATGGCAGCCATGTTTAACCAGCTCTTGCTGATGTGCATGCGCAGCGGCCAGAATCTTCCTTTGGCTGCGCGCATTATGATCGCAGCGATTGCAACAGGCACGCTTGCCACCCTGTTCCCGGAAATCATGGGAACAGAAGATGCCTCGGTCAATCTGGCATTAAGTGAATCACCCGCCATGTCGCTATTGATCGGTGTCTTTGTTGGCAAGATGGTCGCAACGGTATTGGCCATTGGCTTAGGCATACCCGGTGGCCTTATCGGTCCTCTGTTTGCCCTAGGCGCCTTGGCCGGGGCGCTGACCATGCAGATGATGCTTCAGGTTGCGCCTGAATTGGAGACCTATGGTGATCTCTACGTTGTCATCGGTATGGCATCGATGATGGGCACATCTCTGAACGCACCAATGGCCGCCCTAGTGGCAATTTTGGAATCAACCAACACACCTGCCATGATCGTTCCGGCGATGCTGGTATTAATTACCGCACAGCTGGTTGCGACACAGCTATTTAAAACCCGTTCTGCTTTCCTCACTCAGATGGAGCTGCAGCGCCTGCCTTATCAGGTCTCACCCGTCGTATTGAACCTGCAAAAGATCGGGGTCCAGGCTGTGATGCAAACAGACTTCGTTTTGTTGGAACGCCCAGACGATGAACAGATCCATCATGCACTATCTCGCGCTGGTGACCGTCCAGTGTTAATCGTCAACCAGGGCGATCAACCCTGGCGCTATGTAACGCCAGATGCTTCCAAAGAATGTGGCTATCACACACAAAAAATGCCCGAACTCAGTGCCCGTCGCACACTAGGCGATGTCTATGAACAGTTGTCCAAAAAGCGCCGTGGCGCTGCCATGATCCACATGGGTGACGTCAATAAGCCTGTTGGAGTGGTCAGTTGGCAACAGCTCGCACAACGGCTACACCAAGACCTCGGCTAACCCATTCTCCGACCTCACCTTCTCTGATATAGTCGGCCTCAGTTTCTATGACCCTACCGTATCAGCTGAGGTACTCAATGAGCCGCTCTTCCGAATTATTCCTTCAGGCAAAATCCGTTATCCCTGGAGGTGTGAACTCCCCTGTACGCGCTTTTAACGGTGTTGGCGGCGACCCCCTGTTTTTTGAAAGTGCAAACGGCGCTTACCTGCATGACGCCGATGGCAAAGCCTACATAGATTACGTGGGATCGTGGGGCCCAATGATCCTGGGACATAACCACCCAGCAATCAAACAGGCGGTATTTGATGCTGCCGAGCGTGGTTTGAGTTTTGGCGCGCCGACCGAAATCGAAGTCACCATGGCGGAGAAAGTGAAAGCTCTGGTACCTTCTATCGAAAAGGTGCGTATGGTCAGCTCAGGTACCGAAGCCACCATGAGTGCCATCCGCCTTGCTCGCGGTTACACCGGGCGAAACAAGCTGCTCAAGTTCGAAGGCTGTTATCACGGTCACGCAGATTCACTTCTGGTAAAAGCTGGCTCTGGCGCCTTAACACTGGGCGAGCCCACATCACCGGGCGTACCTGCCGATGTCGCCAAACATACACTAACAGCCGTGTTTAATGACTTGGATAACGTCAAAGGCTTCTTTGCACAGTATGGCGACGATATTGCCTGTGTGATCGTTGAACCTGTTGCTGGCAACATGAACTGCATTCCACCCGTGCCAGGTTTCCTCGAAGGGCTGCGCGAGCTATGTGACCAGCATGGTGCTGTGCTGATTTTTGACGAAGTAATGACCGGTTTTCGTGTTGCTCTGGGCGGCGCTCAGGAGCATTACGGTGTAATACCGGATATGACGACCTTAGGCAAAGTGATCGGCGGCGGCATGCCGGTTGGCGCGTTTGGCGGCAAAGCGGAGATCATGGCACATATTGCGCCCGAGGGTCCGGTTTACCAGGCCGGAACACTGTCAGGTAACCCTGTTGCCATGGCCGCAGGTTTGGCAGCACTCAGCTTGTTAGAAGCGCCAGGACTTCATAAGCAACTCGACGCAACGGCAGAAAAACTGGCGAAAGGATTTAAAGCCGAAGCCGACAAAGCAGGTGTACCTCTGACAATCAACCAAGTGGGTGGCATGTTTGGCTTCTTCTTTACCGATGCCGAACAAGTCACACGATTTGATCAAGTGACTCAATGCGACCTGGAACGGTTCCAGAAGTTCTACCACCTGATGTTGGAAGAAGGCGTCTATCTGGCACCTTCTGCCTATGAGGCAGGCTTTGTGTCGAACGCACATACAGATAAAGAGATTGATGAAACCATTGCTGCTGCCGGGCGTTGTTTTGCCAAGCTTTAGATAACCAGTTAACGATGACGAGCGAGTTATTCAATCAGTTGGAAGCTCTTCTCTGGTTTACTATGGGAATAGTGGTCTTACTCTTTGTATTGGTTAAACGAGCGCACAATGAAAAAGTATATTTCGTTTTAATCATCACTTTAGTTCTGTTCGGCATATCTGATTTAGTGGAAGCAAGGACAGGTGCCTGGTGGCAACCGTTCTGGTTATTGGCACTGAAATCCATTTGCGTTGTTTCGTTACTGCTTTGCTTTAAGAGGCTGTACCAGCTAAACAAGCACTCGAGAGCAAAAAAGGGAGGCTAACGCCTCCCTTTTTGTTTCCTTAAAGCCAATTACTCAGGGCTTACTTCAACACGACGGTTGAGGTAACGCGCTCCTAAGTCGTTGTTATCTGCCACTGGTGAAGACTCTCCATGCCACTCGATACGCAGCACGTTTTCTTTCACTCCCTTGCTCACCAGATAGTTACGAGCAGAGTGAGCACGGCGTTGAGAGAGACGCTCGTTATATGCCTCATCACCGACGAAGCATGTGTAGCCGTCCAGATCCATAGGAATACTGGTTTCCTCATAAACGGCTGCAACACAGTTGAGTATCTCCTGACCTTGAGGAGTCAGCTGATCTGAATCGAAATCAAACAGTATGTGTTTGAAGCCGACGATACGGTTGTCTTCCATCATGATCATGTCACCACAAGCTGCCATATAAGCCGGTGGACCCGCTTTCGGTGGTGGGCAACCCACTTCATCGACCACAGTATTTGGAGGTGTATCTGGACACTGATCCTTATAGTCCGGAACGCCATCACCGTCGCTATCTAATGGACAACCATTACTATCGACTGGCGCGTTAGCTGGTGTGCCTGGGCACTTATCCAGGTAATCAGGAACGCCATCGCCGTCACTGTCTATCGGACAGCCCACAGCATCGACTTTAACGCCTTCAGGAGTATTGGGGCACTGATCTTCTCCATCAGGTACACCATCACCATCTTCATCATTGTCACATACAAAGTAACCAATTAGGGCACCGGCTGCTGCACCCGCGCCTGCTGCGCCGGCACTGTCGATAGCCCCTAACAAGCCCCCGCCGGCACCACCAACAATGGCGCACCAACCTTTAGTAGAAACCTGTCCCGTACTGGTACAACCGGAAATCCAGACTACGGACAGGAGTACAAACCACTTTATTATTTTCACGTTTCGTCCTCCGTGTCCCAATACCCGTGATTAAAATCACACTCTGAGTATTGCACATGGGACGAAAAATGCCCGTCAGCCCCCGAACAACCGCTTCCACCAGCTCTTCTCTTTGTCTGGCTGACAGCTGGGCGCGACTGGCAAAGACGCTGCGATAGCTGGCACCTCAACCACACCTTCACAGTCATCGTCCGAGGGTGAGCCTGTTGCCGTGTCAAAGTAAGCCAGCTTGACGCCCGCGGGCGGACTGAACCTCAAAGAAACCGCCGAACGCCGCTTCAGGTAATCGGCATAAAGCTGCAATGCGCCACTTGAGCCAGTCAGCCCTGTAGCCGCATTATCATCACGACCCACCCACACGGTCACCACGTCACGTGCATCAAACCCCGCGTACCAACTGTCTCGGGCATCATTGCTGGTACCCGTTTTACCCGCCAGTTCATAGGAGGGAAAGCGTTGGCCAAGGGACTTTGCTGTGCCACGTGTAGTGACGTCATGAAGCGCATAGTTGAGCAGGTAAGTCGCTTTACGGTCTGCCGTTTGCACCCGGCTTGGCGTGAGGTCAGCCAACACTTCATTTTCACTGGAAAGTACAGCGCGAATCAGGTGCAGAGGTTGATAACTACCGCCTGCAGACAATGAGCTATAAAGCTGTGCTACCTCGAGCGGTGTCATACTTACTGAACCAAGCAGTGAGGATGGATAAAAATGCTGTGGTGGTTCAACGCCCAAGTTCTCCATCTGTCGGGATACTTTTTCCAGTCCCAGGCTCATACCTAGGTTAACCGTAGGTACATTCAGCGACATCACAAGGGCATCCATTAAGCTGACATTACCTCGGAATTGACGGTCGTAGTTCTGTGGCTGCCAGCGCTTACCCTGCTGATTAACCATTGAAACAGGTCGATCGGCCAGCACTGACGCCAACGAGTACTTCTTTGAGTCAGTCAATGCTGCCAGATAGACCACAGGCTTAATAAGCGAGCCAATAGGGCGCCTGGCATCCATGGCGCGGTTAAAACCCGCATAACCAGGGCGGCGATCTCCCACCAGTGCACGGATCCCGCCCGTACTGGCATCGGTCACCACAATCGCTGTCTGCAGTTTTTTCAGTTTATGGCGTTTTTCCAACGCAGGCAGCATTGCCACTGCTGATTTCTCCGCCGCTTTTTGGGCCAAGGGATCCAATGTTGTGTAGATCTTGAGTCCATTCTGGCCCACCAGTTGCGGTGCAAACTCTGTCAGCTCCCGGCGCAGCATGGTAGTCAGCGCAGGCTTCTTCGCCATGGCCGCTTCAGAACGCGGTAATACCTGCGTGTTCTGATTAACCGCCAGTTTGTATTCATCGGTGTCCAGCAGTTCATTTTCGACCAACAGCCGCAGTACCAAATCACGACGCTCCATTAACCGTTCGGGATGACGCCAGGGATCGTAATAGGAAGGACCTTTGATCAGAGCGACCAAAGAAGCTAACTGCCCTATGTTTAACTCGGCGAGAGGACGGCCAAAATAGAACTGAGCGGCAAGACCAAAACCATGCACCGCTGTGGCATAGTTCTGGCCAAGGTAGATCTCGTTTAAATAAGCTTCCAGGATCTCATCTTTTTCGTAGCGCGCATCAATGATCAGCGCCATATAAGCTTCGCGCAGCTTGCGCACAATGGAACGTTCACGGGTCAGGAAAAAGTTTTTAACCAGCTGCTGAGTCAGCGTACTGCCACCCTGCACCGTACGCCCCGCCTTAATATTGGCCACCAGCGCTCGTGCAATTGAGAACGGAGATACACCGTAGTGGTGATAGAAGTCGCGGTCTTCAACCAATAGCAGTGCCTCAACCAGCATCTGCGGTACATCCTGCAGCTCAACCAATACCCTGTCTTCACCCAAGCCGCTCGGCATACGCTCGATCAGGTAAGGCTCCAGATAGGCTTGGTTTACCTCCTGGCCATTCTGCTCAAGCACACTGATATCACGGCCGGTATAACGCACCATCAAGTGCCTGGCAGGATCAGTGCGGGTGCCATAACGCATCGGTCTGGCATAAATCTGTACCGCATAATCTGATGCTGCATATTCTCCGGGAGCAACCACCTTGTTTACTCTGCGGTAGCCCAGCAGTTCCAGCTCCTGCATCAGCTCTTGTCGACTGACAGGGGCATCCGGCGCAAGCCGCAGCGGTCGCCCATAGATCTGCGCAGGCAGTTCCCAGCGCTCGCCCTCAAACTTGGTTTGGATCAGGCTATCAAGATAAACGCCATAACCCGCGACCAGCACAGCACCTACGATGGATAGCTTGAAAAAAGTCGACCAAAAGTAACGCTTAAAACTGCGTTTTTGTTTTGGTGCAGCTTTCTTGGTTCGAGATTTACGCGTTGATTTGGTCTTACGGGCTGGCTTACGGGCCGGTTTCTTCTTTTCTGTCATAGTCTCTGTTTACTGTTTTCCCATCGCCCGTTTGGTTTTACGAGTCGCTTCGGCGGCAGCCGGATCATCGGGCCAATAATGCTTGGGGTAGCGTCCTTTCATCTCTTTTTGCACATCACGATAACTGCCTTGCCAAAACGCTGCTAGATCTCGCGTCACCTGCAAAGGTCGCCCGGCTGGCGAAAGCAGCTCCACGACAACACCAACGCTGCCAGCCACTTTCGGAGAGTCATGCTGACCATACATCTCTTGCATACGCACCGCAATGCGCGGGGCTTCTCCCTGCTGATACTGAATAGCAATACGCGAGCCTGTGGGGGCTTGATAATGGGTCGGTAATTGCTTATCCAATAATTGCGCGAGCGACCAATCTAAAAGGCTATGCAGAGCCTGCCTCAGTATTGTTTCAGTCAGTTTATTTGGGTGACGAACATCGGTAATAAAAGGCGCTAACCACTGCCAATCGGCAGCTAACCGCTGATCAGAAACATCTGGCCAGTTGTCAACTGTAAGATATCTCTGAGCCATCAACACTCGTTGCTGCCAATTTCTTAATGCCGGTGTCCAAGGCAGCTTATCGACGCCTCTGGCGGCTATTCCCGCCAAAACGCCCTGCTGCCAGCGCGGGTCTGAAACGGGGATCTGCAACGGTTTGGTTGTTAACGGCAATTTGCCCAAGTACCGCCCTTCTGTCGCAGTTACCCTTTCCTGCCTGGCATCCCAGCCGATTTCCTGTCGCTCTTCAATCAAAGAGTCACAATGGGCTTCAACGAGCGACAGAGATAACGGGGCAGCCAAACTGACCAATGGATTACCCGAATGGCTGTCCCGCAACGAAGCTACCGCCAGCCACTCAGCGTTTTGATGACGACTGTTCTCAGCCAAATTAGCGCCAAAACCCCGTGCTGTAAGGTATTGCTGACCACGCACACCCGCTATCCAATCCGGGTAGGCAATAGCCACCAACAGCGCCGCATAGTCATGGTTGAACAGGCTTGCTTTCCAGCTCGCCGCTGCGCCTGAGACCGTCTGTCGTTTCAACTGCTGTGCCCGTTGCTGCAATCGCCTGCGCATCGCCTGATGCGGTTCGCCAGTGTCAGTCAGCCAATCTAACCAGCGGCCAAGGTCATCGGCAAAAGGTTGCTTAGGTAATGGCTCTTCCATCAGCACAGCGACCGCAGCGGCGGTATCGAGTAGACTTGACTCGGGCAGCGCAAGTTCAGTTGGCTTGAGTGCAGATTGATTGGTTGCATTTGATACCGCCCAAACCAACATATGAGCCACTTCGGGCGAGGCGCCCACCTTTGCTAACGCCTGGCCGTGAGCAGTGATCCGCCCTTCGCCATCTATAGCTTGATACTGCTGAAGTCGAGCGACCGCACTTTGCCACAAACTGGGATCGGGCAGATCCAACCAGGTCAGATCCTCAGGGCAAGTAACACCCCACATCGCCAACTCCAGCACCAACGCCGATAGGTCAGCTGATTGGATCTCAGGCAAAGACTGTTTCGCCTTGCGGCTATGCAACTCCTCGCTCCAGAGTCGGTAAGCCCTTCCCGGCATCAAGCGCCCAGCTCGACCGGCGCGCTGAGTCGCTGATGCTTGTGATATCTCCTGGGTATCGAGTCGGGTATGACCGATTTTATGGTGATAACTGGCCTGGCGATGTAATCCGCTATCCACCACCACACTTATACCGTCAATAGTCAGGCTGGTTTCCGCAACGTTGGTCGCCAATACCACCTTGCGTTTGCCATCGGCTGCGGGTGCAATCGCCTGTCGCTGTGCCTTGGGATCTAAACTGCCGTAAAGCGGTGTAACCTCAATAGTGCTGCTATCCAACGTCGTGTGATGAGCTAATCGTTCAGTGAGCTGTCGCTGTAATTGCTGGATCTCAAACATGCCCGGTAAAAACACCAATACCGAGCCATCTGACTCAAGCAATGCCTGTTCGGTGAGTTTGACCATTTGTGGCGCAAGTGGCTGACGTCGGTCACGGCCCTGATAAAACACCTCAACTGGGTAACTACGCCCCTCGCACTGAACTAACGCGGCTTCAGGAAACCTTTCCTGCAACGCCATGCCTTCCAGAGTCGCGGACATCACCAGTATCTTGAGGTCATCCCTTAACCCTTGCTGAACATCAACGCTCAGTGCCAGCCCCAGATCTGCATGCAGACTGCGCTCATGGAATTCGTCGAAAATCACCAGGCCGATGCCATTCAGTTCTGGATCAGATTGCAGCAAACGTGTCAGTACGCCTTCGGTCACCACCTCAATGCGGGTTTTGTCACTGACCTTGGTTTCCTGCCGCATACGCAGGCCCACCGTTTGCCCCAAAGGCTCGCCCAATTGCTGGGCCAGAAACGCTGCGACATTTCTGGCTGCTAACCTGCGCGGCTCTAACAACAGGATCTTTTGTTGCTGCCGTGAGGCCTGTTTTAATAGCTGTAATGGCAGGAAGGTGGATTTACCGGCACCCGGCGGCGCCTCCAGGATCACCATGTCATTCTCTGCCAATGCCTGGCAGATACTGTCGCAGTGCTGAGCGATGGGTGGCAGATGAGATGCTAAAGAGTCAGATACAGGCAAAGCAAAACACTATCATGGCTAAAGCGATGCACTATTCTAACCCAAGGTAGATCCGGTGAACGTCTTACAATGACAAAAAATGGCAAACGACTGTTTTTGGGTTTGGGATTTAACACCGAAGCCAAAAACCAGATAGCGGAAAATCAGCGATCATTAGCTATCGCCGGGCGCCCGGTCGCGGCCGCTAACTTTCATCAAACCCTGGTTTTTCTGGGCCAAGTATCAGAAGAACAACAAAGTCAGTTGGTTGAAAGGGTAAATGAGATAGAAAATCCAGCATTCGCTATCACCTACAACCGTTTCGGTTATTGGCGTAAACCACAGATACTGTTTCTCGCGCCGACATCTATGCCTGAAGAGCTTTCAAAGCTGGTCGAACAGCTACAGCAGGCAGTCATCGGTGCAGGCTTGCCGATAGAAGAGCGCCCTTATCGGCCTCATATTACCCTTGTAAGAAAAGTCACCCGACAGCCTCAAACACTGCCAGCACCCATCGCTTTCAGCACACAGTTTCAGCAGTTTACTCTTTATCATTCTGCCAGCAGTGCTGACGGGGTTTGTTACTTACCGCTCCAAACATGGCCGCTCCAAATATAGCCACTCGAACATTGACCACTTAAAAGCTGACCATTTCAAAGCGGTTAAACACGCTCCATTTACTCAGGCACATATTCACACAACAGATGGGCAATGGTTTGCACTCCTTGCGCGGTGGCACCTGCGTCCCAAAGACTATTCCCTTTATCGTTGAATGAGGCAGCCAGATCCAGATGCAGCCAGCCCTTGCCTTCATCTGCGACAAACCGCGACAAAAAGCCCGCCGCATTGGATGCACCACCCGCACCACCGCCTTTAACAGGACGGCTATTGGCCGTGTCGGCATAGGGAGATGGGCAGGCCTGTTGATGCCACGTCGCCAATGGCAATCGCCACAATGGGTCTTGCTCAGCAACGGACGCAGCCAGAGCCTTCTTCGCGGCCTTATCATCCAACGCAAACAGCGCGTTAAACTCATTGCCCAGAGCAGCCACCGCAGCGCCCGTCAGTGTTGCGGCATCGATGGTCAGTGTTGGTTTGAACTCGGCCGCCTTGAGTAGTCCATCGGCCAGTACCACGCGCCCTTCGGCATCAGTGTTTACAATCTCTACTGTCACACGGTTTTTATACTCAAGCACGTCACCCAGTTTGTAAGCATTGCCGCTGACCAGATTTTCTGCGCAGCAGAGCACCAATCTCACACGTTTTTTCAAGCCGCGCTGTATCGCCAAGCCAAGGGCAGCCGTCACAGTGGCTGCACCGCCCATATCGGCCTTCATCGACAGCATGCCTTCGCTGGATTTAAGGCTGTAGCCACCGCTATCGAAGGTGATCCCTTTGCCAACCAACACGGCGTGGGTATCAGCATCGGTATTGCCCGTCGGGTTATAGTCAAGTACCAACATCACAGGTGGATGGTCACTGGCTCGGCCAACGCTATGAACGCCGACCCAGCCCTCTTCAAGTAGCGCCTCGCCTTTTATAATCTGGTGAGAAAGCTCCTCGCCCGCAATAGACTGGAGATGACTTACCGCCTGCGTCACCAAAGATTCTGGCGTGCATTTGGCGGGGCCTTGATGTGTGACTTGCTTTACCCATCGCAGCGCAGACTCCCTGGCCAACAACTCTTCGTGATGACTGGCTTCCAGCGGCGCCCAAAGGATGTCGTAATCACTATTGGTATTGGCAAAGCCCTGTGCAAATGCCCACTGCTGCGCCATCAGCCAATGGTGGCCATGGAGCTGTACCTGCTTAATCCCCATAGCAGAGAGTTTTCGCCCAGCCTGCTGAATGGTTCGCAGCTCGCTTGCTCCATCAATATGAATTCGTGCGATATCACCACTAAACGAAAGGGGGCTTTTTCCCCAGGTGGCTGGCGGGCTTTGTTCTGTCAGTTCTACAACTAAACGATCTGCCATTTTCTCTTCTGCCTGTTTTTGTTGTTATGACTTGTCAAAGAGTTTACTACAATGCCGACTCAAACAAGCTGCGTACAATTTAAAAAGGCCAGATTTAGATGCTGTTCGATCCCCCTCTCTCTTCCGCCACACTGATTAAGCGTTACAAACGATTTTTGGCCGACATAACGTTAAGCAACGGAGACCAAATAACGGTGCATTGCGCAAATACCGGCGCGATGACCGGATGCGCGGGCGAAGGCTGGCCTGTTTACTACAGCAAAAGCAACAATCCCAAACGTAAACTGCCAGGCTCTCTTGAACTCACGGTATCACCCGACAGCCACCTCATTTGCGTCAACACGGCCATGGCCAATAAGCTGGTAGAAGAAGCATTGAGCAACGGGATTATCACCGAGCTCAGCGGATACCGAGGGTTAAAAAGGGAAGTGAAATACGGCCAGGAAAATAGTCGTATCGATTTTCTCCTATCCGAACATGACACTGCGCCTGACTGCTATCTGGAAGTAAAAATGGTCACGCTACTTGAAGAGGGTCAAGGATACTTTCCTGATGCCGTGACGACACGCGGACAAAAACATCTGAGAGAACTTATTGAGCAAGTTGAACAAGGATATAGCGCTGCATTGCTATTCTGCGTAACACACACAGGTATAGATTCAATGAAAGCCGCAGCCCACATAGACCCAGCGTATGCTCAACTTTTAGGCGAAGCCATTTCGGCTGGGGTAAAAGTACTGGCATATGGCTGTGATATATCGGAAAAGGAAATCAAAATAGACAGACCGCTGCCAGTTGGCTGAAGCAAGATCTGCCTCACGCAACTTATCTACACCTTGTCTGTCTATTAACAAAAGCCAACAATCAAATTGCAGGGGCTGTGCGATTCTGATATAGATAGCGCCCTATTTAGTTTTAGGTAATTGTTGTTAGACGAAGGAGAATGGGCATGCCTCAAGGCAAAGCTAGCAGTCTGGGCATTCTTTCACTCGCTGGGGTTGAGCCGTATCAGCCCAAGTCAGGCGAGGAATATATGGGCCTGCCTCAGCTGGAGCACTTCAGAAAGATTCTTGAAGCCTGGCGCAACCAACTTCGTGAAGAAGTCGATCGCACCGTAACCCACATGAAGGACGAAGCAGCAAACTTCCCTGATCCTGTGGACCGTGCAGCGCAAGAAGAAGAATTCAGCCTGGAGCTGAGAACCCGCGACCGCGAACGTAAGCTGATCAAGAAGATCGAAAAGACGTTGCAAAAGATCGAAGAAGACGATTTTGGTTTCTGCGACCACTGTGGTGTAGAGATCGGTATTCGCCGTCTGGAAGCACGTCCTACTGCCGACCTATGCATTGACTGCAAAACATTGGCAGAGATTAAAGAGAAGCAACTCGCAGGTTAATCAATATTGGGAGCCCACTAACCTCCCTTTATTGCTACATGACAATCGATGATGTCGTCTCATGTTGAAGCGGCCGCCCCCTATCGCGGCCGTTTTGCCCCCTCGCCCTCGGGCCCTCTTCATTTTGGTTCCCTTATTGCTGCCGTCGGTAGTTATATGCAGGCTCGCTCGCAGCAGGGCCAATGGTTGCTGCGTGTTGAAAACATCGATCCACCCAGAGAGATGCCCGGTGCCGATAGCATTATCCTGCGTCAGTTGGAGAAGTTTGGCCTGCATTGGGACGGGCCGGTTATCTACCAAAGTGAACGCAGTGACGCCTACGATGCGGTACTAGATGATCTAAGGGCGAGAAACCTAAGCTATTACTGCCATTGCACTCGAAAGAGCATCATGGCTCAAGGTGGCTTCTATACTGGCGTTTGTCGCGATAAAAATCTGGGCGATCAAGACACGGCACTGCGCTTTATCAATCATCACCCCGTCGCCCAGTTCGAAGATAAACTGCTTGGCCCCATTGCATTGAATCAGGCCTTTGCCAACGAAGACTTTATTATTCGTCGTCGCGATCGCCTCTACGCCTATCAGCTTGCCGTGGTTGTGGATGATATTGATGAGCAGATTACCGAAGTTGTTAGAGGGGCTGACTTAATCACGCCAACGGGGAGGCAGATAGCCCTGTTTAACGCTCTAGGCGCAAAAACCCCTGATTACCTGCACCTCCCTCTGGCCACCCATGCCGATGGTCATAAGCTGTCAAAACAAACCCATGCGCCCGCATTGGATGAAGAAAATGTGCTGGAACAACTGATGGCCGCCTTAAAGTTTTTGCGTCAACCACTACCAAGAGACGCCAAAGATGCGTCCGTTGAGGAGCTTTTGGCCTGGTCAGCCAAGCATTGGCAACTAAATCTGATACCGAAAGCTGAGAAAATTGCCATCGACTGATCCTCAGCAGTTTTCCCTGCCCGCGCTCTGGTATATCATTGGCGCCCAAATTTTCAGCGTAATCTCAGAGGTTAGTTATCCTTTCCCGCATCATTAAATTGTGCAAACAGGCTGTTGGTCAGCAAGACCAAGACGAGACTGGAGGCGCGCTAGAAGCGACCGTCATTCCTCGCTCTGCACACTCGATCTCGCGAACGGATATCAGTGACAATGCGCTGAAGGTGCTCTATCGGCTCAGTAAACACGGCTATCAAGCGTATCTAGTCGGCGGTGGCGTGCGCGATCTGCTACTGGGGCTTAAACCCAAAGATTTCGATATTGTTACCGACGCCTCTCCAGAACAGGTGAAAAAGTTATTCCGTAACTGCCGCCTGGTAGGCCGTAGATTCCGCCTCGCTCATATCCTGTTTGGCCGTGACATTATTGAAGTGGCTACCATGCGTGGCCACCACAGCAACGCGGAAGATGACAAAACCGGCAACGCGCATGCTGAAACAGGCATGATCCTGCGTGACAACGTCTACGGCACCATTGAAGAAGATGCCGCGCGCCGCGACTTCAGTATCAATGCACTCTACTACAACATTGCTGATTTCAGCGTCCACGATTTCGCTCACGGCGTCGAAGCAATAGAAAAACGCAAGATTGACCTGATTGGCGATCCGGAAACCCGTTATCGTGAAGATCCTGTACGCATGCTGCGGGCTGTGCGTTTTGCGGTAAAACTGGATATGAGCATCACCAAGCGCACTGCTAAGCCTATTCCTGAACTGGCGCATATGCTGCAGCAGATCCCTGCCGCCCGCCTGTTTGAAGAGGTGCAGAAACTGTTCTTGGCTGGCCGCGCACTGGACACCTATAAGATGCTGCGCGAGTACAAACTGATGCAGCAACTGTTCCCCAGTCTTAAGCCTTGCTTCACAGATGAAGGTGACAGCGATGCAGAACGCTTTTTAGAAGCGGCGTTGGCCAATACCGACAAACGTATTGCCGAAGGTAAACGTGTTACTCCCGCCTTCCTGTTTGCCGCCCTTTATTGGGGTCCGGTTCAGGCTCGTTGTGAAGAGCTGATGTTGGAAAGTGACCTGCCGTACACAGACGCCCTAGGCCTGGCCAGCAGCGACGTACTTGACCGCGCGCAGAAGCGAATTGCCGTTCCTAAACGTTTCTCCATTCCAGCGCGAGAAATTTGGCAATTGCAGCTGCGCTTGCCAAAGCGTATGGGTAATCGCGCTGAAAAACTGGCTGGCCATCCTCGTTTCCGTGCCGCTTATGACTTCCTATTGTTACGAGGCAGCATCGTTGGCGGCGAAGTGGAGGAGTTGGCTCAGTGGTGGACCGATTATCAACAAAGTGACGAAAGCCACCAGCAACAACTGATCAAAGCTCTTAAGCCCCGTGGCCCACGTCGCTCCAGAAACTCTCGACGCCGCCGCAAGCCTAAATCAGCAGGTAGCAGTAATAAAGAGAGTAAAGGCGAGTCAAATCAGTAATGGCAACCTGTTACATAGGGATCGGCAGTAACCTTGGCGATCCCATTGCCCAGGCCAAACAAGCTATTGATGCATTGACTACGATTGCTCATACCCAGCTGACAAATGTTTCAGGCCTCTACCGCAGCAAGCCTCTGGGGCCTCAAGACCAACCTGATTACGTAAATGCCGTGGCCGAGCTTGAAACGAAGCTCGAGCCTCTTGCTCTATTAGATGCATTGCAGCATATCGAACAAACGCAGGGCCGTACCCGCAAGGCTGAGCGCTGGGGGCCAAGGACATTGGATCTCGATATTCTGTTGTTTTCAGAGCAAGTGATCGACATACCTCGGCTGCAAGTACCTCACTACCATATGCGTCAACGAGAGTTTGTGATTCTGCCTTTGGCCGAGATCGCCCCGGAGCTGAAAATGCCCGATGACGGCGTTGCGATCAAAACACTGGCAGCACAACTCCCAGATAATGGCCTGCAAAGATTTGCGTACTATACTCCGCAGCGCTAAGGCGGTGTTTCAGGTGCGTCAACCCTAATCCACTGATATAGTTTGCCGCCCTGTGGTTCAGAACGCTTTGGTTTAAAGCGTTTTGGTTTAAAGCCCTTTGGTTTATAGCCCTATGGCAGACAAGAAGTCTTAATAATCGGTTATTTGGCATGAGTAAAACTACTGTTTCAACATTGCTGAAGTACAAGCAGGCAGGCGAAAAATTTGCCACCATTACTGCTTACGATGCCTCATTCTCCAAACTGTTCGCTGACGCGGGCATCGAAGTCATCCTGGTAGGTGATTCGCTCGGTATGGTTTTGCAGGGACATTCAGATACCCTGCCCGTCACGGTCGATGAAATGGCCTATCACATCAGCAGTGTCCGTCGCGGTACAGCAGATACATTGGTGATCGGTGATATGCCGTTCATGAGCTACACCACCCCCGAGCAAACCTACCAAACCGCCACCAAGCTAATGCAAGCTGGCGCCAATATGGTCAAACTGGAAGGTGGCGAGTGGTTGTATGACAGCATCCGCGGTCTGACCGAGCGAGGCGTACCCGTGTGTGGTCATTTGGGCCTTACCCCTCAATCTGTTCACCTGTTCGGTGGCTTTAAGGTGCAGGGACGTCAGCAGGAGCAAGCAGAAAAACTTCTCAATGACGCCAAAGCCCTGGAGTCAGCTGGCGCGCAATTACTGGTACTGGAATGCATCCCTGCCGACCTGGCTAAACAGATCACTGAGGCGTTAACCATCCCAGTGATAGGGATCGGCGCGGGTAAAGATACCGATGGCCAGATCCTGGTAATGCACGATATGTTTGGTATTACCCCCGGCAAACCACCCAAGTTCAGCAAGAACTTCCTGACGGAAGGTGGTGACATGCGCGGCGCCGTTGAAGCTTATATTAATGCGGTAGCAGAGGGCGTTTTCCCAGGCCCAGAGCATACTTTCTAGGATCATCCGGGTAATAACATGCAAACCGTAGAATCTATTGAAGCACTCCGTGCGCAGGTAAAAGCCTGGCGTCAGGCGGGGCACCGCATCGGATTTGTCCCCACCATGGGGAATCTTCACCAAGGTCACCTAACTTTGGTGGAAGAGGCAAAAAAACATGCGGACAAAATCATTGTCAGCATCTTCGTGAACCCGATGCAGTTTGATCGTGCCGACGATCTTGACCGCTATCCCAGAACCCTAGACGCCGACCAGCAGAAACTAGTGGCATCTGGCGTCGACCTGCTGTTCACGCCCACGCCTGCCATCATGTATCCCAAAGGATTGGCCTCGCAAACCTTTGTCGAGGTGCCAGAGTTGTCGGCGCTGCTGGAAGGAGCATCACGCCCCGGCCATTTTCGAGGCGTATCCACTGTCGTAACCAAGTTGTTTAACCTAGTACAACCGGATGTCGCGTGCTTTGGTCAGAAGGACTATCAGCAACTGGCCCTGATCCGTCAGATGGTGATAGATTTGGCAATGGATATTGAGATTATCGGTGTACCCACGGTACGCGATAGCGACGGCTTGGCAATGAGCAGCCGTAATGGATACTTGACGCCCGATCAACGGGACATCGCCCCACTGTTGTACCAGAACATGCAGCAATTGAGCGAAGCCTTAGTTGAGGGTAAAATACCGCTAGAGCAATTACTCGAGAATGTCCGGGAACAATTGGACGTTCATGGGTTCCATACAGATAGCATTGATGTAGTGGATGCTGATACGTTGCGACCTCTAACATCAGACAGCCAGCGGGCTGTCGTGCTAATAGCGGCATTTTTGGGCGCTGCCCGCCTGATAGATAATCAGGTGGTGGAATTGCAGATGGCCGCAGATTGATCTATATTTGCGCGCCTTGTCGATTTTCCGCTAGTTTTGTGACGGAAGTAAGACAAGGATAGCAATAAAGGGGAAACTGAATGCAAACCACTATGTTAAAAGGCAAGTTGCACCAAGCACGTGTAACTCACGCTGAACTCGAATACGAGGGTTCATGCGCGATTGACCAGGATATGCTGGATGCCTCAGGGATCCTTGAATTCGAACAGATTCAAATTTACAACATCGACAACGGTAAGCGTTTCACCACATACGCTATCGCTGGCGAACGCGGTTCAAAGATCATCTCTGTTAATGGCGCAGCAGCGCACCAGGCAGACGTTGGTGATCGCGTGATTATCTGTGCTTATGTGGGCATGAGTAACGCTGAAGCGAAAACTCATAAGCCCAGCCTGGTTTATCTGGACAAAGACAACAACATTGTCCGTACCAGCAAGGATCTGCCAATTCAGGTGGCTTAACCGGCTAACTGCTGAATGGCTTGATAAGGCGAGGCGCGAAAGCACTCGCCTTTTTCGATCCTGGGGCTTAGCACAGAAAGACTGGGCTCTTAGCTTAAGTGCGTCACCAGTTGCCACAACGCCTGCCCGCTGGCCTGATACTTACGCTCAAATGGCGTCAACGGCGTTGAAACGGAGAGTTCACCCACTTCCGGTTTATTTTGCCCTGCAACACCTAACGCTTGGGCAAACTCCTCCAGATAAAGTTTCCAGTTACTGCGCAACTCCAGCTGCCCACCAATCTGCAACAGATAGGGAAACACTGCTGCACCATGCCAACGTCGCTGCAAATGCTTCGATTTAGGCCAGGGGTTTGGGTAGAGCAGGTAATGATGTGTCACAGGCCAGTCTGATTCGGCAATCAACCGCCAAAGGTCATTGAGGTCTGCTCGAGCCAGCAGGTAGTTATCCGCTTGTTCCAGCTCAATCAGAAACTCACGTTCGATGCGATCAGCTGATTTATCCATACCGATCACCAGCGCATTAGGATGCTGTAACGCCAAACGACGGGTGCTTTCGCCCACGCCACAGCAAGAATCCAGTATCACTGGACCGCCATGGGCCTGAACCTTGCCAGAAAGCGTCTCAAAAAGCGCTTGTGAGCGCTCTGCAATAGGCTTCTGAAAAGGTTGTTCGAGATGACGCCGCACGACCTCATCCAGCCGTTCATGAAGCCCTGACTGGTTGCTCTCAATAGAACGAGAATTACCTTCGCTGCCTGCCATCTTAACTCCGCAATCCGGTGCCTGTACGAAGCAGGTACATCACCCAACCAAATAGCAAACTGATCATTACTAGCAGTACGCCTAAGGCAACGCCGATGTTGATGTCCGATACACCGAGGAAGCCATAACGGAATGCATTCACCATATAGAGTATTGGATTGACCTGAGAGACCCCTTGCCAGAACTCTGGCAATAACTGGATAGAATAAAATACGCCGCCAAGGTAGGTCATAGGGGTGAGCACAAAGGTTGGAATGATTGAGATATCGTCAAAGCTTCGAGCAAATATCGCGTTCGCCAGGCCACCCAAAGCAAACAGTACCGAGGTCAGCAAGACGGTTATAAACAGAACACCGACATTGTGTAACGCCAGCGGGGTAAAGAACATGGAGACCATGGTCACGATAAATCCAACCAGCAGGCCACGGGCGACACCACCACCGACAAAGCCGGCAACAATCACCCAATTAGGCACGGGTGCCACCATCAGCTCTTCCACATTACGCTGAAACTTAGCGCTATAGAAAGACGAGGCGACGTTGGCGTAGGAATTGGTGATCACCGACATCATGATGAGGCCCGGCACTATATAGGTCATATAGTCGAAGCCACCCATCTCGCCAATGCGACTGCCTATCAGGTTGCCGAAGATAACGAAATAGAGGGTCATGGTAATGACAGGCGGCACCAGGGTTTGCACCCAGATCCGCATAAAACGAATGATCTCTTTGCGCCAGATACTTTCCAACGCGATCATATGGCGACGATGGATCATGCTTTTGCCTCCCTACCCGCTTCAACCAAACGGACAAACAGCTCTTCCAAGCGGTTGGCCTTATTGCGCATAGACAACACCTGCACACCCTGCTCTGTCAGCTGACTGAATACCTCATTCAATCCCCGCTCCTTCTCCACATCGACTTCTATACAGGTTTCATCTAGGCGCCGACTAACAAAGTCTGTTAATTCAATGTCTGGGGCTCCCGGAGCCAGATCCAACAGGAAGGTTTCTACGTTGAGTTTTGCAAGCAGGGACTTCATCGACGTGTTTTCAACTATGGTGCCGTGGTCGATGATGGCGATATTGCGGCACAACATCTCCGCCTCTTCCAGGTAGTGAGTCGTAAGGATAATGGTTATTCCCTGCTGATTAATCTCGCGCAGGAATTCCCACATTGAGCGGCGCAACTCGATATCAACACCTGCGGTGGGTTCATCCAGGATCAGCAGTTTAGGCTCGTGCATCAGCGCGCGGGCAATCATCAGTCGTCGCTTCATACCACCAGAGAGCTCTCTGGCACGCTCATTGCGCTTTTCCCAGAGTCCAAGTTGAGTCAGGTATTTCTCCGCTCGAACCTTGGCCACCGTGCGAGTCACACCATAGTAACCCGCTTGATTCATCACGATCTGAAGTACGGTTTCGAACTGATTAAAATTGAATTCTTGCGGTACTAGTCCGATTTCTAATTTGGCAAGTTCACGCGCCTGATCAATGTCATGGCCGAAAACGGCGACATCGCCTTCACTTTTGTTGACCAGGGCACAGATAATACCGATCGTTGTACTTTTACCAGCGCCATTTGGCCCAAGCAGGGCAAAGAAATCCCCCTGCTCCACGGTCAGGTCAATGCCTTTCAGCGCCTTGACCCCACCGGCATACGTTTTAGTTAACCTTTTAATGCGTAAGGCATTCATAACAAGACGTCACCCGGGTAATTAACAAGAATGGCTGGTCATTTCAGACGCTAAGCGTCGACCTTGAATGCAGTGAGACTAGCCTGCGGTTAGTCCCTCAGATATGGAGCGTATTTTGGCAAATATCAAGCAGTTGTTTGAAAATAATCAGCGGTGGGCAGAACGTCGCCTGAACGATGATCCCGAGTATTTTCAAGAGCTGGCCAAAGGTCAGAGCCCAAATTATCTGTGGATTGGATGTGCCGACAGTCGTGTCCCTGCAGAGCAATTAACTGGCCTGAAAGCCGGCGAGCTATTTGTTCACCGCAATATCGCTAACCAAGTGATTCACACCGATCTCAACTGCTTAAGCGTAATGCAGTATGCGGTGGATGTGCTCAAGGTGCCTGAAATTATTATCTGTGGTCACTACGGCTGCGGCGGCATCGTGGCGGCGATGAATAACACCAAGGTCGGCCTGGTAAACAACTGGCTGCTGCACGTTCGTGATATCTATTTGAAGAACAGAGACAAGCTGGATCAGATAATTGATGACGACGAACGCGCAGATCGTCTGGCAGATCTCAATGTCATCGAGCAGGTCTACAACACAGTCAACTCAACCATTATTCAGGATGCCTGGGCAAGAGGGCAGCGCGTAAGAGTTCACGGTTGGATCTACAGCGTTGAGGACGGCAAGCTGCAAAACCCCGGCCTTACCATTGAACGCCCTGAAGAGTGCGAAGAGTTATATCTTCATGCACTCAACAAAGTCTTTGCGGATTGATATAAGGATAGCTTCCCGTTATCGGCGGGAAGCACCATACCCCCAGCGCTCCACTAAGTCCTGCGGCTCTCCCAGATGGTCCAGAAGTCTTGCCACCATAAAATCCACCAGATCTTCAATTGATTTGGGTTGATGATAGAACCCCGGTGCCGCAGGCATGATGGTTACCCCTAGCTGCGCCAGTTTCAGCATGTGTTCAAGATGAATAGCAGATAGAGGGGATTCTCTGGGCACCAGAATCAATTGGCCTCGCTCTTTAAGCACTACATCCGCAGCACGTTCAATCAGGTTATCACTGGCGCCGGTAGCGATAGCTGAGAGGCAGCCAGTGCTGCAGGGGCAAACAACCATTTTCTTTGGTGCGGCCGATCCTGACGCTACAGGCGAAAACCAATCGTCTTTACCGTAACAGTGTATCTGCCCTTGATTCACGCCTGTGTATTCCGCAAACACAGCCGCCATCGCTTCTGGTTTAGCAGGCAGTTTCAGGTCTTGCTCTGTCGCAAAGACCACTCGTGCAGCAGAAGAGACCAACAGATGTATCTGCCAACCCGCTTTACCTAATACTTCTAGTAATCGCAGCGCATAGGGCGCTCCTGAGGCGCCAGTGATTGCCAGGGTCAGTTGTTTGTCATTGTTTGCGAAACGCTTTGTGTCGCTTTGTGCTGCCTGCGAACTCAAGCAACCACCTCTTGTTTTAATTCATCAATGATCTTGGTATGTAATCCGCCGAAGCCCCCATTACTCATGATCAGCAAGTGGTCTCCAGGTGAAACTGACTTCAATATAGCCATCTTAAGCGCATCCAGATCATCAGATACCGTCACGGGCTGGGATAATTGCTCTGCAACGTCGCTCAGCGACCATTCAATACCGGGTGGTTGAAACAGAAAGACTTCATCTGCGGCTTTCAAACTATCGGCAAGTTGCTGCTTATGGATCCCGAGCTTCATGGTGTTTGAGCGGGGCTCCAATACCGCAATAATTCGTTGCTCTCCTACCTTGGCCCGTAAGCCATTTAGGGTGGTAGTGATTGCTGTCGGATGATGGGCGAAATCGTCGTAGACCATGATGTCATTCACCTCAGCTTTGAGCTCCATACGCCGCTTGGGGCTTTTAAAGCGAGACAATGCATCAATCGCGACATCAGGTGTCACGCCTACATGACGGGCGGCGGCAATCGCCATCAAACCATTTTGCACATTATGCAGACCTATCAGCGGCCAGCAGACACGGCCGACTTTTTCGCCCTTCAGAAGCACATCAAACTCACTGCCATCAGGAGTCACATTGGTGACATCCCAGTCTTTGCCTTTGCCAATGACCTGCTGCTCGCTCCAGCAGCCCATCTCAATGACGTCAGCTAACGCCTGTTCCTGCTCAGCCCAAAGAATTTGGCCAGAGCCGGGTACCGTGCGCACCAAGTGATGGAACTGGCGTTTAATCGCCTTTAGGTCATCGAAGATATCGGCGTGGTCAAACTCGAGGTTATTGAGAATAAGTGTTCGTGGGTGGTAGTGAACAAACTTGGAGCGCTTGTCAAAAAACGCACTGTCATATTCATCGGCTTCTACAACAAAGAACGGGCTGTCGCCGAGTCTTGCAGACACATCAAAGTTCCCAGGTACACCGCCAATCAAATAGCCGGGTGCAATACCCGCATCTTCGAGCACCCAGGCCAGCATGCTGGCTGTCGTTGTTTTGCCATGAGTACCTGCGACCGCTAATACCCAGCGTTCGCGCAACAGGTGGTCGCCCAGCCATTGCGGACCAGACACATAGGGAAGACCTTGTTCGAGCACATACTCAACGGCGGGATTACCACGACTCATGGCGTTGCCAATCACCACCAAGTCGGGTCTGGGCTCAAATTGCGAAGGGTCATACCCCTGAACCAACTCAATTCCCAACTGCTCAAGCTGGGTGCTCATTGGGGGATAAACATTGGCGTCGGAGCCTGTGACTTTATGGCCGAGAGATTTGGCGAGGGCGGCTATGCCTCCCATAAAGGTGCCGCAAATGCCGAGAATATGAATATGCATTGAGGTGGCCTGCTTACTACGAAAAACGCCAGTTTACTGGGTTTAAGCAGGCCAGACGATGTTTATAGCAACCTTTACGGTGTCAATCACACTATTTGCGTCCGCCACCCATTGAGCATTTCGAAAATGGATGTTCAGGCTGCAAGCAAGTTTGGAAATACCCGGTAGTACCATCTGATTCCACCCACCAGGCTTGACCATAGCCTATGGCAAACCCATCAATGCACTGGCCTTTCCATTCAACTGAGACTGCATCGGGGATGTAGTGTTTGTTGACCTTGCAACCGCTATCCGCCATTAACCAAGCGTCAGGGTTGTGGTACACGTAGTAATCGCCCGGCTGAGTTTCACTCATCTGCGCGCATCCAACGGTGAACAATAATAACGTACAAACTAACAACGCTTTCATCATGGACTCCTATCGACTTAACAGTGGGACCAAAATTAACAACGTGAGTTCCATCACATTTTTATTACGTTAGCTTTTCTCGATGGGTTCATGACCTGAGGCAAACTCGCGGCTATAATAGCCAACACTTTTATCTAAGATAATTGTTAAAGGACACAGCTCGTGAGCCTGAATCAGGTGCCTGCAGGTAAGTCCCTGCCAGATGACATCTACGTAATCATCGAGATCCCAGCAAACCACGATCCGATCAAATACGAAGTAGACAAAGACAGCGGCGCACTATTTGTTGACCGTTTTATGTCTGCCCCTATGTTCTACCCTGCAAACTACGGTTACGTAAATGACACACTGTCACTGGACGGTGACCCTGTTGACGTACTGGTACCAACTCCATACCCACTGCAGGCAGGTTCAGTAATCCGTTGTCGCCCGGTTGGCGTTCTGAAAATGACCGATGAGTCAGGTGAAGACGCAAAAGTTATCGCTGTGCCTCACACTAAGCTGAGCAAAGAATACGACCACATTCGGGACGTAAACGACCTGCCAGATCTGCTGAAAGCACAGATCACACACTTCTTTGAGCGTTACAAAGAGCTGGAAGCTGGCAAATGGGTGAAAGTTGAAGGTTGGGCCGACGCCGCCGCAGCCAAAGAAGAGATCCTGAACAGCTACGAGCGAGCTCAAAACAAGTAATTGAGAGTCTTATCGTTACTTTAAAAGCGGCCAAATGGCCGCTTTTTTATGTACAGGAAGTACGGCCGAAAACTGCGCCATGCAATTAGACAGTTCCAACACCTACGGCGGGTCTATGGGTGCGGGCATTTTCTTGTGGCCACTCAACTCTCGAGGATCCACTTCAATAAAGTATTCTTGTTTTTCACCGCGATAAGGCCAGTAATAGCGCCCGCCGCAGTCGTAACTCCCTCGCAGATCTTTGCGCAAAATACAGCCTGGTGGAAGTTGGGAAATCCATTGCCAGTCTTGTTGCATGCGCAACCACTGTTCAAATTCTTTCTCCTGCTGCATTTGTTCACGCTGCTCCCAAATGCTTACCTCTCTGGGCTCAGAGCTTTTTCGAACAACAATTTTGCCGTCCGCATACAGCTCACTGACTAGCCCTGCAACTAAGATGAGCCCAAGACCAAACGATGCAACCAGTTTTGAAGAACGTTTCATCATATTCACCTCTATTCTCAGGTTAACCTGTTGCGAGTACTACGCAAGTGGTCTGTCCATAATTGAGGCTTGGTTAATTTTGAAACAGCCCACAGACTCTAAGCACCAGTCAGCGTATCCTAATCTGCAATCAGTTGATTGATCTACACTTAGACCATCGTTCTCAACCTGCAGGAGTAGTCGATGCAATCCTTTTTGCGTGCCTGTCTAGCTATCAGTTTACTGAGCGCTCCGGCCACGGCTGCCGATATCGAGCTTTGGCATGCCCATCAAGCGCGGGCCTTTATCGAGCAGGTTGTTGAAAAATTTACGGAAGAAACCGGTGTCACTGTAAAAATAACGCCATTTGCACCAGCAAAGGTCAAAGGTGAGCTATTGCTGGGAGCAGCCAGTGGGTTGACTCCTGACGTCATTCTCGTGCCTTCAGACTTTCTCGGCTTACATCAGGAGTTGAAACTTACCCAAGTCGATGCCGATTGGAACGACTCATCTCTGCTGGACTCAGCTAAGCAAACCACCATCATATCGGAGCGCCAATACGGCATACCTGTTATTCAGGGCAACCACCTGATGCTTTATTACAATAAAGCATTTGTGGACTCACCGGCTACCAGTTGGAAAGAGCTGGCGAAACAGCAGGAAGAACTCAATCAAAAAGGGCTAAAGGCGATTGGCTGGAACTACGGAGAGATGTACTGGTTTGCGCCTTTCTTGGGTGCATTTGATGGTTGGCCCATGGCAGGAGACAAAGTTACTTTAAACTCGCCCGCCATGATTAAGGCACTTAACTTTTACAAACAATTAAGTGACAGGGACATAGTGCCCAAATGGTGCGACTACGATTGTGCTCAGAAGCAGTTTATCGCTGGCGAGTTTGCATACTCTATCAACGGTGATTGGGCATACAGTGATTTCAGAAAAGAGCTGGGTGACAATTTAGGCTTGTCCGTGCTTCCGACGATTGACGGCCAACCACTCCAACCTATGTCATCCAGTTTTGCTCTGGCTTTCCCCAGAATGCAAAAAGACAGTGAAACTGCAGATATGTTGAAGTCCCTGTCTCTGTTTTTTCAGAAAGAGCAAAGTCAGCTCCATATCTATCACGAGTTCAAATTGCTCCCGGTAAATGGCAAGGTCTTCGAGCAAGTCCGCAAGAATGCCATTGGTGACGAAAAGGTCATACTCGACCAGCTCGCATTAACCAAAGCGATGCCAAGTGAACCCGCAATGGCGATTACTTGGGAAGCGCTAGCTAAAGGTTACAAACGATTTATGGACCACGGCTACACAGCCGAAAGAGCCGCAAAGTATATGCAGTCGCTTGCCGACCGTGAATTGAAGAAGTATCAGGGTAAATAGGCTGAGTTATCGTGTTTAAGGTCAGAAGTCTGCTGGCATTGGTGATTGTTGTGGTGACTGTGATCCCGTCAGCATCTATCTCCTATTTGCTGCTGCAACAACAATATAAAGCGAATGATGCGTCTCTGCAGAAAAGCCTAGACCGCGCATTGGATAATACGGTCCAGGATATGGACTTTAAATTCTCCATTTTCTCTACCAACTTTAATCTGTTCTCCAGAGAAAGGTTCCTGATACAGGCTCTGGACAGCTTTTTGTTCAGTAGCCATGCCTTCACTGCGATGAAGGACTTTGTCGAGCAGACCCCCTTGGTATCATCTATTTACCTGTTGGACAGAGAATTATTGATCGTAGAAGAGTTCCAAGGATCGATCGCAGGCCTCGAAGACAGTGAACTGATGAAGCGACTGCAACGAGCGGTCGAAGAGGGCCACGTCAAAGACGGACGCCAACTGCTGTTCCAGTTCCGCGATCCCCGAATGACCAATACGGGTAAGAACGAAAGTGGACCCAGTGAATATGGCATTGCGGTTTTGATGCCTCTCTATCTGCATGTTTTGCAGGAGGGGGTGACCCGAGAAGTTGAGGGCTATATTCTTTCAGTTATTCCATTTAATCAGGTATACGGCGTTATTAACAATCACCTGCAGGAAGGTGAAGCGTTAGAGATTATTCAAGGCCAAAGGCCCATTGCCGCCTCGCCTCAGGCAGATGAGTTGCGTAAACAACATGACCATCAGATGGCGATAAAAAATCTTGAGATCGGCGCGAATCTGACAGAGAACGCTCTGAACTACACCCTGTTCCTTCATGTAAAACGCAGTACCAGGCTGGCTCAGCTAGCTGAGGCACAGCAGACGTTGACTGGCAGCATTATTGTCGCATTGGTCATATCCATGCTGATCGCATACCTGCTGGCACGACTGATTGGCCGGCCATTTAACCTGCTTTCATCTGTACTGGAGCAATACAAAGCCGGTAACTATGTTGCCCCAACTCAACGCTTTCGCTTTATGGAGTTCGAACAGGTTCGCCAGTTAATTGCTGGTATGGGGGACACCATTACCCGCCAACTCAGAACATTACAGGATAAAAATCGCGAACTGCTCCATTTGGGCGAGCTGAAAGACGACTACTTGAGCAAGCTTACTTCTCTTAACGAACAGCTTGAGCAACGTGTTGACGAAAAAACCAAAGAGCTTCGAGTCTCCCTAAGCAGAGAGGAACGCAGTAAGCGCTTTATGCAAAGCCTGCTGAAACTCTCAATTGAATTGCAGCAATGTGAAAACAACATGGAAGTCACGGAACTGAGTCTGCAGTTGTTGTGCGAACTGTTCCCTGATGAAAAGCTAGCGCTCTACTTTGCTCCCAGCCGTTATCAAAATGCATTCTTTGTCACCGAAGGCATTAAATCGACTGAACAACTCAACGTACGCGACGAACTGGAGCAATTTACGTCCAGAAAGATAAGTGAACTACCAAAAACAATCGATTTACACCATGAACATTTCTACCTGTTCCACTTGGGCTCTGTATCTAACCAGTTTTTAGGTGCGCTGGTGGTTCAATCTGGACAGCTGGACAATGAGCATCAAAACAACTTCAGGCTGTTCGCTAAACAGATCAGTGCCATTGTTGAAAACCGCCAACTGACAGATGAACTGGAAGTGATGGCTCGTACCGATGAGCTTACAGGACTACCTAACCGGAAAGCGTTCGAAGAGGCCGTTGAAGAATTCCGCGTTATTCATGAACGTTATCCAGAGCGCCACTATGGTTTGTTCGTAGTTGACGCCAATGGTTTGAAGCTTGCGAATGATAGATATGGGCACCAAGCAGGTGATGGCTTGCTGAAAGAGTTGGGCGAGCTGATGCTTAATACCTGTCGCAAAAGTGACAGTGTTTATCGCCTTGGTGGTGATGAATTTGCGTTACTGGTGCAAGAAGGAACCCTCAAGGGATGCGAGCTATTGATGGATCGACTGGTTCAAGAGCAAGGGCGGCACGCGATTGAAGTTACCGAAGAAGGTAAGCGCTCAGAGTACGTCATCTCTTTCAGTATAGGCTTTGCTTCAACCGAAGAGTTTCCACCGAATCGGTTGTTTAAGATCGCAGATGAGCGTATGTATGATCAGAAGCAGACTTATTACCGGATGAAAAACCTGAGCCGACAACGTTCAGAAAGCAATAATGACAGCTAAAACCCGTGGTTCAGAACCCGCCAGTGTCAGACAGATAGCAACACAAGCACTAGCCCAGCAAGGGGTGCTCAGCGATGACTTGCTCGAGCACAAGACCTTGGGCGAGCGCACTCGCTATCGCCAGCAATTGTTGCTACAGCAACAACAACAAAATATCGAGCAAGTAGCCGCGGTGGCGCTTAGCCATTGTTCAGGTAAAGATGCCGGTTCGGCTCTGGATCCAGACTGGTTAAGGCATTTCATTCAGTTGGCAGAAACCACCTATAACCCTCAAATGCAGGCCCTGTGGGGTAAGATCCTGGCTGAAGAAAGTCGCTTTCCTGGTTACTTCTCACTTAAGTCACTCGATACGCTTCGGGGTATGACAACCAAAGAGGCTCTTCACTTTCAAAAGCTGTGTGCATTGAGGAGCACCTGGGGAAGTGGTGGTAAGCGGGTACTGATAGGCTGGCTCGACACCCCACACTGGTGGCAATGGCGACGCGATAACGCCGAGACACTCTCTTTGTCAAAACACGGCTTGCCCTACAGCGTACAGATGACGTTAACCGATATCGGATTGCTGCACCCAAGCGAGCTGGAATCAGGCGAATTGGCTCAGGAGCCTATGGCATTAAATATCAACGGTCAGCGTTTGATAATAAAGCCGAAAAGAGAGGGGATCAGGTTAGTCTATTACCGTTTTACACCAGTAGGGGATGAATTGAGCCAACTGTTGCCAGACGCCCAACGACAAACCTATATCGAGGAGTTGCGGACTCTGTTAGAGCCCGCATTTGAAATTAAATAGCCTAATTATTAGGGTCGGGAGTAAACCAGGCTAATCGCTCTGCCAACTCGACAACTTCACCAATAATTATCAAGGCCGGCGAACCAACATTTGCTGATTCTACGATTTCAGATAACTGAGACAGCTTGCCTTTAACAATACGTTGTTTGTCAGACGTACCACGTTCAACAATCACAAACGGTGTGTCTGCCTCTCTTCCATGCCCTATCAGCTGTTCTTGAATAACAGCACTGCGCATAACCCCCATGTAAACCACTAACGTATGAGAGCGCTTTGCAAGTGCCTGCCAATCCAGGTCGTCGGCGCCTTGTTGACGATGTCCGGTCACAAACATGGCCGTTTGTGCATAGTCCCGGTGCGTCAGCGGGATCCCCGCATAAGCTGCACAGCCTGATGCCGCGGTAATGCCCGGCACAACTTCAAATGGGATATTCTGTTCAACCAGCAGCTCTAGTTCTTCGCCACCCCGACCATAAATAAAAGGGTCTCCGCCTTTGAGTCGGACAACACGCTGCCCAGCCGCGGCACGTTCTGCCATTAATCGATTGATATCAGCTTGAGGTACGCTGTGGTTGCCAGCCCTTTTACCCACACAGACTCGCTCTACCGTTTCCGGTACCAAAGACATTATCGGCTCGGAGACCAGATAGTCGTACATCACCACATCCGCCTGCTGCAGACGTATCAATGCCTTTATGGTTAACAGACCAGGGTCCCCCGGACCTGCACCTACCAGTGACACGGCAACGGGCGGCCATTGCTCAGTCATCTGTTGTGCTAGGTTCTCTGCACAAAGGCGTAGTGGAGAGAGCAAATCTTTCATTCAAATCTCCGATAAATCTGAAAGCGGCGGAAAATACGTTCTGACAAAAAACAAAAGGGCCCTGCAGGGCCCTTTTTACTGCAATAGAAAATCGTTTAGATGCCATCACCCATGACATTACTGTCATGCAGACCACATTCACGCTTAAGGCCAAAGAAACGAGTCTCTTCCTCTGTCATGCCTGCTTCGAGCGGACGGCTGGTGTGATGATCGCCAACGGAAACATAGCCCTGGTCCCAAAGTGGATGGTAGTCCAAGGCATTCTCTTTCAGGTAATAGTGCACATCCTTGTTGCTCCAGTCGATGATCGGAAGCACTTTAAAGCGCTTATCCACTAAATCGACAACCGGCAAAGTTGCACGCGTTGACGACTGAGTACGGCGCAGACCTGAGAACCAGGTACCCACATTCAGTTCGCGCATCGCACGCTGCATCGGCTCAACTTTGTTGAGCTTGTTGTAGCGGTCGATACCTTCAACGCCCTGCTCCCATAAACGGCCATGACGAGCTTCCTGCCACGCAGCACTTTCCAAGCTTCGGTACACCTTCAGATTAAGCCCAAGCTGTTCTGTCAGTGTATCAATGAACTGATAGGTCTCTTTGAACAGGTAACCTGTATCAATAAGAATGACAGGTATGTCTGGGCGCTGCTTGGAAACCAAGTGAAGCATTACTGCAGCTTGAATCCCAAAGCTGGACGACAGCACAATTTCGCCGGGCAAATGCTCCAGAGCCCATGCCACACGCTGTTCGGCCGTTTGCTTCTCCAGCATTTGATTGATATCTGTTAGCGCTGCCTGCTGTTCACTCACAGGCAAAGCTAACAGTTGTTCAGGCGTTGTCATGGAAGTCCCTCGCAGAATCTACAACCGCGCGTACGATGCCAGTACGGACGACAAAATCACCAAAGCGTTCATCACCTTCACGCTCTTTGGCCCAGCGACCAATCAGCGTATCGATCTCTTGTCTGATCTCTGCGTCGCTGATGTTTTCACGATACATACGTGGAATACGTGTGCCGTCGTGGTTACCACCCAAATGCAGGTTGTATTTACCCGGGCCTTTACCTACCAGGCCGATCTCCGCCAACATGGCGCGACCACAGCCATTCGGGCAGCCAGTAACTCGGGTGATAATGGAGTCGTCACCCACGCCATGCTTCTCCAGCATGCCCTCAATGTCAGTCACAAACTCAGGCAGCATGCGCTCAGCTTCCGCCATCGCCAGTGGACACGTCGGTAGCGCAACACAGGCCATCGAGGCTTTGCGCTGCAGGCTGACACCATCGTCGATAAGACCGTGTTCACGAGCCAGTTGCTCGATCTGGTCTTTCTGCTCGGCTGGCACGCCCGCAATCACCAGGTTCTGGTTAGCGGTCATACGGAAATCACCTTGATGGATCTCGGCAATTTTCGCCATACCGGTTTTTAGCGGCTTGTTCGGGAAATCGAGAATACGACCATTTTCGATAAACAGGGTCAGGTGATGTTTGCCATCAATACCTTCGACCCAACCAAAACGGTCACCGCGCTCAGTGAACTCATATGGACGGCTCGCTTCAAACGTCACGCCTGCACGACGCTCCACTTCCGCCTTGAACACGTCAACACCCACACGCTCTAAGGTGTACTTGGTTTTTGCGTTCTTACGGTTAACACGGTTACCCAAATCGCGCTGCGTCGTCACGATTGCTTCTGCGACGGCTAACGTGTTCTCAACCGGAATAAAACCGAAATCATCTGCCTTGCGTGGGAAAGTCGCCGTATCTCCGTGGGTCATGGCCAAACCACCGCCCACTAGCACGTTAAACCCAACCAGCTTTCCGTTGTCAGCGATCGCCACGAAATTCATGTCATTGGCATGAACATCGACATCATTGAGTGGCGGGATAGCAACTGTCGTTTTGAACTTACGTGGCAGATAATTGCTACCCAAAATAGGTTCTTCAGTCGACACCTGCTTTTCGCCATCCAACCAGATCTCAGCGTAGGCCTTGGTGCGTGGTAGCAAATGCTCAGAGATCTTCTTGGCCCAGTCATAGGCTTCAGCGTGTAGCTCAGATTCCACAGGATTCGAAGTACAAAGCACGTTTCGGTTTACATCTCCGGCCGTTGCAATCGAATCGATGCCCATATCGTGCAGCGTTTGGTGCATCAGCTTCAGATTACGCTTCAACACACCATGAAACTGGAATGTTTGACGGGTTGTCAGACGGATGCTGCCAAACATGGTGTGTTCGCCAGCAAATTTATCGATACCCAACCACTGTTGTGGTGTGATGATCCCGCCAGGCAAACGCGCACGCAGCATCATGGTATGCAACGGCTCCAGCTTTTGCTTGGAGCGCTCTGCACGGATGTCGCGGTCATCCTGTTGATACATGCCGTGAAAACGGATCAGCTGGAAGTTATCTGAAGTAAAGCCGCCGGTCAGACCGTCATTCAGATCTTCAGCAATCGTACCGCGCAGGAAGTTACTTTCGCCCTTAATGCGCTCATTGTCCGCCAGTTTGCCGGTCACTTTCAGTTCATTTATATCGCTCATTAGTAAACATCCCGTTGATAGCGCTTGGCGCGGCGTAAATCAGATACATAAGCTTCAGCGTCTTCCTGGCTCTTACCGCCATGCTCAGCAACTACAGCAATCAATGCTTCGTGGACATCTTTCGCCATACGGCTGGCGTCGCCACAGATATAGAAATGAGCACCACGCTCTAACCAGGCATAGAGTTCAGCACCGTTTTCACGGATTTTGTCCTGAACGTAGATCTTGTGGGCTTGATCGCGAGACCAGGCCAGGTCGATCTTGCTCAATACACCGCTTTTCACGTAACGCTGTATTTCAGTTTGATAAAGGAAATCTTCAGTGAAGGTCGGGTTGCCGAAGAACAGCCAGTTATCCCCTTCCGCATCGTTAGCTTCGCGCTCTTGCAGGAAGGCACGGAATGGAGCAATACCTGTTCCCGGCCCCACCATGATCACTGGCGTGTCACCGCTTTCTGGCAGACGGAAGTGATCGTTGTTTTCGATGAAGACTTTGACTTCACCGCCCTCTTCCAGTCGTTCAGCCAGGTAACCGGAGGCACCGCCAAGGTGTTCTTCGCCGAAGGCATCATAGCGAACCACACCGACCGTCAGATGAACCTCTTCTTCAACATCCGCTTGTGATGATGCGATTGAGTACAGGCGCGGTGTTATGCGACGCAGGCAGCCCTGCAACTGTTCCGCTGTCAACTTGGCCGGATACTGACGAACCACATCGATCACCTGACGCTCACCGATAAACTCACGCAGAGCAGTTGCATCTTCTACCAGCTTGCTTAACTCATCGCTGTTTGCGAGTTCGGCGTACGCTTTAACAAAGCTGGGAACCAGCTGGGTTAGCTCATACTTTGAGGTCAGTGCATCTTTCAATGACAGCGTGTCATCATCCAGTTTTACTTCGCTGGCAGGATCGACGTCCAACAGACCAAGCAGCTCATCAACCAATGCCACATCATTGTCAAACCATATGCCCAGAGAGTCTCCAGGACGATAGGCAAGGCCTGAGCCTTCCAAATCAATTTCGACATGGCGAATATCTTTAATAGAATCACGACCAGTGATTTTCTGGTTAGCAAGCAACGACGCGGTAAAAGGATGTTTCTTGTCGTACTGGCTCGCTGTCGCGGAGACTGACGTGTTGGCAGCGACACCGGCCTGAACGGGTGCATGCACTGCTGCTAGCTCTTCCGCCAGTAGATCAACCAACTGGTTACGCCATGCTTCCGCTGCGGCTTCAAAATCGACGTCACAATCGATACGATCCAGCAAACGAGTACCGCCCTGTTTCGCCAGACGTTCGTCAAAGTCCTTACCGGTTTGGCAATAGAACTCGTAACTGGAATCACCCAATGCCAATACAGAGAATTTCAGATCAGCCAGTTTGGGCGCGCGCTTAGAACCCAACAATGCATGCAGCTCTTCTGCTTCATCCGGTGGATCACCCTCGCCATGGGTACTTACGACGACCGCAAGGTGAGTCTCTTTTTTCAGCTGCTTGGCAGGATAATCCGCCATAGACACCAGCTTGGTAGAAAGGCCTTTCGCCTCAGCCTGCGCCTGCAACTGCGCAGCAACGGCTTTACCGTTACCACTTTGAGTTCCATATAGAATGGTCAGTGAGCCACCCGCGGCGACAGGAGCTTCTGCTGGTGCAGGAATGCTTGCGGCAGCACCGCCAGCATTCGCCAGTCCAGCAAGATAGCCACTGACCCAGGTCAGCTGTGCTGAATTAAAATCACCTACCGCCTGCTGCAGGCGTAGCAGCTGCTCTTGATTGAGCAACCCTGAGAGCAAATTGTTGTCCGTAGAAGCCATCGCTTGAAACTTTCCCATATTGGCAATTGGGCATAGCTTAAGCAGTCAGAACAATAACTCGAAATAATAAAAAAAGATTTTTTATAACCTAAAGGAATTAAAAAGAGGGGGTTTAGCGTGTTTGGTTTTAAGGATAAAAAATATCATAGACCAAAACGGCGCTATATCAGCGCCGTTATCTTTAGCTATCAGAGCCGCACAACTTAGAAATGCGCCTGGAGCCCCAGGAATCCGCCTTCAAATTCTACATCGGCATAAATATCGCCAAGATCTTCAACATCCAGACTAATCATGCGGTAGCCAAGTTGAACTTCCATATCGATGGCAGGGTTGTCCAGAAACATCCAACGAACACCAGCCTGAACATCATACGCATTATGGTCGTCATAGCCTATCCAGTTGGCTTCACCAAACAATCCCAAGCCGGTGAATGGGAAACCCACGCCACCAGCACCGTAAAGCATAGGAATAACGCCGTTGTAGCTCTCGTTGGTGGTATCAACGAGTGTACCGCCTGCGCCATCATCAATCTCACCTGTCACGCTGACTTTGTAGTCACCGTACTTAAGGTTTAAACCCAGATCTAGCCATACTGTGTCGTTATCTAACAGCTCGTAATACATGATGATATCGAGGTGATCGGTTTCCAGATCCGTGGTTGCATTACCATTGTAGGTATTGCCACCAAACTCAAAATCGACCACGTCTGCAGAGCCGTCAGTATCCAACTGGTTGTAACGCAACTTCAGGTTAGGTAACACCGGGACGGGGTGCTCAATCGCGATCCAGACAGAGCCTTTATACTCATCTTCCAGATCGAACTCTTCCATGCTGTTGTCCGTACCTACGGAGCCAGAAGCCTCCATATCCCAGTATTGGGCACCGACATAAACACCAGCGATGGTATCCGCCATAGCTGCTGGTGCGGCGAGGAGCGTACTACTGGCGATCATTGCCGCCAACGTCTTGTTCATTTTATGCATTGGAGTGCCTACCCTTGCGCAAGCAATTTATTCAAATCAATAACCGCGGCATTGGCTCGAGAAATATAATTTGCCATCACTAATGAGTGATTAGCCACAAATCCAAAACCACTGCCGTTGAGGATCATAGGACTCCAGACGGTCTCTTGGGTACCCTCTAGTTCACGAATTATCTGTTTAAGGCTGACAGTTGCGTTCTTTTTCGCCAAAACGTCGGCGAAGTCAACTTCTGCAGCACGCAAAAACTGCAATAGCGCCCAACAACCACCACGACTTTCGTAAAAAACGTCATCAATTTGCCACCAGCTTGTCTTTATCTGCTGGTAGTCCGGCAATGCTGTTGCTCGCTTGGCACTGGCATCTCCAGCCAGATCAATATTGATCCGATCACGACCAACAGATGCTGAAAGCTGTTGTGACATACTGCCCAAACGTTTTTGAACCTCTTGTAACCAAGCTCTCAGGTTATCGGCGCGAGTGTAAAACTGTGCGCTGTAATCATTTGGGTCAGCAAGGCGACTGCGATAACGGTAAAGCGCCTCAATACCTTTTCTGTACTCTCCCTCAGCACTTGGGAAAGCCCATTTGGTATGGTCAATGTTAAATTGTGGCTGTGCCACGGTTAAGTCGACATCTTCCTGAGACTGGGTCTGGGAACGACTCAAGTCTCGACGCATCACCAAAGACAGGTCTCGAATCTGCTCTAATGCACCAAACTCCCACGCAGGCATATTATCCATAAATACCGAGGGCGGCATGATGTCATTGGAAAGATAACCACCGGTCTTATCGAGCAAAGTTTCCGATACAGCAATCAACGCAGTTGTTGTCGCGTAACCCACGACAGGCGTTTCACCGGCCGCATCCGCATCAACAGTAATGCGATCATTCAGGTCGATATCCTCAGGCTCAAAGCTCCAGATAACCGCGATAATGTAATTGATCAGCAAAAAGGCAAACAGTAGTGGCCATAGCCAGCGCTTCCAATGGGTCATAGCTTCGACTTCCTTAATGATGATGGTGGTGATGGTCTTGTTTTCTCAGGTCTTTGACCTTCGCCTTCACCGTTTTTGTTGTTTGATCAGAGAATAGCAGGGTGACAGCGATCTCATCGCCGACTTTCGGCGATGCTGTCAGATTAAACAGCATAATGTGGTAGCCACCGGGCTTAAGTGCCACTTTGCCCTTCGCTGGTATCTCAATCTCGTCAACCTGACGCATCTTCATCACCCCCCCCTCGCTGACATGGTTGTGCAACTCAGCTTTACCAGCGATATCGGTTTGTGCCCCCACTAATACAAGTGGTTGATCTGTCGGGTTTTCAATCTCCATAAATGCCGCAGATGTCGGAACACCGGGTGGCAGCGCCCGTACATAAGGGTTAACAACATTGATCTGTGCGGCATTTGCGCCAGTTACCAGCAGCGCGGCGACAAAGATTGCAGAAACAAAGGGTCGTATCACAATTCAGCTCCCTGCATTTGAGGTAGTCTCAGTTTAATCTAATCTGGTAAGACCACTGTAACCTATTATAGATAAACGTGATCATGTCTTCGCATATTACACAACAAGTTAGTCAAGGTGTGCTGGTTCTCACCTTCAATCGTCCTGAGAAACGTAATGCGTTGACACAGGAAATGTACCAATCACTGACAGATGCGCTTGAGCAAGCCAGCCAAAACGATGAGATTCGTGTGGTCATGTTCCAAGGCGCTTCAAATTGCTTTACGGCAGGAAATGACTTGAAGGATTTTCTTGCCATGAATCAACCACCCGAATCGCTACCCGTTGTCCACTTTCTACGGGCGCTGATGTACTTCGAAAAACCGCTGGTAGCTTCGGTGACCGGGGCTGCCGTTGGTATAGGTACAACACTGCTACTCCATTGTGATCTTATTTATGCCGCCGAAGACAGTCGCTTTCAGTTACCGTTCACGCAGTTAGGGCTCGTGCCCGAAGCCGGCGCCAGTGTTTTATTGCCACAGTTGGCCGGTTACCCTCGTGCCGCTGAACTCTTATTCCTTGGCGACATGTTTGATACTGAAACCGCCAGAGAGATTGGGCTTATCAACAAGGTACTCGATGATGACGACGTGCTTAGTTATGGTCTTCAACAAGCGCAAAGGTTGGCAGCCATGCCCTCAGAGGCGATCTATGCCAGCAGAAAACTGCTGCGGCAGCCAAGAAGAAAAGCGCTAAAACGTTCACTTGAAGCAGAGCTAACCTGCTTCTTCAATGCGCTGGCCAGTGATGCCAGTAAGTCCGCTATTGAAAAGGCGTTGAAGCGCGTTTCCGGGGAATAAACTGACTAACTATCGGCAAAGCAACTAAGTATGAGATACCGGCTAATATGGGATGTGCAGCGAATAGCAGCACCGCTAACAACCGCATGATCCAAGCAGGCCTTTGGTAGTGTTCCGCAATACGGCTGAACACTCCAAGGATCCAACGTTGCTCTTCTTTGTTTATTGTTGAACTGTTTTGATAATTCACAGTGAACTCCTCGTCCGTTTACCTGGTGATGATAAAGCCTTCACCAGCCCGCCAACTGGAACACGACAAGCGTGAGTACCAGTCCAAGCAGTGGCAGCATCATCATAAGAAAAAGCTGCAAAAACATTCGATTATTCTCCGCGCAGTTGGCTAATTTCTGTTGGCAGCAAAGCCACTAAAGAACGAGCCAGAGACTCAGCTAATTCAACCTGTAGCTGTTTAACGGTTTCTTCGGTTTGCTCGATCACCTGCGACTGCAGTGATTGATCCACCTCCGCGTCATTGAGTACCTCTTCATTGGCACTCGCCAGTGAACTGCCCAGCAACAAAACGCCACCTACAACAGCGCTAAAACCCCACTTACCACCTACTTTTACTGCCTTGTTTACCTTAGTCATGGTTGTCTCCGTTTAAAATTCATCGTGTGTCAGTGATTGATGACTTAACCAATACAACCTATGTGCCAGATCAATAAAAAATTTTTTAATAGTTATTTATCAATAAGTTAACAAGATCACAAATAGTCTATGCTCACATCACTTCAGAATTGCACAAACTTATCTGACCAATAGTTGGTTAAATTAACCAATAAGGTTTGATAGGTTTTCAGTTCCGCGTCGCAGAAGATGGCTAGTGGTATCTCGAAGCGACATCAGGCAAAAAATGCGGAAGGAACAATTAAGGTTTACTGCCGTACTTCCTGTACACAGCGTTCCCCGCGAAGCGTAGTGGGTATCGTCGCTCCTGTGCATTTGCATGCCCCACGAAGTGTATTGGGTACCATGCTCCCGCGCTAGGCATACGACCGCCATGGGTGGCGGAAATGTCGAAAACGCATGGAGCGGTTTTCGACCGTACTTCCTGTACACAGCGTGCCCCGCGAAGCGTAGTGGGTATAAAAACGCCCGGGGGCTAATAGCGTACCGGGCGTGATTCGTTAGGGGTTTAGCTTGTTCGCGTGACAACCGACAAATAGCCGCGAACAGGGTTTACCTCAAAACTGTTTTTACTGACGACTATCAGCGATCAGTATCGATTCCTCTTCTGTACTCTCCTGCCTTGCCAGGTCCTCCACCATGAGCGTATCGAGAGATTCACTCAAAATTATGTCTGTACTGCGGCGAAGCTCTTCGCCTAATTCGATAACTACATGGTGAGTTTGTTGCTCAACCTGAGCTGCCAGATAGTCGCCTAGCTCAGATTCACTTGGATTAGCCATGACTGAAGTTGAGCCAATCAAAAGTACAGTTGCGATGCCGGTTGTCAGAGTGTTCATGATGATTCCATTTTTCGTTAATCAAAAGTCACACTGACTGTTACAAGGCCTGTGCCAAGCTTTGAAAAATAAATCAAACTATTGTTTTTATTGATGTAAGAACAAAAACACAGAACCAAAGAAAGGGAGGATTTAAAATTGATCTTGGTCAAAACAACCATAGCATTGGTTGTTTTGACCAACAAATAGACAGCTTAATATCAATCAGGACAGACTTGACGTAACGCTTCAGCCATCACCTCTATACCAGCGCCCTTTTTATGCGCGTTTTCGCTTAAATGGCGGCGCCAGCGACGCGCTCCCGGCATTCCTTGGAACAGTCCAAGCATATGTCTGGAGATATGATTGAGCTGTCCACCCGCAGAAAGATGCTGCTCAATATAAGGGTACATGGCTTCCACGATCGCTTTGCGTTCGGGTTGTGCCCTGTCTGCACCGAATAACAGCTTATCCACTTCAGCCATCATGTAGGGATTTTGATAGGCCTCTCTCCCCAACATCACACCATCAACATGCTCCAGATGCTGCAGGCACTCTTCTAGCGTTTTGATACCGCCGTTGATAGCAATTTCAAGCGCCGGATAATCTCGCTTAAGTTGGTACACCCGAGGGTAATCCAAGGGCGGGATCTCACGGTTCTCTTTCGGGCTAAGTCCCTGTAGCCATGCCTTGCGCGCGTGAATGGTGAAACTGTCGCAGCCAGCAGCACTGACCGTATCGATCAATTGAGTTAGGAACTCATAACTATCCTGCTCATCAATGCCAATCCGAGTTTTCACCGTTACGGGCAGGTCTGCCGACTCACGCATCGCAGTCACACAGTCAGCGACCAGTGCAGGCTCAGCCATCAAGCATGCACCAAAACGACCATTCTGAACTCGGTCAGATGGGCAACCGACATTCAGGTTTACTTCATCGTAGCCGCGCTCTTCTGCTAGTTTCGCGCACTGCGCCAGCGCCTCAGGATCACTACCACCAAGTTGCAACGCGATCGGGTGCTCCGATTCATTAAATGCAAGAAAATCACCGCGACCATGCAGGATCGCACCTGTGGTCACCATCTCGGTATACAGCAGTGCATGTTCACTGATCAGGCGATGAAAGTGTCGACAATGACGATCAGTCCAATCGAGCATGGGGGCCACACTAAAGCGGCGGGATAACGGTTTTGGTGTTTTTGCTGTCATTTCAATGAGTTAAAAAATAGTGATAAAACTGGCTCTGACACAATTCTGGCTTATTTAAGCATGTTTCGCACTTGCGGGGTCCCAATGGGGTCCCACAAATTTACAAGCAAACCGTTGCAGCAGAAGGCTCTGACGAGTGCCGCGCATCATAACACGCCCGCAATTCTTCATGCTCATTTGTTGGGAATAGAAACCACGCGAATATCTCTAGTGGTCGAAACAAGTGTTTTTTCGGACCACCGCAACATATAGACGTGACCACCAATCTCCAGAGAGCAGACGATGGCCAGTTACACCATAGAGAAACGAGTCAATACTGCGGGTAATCCACGATATCGCGCAAAGGTTCGAGAAAAGAAGAATGGCAAGCTAATACGCAGTTTCTCTCGCTCATTCTCTACAAAACAGTTTGCCCTGACCTGGGCAAAAAAGATGATTCAGCAGATTGAAACTGGGGAGATCGATCGTCCAAAAGCCAAAGGCACGCTAGGGCAATTAATCGGAAAATACCGAGCCCACGCGGGGTTAGGAGCGCAGGCTGGGCGCACCAAACGCTATGTACAAAAAGCCCTGCAAGAGAGTGAGATCGCGGAAGTGCCACTGGCGGCACTCACAGAAACGGATGTAATCACTCACTGTGAATTCCGCCGCGCAGAGGGCGCAAAACCACAAACCATCGCCCAAGACGTAAGCTACCTTCGCTCGGTGCTGAAAGCCGCTCAGCCGGTATTTGGTTTGCCAGTGAGTGATGAGGCGGTTGTCAAATCTTATGACTCCCTTAAACGCATGCATCTGATTGCACCCAGCAATCAGCGGCAGCGTCGCCCCACATCAGCAGAGATATCTGCACTAGAGACAAAACTGGCCGAAAGAGAGCGCCATCACTCCAGCTCAATACCACACAGCGACCTACTCAATTTTTCCATTCTAACCTGCATGCGTATTGGCGAAACCTGCCGCATAGAGTGGCAAGATGTCGACTACGAAAATCGTACTGTGATGATCCGTGATCGAAAAGATCCCAAGAAAAAACAAGGCAACCATATGCGTATCCCTCTGCTTGGTGATGCGTGGAACCTACTTACAAAACAACCCCGAACTTCCAAGCGAATCTTTCCACACAACCCAAAAAGCGTTGGATCAGCCTGGCAACGTGTTTGTAAAAAGTTGGGAATAGAAGACCTGCACTATCACGATTTAAGAGCCGAGGGCATTAGTCGCTTGTTAGAAGCGGGTTATTCGGTGCTCGAAGTTGCCATGGTTTCAGGGCACCGAGACCTAAACGTCTTACATCGCGTCTATGCGCGTTTAAAGCCTGAAGATTTACACCATAAACACCCGCAAAACAAAAGCTGACACTGGCTACCAGATTGCTTCTTAACGGGTCTACCGAACAGTGTTCGGCAAACGAACACTGTTCGTTCGCCTTTGGCTCAGGAGAAAATCAATATGCAGATCCAACGAACCAAACATGTCCACAATGACAAACGGCAACAAGGCTGCACCAAAACTCTGTGACAAACGCTGTATCTGCGAATCCTGTGGGCAAGTTTTCCGAATTGGAACGCTCGCTTTCACCTTGGTAACTACCTGAGTTCGCTAAGATAGAGGCAAGGGTATTCGGAAGCGACGTTACGATAATGGCCTCTATCTCCGAACACTGCCTTTTCCTAAATACAAACATGTGTATCTATTGACTACACAAAGAAAGCACGTAGACTGTGTATTGAGTAGATATACAGGATGGTGTTATGGCGACAAAAACAGCGCCCATCAACATGCGAGTATTGCCATCGGTGAGAGACATAATCGATGCTGCAGCAAACGTGAAAAAAGTCGATAGAACCGTATTCATTCAGCAAGCGGCACTGAATGAAGCGCATAATGTACTGGCTGAACAGCGAGATTTTGTCCTTGAAGCAGAGGCTTTTGAAGCGTTCGATAGGGAGCTGCGTGCCGAACCTCAAGCTCTTGAAGGCGTTAAAGATCTGTTCAATAGGAAAGCACCTTGGGAATAAGTGCACCAACACTCCTGACAGCACAACATCATATAAGCTCGTTTCAATGTGGCATTGAACAACTCGATTCTTGGTTAAGAAAACAAGCGGTAAAGAGTCAAAAGCGGGGAACTGCGAGAGTTTATGTTGTCAATGACACGGTGACACACCAAGTGGTTGGTTACTATGCGATTGCTATGGGTGCAGTATCGAGAGCACAAGCCTTCAGTTCACTGAAAAGAAATAGCCCTGATCCCATCCCCATGGTTATTTTAGCCAGGCTAGGAGTGGATAGCGCCTATCAGGGCCGAGGCATTGCCGCAGGTCTTTTAAAGGATTGTATATTGCGCTCAATACAAGCCATGAACGCAGTCGGAGGTGCTGGCATTTTGGTTCATGCTATCGATGACCGTGCAAAGGCGTTCTACAAGAAGTTTGGCTTCAAAGAGTCGACGTTTGATCCGCTGGTATTGATGGCGCGGATCTGCGACATCGAAAAAACACTGTCAACGTAGGTGATACCGGCCAACAGACAAGTTTCATAAAGAACGGCTTGGGATTTAAAGCGTCCTTTGCAGTTGTCCCCTTTTATGGCCTTACGGGCTGTATCACTCATTCAAGCAGCGCATAATGAATAGTACATCTGATAAAGCGATAGCCTTATGTTGGGAGCTAGGCTGTGGCCTGGGTCACCTGACTGGTTTAAAACTGATTGCTGACACTTTGCTTGCCAATGGACAACGTGTCGTTTTGATCGTGAAGACAGTAGACCCACTGCTCACATTTGAAGACCATGCGGACCAAGTGGCTAACCCTCAAATGGCGAACGTTCAAGTGCCTATCGTTCAAGCGCCGACTTGGCAGCGCCCTGCTGACAACTCACATCACATTGACTGTGACGAACTGCCAACCTCAGATGAAGCCGTTGATGATTATGCGGCGTTATTGCTGAAAGTGGGTTACCAGGATATCAACCAACTCAGGCGTAAAGCCAAAACATGGCAGGCATTACTTACAGAACATAATGTTGGGCTGGTTGTAGCGGATCATGCGCCCACAGCCCGTATTGCTGCTCATCTATGCGGCTTACCCCACATCGGCATAGGCACGGGTTTCTGCTGTCCGCCATCAGGCTATCCATTCCCAGCGTTTGTTGCTGTTCAAGAAACAGATAAACCTCATCGAACTAATACCCTGCAAACCAGTACCCAGCAAACCAGTTCCCAACAAACTAGTACCAATGAACGGCTGACCAGTCATATCAACTACGTATTAGCGGCAGAAGGCTTGGCCACAGTATCCTACGCCCAGGATCTACTGTGTAACGAAGAAGACATGCTTTGTACCCTGCCCCATATGGATCACTACCAACGTGATAGCGACAATTTTTGGGGGCCTCTGTATGGAGTATCAACAGCAGAGAACGTGAACTGGACCCATAGAGACAAAAACAAGGTCCTTTGTTACTTAAAGGCAGACTACACAAATCTGGGCTGCTTACTGCAGGCCCTTGCCATGCTAGACGCAGAAAAACTTATTTATATTAGCGGAAAAGCAGAAAACAGCGCCGCACTCTCCGCACTTAAGAACGACCCCTTAACCACCATCAGCCCCACGCCAATAAACGTCAATATGGCACTACCCGACGCTGACCTGACTATTTGCCACGGTGGTCATAACTTGTCAGCACAAGCGTTACTTGCTGCAACACCGCTAGCGCTGTTTCCCATTCATCAGGAACAAGCGATCCTCGCGAAAAAACTCACCCTGCAGGGCTTAGTGGCCGCATTTAATGACGACCTGACGCCCGAACAGATAAGTGAAGCATTTAAACAGTGCCTGTCCGACAATCAACTCGCCGGGAACAGCCAAAGATTTGCGGCCTATTACCAAGGCTATGAACCACAGGATATGGTTGAAGAGATGTGCGAGGTATATGAGGAGATTTTAGGATAGTGGTTAATCGAGGAGCCAAATCGGCTCCTATCCCAAACGAGTGGCGGTTTTGCCACACTCTACCCATTTAACGGTTTTACTTGGGTTTAACCAGTCGCTCCATTGGGCTCAGCGCTAGGTTCTTCGTTGGATGGCCCTGACGGCGCTTTACTGGTTAGATCTCTAATTAAGATATAGAGGAACGGTAAGCCCCAAATCAATTTACCTAAGCCATTGCTTAGCGGTTTAAGATACAGGACGTGATTAACCTCATTGAGTTCAAAAGACGGTATCACGTTCATATGCAGCACAACCAAGGAGTAAAGCGCTGCAATTACCATATAAACCCAGGTTGCAGTGGCTAACTGATAGCCCAGTCTTTTGCCTTTCCATAACATCACACTGCCTACGACGCCGCAAATACCTCTCATCACAAACGCTAAAATCGCCAAAACCGCTATCTGGATACTCTCGACGCCCAAGAGCAGAACCACAGGAGCAAAAAGCCCCGGTAATGCAACCAGCATGGTCATCACACTAATAAATTTTCTTTTTTTCAAGCTATACTCCCTTACACTTTAAAAGGCGATGATAAATAGGTATCAAAATCAAATTAATCAATCAAAACTTGATGTGGCTGACTTTCGATTAATTAGGCCACGTTAACGCTGGGGCGAAAGCGTTCTATTTTCTTTTTAGGTAGACATGGACTGAACTTGCCAGACTCTGATATATAAGCACGCCATCCTTATATGAAACAAATCTATATTTTATCTCGCCGGTATTTTTACGATTGATGAATAAAAAACCATCCTCCATACGCCAGGTTCCTGTTCGCACATCCGGCTCTCCATCCCCTCGCGAATCAATATATTGGTAAGTGCCATCGGGTAAAAATCTTTCAGTGTTCCCCCACCCTCCGGTCAACTTAGAATAGTCATCTGTCAGAAGTACTTTGTTGCCTAACCACTCCCAATCGCCCGTAACATCAACTTCCACTGGTTCTGGTACGCTACAGCCAGCGATAAATAGAGCAAGTATTACTAAGTAAAATTTACGAATCATTTCACCTCTCCTAAAAACCTACAATAAAAATTTAACAGAAAAACATTAATCGAAATAAGCTCATCAATGCTATTCACATAATAAAAACATGAAAAGAAACGTTATTTAAACAAAGCTAACTTATTACAATTTAGATTTTCCCTGAAAATTCCACACTAATATCAATATGACTTTTACCGTCACCAGCAAAAACTTCTCCTAGCAACTTTTGATTCATTGACCTTTCAAGCAAAGGAATATACTTTCTAACCACTTCACATTCTAACGAATCCGAAAAAATAATGAGTTTCAACTTCCCACAAAAAGTAGCTAATGAGTTAGCATTGTCACTAAGATCTTGGTATCCATATTTTCTTGCATAAAAGAGCGCCTCCGCTTCTGGCAATCTCAACAACTGGTCAAGAGTATTAACTTCAACCTTAAGTTCAAGTTGAACTTCACCTCTTGAGTTTATACCTTCAACCAATTGAGAATTTATTTCTTCAATAAAAATCTCACTGCCATCTTCATCTTCTAAAATAGAAAGCAAACATTGATAACCAAAACTAACACTGTCCTTTGTATACAAAACAGAAATAAAAAACATGCCATCGCATGAAAACAGAGGATTGCCACCCATAACATTAATATATTCAGGAAGAACAATTTTACGCAGGACTACATTCAACTTAGCACAAATTATAAAGACAAGGTTTTTAGAAGGATCAATGGCTATATATTTACCCTTATGCTTATGAACTATGGAAATACCATTAAAATCGAATCCATTAAAAAGGTCAAACATGTATTTACAGGTTAAATCTTTGATGATGCAGCCATCTCTAAGATCTAATTCAGATATTCTAAACCTATCGCATAAAACCAAAATTCCGGAGTTATGACAGACAGGTTTACTCATACAAAGTCTAGTTAGAGAATAATTAACGCTGCTCGTCCACAACAACCTTCCAGAACCTTTTTTAAGGGACAAAAAAACGGTTCCCTCTCTAGACGAAGATAGAATTAAAACTAAAGAACCCTCAAAGCATAGATGGCTATGAGAATTAAAACTCATACCTTCCAGATTATAAGTCCAAAGTTTATCAAGAGAAATATCATAGTAAGAGACCATATCATTTCCAACACTAAGAATATAACTCTCACACACATAGCAACTACCTTCAAGATAATTTACAGATTCAACCCCCCCCTTAAGATTGAATCTACTGACTTTTATCCTAAAGTCCTCAGTTTCCTCTTTTAATATTACTGCATCATGGACTGGAACCACTTCAAACTCATCTATATCTAGATTATTGGAAACCACTATATTTTTAATCGAATTAAACGCAAAAACGAATTTTTGCAGTTTATTATCCAACGTGTCAGGTTCTAGCTTGTCAATGCTTTTAGATATAGAAAAAAATTTATCATCCAAACTAAATATAAACGGAAAGTTAAGGCCAACATAGTCACTAGCAATACAAACACCATCGATTATTGAAAATAAATTCCCAGAGGAAACATCAACAAGTTCTTCTCCAGTAGAAAACATCTTCAACGACTCACGACTTACAAGAGTGCAAAATTGTAGATTCATTTTTAAACCTTTGAGTTCCTGACCAAGACTAGATCGTCATAGTTATCGGTAAGGTTTTTAACGAAATTCTTATATGAGGAACTATTGTAGGCTGGATTAATCTTTCTCATGGATTTTATAAACTCAGCTTTAAAGGCCTTACTTTTTACTGTTTCAAGTATGATTGATTTAACCACAGATGGGTCTAGAGATTCCATGCCCGCATTGGCTGAGAAAAACCACTTCAACTCACCCCACTCAATATTACCAGACTCAATATCAAGGAAATCAAGGAACATTTGACCACCTTTATCTGACTCATTTCCGGCGGCATTCGTTACACGACCTAACCTGATCTTACTTGATAGACTTCTTTTGATCGTTTCAAGCGTCCACGCTTTAACCTCTTCACGGACAAAATAATCAACTGAGCCATCGCCTTTAAGTACGGCGTAAACAATGTCGTCTTCTCGGTTACCGACGTCGCCTACAACCTTCCTGAAATTCTCCAGGCGGACTATTCGCTTACCCTCATCTATCAGTTCCAATATTCTCAGCAGATGATGTCCAGCACCCTTTGCGTCACCATAGGCTGCAACCGCCTTTTTGGCTGAATCTAGTTCGTGACTTGGATCTAAGAACTTCATTACTTTTACAAGGTCATCAGAAGCTTCTGGCGTCAGCAACCCATCGTCTACCGCCTTTTGAAAATCGAATTGGCTAAAGCGTTTAACAAACACTTCGATAGGCGGGTAGTTTGTATTTAGCATATTACGGAAATGCTTTAAACAATCAGGGCCGTGCCGGCCACAAAGCGTGTAAAGCCCAGCCAATGTGCGTAAAGCATCCGAGTTATAAGCTAGTTCTTCAAATGCATCTGCGCCTTTACCTTTAAATGGTTCACTCTTCAATGCCTCAATCGCACGTGTGAACGGTGCATCTGCCGCTGATTGATTGTATATGCGAGGGCCTTTTATGATTTCTTCCAAGATCCCAACAAACTCCTCAGCTGACTTACCTATTGGTATGCGCCCGGCATACGCATAGGCAAAAAATGCCAGTTGTTCTTGAGGGTGAGCTACTGGATAATCTTTAAACCAAAATTGCGAACTAGCGACAACGTCGTCTGGATTTTCAAATGTTGGATACGCTTCTCCTTCCACATATTCGTAGCCATACTTCATCCATACATCGACGTCTTCTTCGGTCTCTAGTTGACTCCATAAGAACGCCCATACCTCTGGTTTTTTATCTCTTACTTCATAGACCGCGACAACAATTTCCGTAATTGGCATTATCACTTTTAGATAGGTAGGAAGATTAAGCGCTTGCGTTTTGGCTGCCATAAAATAGTCGGCAACCCTTTCCATAAAGAGAACAAATTTTGCGTGGTCAGCTAGATGCTTACTCATAACTTTAAGAGTGGCAATGACAGCGTCAGAAACGATAGCAAGGTTGCCCAGAATGCCAAGTGTTGCTAAAGCAAACTGATATTTGTTAAATAAATAAGTCTCCTCACCAATAGAATCATACGCCAGATAGATTGCCTGCAATCCAAAATCTCTTATATCGCCAACAACCAGCACGCCTGATAAAATCTCACACCCAATGCCAATACCGCTAGTGTTTGTGCCAACAAAAAAACCTTCTATGCACCGCAGGCGATCAAACAACATGTTCTCTGCGTAACCGCTTACAACAGTCAATGAATAGACAGTTTTATAATAATCATGACTTACTTGAGCCAACCAACGCTCATGGGTGCCAGTAGCCGTTTCCACCTTAATCTTTGCCTGTCTGTAATCTTCAAGACGTGCGCAATGATTTTCTTTTCTGAGGTCTACTAATATTTCGGCCCAACCACTGTTTTCTGATGGAGAAAAACAAGGCTCATCATTCGCGTAAGCAACGTTTAAAATCCCCATACGTCGCCAAGGCGACCTTAAATCCTCGAGGAGCTTTTCTTCATTAAAGATTCTTGCAGTTCTATATTCTGGGCTAGTCACAATTTTTGCGGTAAAAATCCCACTATCGTCGAACGTGCCAGAAAGTTTCAATGACTCATCTTCCAATTGGATGAATGGAGCACTATCCCAATCAAACAATTTGAAGTCTGCCAAGTATCCTGTGTATGCTCGGCCTAACAGTATTTCTATTTGAGCGTTATCAATTTTTAGCGGGCTATCAACAGCTTGTTCATAAAGCTTTTCATCCACTTGTAGATACATTTTCCCATCTACGTAGTGAGCACCTACTTTTACCCAACTCCCTATTTGAACCGAGTCACTTAATAGGCTTTGCGGCCCACTTTCGGTAATTACCTTATATTCAAGGATGCCTTCAGCATTCACAGATAACGTACTAGAAGAACCAGGTATTTCAGCGATAACACCTGGTTCACCCATATGTTTAAGGCTTGTGACAAATCCAATATTGTTGGACTTAACTACTTTCGTATTTGCAAATACCTTGATAGTCGTACTTTCATCTAAAAGCATCCCTTGGAACTTACCATCAAAAGGGGATATTGACGCGTTACCGGAAACAGTGGTTCGCCAATTCTGAATCCGCTCGGGAGTCGAGTTATCTGCAGATAGAGTTTTTAGTGGTAAATGGGCTAACGCCGGTATCACAGGATCAATATAGTCACCAAGCTTTGCGGAATAGCTTTCCCCCGGCGCCCCTTTAATCACCAGCTCCGTCGAATTTGTGTACTCTATCTGGGCGCCATTGATGTCGAAGCTGCCTTTGTCTCCACCGTCAGCAACGATAACGTTGTCTTTTAAGTAAACGTCTTCATTTGGCTCGAATACAAGGTAGTCAGAGTAAAAGATAGCTTCACCGACATTCGCGGTAACGAAGCCGTCGCCAGGATATCGCTCTGAGCTTAGGAAGGTACTCGCCCTGCCTGATGCATCCAGAGTGACTTGTTTGGCCCCAAGTATTCCTCTGAAATTGCTTAGAGCAACGCCCAGGCCTTCCAGATTTCCATAACTGCTGGATGCAACAATGTTTACCGTTGAATTACTGTTTGTTTCAATTCGGTCAGGCACTTCGATTGTTAAATCGATTGCGTGTACGGTGACTTCAATAGTTTCAGATATGTCCCCTAAAGATATTTTTACCGGTAGGGTGCCAGATTTATTGCTACCAACGACTTCAAACTTTGCTACGCCATTGTCTGTTACAAAGCTTCCCCTAGTCATCATGGACTTTGCATCTACTTCTAATGAAGCACCATCGATGCCATTTCCAAACTGGTCTTCTACTTTTATTTCAAGTTCGATTTTCCCTAAACCGCCAACCGAGGTTTTTCCTTGCTGAAATATTTCGATTTTGGCAGGTTGGCCAGGCACTACTTCATAGGTTGGAGAGCTGACTCTTGCCGGGTAGGTGTCAATGCTTGCGACAAACTTTGCTCTTGTTCCAGCTTTAGGGGAGTCAATAGTGAATTCTGATGGGTAGACACCCGAGGGAGAAAGCCCATCTTCAATGCTGGATACCGTTCCCTGCCCCACAGCTTCCCATGCTATTTGTTCCAAGCTTTCGTCACTACTAAAAATCACCGGAGTAATTATCTGACTTTGGTTGATGTCATCAGCAGAGATTTTTATAACCTCCCCATCACGGCTATAGTCAGCAGGAAGCATGAGTATTTCAGGGAAGGCAAACTCCCAAAGAATGTTGGCAGCATCTTCGTTTGTGTAGAGCCTCAATGATATAAAATCTTCTGTATCTAAAGAGCTCAAGAATTCAGTGTTACCAAATTTGACACTGCCGCTCTGGTCAAGGGTAATGGGCAATTCTGTCTCGCCAACCGAAAGAACAAGTGTTTGTTGGCCATCAATGGGTGATAATCTAGGTAGCCCAGATGAAATAGCCTCATATATATATTCGAGCCGCGAAACGTCGACCCCAGAAGATATGTTATCTATATCAAATGAATCACCTGGTTCAGCCAAAGTCAGCTTGTGTTCAAACCCAAACCGGCTGTATTGGTACTCCGGACGATAAAGCCAGACATAAGATGGAACAGGCTCGTTAGGCTCAATGAGATCCGATGGTTCATCCGCCTCTTCATACGCTTTTTTAAGTGCGTTATAGCTTAGCCACTGCCAGTTGTCGGTGGCTTCGCTATAAAGTGGCGTCAGGAATGGCGTGAGTTTCGCCGGGCGAGTGGCCAGAGCGTCTGGCCCTGCGCCCGTTTGATCAAAGCTTGGGTTTTCATCTTTCTGGGTACCCGATACATGAATATAGAAGTGCTCCGGGCGACTGCCATCTTCTTTAATCTGTACCACCTGGGTACTGCGACCGGGGGGGATCGGGAAGTTGGCGAGGTCTGAGTCAGACACACCCTGGAGCATATCGGGGGCAACGATTTTGGCTAAACGCCCTGTTAAGCCATACATCTCACCGTCGTCAGCACTCAGGCCGGCAGGCAACGCACTACCATCATGGTCATACCATTCGGTAAAGACTTTGATTTCGCTATCTGATGTCAGACCTGCGCCTTCAGCACCTATCAGGTATTTACGATCATCATCACTTTGGGTAAGCCCCTGCTCTACTTTGTATTTGCGTTCTGCCCAGATTTTGAGGTTGGGTGGATAGAGTGTGATTTGGTTTAGTGATGTTGGTTGGGTCAGGTTGTCCAACTGAACACGCTGCGTGCCCATATAGCCGGTAGCACGGTTGATCACGACGAGCTTGACCCATTCCCCGGGTTTCAGATGGTTGGAGTTCTTCTCTTTAAATGCATCAGTAAAGCCGTTTTCGCTGCTCCACTCTTCAAACCGTTGATTATGCGCTTTACCCGCGCCGACATTGGTATAGCTGTTTCTGCCGCCACGCAACGCCATGCGGTAGTAAAAACTGTCACCCGTCAGGCCGGTTTTACTATTACCTGCTTCTGCATCACTGAGGCCGCGACGCGACACAACCAGTTCACCCGTAGACTCCCTGAACACTAATATGTCGGTGTTTTTCAGATCATCTTTGCTGATAGAGGTTAAGAAACCTGTGTGGGCGAATTTCTTTTGTGTATCCGCCAAGCGGATAAAGTCAGGCTGGCCCGCAGGCGCACCGCCGGAACTGAGGTACACCCCCTGATGTGTGGCTTCACCGCCATCAGGGATATCCATAGTGAAGAGTTGAACATCTTCACCATCATCGTTTTGCACTGTTTTTAATACGCCGAGTACACTTAGATCAGCCTTTCCATCCGCATCAAAGTCATAATGCCCCTGGGCCACAGGGGTATCGTCCGGACTGTGGACTTTGTATTGTGTCTGACCACCAATGGAGACCTGGCTGCCGTCAGGGTTGGCGATATTGACCAGCCCCGTTAACATCATTACATCAATGTAAAAATGGTGCTTAGAGACAGGGATTGCTTGTGTCGCTAGAATGGCCGCAATGTTAATTTCAACCATTTTACCGATCAGGCTGGCACCCAAATTGGGTACGCCCATGCAGAAGTCATAGTCCATACTCTGCATAAAGTAGGACAAAGGCTTAGCACCATTATGGGTAAACGCGGCATAAGGAACGGTTGCCGTCACCAAGGTATCAACATCCATCCCCCAAGGCGGACACATGCCGAGAAGCTTGATATACCCTGCCTGTCCTCGCTCATCGGTGGCTGCTCGCGTGGTGAACCACCCAAGATTTTCGAGACCAATTCCGGGTACAGCTCCTAAGGGTTCATGCTTGCGGCGGTCGTAATACTCGTAGGTTGCGGAGTGAGTGGGATCATTGGGGTTGTTGATATCATCGCCATAAAAGCGCGAGCGGGGAGCAATATTACCCACCCGAGACTCTAAAATATTACCTTGCTGATCCAAGACTATGCTGGTGATTGAATCGGCTATCGACGTGCCTTGGGTCAAATTAACGGTGAAGGTTTCGAGTACCAATCCCAAGTCCGCGTAGCGATCCGCTTGACCTCTGACCAACACGCTTTTTACTGATCCACCCAATGCAGGTTTAGCAAGAGCGGTTTCATTGTCAGCTGCGAGGAACGTTTCTGCATCATACTGGGCACGTGTTAGCAGCCGGGCAGCTCGGGCCAGATCGTTTTTATGGGTTTCATTAAACAGCGCCAGTTTGGCTTGTTGAGCACGATATTGAGAAGCAGCAATGACGGTGGCTTCGCTGGCTGGAATATTTAAGTTAACGACTCCCGCTTCGGTACCATCATCATTGTATTCAACCAGGATGGGCTCGCCATTGTCATCCAAAACCACTGTGCGGGCGAACACATACGCCAATTTGGGACGTGTTTGAAAAAAGTTCAGCGCACTTGAGGCATTGGCTGGCAATGTGTTGATAAGCGTCGTCGCCATCACACCAAGTGCAAGGGCAAACACTCTGACAACGGCTAACTTGCCCTGAAACATCCAACTGTTAACTATCCGACTGCGAAACATCCAGGTTTTCCTTAACAACTGTTCTACGGGTTACTGATGGCGGCCATTAGCTCTACGAGACTACGCTCGCCATTTACCACTTGTTCTGCCAGCGCCTGCTGTGCCATCGGCACCCAAGTGACACTGATGTAATCCAAGGTACGCATATTCAAGCCAGTTCTGCTGTGCAGATTTCTTTCGGCATCTAACTGCCCTACGCCCACGGGTTTTAAAACATTGGCGCTGGGGTCCAGCGCCATGATCAACATATAAGCGTCACCATCAGGCAGGTAGTCATAGCCACCGCGAAGCTTTGGCATTTTGATGCTTACTGAAGGTGAGCCCTCTACCACAATCCCCTTGGGTTGAATGGCGTAGGCCCATGGCGGCGGATAGCTTTCACTTAGCTTGCCAGCCAACTGAGAAAGTGGCGCAAACTGAACATGAACGCGGCCCTGCTGGTAGCCATCGGGATAGATGATAGTGGCATTGGAGAGGTCGAGAGTTACCTCCCCTGCCGCTAATTCCACATTTTCATCACCACTGGCGAGTGGTACAAACGAAATTGCAGGATTTAGTGATGGCAATCGAACCATGGGCAGCTCATTATCTTTATGGCCTTCAACCGTCACTGGCAAACGTTCATTGCCCATACCCGCCAGGGTTAACTTGCCATTGACGATCATGGTGTAGGTGCCACCAGGTATTTCGACCCCGGCTGGCTCCTGAAAACCAAAACCGTAAACACCGTCGGCATTTGTTTCGGTGACTCGCCCTAGTTCGGGGATTTCAACGGTTGCACCGGCAAGGGCCTGCCCAAAGAAGTCTGATACCCCACCACGAATAAATGTCGGCAGCACACGGGTGTCAAATCGATAACGGCCCAGTTCCTGACCATCGTAAATGGCCTCTACTTCAATGGATGCGCCATAACCAAACGCACGCTCTGGGTAGATGGCAACGGTTTGGCTGCCGGGCAGCAGATCAACACTTTGATTCAGCAGTTCACGGTCACGAAACACTGTTTTGAGGCGATAGCCTTTCGCATTGGGGAAGTTGGTACCCGGTGCATCCTGGTTGATGTATGTTTCGCCGTGCAGTGTCTCTCTTATCTCAACAACCAGCTTGGTTTGGTCTATCGGTTTGTTGAAGTAGAGCTCGATTGGCTGGTTGGGCTCGTTGTTAATAGAGAGGTTGGCTGGCTCATGTCTTAGCAAGCTGAGTTCAACCTGAGCGTCATCAATCAAACGCACTGTTCTTGAAGTCTGCGCCAATATGCGATCGCTTGTATCAATAACGGAATAGTTTATCTGGTATTCACCAGCGGTTGCTGGCAGGGAGACCTCACCACTGGCCACGGTCTCAGCCCTGGCGAGGATGGTCGCATCGGCATTGTCTCCCCAGGCAATCACACGTGCGTCGTCAGGCAACAGATCAGTTTGCGCCGCAACCTGTACCGTTACGGGGTCCCCGGTGGTGAGAAACTCGGCATTGTCTGGTGGCAACATCGCGGATAAACCGACAGTCACCGATGATTTAAACAGATACTCCTGAGCGACCCGGTTACCCGCCATATCATATGCCGCAATAACGATCGATTTTTCAGTTCCCATGGGAATATCAATCAGACTGTTAAAGCGATACTGCTTAGGGTCTGCCGTTGGTGACAGAGAGGCGGCCTGTTCATCAATCATCACGCTGCTGATATTGTCGTCTGTAACAATACCTGTCAGGTTTACGCTGGTGGCTGTTACCAGGTTGACGCTTGGTGCTGGCTGGTAGTCATCAAGCGCAATAACGGGTATTTGGCTGTCACGATAAACAACCACCGAAGCGTCGGTTTGCTTGCCTAAACTGTCTACTACCGAGACGTTAACCTCGAATGATTCAGCGCCGTCCGCGAAGGTTATCCGAGTGCTAAACTTGGCGTTGAGCTCTTGGTCCAGCCAATAACTGATTATGTCTGTTGTTGGGATCTGTTGACCATTTACCGAGATCGTTACCGCGCCGCCATAACTGACAACCCGCCCTGTCACATAGAAGCTCTGCTCACTTAACATGCTGCCATCTAATGGCGCAGTAATTGTAAGCTCTGGCGCAGGTATGTCGGTGTTATTCGCTGGGCGGTACTCAATAGTCAATTGTTCTTCGACCGTCACGACGTTCTCGCCGGTGGCACTCAAGCGGATCTGATTAGAGCCAATCGCCAATGGAATACCCGGCGCAGTGAAGGTAAACACGCCCGCAACAGCCGTCGACTGAGGAGATACACGGACCTCATTAACTAACACTGAGTCAATGCTACCACCGTCATCGGCGACCACTTCACCCGTTACGGTAATGGTGTCGGTCGTAACCAAGGCGCCATCGGCTGGCGAAATAGCTCGGAACGACGCAGAAACTTTCCTTTGAATGGTATGCTCAATAGCGCTGCTATTTCCGCTGTTATCCAGCGCAGTAATTGTCAGTGTGTTCCCGCCAAAAGCCAGCGGGACTTCCACATTAAACTGGTCACCATCCTGTGACGCGACAAAGTCCGCATCAGGATAGGCTGTGTTTTTTACTGAAACGGACGCAATCCCTGAGCTGACAGCGCCGGGATCAATGACCTGCCCGCGAAGTACCACAGAGCCTGAGGTCGTCGTTGTGGCCGTGGTATAGAGCTGTAGTTCTGGATCGGTAGTATCTGCCGTTGGTTTATAGACCAGAGTCAGTAATCTGGAGCGAGCGCCATCAGGCGTGGTGACTGTGAGCGTGAAGTGATTGGCGCCAATCGCGAGGTGCTGCTCTGATACCTCGAAGTAGTAGTAATCCCCGCCATCCGTTAACGGATAGGACTGACCGTTAATGGTAAAAAGGGTGTCGGCTACAGGCCAATCAGATTGGATCTGCCCTTCAATTGTCACCGGGGATTGCTCTAGCTCTTGTTCACCTGTTGGCGATACGCTGACAAAAATCCCCTGAGAAACTCGCTTAATGGTGAGCTGCTGTGTGGCTACGATGCCTTCTGGGTGTTTGGCGACAACAGTAATCTGGTTATCACCAAGCGCCAGTGCCACCGACGTTGAAAAACGACCGTTGGCCTGGGGTGTCGCCCTAAATACGGTTTCACTCTGCTCAGAGGCAAACTGCACTTCGACCTGGCTTAAATCATCTATATCAGCCGCCACCGAGCCAGACAGAGAGGCATACTCACTTTCAAATATCTGACCGTCGACTTGATCAAGCGTAAATGAGACTTCATGGTGACTATCTGGCAGCTGGCGGATAATTTGCAGTGTTTGCGTCACTTCACCATCCGGGTTGGATAGATTGATGGCAAATCCATTTAACCCCACAGCGAGCGCTTGTTCAGTAGAAAACGTGCTTACCGCGTTGGGCTGATAGTCAATATGGTCGCCATTTACCAAAGGCTCGCCATTTACAGTCAATACAGTTTCTGGATGTGGCCAAGCACTTTTAAACTCGCCAGAAAGCGTCACATTTGCGTCTTCGGTTAGCGTCCCCGTTGCAGGAGATAAACTAAGAAGTTCAGGCAAGGAGTTACGATAGATGGCTATGTCGACAGCACTCCGGTTGCCATCACCATCAAAGGCTTCCACAAGAATGGTGTTGTCACCGGCTAACAATGCTACGTCATGGCGAAACAATGATGCCCGAATAGGCACACTGACAGGAGAGCTATCGTTGACTGATATCTGCAGTCTCAATCCATCACGACTTGAGCCAGTATCGAACACGCTCCCCTTGACCGTGATAACAGCCAAATCTGTGGTAGATGGTAGTGGCGCAACAACCAATGTTGGAGGGGTGTCATCGTCACACCCAGCCAAACCGAGTAATAACAATGACAACAATAGCGCTTTTCCATAACGCGAAAGCTCAGCTAAAACGCCCAGCCCACCGCTTAAAAAGCAGAAACCAGGAGTATGGAAAAACTTGCTTAAAAGTGTTGTTTGCATCCTGCATTACCCGAATAAAAGACTTAACTAGCGCGGTGTTATCCACTCAATTACGGCTGTTTCTACCGCTTTTTCCGACGCTGTTTTAACTGCACGCTTCACATTCACAGGGGCTAAGCGCTTCCTGATTTCCGCACTCACCTCGGCTAAGGGCTTAGGGGGAATACTTTGTCGTTCAGTGACCTTAACAACTTGCATCTGGCCGTTGTCGACAACAACCGACGACACACTGCCAATGGCGAGCGCAGGTACCGAGGCTTTAAGTTTCGGCGGTAATTTTGATTGCTCAACACGCTGGCGGCTGAACGTCAATTGTTTGCTTTGCCATTGAGCCGCTTGCTCTGCCCAGTCATCAACCTTTTTTAGCTTGCCAACATGCTGTAGGAACCATTGTTTATTGGCTTCGTCGGCATCGGCTGACATGGTCAGTACGGACAGTTCCAGCACGTCATCTGCGCCAAAATATTCAGGGTGCTTGTTGTAGTATGCTTCAACCATTGCCGTAGTAACCGGCTGCGGAGTCGTATGCATACGCAAGTATTCTCGGACATAAAGCTCTTCCTCGTAGGAAGCTACCCGCTGCGCGATGCGTTCTCTCTCATCGAGCGTTAACTCAAGGCTGGCGGCATGTCTCATCGCGCGGCTGGCGACAAGGCTCTCGAGCACCTTTTTTCTCAGGCCTTCGTCGGCAAGCATTAACTCTGCTTCGCTGAACGTTTTCTGGATTGCAAACTCAACGTCATTTTCAGTAATGGCTTCGCCATTCACCATCACTAGAACGGGTGATTGAGATTGATTTGATACGGGATCACTTGGCAGTTGCTCTGAGCAGGCACACAAAACGGTGCCAGCAATCAGCAGAGGGCCAAGGTGTTTGAAAAGTGACATCTGAAACTCCTTCTCAGACAACCAGGCTATTAAGATTCCAGAGGGTAATGTTTGGACGTTGTAACACTGTCCAGCAGCCGCTTCATTTCAGCTTGTTTAGCTTCTTTTTGCAGCTGATATTTGATCTGGCTTTGCACGGCTTCAAGCGGCTGACGCGTTTTTTGAGGCGCTTCCAGCTGCTTGATGATGTGAAAACCAAAAGAGGTCATCAGAGGCTCTGAGTATTCTCCCGGATTCAAAGCAAATGCTTGGGCAGAAAACTCTTTACCGATTGCACCTTCGGCAACCCAACCGAGATCACCACCTTTTTTGGCAGACACTTTGTCTTCGGAGTGTGCCTTCGCCAAGGTAACAAAGTCAGCACCGGTCTGAAGCTGGCTATATATCTCACGCGCAAGAGTAAGCTTTGCGCCTCGCTCAGCTTCACTCATTTTAGGGTTGGTACGGATCAGGATATGCGCAATGTGAGCACGGGTTGACTCATAGTCGGTGGCATTATTCGCGTAATACGCGCGGACCATGTCGTCGGTAATGCGTTCGGCGCTGAACTTTTCAAAATAGCGGCCAATAAGCATTTGGCGTCGGAACTCGGCCTGCTCAGCAGCAAGCATATCGGCATCGAGTTTCCCCTCGGCTTCAATCGCCTGCGCCAGTGCCTCCCGACTGATCAAATCGTCAAGGGCTTTACCAACTATCACGTCATCCTGTTCAGGAATGCGCTTATGTTTCAGGTACGCACTTAACTCAGCGGGGCTTATGGATTTGTCACCAATTTGAGCAACTTTCGGGGAACTATCACACCCGGTAAGAACAACACAGGCGATTATGCTGGAAGCCAAAATCCCTTTCATAGTACTGCCTTTCACTACTTAATACTCCATCATTACTGCGGCCCACTCTACCCGAGAGGGGTTTGAGTGGGCATGATTATAATCATTTTTTAATAAAATTTAATCTAAACAAGTATTAGTGCATCTCTTGAACTGGATGAACATGGTTGTTCATCAGTATTTAACTCGTACAAGATCGATAGATTACGTGCTCTTTTGGCTGCAATAAGACACTCGTTCCACGTTTATCACGTTCTGGACCATCCAAAACCTGCCAACACTCACCTAGTATCTTATTTGATAAGTGTTGCCCTCTATCACTGTAATTGATCGCTACCAACACTTTCTGATTTTCCAACTCTCGAAGAAACACCAAAACTTTATTATTGCTATGGTCTAAAACCCGAAAGGACCCCATGAATAACGCAGGGTTGGTATTCCTAAGCTCTATCAATTTTTTGTAGTGGTAAAAAATCGAGTCACGCTCTTTCATCTGAACTTCTACGTTGAATTCAGAATAATTCCTGGCAAGGCCACGAAATGCTTTTTTAGATGAGAAGCCGGCTGAATTGTGGTCAGCGTTCCAGCTCATTGGTCCGCGCAGTCGATGGTCAGGATCTGGATCACTGGGGGCTAACGTATGGCCCATTCCTATCTCATCACCATAATAAATAAAAGGTATTCCAGGCAATGTGAGTAGCGTAGTCACGGCTGTTTTGTAGCTGGCCAAATCCCCCGCGAACTGCTCATAAAGTCGGCCACCGGTAAATGAATCATGGTTGGCTAAAAACGTTGCTGTTTTGGAGCTATCGCTCTCTTGGGCCAGCCTAACCAGTCTAGGTTTTACCCTACCAAATTTAGCGCTGCTCAGAATGCTGCTATTTAATCCAAAATAGAATGAAGAACCACACACATCAGCTGTTGCTAAAGGTGATTGCGTCGATTCACACACCACGTAACGATTATCGTATTCGTTAATAACGGGCATAATTGCTTGTTCCATTAGTGCGCCGCTTTCCGCTTGAAGAAACGCACCATTGTTTGTGTTTTGAAGCAACGTTCCCACAGCATCAAATCTAAATCCGTCTACACCTAGGTTTAGCCAGTAGCGTAAGTTGCTTTGATGGTAACTAACAACCTCAGCGTTTCTGAGATTGAAATCCGGCATATCTTTCCAAAACAAACCGTAATAATATTCGTCTCCCGATTGGTGCCAGGTGGGTGAATTTTGCCAGTTTGGCCAATATGTGTATTTGTCTCGCCACAAGTACCAATCTCTGTACGGTGATTGAGGCGATTTAGAGGCCTTGAAAGCAGGATGCGCCGAACCACTATGATTGAGCACATAATCCAGGATCACACCAATTCCGCGTTTATGCGCTTCAAACAAAAACCGTTTAAAATCCTCTTCAGTGCCGTAGTCAGATTCAACTTGACGATAATTTTTTACAGCATAGCCGTGATCTTTGTCCTGGCTATCCATTACTGGGAGCAGCCAAATTCCTTTGACCCCCAACTCAGACAAATAGTCTAGGGTACTTGTAAGGCCATTGAAGTCCCCTATTCCGTCTCCGTCGCTATCTTTGTACCCCCTGACATAGATTTCCATAAAAACACCCTTTTGATACCAAAAAGGTGAAAGTTCGGAACCTTTGTTGATGGCAGATACGGATTCAGTCAGTAGGCTATCTTGACCTGCGACGCTCGCTCCGCAGCAGAAAAGCTGAAAAGCCAATACAACAAACAGAGCTACTCCCTGAGCGTTAGCGCTAATAGACTTAGCCATCTTAATGAACTCCATCTCTATTGCGCTGCCGCACAAGCTGAATTAGCACCCAGGTAGGCTAGAGGTGAATCCACACATCGTTCGACAACTAGCTCATATGTCAGCGCGTCTCCGTAACGGTTGTACCCGTTCAAAGCTTCGCTTGTTGTCAGTGAATACTCCCCGACATAGAGTTGGTAAGTGCCTGGTTCTAAGTACCCTTCTTTTTCGATCAGCGCATAAGAATAGTAGCGATTATATGTGTGCCATGAATAAAGCCACTCCAGATTATCCTTTCGAAGCCACATATCACCTCGGTAATATCTGTCGATAGAAACGGCATACGAGCCTGCTTCCGTTACCGTGAATTCAACAAAATCGACGCCATTGTATTCAACATCACGAGATTCTTGAATCAAGATATCCCTCACAGGAAGAGATGGGCGGGGAGCCGGAGCAGAGACGAGTAAGTTACCCACATCTAACTCACGTGTATTACCAGAGGCATCAACCACAATAGCCCAAACAGAGTAACTGCCCGTTGCAGACACACTCATCGGTAAAGAGATTTCAATAGACTCAGTTTCACTCTTAACAAATTGAGACATCCAAGCCGTTACTTCAGTGTCAGAGTGGCACATAACGCCAGTGTCACATTGACCAACATCTTTTATGGCGGACATTTCGCTGAGCAGTGAGATCTGTCCATCAAACTCAGCAAAGAGACCTATATACAAAGCATCCATATCGCTATCAGACAATGTCACATCGACAGTTCTGGTACTGTTTTGCTGAAGCTTAATGTCACCCACGGAAGCGACTTCTGGGGCCTGATTTGCAACAAGCTCCAGTGGCAATGCCAGCTCGAAGTACTGCTCACACTCTGTGTATCCATTGACTCTTATCGTTCCGTCGACAATAGCCTGTTCGAGCACATCAAACGTCTCAGTGAAGCGGAACAACTCACTATTTTCACGCTCGAAAGAGACCGACTTATCGATACCATCGACCTCATAAATGAGATTGAGCTCCATAAGTGGCGAAGTCTCTAAATAGAAATCAGGCAAAGCGCGACTAACAAGCGAAGCTTCTCGCAAATCCAATTCGGACAGCGTGTCTGAAAGATAGTGGCTGGCTGCTACAAACTCAGCTCCTACTGATGTGGGATCTAGGTTAACCCCCCATCGACTATCAACCACACCTTGAGCAAAAGCCTCTGGAACTCTTATATCGGCAGCCAAACAAGCGCTTCGAGGTAAAACATCAATCGCTCCGATAGGGAAATCTTGCGAACGATCCGAGCCTGGACTCATGTCCGTCACCCGAAGCGTAGCCTCTTTACCCGAATCCGTATGCTTGACAACATATGGTGCGACAGCAGAGGCGCTGATGATATAAGGAGAAGCCACATTCCCAGAGGAGGTAAGGCTCATCCAATGGTCACCGCCTGACGTCAACGCCAATACCGAATCGTAGACCCCCTGACCAACCGTTGATTTCAACCAGGAAGTTCCACCATCAGTAGATACAAGCACGCTGTTACCTTGGCCTGCCATCCATGTTTGACCGCCTGCATGGGTTATTATTTTAGACTCTTGAGTCGAACCAAGGCCGTAGCTTTGGGGCATCGCCTGCCACGTTGAACCGTTATCGTCAGAGCGCGCCAAATAGGCTTCGTATCCTACAACGGCTATCCAGGCACCAGAGCCATCGGTATCAATACTCCTGATATCGCCATACGGGGCACCGCTGTTAAGGTAATCAGGCAAAGGTGTCCACGAGAGTCCATCATCAATGGAAATCGAGGCTTTTCCGTATGCTACGGCTATCCAGCGACCATCAGCCCCCGGCACTACCTGACTCAGGTAGTTGAGCGAGTTATTAAAGCCTTGAGCAATCGCTTGCCATGTCAAAGCATTATCCGTAGAGATTGCCGCATACCCATCTCTAAAGCTTGCTATCCAGGTGCCAGCGTTGTTAGTGGTCAAAGTCTGAAGGTAAGAATAACCAAGCTGTTCAGCGCCGCTATTTAGTTCTGGAGGCAGTAGCTGCCAGTTGTCACCATCATTATCACTAACATACATACGATCATCGGATAAACGAATGACCCAGGTACCGTTTGAGTCCGTTACCAATTCATTAATGTAGCTGCCTTGTAGGTCTAGTGTTTCAGCCAGTGGCAGCCAGGTCTCGCCATCGTCAAAAGATCGATAACCAGGGCCACTTAACATCCATGTGCCCTTGCCATCTGTAGCGATAGCAGCATAGTCCGCGCCATATGGCATGTCAGTGGGTTTTGGAACAACCAATGGTGACCAAGTATTGCCGTCATCGTTAGAGCGATAGGCTAAATAGTTACTGCCAACCTCCCCACTGTAGTAGGTATACACTATTGACGTACTTCCAGACACAACCAGGCCGTACCCAGGCTTAAACACACCTTCTATGCCGGGATAGTCGCCCAACATTCTTGTGCCCCACGTGTCAGTAACGCTCACAGAAGGCATTTCTGTTATTGGCACATACGATTCGAGCTTTTTGTATGAGTATGAGGTTTCAAACTCACTGTAATGGGGAGCATATTGTTGTATCGCTACCGACTTTTCACCGTAATTTCTAACAGGTACACCATCGAGTAACAACTCAACTTTAAGTTGGCTGTAACTAGGGTCTAAAACTGTATAGTCGAGGCCGAATAGTTCACCTTCGACAAAAGTAGTAGAGGCGTCAGGCTCATCGAGAACAAGTTCAATCTCGGGGACTTCCAATACTGGAATGTTAACTGTGACCGTTTGAGGTACATAGACTTCCCCCCCATCCTCGTAGTCGACTAAAACTCGAAGTTTAGCTTGAAGCTCGCCTAGGGCACCAACATTATGACCATAAGGCAAATGGAGTACATAACGGTTGGATTGAACAGGGTAACTATCTGAGGCATCAGGATTAACATTGCTATTATGCTGCATTTCAGCATACACAATCACCTCGGAGTTAGCGTAACAGGACCTATATGGGTCAGATTCTCTGACACAATAGTACTGATTGACAGCTAGTTCTGCTTCATAGTCATCAAACAGGAACCCTTCAACATAAAACTGTGTGTTTGCTTCGATATCAAAGGTAACTTTGCTCAAACCCCTTCCCTGATAGAGAGCTAGTTGGTCTGCTGCCCCCGCCAACTTGATTCTAGCCTGACGCTCCACTTTGGCAGGAACAGGTGCTTCACTACCTAACCAGCACCCATCCTCCTGTCTGATGCTACTGGTTACGCCGCTAGCACAGTTTTCTATGACAAAATCGAAACTACCACCAAACAATCCAGGGTTGCTTCCCTCCAACGCATCCTCAAAACTGAAGTTATATTCACCCAGGTAAACTCTATAGTTGCCAGCATCGAGCTCTAAGAACAATGAGGCACGGTCACCAAATCTATCATCACTGCCAGCAATAAGCTGACCGTCGCTATCCACGACATAAAACTGTGAGTCAAAGTCAGCAGACAGCACTTGGAAATTTAATACTGCTGAGTCTTCCAGTGTGAATTCATAACTAAGAACATCACCTTCAGATAAAGAAGCACCAACTCGAAGGACCTGCTCTCTGATACTGTTTTGCACCTCCAGTGTACCTATTTGCTCAGATGTAACGTGTCCAGTGGTGTCGACGACAACCGCCCACAACGGATAACGCCCTTCTCTAACATCAGTTTGTACCGGCATAGCAACATCAATAGACTGAGTTTGATTATTGATGTACTGATACCAATTTCCGCCTTCCTTCTCTTCTATTCCGGAAATTTCTCCAAGCAAACGATACTGGGAGTCCTCGTAGTCAAGCGAAATAGATTCGTCGTACAAGAACAGACCTGAGTAGATTATGTTCTGCCCTTCATCTCTCAAACTTAAGTTTAAACTGGAGGCAGTCAAACGATTTATAACCACATCACCAACATCAGACACCAGAGGTTGGCCGTCCTTCTGAACAAGAAGAGGCAGTTGCAGATCAAACGGCTGCTCACATTCTCCATAACCCTTGACTCTTATCTGTCCATGCTGGGCTGCAAAAAGGAGTTGCTCAAATGTCCCTGTGAATTCATAACGTTCAGGGGAAACCTTCGTAAACGCTATGTTCTCCTCAACACCGTCGACTTCATGAACCAAATTCAACTCCATCAGTTCAGAGGACGACTTCAGATAGAAGTCAAATCGTTGGTACGACAAGCTTTCACTTATGGGGAATAGCAAGAAGGACTCTAGCTGAGAAAGGAACTGGCTCTCACGTCTTGCCAATACGGCTTGATCCCAATCGCTTGGCGTTTCGGTTCCCCAATCCCCCTCTATAACACCACCAGAATATACAACTGGGAGAGTGATGACAGGAGCTGGGCAACTTGCCTGAGGTTGAACGTCGATTGCACCCAAATCGATGATTTTGGTTCGGATGCCACTAAAGGTCTGCTCTTTAACCTCGAGAGAAATCTGTTTGCCATTGTCATCAATCGAGAATTGATACGGCTGAGCAATCTGGGAAGCGTTAGCTCCACAGTCTGGAACAAACGACTCTCCATACCTACCTCCGGAACTAAACCAAGAGGCATCACCACTAAGATGCAGAGACATGTCATAAGAAGCTTGCGGGCTCGGCAGTAATTGTTCAGCCCACTGGTCACCGTCGTCGAGCGTCAGAACCAGTGCTTTGACATTATATGATTCATCTCTTGTCGTTGTTGCTAGTAGCCACCCGCCAGCGCCATCAGTAGCTACTCCGAGAACAAATGTATTCACTACAGGCAAATCAACATTGCGCCACGTTTGTGCATTGTCAGAAGAGGTGACTAGCTCTCCGCCCATATAGGCGAACCAAACTCCACCAGAGCCTTGCACGATACTTAGCTCGGCATCAACGACATCAACAATACCTAAGCTGTCAGGCAGCGCGCTCCAAGTCGCTCCTCTATCAGCAGAACGATATAGCCCATGAGAAATCGTTTGTGCGACGATGACATCATCGAGCCCACCATATAGCTGTGATACATAGATATCAGGGTTGATAGCCTTGAGGCTATTTTCATAAGCCCATGTCTGTCCATTATCGAAAGAGCGAACCATTTCTCCGTCAACTGACATCAGCCATTCATTAGCCTGCAAGGCAACTATTGAAGTGATAACCCCGTCAAGGCCCAAGCCCAGTCCATCAGGCAGAGGCACCCACGAACTTCCGTCATCATTCGACACCAGCCCTTCACCAGCGAGCATCCACGTTTGACCACTTCCATACACTGGCGCACCTATGGTATTTACCCCCTCCCACTCACCATCACCGGCGACGATAACCCAAGCCGATGAGTCTAGATCGTAGCGGTAGATGCTATAGCCGCCGTAGGCCATTTCGACTGCTGCAAGCGCGGCAGTGTCAGAAGTTGCAATAAACGCAACGCCTTCTGGATAACGCCCTATCACATCGAAAGTCCAAGCTTTTGATACATCACATGACTTATAGACATTATCTAGTTGGTAAAGACGCGCATTTTCCAATGCGCTATATGCTGCATTGGCGGTTGCGACATACCCTTGAGACTCGTCACCGATGAATAGCTCTACTCGAGTCGAGTTCATGCCTTGGTCTGTAATCGCAATGCGATCGTTGAAGAATTCGCCCGAGTTAACGACATAGGCGGGCGTAATATCTCGATCAATGCTTATTTGAGCTTCAGGATCTTGCTCCAAAGGCAGCACCACAGACACGGGCGATAAGTACTCAGTTCCAGACAGGTCCTGTTGCAAATTCAGTATTGCAACAAGTTCACCCGCAACATCAGATGGGACACCCTCCGGGAACTCCAGTACAAATCGACTTGCTTGCGTATAATCCCAGTTCCAACCAGAAATGACATCTGGAGTGTTACTTTGTTGATCCACTCGTACAATGACCGACGGATTGCAATCAATACATAGCCACTCTTCATGATCACCATCTCTCGACAAAGTTACACCATCAAACTGGAACTCTTTTACCGTGAATGGCATATCAGTAATAAGTTCAAAAGCTATATAGGCATGATCACTACCGAGATACAGGGTGTGATCGACGTTCGAGCCAAGCAATTCGATTCTGGGTGTTTGTTTAACCGGTTCACTAGCGGCGTCAACGGTTAACTCAATAACACTGCTTAGCGATGGATTTTCAAGCAAGGACACTGTCAACTGAGCCTGCCCATCTTGAAAAACCTGCAACAATGCTCCGGGTTGCGACAGGTCAAAGTCAGCGACATTCGAGTTATCACTGTACAACTCAAGCAAGTCATAAGTGTTGTTCAAACTAACGCCATAAAACACTCTGTTATCAACTTGGACCGTAGCCGTAACGTTTAACTGATGACGGTTGTCACGATCCGCTTCAAATTCGAGAACCAACTCAGTTGGAACGACCTCCAAGTCGATGATATAGAAGGGATCAACTCTCGCGTCCAACACATTTGTAGGATCAGAACCGATGTTAACTTCAACATAATCAGGTACACCATCACCATCACTGTCAGCCACCAGTGGATTGGAGCCATAAATGACAACTTCTTCATAATCATTCAGGCCATCGCCATCAGTATCAGCAACAATTAGTGAGGAACCTGCGTCAATCTCATCAAGGTTCGACAAGCCATCACTATCTAGGTCATCTAATCCATCGGCAATGCCATTACCGTCTGAATCGACGACAACAGGGTCAAGGCCATTAGTAGAAAACTCCAGCTCATTGCTGAGGCCATCTCCATCATAATCACCACCGATTTGAAGTACGCGGTAACTGATGCGGTTAGTTGCCTGGTAGCTTTCTTCAATCGCATCATTAGAGGCGGCCAGGCGCAAATAGATCAAGGAGCCATCATCTGCGCCAAGCGGCGCATGCATAGGCGCGTTCAGGCGGATATCGGTAATATCAACATCAACATCGCTAGGTACAGATACGGCAGATTCAATCGAGACACTACCGCTTAGCTGTGCGAAATCGAGTTCATCTGCCACTTGTGCAGTGAATGTAATTTCACTCCCCTCAAGCACGGCATTGTATGCCGGGATATCAGAACGTAACGCCGCGACACAAGTATCAAGCAGCTGTGGTAGCACTGGATCGTTCGCCGCTTCACCCCAAAGTGAGGAAAGCTGAGTATCAATGCTGTAACAGCTATTCAACTGCAAAGGTTGCTCTGGCGTAAACAGGACAACATTGTTTTCAATGCTCCATTCACCGTCGACGACCTCGTCGTTGAGGCTCACAGACGCGATATTGCCGTCTATCAGATTTCCAACTTCAACCGTTTCATTAAAGGTCAACGATATTGGGTTGATTTCACTGTCATCAACAATAACAACTTGCGCAGATTCAATTGCCGGATACGGTTTCAAGAACTCAAGATCGAGCTCTCCCAGCGCCAACAGGTTGTCAGGCCCATCAAGCACTGAGACACCACGTACTTCTACGGTTTCAGTCGCTATGGCGCTAACATCAGCTGTCGCTGTACCACTTATGATTTGAACTGGCGCAGTTGTAGCAATGCCATCAATCGTTGCACTTCCTGTCACGCTGACGTTTAACGCAAAGTTTGCCGGCGTCAAATCGCCAGGCGTGAGCGTCGTTACAGGGTTGTAGTACTGATCACGCAGGGTCAATCGCAATGTGGCGACTTCACCCGCTTCCAGTCGGTCAGCGACACCTAAAGGTAAGTTGGTTTGAGACTCTTTCTCAAAGGTAATCAACGCAGCGGCATCAGGAACAACTTCAACCGGCAGGCTGGAAGCCAGAACATACTCTTCTGCTCCCATAAAGTCGTAGTATGTTTCAACGCCACTGAGGGGATCTGTCATGCTGAGCTGAGCACTATAGTTTCCAGATGTCGTTGCCGCAGTGACAGGCACTGTTGCAACACCATTGCGCAGTGTGATTGAGGCACTTTGCCCCGCATCATCCAGCGGTGTCACAGTGACTGCATCAGCAAATCCAAAATAGAAGCCGCTGTATGGCAGAGTGACTGTTACGTTGGAACTGCTATCAGCGGTGACAGGGTTATTACCCGCATCTTTTGCTCGTAACGTAAGCTCAAACACGTGGCCAGCAACAACCGCTGGCTGATGCGCAAATTCAATTTTGCTTGTTGCACCAGGCTGAACTCGCAAGCCCATCGAAACAGAAATACCTGATTCGGATGGGTCGGCATCAACCCAGGCCGCATTGAGCAATTCTGCGGTCAGCTTGTAGCGCCCCGCCGTCAACGCTGAATCAAATGCTAAACGTGACACCCCACCGGCATCAGACGCTTGTTGACCAAGCTCAACTGGCGCTCCCAGCTGCTCACCGGATGCCGTCTGCAAAGTCCAACGAACCGATTGCATCGGAATACGGCGGCCAGTACGGTCAAGAACTGCGGCGTGATACTGCGCGGCATCCCCTACGGTCACATAACTAAGGTTGACACCTTCGGCCTGCAAATCATTAACGAACTGGAGGCTATTCGGGCGGAACCAGAGCGGAATAGTGAATTCGTCCGACACCGCACTTTGACCCAGGTGATCAGTCAACTGGACCTTGAAGCGGTATTCGTTACCGGCCACTTCCTGCTCTGGCATAGGCAGAGTCAGTCTCAGAGGCTGAGCGGAATCGTCCGCCCCATACGGGGCATGATCGACTGCTATCGCTTCACTGTCTAAAGGCCAGGTGGGGATGATAGTAACCTTCACCTGATCCTTGCCGTCATTGGCCAAACCAAATTCGGTAAGTTCAAGACGGGCAATGCCACCATAGAATGACGCAGGGTCGTGCACCACACTCAACTTGGTGGTATCAGGTATCTGATCGCGCAGCACAGTGACTGGTTGACGGCGTTCTGCGACCTGACCTAAGTCGTCGGTCACGCGTAAAACTATCTCAGTAGCTAAGTCATCTACCAAGCGTTCCGCTCTTGGATCTCGCAGGCTTAACGCCAGGGTATCGCTGGAACCTGATACCGAAACTGGCGTAACAAAGCCGTTCCACTCAATTTCGGCACTGGCCAGCGCAACATCATCCTGCAGGTCCGCAGTAACGTTGAAAGAGCCCTGCTCCAAAATCTGAAGCGGCTGAATAGAGAAGTTGCTAACGGACGGAATAGTATCTTCAACAAACTCGTAGCGTTTAGTCTGAATCGCTGTGTTACCGGCTTTATCGGTGACAGTCAGTTGATATTCATACTGTTCACCAGCAATTGCACCAGACTCATTCACTTCAAGCTGTCCAGCACTGAACTGCGCAGCGATAATAATATCGTTCCGCTTAAGTATCGCTGACTCGATACCACTCTCAGGGTCATCAACTGACACCGCTAGCTTGAAGCCATGCTTTTCAATAATCTGGGTATCAGACACCATAGGACCAGTGACAACATAAGCGCCAATACGCGGCTGTATCGCATCTTCTTCTCGGGTAAATGCCACAGGAATCGAATCTGTTGTATTACCAAATACGTCTACTGCACGCACCTTAAGGAACTTGCCACTATCCTCAACACGGTAGTCACGATACAACACAAACTCAGGGCCATAGTGCTTACCAATCATCCGGAAAGGACCGTCGGCGCTGTCTGATTCGTAGTATTCGACCTGATAAACAGGGACTGTTACGTCGTTTACTTCGGCACGAATCTCCAGGGGCTTGGGCACATAAGTCGAAACACCATGGATTGGGTGCGTTAAGGCTACGCTGAAGGCATTACCAGGAAGATCTTCGCCCTGCAGCACCACCTTGACTGGCGCAGACTGATGCACTGCACCGGACACCAGCTCAACGGTTGCCTGCACTTCAAATGGCTGACCATTACGCAGACTTGGCGGCACCATGCTGGATGCAGTGAAAGGCGCGACATTAGAACCAGCGACCTCCATGCCGTTGACGAAGTAACGCGCCGCAACAACATTTTCGGTTTCACTGATGGCAAACTCAATCGAGTCTCCCTGAATAAACGAATGCCCTTGCACCGGAGACACCAGATCAGGCATGGCGAGTTGATAGCTATTGTTCAGGTCAATGACCTTCACGCCTGCGTCACCAAGCCCGGCCACCAATCGACCGTATTCAGCATCCAGAGAGGTAACAGCAGCATCGAATTCAAACGTATTCGAAGACTCCAGCTGCCAGTCACTGGCATCAACAACAGCGAGCAGACTCTGAGTCGCAGTACGGTAGGCCACGAACAGATGCCCTCTGTGATACTTGATAGCATCAACGGTCTGCAGACCCGGGATGTTCAATGTGACATCGTCGTAGTTAAACAAGCTCATACGGTGAATGTCGCCAGCCATAGTGAAGTAAAGCGCACTAGCTGACGCATCCAGATGCTCGATCGGTTCAACCGCTGCGTCGATAACACTGTCGACAAATTGGTTGATCGGCTCAAATGGCAGGCTACCGGTCGTAATCTTATAGAGTCGACGGTTAATAGTGGTTGCGAAAACCAGATCCCCCTGGCTGGCAACAGCTATCACCTGTTCACCCGCAGGCAATTCGACAACACCTTGCATGGTCAGGTCATTTCGTGATGCAAAGTGCAGTGAATTTCCATAGGCGGCAACGATGTGTGACTCTGTCAGTATCAGCTCACTCGCAGCTATGTCGTCAAACACAACCTCAATAACATCATTACCCTGAGCAATATCCTGATGACTTACTCTAACCACCTGGTTCAGCTCTGGCTGAGCGAGGTAGCTGAACTGGTGGTCAACAGCAACCGCGTCAATCGACAGGTTCCAACCCCTTTCCGGATAGCTGATGGTTGACCAGTTGTTGCCTAATCGGCTGAGCTGATAACTACCGTAGTAACTCGCAGCAGCCATGCTCTTACCACCACGGCTAGCCACATCCGCCACATAACCGCTGGTATCAACATTCAGTGTTTCTGATGGTTGCGCTTCCGGAAGCGTCAATAGCAACTGGGTGCCTTTCTGCCCACCTAACCAAAGCTTACCGTCAAACCATGATGCTACATTCGCGCTATGGTCTGCAGCGAACTCGAAGCTTCCATTTAGCTCAAGATGCTCTGGATTTGTTGCATCAACAATGTGAAGCACACCGTCCAGTGGGCTTACTGCCAGAAGGTAATCGCCAAAACGAACCAACTGATTACCGTTAGGCACATGCAGTTGTCCCAGGCGTTGTGGGCCTATGGCAGACACAATCTCGCCATCAGACGTCAGGTAATATGCAACCGAATCTTTATGCTCAATGCTGATGACATCCTGGATATCAGGGCGCATTGCGTCGCTTTCGATCAGTGCCTGATCAAAGACCATGACATAGTTCGCTGACGCGGCTGCAATACCTTGCTCTGTCGCACGGATCGCTGAAATGTCGCCATACTGATAGAAATCTGAAACGGTATTGCCTTGTTTCGTCTTAAGCTCTGACAGCTCGAGCGTATTACCCTTAATGGTGTAGGCCTGAATCTCTCCATTCACCAGCACCATCAAATGACTACCCGTTACAGCGAGCTGTGTAACACGCCCTTCTATCGTGGTAGTGCTGAGAATCTGGAACTGCTCTTGCGGGTCGACGATTTGCAAGCCAACGCCTTCTATCGCCAGAAGTAATCGGTCCCCTACTCTCACCATGGCTGTTATATCACCGTCGAAAGTAGCAACCCTGACATTCTGATGATCAAACAAGTCTCGTTCTGAGGACAGCCATGCCTGGCCAGCATCAGACAACATGACATCAAAGGCTGCGACATCAGCCGCTACTTCGAACTCAACACCGGTTCGTACCGTCACCCGATAATGGCGTTCAGCACTATTACCCTCATCGTCTCTGAGGGTTGCAACCAGCGTGAGGAACTGGGTGTCATCCGGTACTGTCAATTCAATCGTTGTCGAGTCAGACACCAGCAACGTATTTTGGCTGTCTAAAACGCGTAGCTCTCCTGTCAATCCCGCTGGCGGTGTCACCAGACGGTAGGAAACATCAGAGCCCGCGATGACGGTTGAAGATACACCCACAACTTCAGGTTGAGGAATACGGTTTCTGGGTAGCAGCTGAACCGCAATCTCACTGACATTGTGGTACGCGTGTTCACCCCAGTAACCGGTCGTGCGAACGTAATAGGTATCACGACTATCAACGGTTGGCATCTTAACTGCCAGGTGACCGTCGGCGTCAGCCATTAGCGTCCGAGACACGAGGTTTCTGTTGAAGTCGAGCAGCTCAACTGCAACATGGGTCAGTTCAGCCTTATGCTGCCCTGTCACCAGGTAAGCAATATCAATCTCCTCACCACTCTGTGCAACGATGTTGTTTGAAGGAGACAGAATCGTCACACCAAGCCCATCGGGCTGATTAGGCACAACAGTCAAAGACGTGCGACTGTAACTTTCCTGATTCAAGGTGAGGTCAAGCTCAATGTCACCGACTGCAGGCACCTTAATCCAACCAGATGCTGACGCAGAGGATGACGGTGCAAGCGCTTCTTGCACGCCATCGATACTCGCTTCCTGAGCGTTAACTTGAGCACCAACAGACATGGCCACCTGCAGAGGAAGAAGCGCTTTTTCAGCCAGTGTCTGACCAAATGCCGGACGCTGTTCGCTGACATCTGCTATTGGCGAAATATCAATGTCCAGGTTTTCTGAAACCTGACCATCATGACTCTTAGCCACCAACGTCAATACATTGCTATTTAACAGGCTACGAGGGATATTCACCTGGTAAGGCTGAGGCGCGCCCCACAAATCAGAGGCAACACCAAGCATCCTGTCACCACTGTACAGCGCGAGTTCGACACCTCCCGCAGGTTTAGACAACAGGCTTATATCTGCGATGACCATTGTCGGATCTTGCGAAACAGCAAAATCAACACTCAATGGGTTCGAGCTGACGGTAATTGCCCGCTTCGATAGGGTTGGTTTATCAGCGTTTCGTTCTGAGAAGTACATAGAGCCCGGAGCAAAGGCCACAATTTCCTGCTCAACAGGTAAGAACCCTGCCAGTGCATTATCTTTTATGGCTGCCCACTGAACTACGTTGTCACGGACTAGTTCAACCCAAACAATATCGCCATCGCGCTTAACATCGGTGACCTTTCCAGGCAACTGGACTTTATCACCGATAATGAGCGAACCATCTTCCAGTAACTGGTAGAAAGCAATTTCGCTATCGGCCCAGGTAACCAACGCCTGGTTATCAATATCGAAACCATCAAGCTGGCCAGCGAATGAGACAAACGAGTCCTTGATTACGCGAAGCGCAGGGTCAGCTGCAATGCCTAACTTGTATATGCCTGCGTTAGTCAACAGCATGAGTGTTCTGCCGTTTGACTCAGCAGAGACGATACGTTCCGAACCAAAAGATGTACCTGCGACTGGTACCAGTGTGTCTCCGGCATCTAAAAAGGCGACAACGGCTGATCCCTGCTGCAACCATACGACATCCTGAGATACCGCAAGCAGACGCCCCTGAACAGGCGCAGTTAAATCAGGAACACTGTCGACATGACCGGCAACGACATCAAAGCGTCTTAGCGTATTAACTCCGGCATCAACACTTTCCAGATAGATGCCCGATAAGCCCTGCTGAAGTGACTTCGCGGTACCTGTCGGCATTGCAAAAACCTGAGCGTCAGCGTTGACCAGCCGATAACCATTGGTTGCGGAATCAAATGCAACCAACAATCGTTTACCATCAACAGCGCCTGCGACAGTGGCAGAACCCACCAAGCGCTCATCCGAATTGTTGGCCTGAATGACCTGCTCAGGGCTGACATCTGCAAAGTATGGGGTTTTCGAAACCAAATACGGCTCACGTTTCTCGTGGGACGAGCGATCTCTGAGTACAGATTCAAACTTAATGTCACTACCCAGAGCTGTCACATCTACCAGGTTCGCATCGCTGGCACTGATTGAATATGCATCTTGTGAATCAGCGGGGTCACTGACGTCAATGCTGGATTCATCACTGAAATCTGGCATATCTGCAGGCAGGTTAGCTGTCACAAGAACCTGAGTACCCGTCAAGACTTGCAATTCAGGCTGGAGAGTTAGCGTCATCTGCTCATCAATACCGTCATCATTGACCACATTCAGATAGCGGTACCCTTTCAGATTCGCTTTCTGAATTCGGGCGAGCACAACAATATTTTCACTGACATCCGGCATCGCCAGCGTCACAAACTGGCGTTCGCTGTCTTCATTAGTGCGCGATACAGTGGCAACGGGAACTACCGATTCAACACCACCAATATCAAAGTAGATGTCGGCATCAAGCACATTACGCAACTGAACTTCGAATGTGACCAGCTCAGATTCGTGGAACGTTGCGCCGTTTGCAGGTGCCAGGAAGTCTACTTTAGGGGCACCCGCTTCAGCATCATATGGATAGATCTGAATACTCGCTGTGCTGCTCTGGTTGCCATTTGGATCAAATGCCCTAGCTTCGACCAGAATACCATCAGCTAAATCATCCGCAGTGGGCACGAGGCTGTACTTGGTAGGATCTGGAAGCACGTTCCAGATTCCGCCATTCACTCGTACTTCGACGGATTCAATCCCATATTTATCGAAGCTCTTAATCAGAACATCAGTGCGTTCATCTAATGCTACAAAATCCCCATCTCCAGGCGACACGATCTCTATTGTTGGAGGTGTGCGATCCAGATACAGGGTGTAAGGCATTTCAAACAATTTGGTCGCACCAAACCCATACTGCACCTTCAAGCGAGCATTCATTTCGACAGGGACGATATCCGCGCCTTCAGGCAGAAGAGATTTGATTTTAGGATTCAGGAACGAACCAGAAACTGAGCCATTAGCCTTGCTGTAGCGCGCGGTAACATCGACAGGAAAACCGCGATCAATCTGTTCAACGCTGATCTCAGCAGCGTAAACCATGTCAATATCGCCAAGCAGATCGAAGTTGATTTCAGCCCTGACGGACTCTTCAGGCTCTGTAGGGTTGGTAAAGAAGGCTTCCAGCTCTACCAGCGGATCCCTCAATGCTGAGCGTGCGATTTGTTCAGCAAAGTTGCCCGCGCTATCGGTCGCTCTTGTACGGAATTCAAGGTAGTCGTAGTTCTCTCTGATCTGCTCTGAGAACGTCAAATCATTGTTCACGCTCACCCACGGAGTCTCAGCCGCGTCGAATGCAGTCGAACGGCGGTAACTGTAGGCAATCTCACTGCCGTAGTTATCTGTCGCCTCAACACTAAACGCTACCGTCCGTCCGCGCGTCAGCAACATAGCTGGCGTAACTGGCTGGTGATCTGACAAGCGACTAACCAACACGTTTCGTGGTGCCAGAGTATCCGGAGCCAGGTAGTTGTACTCATAACTACCATTGCTGACACCAGTGCCAATAGCCAGGTTGTTCGCCTCATCAACGATGCTCTCAACCCGCACGCTATAACTAGCGTTGTTATCCAGTACCCCGTCTTTCAGGCGAAGCTGGAGGCTGTTGTCGGTGATATTCAGCAGCTCAAACCTGTTTGAGATATCGAGGTCATCCCGGTCCGTGTAGTCGAGGTAAGTCTGGGTCACGCTAAATACAGCAGATGTCACAGGCTCATTAAATGTCAGCGTTAGCGGCCGGATCACGGTGAGCCTATTAGCGTCTGCCAAGTTCGACATAATAGGGGCGGTGTCATCGATACCCACCAGTAACAGCGGCACTGGCGCATAAACAGTTTCACTGGTTGAATCTCTTACCACCACTACTTGATAACTCTCTTCCGGATTAACCACAGGAGAGTGCTGGATCACGATCTCATCACCAACCAGCCTGTGAGCCAACGGAGCAAGATCTTCAAGCTGGTAGCCTTGATCATATGGAAGCAGATATACCTTGAGTTGCCCCTCTAACCCAGCGCCCTGAATTCGGATGGTATTCGCCCCTGAGTCACTCAGCGCTTTATCGCCCCCCTTGGCGTTGTTGGTCACAACATCATTCAGTTCAATCGCCTGAGTGATCAGCAGTGCTGCTGGCAGAGACTTCTGTTCGTTATCATTGGCAAAGTGAACGTTTACCGAGTGAATACCGGCAATGCTAAAGCTTGCACTGAAACGTAACTCAGTACCGTCTGCCGATACGTTGAACTGTCCACTGTCAAAGGTGTGCCCACCTACGGTCAGGGATTCAACAGCAAACAAACTTTCCCCATACAGAACAAAGTCAGTCGCTCTATCCGTGATGGAGCCGGACGGGTACAAGTTGAACAGTCGAGGTTCAGTAACACCGAACACTGGCGCAGTGGTGAGCGCCCAAGGTATGTCTACATTTACCTCGGCGTTAGCAACACTATGGTTCGGCTGGTTAAACAGTGACAGTCTATAGGTCTGCCCTAGCACATAGTCATCATTGAAGTTCTGGAAACGAAGCTCTCGTCCGACGACATTAGTGCCACCTGCGACTGGAGTTTGTTGCCCATCAGCAATGATATCCAACGCGACATCCAGCCAATCCGTCACCTCTCCAGCAATAGTTGCCTGAATCAATTGATTCGCTGAGGTGATTCTGTTTGGTGCGACCTGAATCAAATTACTTAGTGGCAGAGCCAGGTTTCCGTATTCTGAACCATCAACCCACTCCAATAAGTCTCCGGACATTGCCCACGAACCTGGATCCGACACACCTACAACGTCGGTGATATGGTTGAGAACAAGTTGTTCTCCGACTTTATCCATATCAAACACGGCTAATCGCTCAGGGGCTTGCTGCATAACCAGCATCAACTCCCCAGCAATGCGCACATCTTCCTGACTTAACAGCGCCTTACCAAGTTGGCTTGGTTGCTCGGCGACAAAAAGATTCAGGTCAAACAATTCCAGCTCACTGGCAGAGCGAACCATCAATCGTTTGCCGTCTAAGACAAGCGCTTCGGGCGCAATAACCGAATGTTCCAACGTCTTCACATCGTTGAAGTGCTCTGCAACCCGGTACTCTACGCGGTCACCGTACAGGATGAAGATGCCATCCTGGTCAGTCACAGCATCCAGAGCGCCATTGTTCCAGGACGTGACTTTTGCAATATCCCCCTGAACAGGCGAGACAACAACTTGATTGCGATTGAATCCGAACCAGATATCTTCATGCAACCCAAGAGACTCAAAGGCAACCTGCTGAGTATTGGTGAACGAACGCACAACCACTGGTGCATAGATGTTCGCAAGGCTGTAAACATTCACCTCCGGCGTCACCCCGCCAAATGCGACAGCAAGATAATCGCTGTTCATAGCGACTGCGATAATGTCAGCGGATTCACTGCCTGTTGCCAATAGCTGCGGTTCATCAGCTTCAAGTGTCGACAACAATTGCCAGTTTTCGGCGTTGTATGTGACTAAGTTATGCCCAAATCGGGTCATACCAGACACATCCGAAAGCTTCGTCTCACCCTGAAGCACAACGGCTAACTCTTGGTTGCTGGCAGTGGCCAATGGATCCGAATTGCTGAGCTCAATATGTAACGGGCCCAGGAGATCGGCTGGTTGCCTGAACGTAATTGTGTTTGGCCCGACTAATTGAACCTCTGGTGCCAGCTCACCATTCACGTACAGGCGAGTCTGTGGGCTCAAGCCCCGTCCGTTGATCGCCAGCATTTCCTGGTTGCCAAAGAGCAACTGCTGGTGATTAGGGTTCAACACACCATTGTTCCAGACACCAACCTCATCGATCGCTGGATCGGCAATGTAAATGTAGGCGCCTCTGATACTGTCTTTGAGTTCACCATTACGCACCGACACTGACACCGGGAGGTTATCTGAAGGAGAAGCGGCGATCGCTGGCACTACAACGCGTACTTCATACTCACTGAGGACATCAACGTCATCACTCTGAAGCGTCTGGTTGCCTATTGAAACCTTGGTTTCATCTGTAAAGCCGCTACCAAAAATGCTAACTGCCTGGCCACCGCGCCAGGACCCGAACGCAGGTAGGATTTCTGAGATAGCAGGCTGAAGATCAGGCGCAGCGGTGAAGGTAAAGCCGTAATCTGAACCTAGTAGCTGCCCATGCAGATCCTTCAATCCTGCAGACAGATTTACGAAATAGCGCTTATCTGAAACAAATGGGGTATCTGGCGTAAACGTCAGTCTTGTCCCTACTGATGTGACTTGAGCATCAACGTTGCCCGCAACCTTCGCACCATCTAAGCGAATCTCAAACAGATCTGCCCCAAACTCCTGCACCAACTGAGGATCCAACAAGCGATTAAACTGAATCGAAACTGGCTCCTGATTAGGCCATATCGCACTCGCCGCTGGCGCATGCTCAGTAATCATCAACAGGTCATTCTGAAGTGTGCTGACACGCCCACCCAGTTGGTTAACGCCAGAGGCATCAAACACAGGGTTCTCGCCCGGTTCGCCATTGACATAAGGGAAAGCAGAGCCGGCATACATAACGTTTGGATGGAATGCCAGTGAAGTTGCATCACCGTTGACGGAGAAGTAATGCTTCAGTTCAACTTCGGTCTCAAATTGACCAGAGATCCAATTAGATATGTCATAGAGTTGAACATCACCCTGCCCTGCAGCGATGTACAGAACTTGGCCATGCAACTGCATTTGACCAGCAAACACTGTTCCGCTTCTCACCAGGTAGGCCAGATTCAGAGCGGAAACAGGCTCAGCGCCATCGGCTCTGTCTAACTGGTAAGCCACAACACTGGCGTTTGCACCGGAAGAAACCAGAACTAAATCATCGTAAACCAGCACGTCTTCTGGTCGGAATCGGTTGTCACCCATATCAACCGTGTCAAAACTATCAACCCGGTTGTATTCACCAGAAACTAGCTCCAACTGGATCAGTCGACGGGAATCGGTCATGGCAACCCATAGAGTATCCCCGTCTCTCGTTAACGCATATGGTGTTCCTTTCAGTACCGTACGATCGACAATAGCGATTGAATGAAGCGAACGGTCATTGCGACGCTGGAATACCTCTACGCCACCGCTATGAGAGACGTAAATCAGGTTGCGATCGACTTCGACGTCTCTTACCACGCCGGAAAGTTCATAGCTATTCAGCAACAAAGGATCAGTCGGCAGCGTCAAGTCGAACAGGAACAAGGTTCGGCCACCCGCGGCAAACAGATCGATCCCGTCAACCTTAAGCACTTCAAAGCCTTTGGTTCCTAGCCCGCCAGTTACGTCGAATGCGTAAGGGTAAAGCTGGTCTGCAAACTCTTTTTCCACAACGATGGGGCGTACAGGGTCAGAGACATCGGTCACCACCAAACGCGCCACATTCGTTCTTAACTTCTTACTTAGTCGGCCTTCGACGTTGTAAACATCATATTCACCACCTGTCGCTGAATACAGAACCTGATCCGAAAGCGCTATCGCAGAGATCGGACTGGGTTTGTCGTTGGCAAAGTCAACAACACCCGTGGCACTGCCTGTGTAGAAGTATGCTTCCTCGGCGAAAGACTCTTCCAATGCGAACTGTGGGTTAACCGCTTTAATATCTGCGTAACCGAAGTCACCCGCAGGCACCCGGACTTGAATCTGATTGCTCGAAATCAGTCTTATCTCACCAGCAGGCTTACCGCCAAAATATACCTGGGTGTTCGAGCCAAAACCTGCGCCATAAATATCAATGAAATTGCCACCTTGTGGCGGTCCGCGCAGCGGGTTTACATCTTGAATATCAACCGTAGGTAATGCGACAACAGCACCGTTCAGACGAACAGTCACGTCACCGCGAGTCACTTCGACAGATAGCGCCGTCGCACTTCCTGCAAGGAAGAGGTTTGGCAATTCAACCTGGATTTCGCCATCATCAATTAGCTGAATGCTATCTGATGAGATCTCGGTTTCGCCAACAGAGACCTTGAGGTTCCCTTTTACACTGCCGAACTGACTACCAGTGATTTGCAGGATCTCTCCGGCAATGCCATGTATGAATCTGCCAACGGGTTCGCCTGCCTCCAGGCGCATAACACGTTCAATCACTGGGCGGTTCGCTACCAGTGAATATGATAAGTGCACTGGCGAACGTAAAGGATCACCTGCCAGGTTGAGCAGATTCTGGTTCACCTCAATGCTGAGCATTGCGCGTTCTGCTGCACCAATATCAAAACCTGAGATGGACACCAATGCTCCGCGCAGTCTGTTCTCTGCAACCAGAGTGAATTGATCCTGGCTCAGCTCGACACCATCAACAGACACCTTCACTGCGGCTTCAAGGATTTCAGAACTTGTGTTGATCAACTGGCTAAAATGCAGCTCAACAGGTTCCGACAGACTATGCTCGGCTCCAGATTCTGGCTGCGATTTGGTTAACACCAGTTGCGTTTCTGGTAGCGAGCTGACGCCATCATCGCTGGCAATAACGACATCACCATCAACAACTGCCAGTGCTCCTTCAGCACCTTCGGTTTGACTCCAACTGCTCGGTTGCCACTCACCGTTTTGATCTTCGTGGTATACCACTGTCATATCGGCGCTTGTGATGATCAGTTGCCCGTATTGAACAACCAAATCTGCATTCAAGGACGCTGCATTAACCACATCCAGTTGCTGAATCTCGTAGTCATCTGACGTTGGGTCCTCAAACCTAACCAATGCTAAGTCATCGCCCTGCTTCAACAGGACAAACAGCTGTCCCTGATGCCACTCGATAGCCAGAGGCTGGCCTTCCAGCTCTCCAGACGCAAACAACTTGTTAGGTAGAGACAGTGGTGGTTGGAGCTGATCATCTGAAAGGTCGAAGAACCTGACAAATCCGGTACCCAGCTCACTAACGACACTCATCGCAAGCACGTTTTGAAGAGGGTCATAGCTCAGGTCTGTCGCCACAAAACCAGGTACAGGGAAACTCTCAATAAGTACCGGCGATGCAGGTTCACCGATATCAACCACCAGCAGACCGTCACTACCACTTGCGAAATAGGCAATATTATCAACAATTTCAACAGCACTAATGGTTTGCCCTGTAGGTAGCTGCGCTAACCTCACAGGCCTGTTTGGCAACGATACGTCATAGAGCTCAATACCGTGCAAAAGCAGACTAGGATTGTTTTGAGTCGCTTGTTGTCCATGCTTGAGTCCGACTACAAGCAGATCACCGACCTGCTCCATGGCTCCAATGACATGTGGAGGGTAGTTAGGCAATTCGTACAATGATTGTGACAGCAGCGCATAGGAAAGCTGCCCAACCAGAGTAAGCACATCATTCCGCTTCAGATAAACCGCATATGCGCCCGGCGCCACAACACCCGGAGCTCTGAACTCGAAACGGTTCAGTGTAACGACATCATCTTCCAAATCGTTAATCACGGCACCGTCAGGCGTAAACTCACTTTCAATAAACTGTCCATCAGGGGACTCAAGTACCACTTTGGTACCCGGCAGGATCACATCATGAGATGAAACCACTGAGATCAACTGCCCACCGGAGAGGTCCAGGGATTCGTTTGTCAGTGAGTATTCGGCAAATGCAAACTCTCCACCTTTGAGGATGCCTCCAGGATAGAAAGTCGAAACTTCGCCATCGATTAACTTCACATGATGCTGGCCTGTAGCCAGCGGCAATCGCTCTAGCTCGCCGGCAGGAATAACCAGCGTGTTTTCATTCAGCCACAAGTAGCTGACTTCATACTGGTCGACATACAGTTTTAACTGGTCGCTTGCTCTGAACCCTTCACCTTCAATCTTGATCTCGCCCTGCTCACCTTCGAGGTAAGCGCCATCGACAACGCGATCAATAGTCGGAGCCAAGGTTCCTGCAGAAGCAGTCGTAAAGCTCTGGCCAAAACCTACCCAGAGGCCGGTGCCTCTCAATGTAGCAACAGAGTTCACCTGGAGTGAGTACTGAGTTGACGCCTCTCGCCCAAACCTGATGATGAATGTGTCAGTCCCCTCTCCCTGAAGATCAACAGGTTCAATATCGACTGTTTGAGGCACGCCACTGTTAGCGTTGGTCAAGGTCAAGCCCGCCACAACCGAATCAAGGGTAACGGCTTCACTAAACTGCATCGTCAGCCCTTGGTTTTCCGCTAACGGCTGGCCAGGCGCTATGGAAACATCAGTAACCAGGGCGCCAGGCAAGTCAAAACTCTTAAGACCCGCTTCTTTAGAAGCTGCCAGTAATCGGCCCTTGAAATAATCGATAGATACTATGGGTTCAACGTTACCGGCGGAGACCACCACTGGATTCATTGGATCTCTGATATCAGCGACAACAACACCATAATCAGTTGATACAAACAGGGTGCTACCCAGAACTTTGAGCTTAACGGCCTTGCCTGGGACATGTTGCAGCGTATCGTCTACCGTCAACCTGATGCGTTGCTCTGGCGAGCTTTGGTCAAAGATCTCTACACCGTCAAAGCCCAGTGCTGCAATCACATAATTGCCATGGAACGCATAGTCATAGAGTGTATTGGTGAAATTCCACTGCTTGGTTAGATAGGGATCGTACAGGCTGACAGCCGTTAACGTATCGCTATCGTAGGACTTCAACGGTGCGACTGTCATATCCGCCCATGATGCAGGGCAGCGGATGCTCCAAACTGCCGCCATACCTGCTTCATGACCGTACAACCAACCTTGGTGGTAAGTTAAGTTGGTACCACCTGTAATACCAAGAGTTGCCGGTACCTCAATTGGATCTGTGGGATCGGTAAAGTTTGCAGCAAGTAATTTCGATGCTTGCCCGTCCTCGAAAGCAGAGGCACATGTGTCTGGTGTCTCAGCCGAACCTTCAACCGCGGCAGCAAATAGTGAATTGCCGGATTTGCTCAAGCCAGCAATAACATCCTGTCCACTTGACCAAATATAGCCCTGGGTTTGTAGCGCATTTTTATCATCAAGATTTAGCCAGGTGACCCCTGCCGGTCCGTTGGCGGTAAATAGCGACTTCCCTCCTTCGGGGTTTGTCGCCACTTGGATTGCTACGGAGTCGGCTGACTTTTGCAGCGCATAATCTTTGTTTCGCTCGTAATCCCGTCGTTCACTATCGCTGAGCAAGTCGAGATTAAACTCTTCACCATCAAAGGTTTTCGCCAATAACCTAGCACTCGTAGCGTAACGGGAGATAGCCAGTTGATGCTTTCTATCAGACGCCAGCGATGACGCACCACCCACTAACAATGGCCTATCCGGCTGTTGAACGTCGAAGCTTGCGGCCAGCCAGGATTCAGGCAAAACCGCGCCCTGCAAAATACTGGCGCGACCGTTATCTCTGAAATAGCCAGCGGCAGTCAGCGCAATGCCACTCTCCTGGTCGACAATCAAGTCCAATGGATGAACATATTTAGAGCTCACATCTGACAGGAAACGCAAACCATAGCCAAAGCCTTTATCAGCAGCTAGCTCAGTTGTCTGGCCATAACGATTCGTCGCTTGCAGCGTCTGTTTACCCGGAAGCCCCCGAGGTGTCCCAATTCGCAGCTCGGTGGACGATATGACATCGACACGGGACACTGGCACGCCGCCAATAGAAACCATAATGCCATCACTGACACTGCTGCCAGGTTCAAATCCCTGACCATAAACCGTTAGAGAGGTCCCGCCAGTGACAGGCCCCCAAAGAGGGGTAAACGAATCAAGAATCAACTCCGCATCAACGGTTAACGCACCTTTCATTTGCGCAGTTAAAGTCACTTCTTTCTGCGTTGCCTGAACAAACACGTCATAAGAGCCGGGGATTTCGATACCCGCAAGGCGCCCATAAACCAAGCTGACGCTTGAGTCTTCGCTGCTTGGTTCAATGCGTTGAATGTCGAGTTCCTGTCCACCGATAGCAATAGACAGCTCATCGGTCAAATGGGACACACCTTTCATAGCCAGGGTGATCTCAGCGGGCGAGCCCTGCATTACATGACGAGGCAATACCGATTCGATCTCCAGCAATTCGCGCTGATCTGTCGCCAGAACAAAAGGTAGCTCGATCGTACTAGCCAGGGTGTATAGCGTCAGGCTAACCGGGTTATCGTCAACCAGTACCGGTTTAGTGGCTTGCAAACCATCTCGGATGCGAACAATCAGTCGATCACCGGCAGCAAATTCATTGCTCTCCTGCAAATGAATCAACAAGTCGTTATTCACGAACTCCGCGGTGTAATCAACAGGCAACCCTGCCCCTGTTTCTACTTCGACATATTCGAAGTTTCGCTGATACAGATCGACCGCCTTATTGAAACGTAAACGGATCGATGCAATAGCATTCGCGGTCAGCTCCACAACGCCCGATTCTGGAGTGAAGCTATGCAACTTCAGCGTCACATCCGGGGCCGCCTGGATAACGCCACTTCCCCCAAACAGAACTTCATAAGGGGACGATACAACGGCTCTGGAGAAACTCGAATCCAGATGCTCAAAGCTGTCGATGATAATAGGAGCGGTTGAATCACTAATGTCCAGCGCAACAATGCCCTGATTTTCAGTCGCGATGTAAGCGATATGACCAGAAACAGATACGTCATATACATAACCAAACTGGCTGGTCCGATTAACCACTTCAGGATTAACGAGATCTGCGATATCGACAATAACCAGACCAGAGTCACCCGCAGCCAACAGAGCAAAGTTTCCATAAACCTTCACTCTTGAGGCAGGTATATCCAGTGATGACACTAAATGTCTTCCGTTGGTCGCATCGTTGGCGACGAGGTAGAAGCCCCCTACACCGGCTCTTTCCTCTGAGAGCAATCGTTGATGCTCGAAGTCATATTCGCCACCAACGGCCGCGATCACCTCTTCGTGTGAGTTTGAGAGGCGCTCTACATCGAGTGCGGGGAGCGTGCCAGGCAATGCGAACTTGTCTGTAACATAGGCCTTGGTGTTCAGATAAGCATCCACAAAGCCCAGGCCCTGATTGCCCATAGCGACAATCAACTGGTGATCATGGCGATCAATGCCTTTGGCGAAATCGCTTGAAAGACGCAATGAACGAAGCACGGCGCCTTCAGATAAGTCGCTACCGTCAACACCTATGATGAACAGCCGGGCTTCTTCAGGTTGACCTGCGACTAGCTTGGCGGCTGTAACAAAGAGTCTATTGCTATTGCGGCTGAAGGAACTGGTTAATCCAAGTGCATGGTAGCCTGCAGGCAGCGCTATTTGGCCTACAACGCGATCATCGATATCGTCGCCGTTGCGATCAATCAACTGAAGGAGTTCGTCTGGATTGGCAACATCCTCACGATCGGCCGTGTAGGCGGACGCATCAACATTGTAGATAAGTACGCCAGCCTCACCTGCGGCTGCCATCATGTATGTATTGGTGGGATCTAACGCGAGCTCATGAAGCGTATAAGGCTCACTTTCAATACGCATGTTTGAAGGCTGCTGGTATGTGAACGCATCATCAAGCACTGCAACCTGACCATCAGTATTCAGTACTGATATCGAAGCACTACCCAATTGACCGGCAGGTGTTTCAATTTCTATCAGTTCTGCACTAATGACATTTATCTTGTCTTCTGTAAGTTGAACCGGCCCGACTTTCACATTGGTGAATCCGTTGCCAGCAACAAAACCCCGGCCTGATATTACGACCTTTGTACCACCATTTACGCTACCCACTTTTGGCGCAATAGCATTAACCACCAGTGGCTCTATGTAGCGGATGGCGCCTAACAAGGTGTCTTTACGACCGTCATTACTTTCAATCGAAAGTGACGCAACACCCGGAGCATGAGGAGGCACCGTGATGGTATATCGTTGTTCATCTCCATCATTGAGCTGCTCATCTATGGCAGCCAGCTCATCACCAACCCAAATAAGGGCGTTTGATGCGTTTTGTGTAACAACGACAGCCTGACCGCCCTCTACGGGGACAACACCACTCTCAACATCTACAATTTGAGGGGACAAACCGGTGCCAGTTCCGGTTGTGAACTGAACCTTGTATGTAACAAGTCCCTCGCTTCTTCTTGCCGCCAGGTCTGGCGAAAGTTCTATGCGGTAATCGGTATCAGGCTTCAAATTCTCCGAAGGGATCAGAGAGAGTATTGAAGGGTCGCTGTCATTGAGTTCTGCCTCAAAAGCGACCATCAGTCCATCATCAGAACCATCTTCTTCTATCAGAGCCAGGTAGCGTGCCAGATAGGCACCCGCATCTTGATCTGAAGGCACAACAACGTTGTGGTTGAAGTCAAACGACACCACGCTGTCTAAAGCGACACCGGCTTCGCCGTGACCCGGATAGTGGTCAACCAAATCAGCTGTCAAAGTATCAATCAGCAATAACTTTGATCTTTTCTTATCGAGACCGACAGAGACTGCATAAACGCCATCGGCTGTAATATGTTGATTCACATCGCCTGACTCAATGGCCTTTGACTCGTACTGATATACGGTTGGTACAACTGAGCAACCATTAAGTTCTAGGGCGTCAAGAACCTGAACGTTTCCAGGTCGGCTGATATCGAGTAAATCCAACTCTGATCTTATCTCATCCTTGCCACGACAAGATCCCTTGGCGCGTCGCAATTGAGCAACCGAAGTCAGCGTTCCGTCCATCGCGAGTAATCCGATAGGAAGCGTAAACCCGTTGTCGATGTAGCGACCTAGCTCAGTAATAACTCGTGGTTGACGAATATCTAGTACAGCAGTTTGCTTGCCTGATGCAACTAACGCCAATGGCTGGCTGGCATCTGACAACAGCGAATCTGCGCCACTCGGGAGCCTGCGTGATGCGACTTGAGGCGCTGAAGGTCTGGATAGATCAAAATCAACCAGATACTTGCCACTGTTCGCTTGCGCAGAAATACTCAACGTATTGTTATTTATAGAAAAGTCAGATATCGAAATAGACTCAGAGTAACCTGACACATTGGCCGAGGAGATACGTTGCAACAGCGTCGGCTTCAGAGGATCAGCAAGACTGATGAGTAACAGTTCTTTATTTGCCGCCTGTGCTACCAGCAGCTTGTCAACCACCTGCATTTTGGTTGGTGCGTCCTCGGAAGGCAGGGGTATTGAGAACAGAATGTCCCGGTCTTTTTCTAACCCATCCAGTTCCGCTGGTAAACGTGTTTCTCGTTCATACACCAGCAGCCAGGGCTTGCCTTCATACTGAGTATCAATATGAGGCAATTCAAAACCATTGGCTGCAACATAAAGGTGTTTGTCGTCCAATACGATTGATGATGGAGACAGGTCCTGGGGTAAGTCGTAATAACCAAGCCCAAACATTGGTGCAGCATTATCAAGCGATTCCGTTTGGTAATGCACCAAAGACAACCAACCTGGGGTGATATAAGTGGTCAGCTGCTCTATATTAGTCACATTTTGATGGGTATATCTAGGGCTATAACTCTCCGGTACGGGAGCGCCCAATATATACAAAAGACCTAGATTGGCGTCAGATTCAATACCAACAATACGTCCAGGCGGAAGCTTGGTCGGATCTGGGACAATCACACTTGGAAGCCCTTCCCTTGCTCTTGCTAAATCTTCCTGCAGTTGGCCGTAGGTATAAGGCAAGCGAGTTTCGATAGTCCTGTTAATAGATAAACCACCAAGGAATAAGGCCCTTGGTTTCACTGTCAGTCGCCCTGACTCGCTACGTAGTTCGATGTCTATGTAACTACGAGAGGCCACGTCAAAATCGGGTAAAACCCACTCCAATTGCTCACTGCTAATCAGTTTTAATGAACTACCGTTAATCGGAGTTGTGATCGCACTCTCTGGCTGACCGTGTGGATAAGCGATCAGCTCAAGATCTGAATCAAATCCGTAACCAATAATTGAAATTCGCGCTCCTGCGCCGGCTTGTTTCAGGTCGAGCACTGCAGGACTTAACGCACTAATGTGAAGCTGATCAAGATAAGTAAAACCACCGATAATGCTGTCAGAAAGTGTCTGGCTATTCCGTACTTCTATCCCTGCTGGTCCCGCATAGTTAGGCGGTGTGACGATAGTTACCAGGGTGTCATCGCCATCCTTTTGCATATCCTTGATATAAGCTATTTGTCCACCAATCAGGACCTCAAGCTCTTCACCAGGATGCGCCAGGGTTAAGACAACCTCGTCTCCCCCGTCGACACCACCACTGGTAGGCGTTACTGACTTAATTTCCGGGTGTAATTGCGCTCCGGCTGGCGAAGTAGAGAAAGAGGAAAGGAAGTCATTTGCTAACACATACCCAGTTAGTGGTGAGAGTCCTTTTTTGACAATAAGGGTATAGGTTGTGCCTGCTTCCAGCGCTTGCGTTGGCGCTACAGCGACAATACGCTTGCTGTCGATATCTCTGTCAAGGAAACCAATATTGAACTGGTCGGTGACGTCCTCACCAACCATATAGCCACCCTCGCCATCAGCGATCACCTCTCCACGGTAGACAGAGAAGAAGTCGTTTAAATTCTGTGTGCTGTCGATTGCACCAGAAAACGCCACTTCGATGAGATCTATATCTGTATAGACCTCTGTCGAATCTGCCGCAGGAGATACCCGTACAACCGTCAGCTCACTCAGCTCTATGCGCGCAACGCCCTGTTTGCCCGAAGCCGCATGAACCGCACCATTGGCAAAAGCCAAATCGCGAATCACAAAACCATCAGCTTCTGGCTCACGATTAATCATTACCGGAACGGTCGCATCATCTCGCTCAATATCTACCTGCTTGAGGTCTATGATTTCGACAAGGCTCTGCGCAGGCTTATCTTCCTGATCCAGCGTATGTGCAGTGATGTAAGCTAAGTTGCCTACCACCTCAACATCATAAACGCCTGCACTACGCAACTCTGGACGCCCTGAAGTAATGCTGATTGCACGCACAAATGTCGGATGATAAGGGTCTGCGATGTCAAACAAGCTGAGCTGCGCAATCTGACCTTCTGAAGACATTTCAGTCACATAAGCAGTGTTGCCAACGACGGTAACTCGATTTGCAACTCCCAGCGTATCGGCGAACGCAATAACCGGCATAGATGGATCGGCGATATTGGCGACGACCAGACCCTGATGGCTGGCAGCAATAAAGGCGAAGGAATCCTTAATTACAACGTCTCGGCTATAACCATCTGGCTTGATAAAGCCAATTCGACGAGGTTGCTCCAGATTGGCCAGGTCAACGACTTGCACCCCCCCATGACCGTTGGCAACAAATGCCAGATTGTCTTTACGTGCGACACCGTATGCCTGTGGGTAGGGTAATTCGTAACGCCCTTTCAATAGATAAGGCAAACCAAACTGAGCATCACCATTTTGTACAGAGAAGATGAGAAGCTCACCAACGTCGGCGCCCTCATAATGAGCCCCTGTCTCGGGTTCCTTGGCCATCTCCAGCTCCAACAGCAGAGAAAAGCTGACTTTTGGAACCCAATCGACTTTTAATGTAGTTACGCCATGTTTAGAAGCCAAGACGAACTGAGAATCAGCCTTGATATCACTGATCACCCCATCAAAAACTTCAGAGGCTCCATTGAGTAACTCTGAATAGACAAATCGTTCACCATCATCATTTACATCATCGACAAACTCAGACAGGAAGATCCCTGAACACGCACCGCAAGCTATTTCAGATTCAGCACCGTCGATGACAGTAACCCCTTGCTCCAGAGTTACAGGGTCGACAGTTGACCAGCTCGCAATGAGAGCGCCCTGTTTAGTATCAGAGCTGAACTGATCCACAGCGCTGTAATAAACAGTTTTAGCTTCTTTTTGTTGCTGGTAAACGTTTTCGCTTCCCGGTTGCAGATAGGTTCGATCCGTAATTCCCAAGCCCACTTCGTAGTGGCTCTTCTGAGTGACTACGTGCTCTGGCGTAGTCACTGTCAGAACCGCACGAACACGCTCATTACGGTTTCTCTGTCGAGCGATAACATTGCCATCCGCGACCTGCGCCCAATAGACATACTGATGCTCTTTCGGCTCACTTACGTCGACAAATTCTGGTCGTCCATCAAGCAGGTCATTTCGGAATAGCTCGATGGTCCGGCTATTGAGCACTTGCCACTCACCGGTCGCAAGCTGATACTCCCGAATAAGTTCAGCATGTACTGTGCGCTCATCTTCAACGCCGATATCAGTCACCAGCGTAGATAAAGTAAGGGTTTCGCCTTCTGTTAATACATCTCCGTCAAGTGGATAAAGAATTTCTAGCTGAGGTTTAACGGTATCCTCAATAATCCCCACACTTACAAGTTCAGAGCTGCCTGACTGATTAAGCTTATCGTAGGCTATTGCCTGTACGACAAATCCATCCACCCCCTGGGGTGGCAAGATATCCAGCTGATACAAATCAAACTGACCGATACCACCATTTACCTCGGAAATACTGCGATAAACTGTGTCAACAGCCACACCATTGACATGGAATTGCACCCGGTCAACACCCTCTTCGCCAAGGTCATCACTCACTCGGGCGATAACTGACAAAGTCTGACCATCGATTACAACAGCATCGGAATCGGGCTGAATAATGGTCACTTCTGGAGCCATATCTTCGCCAATGGTAATCGTTGACGCCAGAGACAACTCAGACTCGTTACCGTCTACATCTTTCGCTGTTGCCTTGTAACTCAACTTCTCTCCAACATGCCCCTTAGGTACTTCAGCATGGAACAGGAATGGAGACGCCGAGTCTGTTGCCACTGCAACATAATCCAGTTGTTCAGGGTCTGCAGAACCAACCGCTTGATACAAAGTAACTTCGGCTACACCTACTTCTATATCACTTGCCTGAACATCAACAATGATTTGCCGGCCTTCAGCAATAACATCACCGTTGTTGGCAAATGCCTCACCTTGCGCGTTCAAGAAGCGGATTAGATCCACTCTTGGCGGCTGATTTTCAATCAAATTGATACTTTGAACGGCTGTTGTTTCGTTGCCAGCGCCGTCTCGTGCGGTGACAAACAGTTGCATTGGCAAAGACGCCGACTCAAGGCTATCGGCCAGGTAAGCATCAATGGTTTTAACATCTAACTGTCCTGACCAGGGCGCAGACAGAAGAACACTGCTGGAGACAACTTCAGTTTGCTGATCCAGGCTGCCGTCCAGGTTCTGATCGGCAACCAATTCAACGCGTACACTCGACACATTGACATTGTCTGTAACAGCGAGCTGATAGGCTAAAGGTCTTTTTTCTGCTATCGAACTTCCCATTCCCGAAGGTGACAAGATCACGAGCTCCGGCGCGATATCGTCTTTGGTGACCACGACGGTCAACTTGTCGGCTGCGGAGACAACTCTTGCCTCCCCGATGCCTTGAACCTCTTTTACTGAAGCGACGAACTCAAGATCCTTCCCTGCTTGCCCATACGGAACAGGAATGTAGAAATCATAGGGAGCACTGGCTGAGACAAGTGTTTTGTCTCCTGTTACCAGCCCTGAAACAGCGAGGGATACCGAATCAACACCAATATCATCCGCTGCCGCGACCTGAACCAAAAGGTATTCACCTTCCGTCACACTGCTACCAGCTGCAGGATTAGCAATGGCTACGGTAGGTGGAGTATCACGCTTAATTTCAACCAGCGCTCTCTCAACGGCAACATGTCTGTCAAGATCTCCATACTTGGCACCATATGTATCAAGCGCTTCAGCAGTAATAGAAACTATATTGTCATCAGGGTTCTGAGCATTGAAAGCGGGAAGCATCAGGCCAAACGTATAAGGAGGCTGATGTTTCTTCATGTCGAGCAACTGCACTCCACCCCGGTTTACGACAACGCGGACAGAGTCAATGCCAACATCATCAAAAGCGTTAACCTGAATAGTTTGAAGTGCGCCTTCAACAACCCGGGAACCATCTGTAGGGGTTGTTAAGTCGATGACAGGGCGTTCATCAATAGTGACTGGCAGGCTAAACTCTCTGGTAGAAGAGTTACCTGATGCGTCAGTAGCAACAATTTTAATCCAAACGTCAAAACGCGCGGTCTCAACATCCGTCAACTGGTCAAACTTTTCTGCTATCTGGGCCAGACGTTCTACATGCAACAGCTGTTTGTAGAGAGGCGTATCAACATTATTGGTAGTGATAGGATCTGCATCTACATTGGCGATAGATGAGACTCTGCGTACCAGTTGATAGTCGCTATCCAGACGACGGTAGTCCTTATCGGATTCCCATACGCCATAAGTGGTGTAAACCTCCATAGAAGCGACTTTGACATTGTCATATGCTCGCCAATCCAGTGTAAGGTCTGCATTCTCAACAGCGCCGAGACCAACACCAGGCGCTATCACACTAATTTCTGGCTTAATTTCATCGACTGCTGAAACAATCGACACATCATCACTGCCAAATGCATTGTCAGAATCAGTCACTGTCGCCACAAACTCGACTTCCTGATTCTGCTGATACACTTGCGCCGGTAACTCATACATGAAGGTTTTTAACGTGATGAATTCGCTTTCACGCGTTCCGTAGTCATCCGCAACAGAAACCGAATACTTAGCTTCAAGCGCATCGTAGATATCGTCAATAGCCTCAGTGACCTGACTATCATTCATCGTAATATCGTTATATCTACGCTCTGAGACCCGACCAAGTTCGACGCCATTGGCGCTAACCCGGATCTGGGAGTCACCTACTCTTCTATCATCAGCAACAACAACACCCACTTTTATCTGGAAGGTGCCCGAGACAATGAATTGATCTTCCGCAGGGGTAACGATTCGAACTTCAGGGGCGATGTTCGCCAACGGGTGGACAATAAAGTTCTTTTCAGTTGTGACGCCGAGTTTATCAGTGACTCGAAGCTGGTATTCAGTTGGCTCAACCTGCTCAAAACGCAGTTCAAGTGCTTTACCCAATACGGTCTTTATCTCTGGCTGAGGACACGACTGACCGAAATGTTCGCTATATTCGACAACTCGCTCACCATCGCGAGTAAAGCGACTCAGGCTAATATCCGATAGGCCGACATCGTCAAGCGCATCAAACTCAATTTCAAAAGTTTCTCCAGAGCGCAGCCAGAACTCTGCGTAATTAAGCCGAGCTGCATCATCAATAACTTTTTGGTACTTACCGTCGACAATGTATGAGGACAAAGAACGAAGGTGAAGTTGCGGCGCTTCATTTTCCACCACAGGTACGGTGACTTCTGCAGAAAACTCTCTTCCTGAACGATCTTTTGCGACGGCAGTTAAGCTTAGTGTAGAGCCGCCGCGGTTATCTGGGATCTCATATTGGAAACTAAAGCTATCTTGCTGGGGCCAGGCGGCGACCTGAGTATAGAGCCCCATCTCATCTCTAAGTGAAATTGACTCCAACCCTGCATTATCACTGCCTTGAAGTTCAACGTTTATCCGCTCACCTTCAGTAATGCGGGTTTCAATCCCTGGTGCAGAAATAGAAATTTCTGGCGCTGAATTGTCATAGGCCAGAGTTTCGGTAAGCAAACTGCTGAGTGCCAGAGGATCGCGATCGAGTGCGCGCCAGTCTGCAGCAAATGCATAGAGATTTAACGTCTTGTTTGTTGGTAAAAAGGGCAGCAGCCATGGCTGTTGAACATAGAACTCCTGTTCACTCTGCTGCCACATGGGGAGCACAACTATCTGCGATTCTGCAGACGGAGAGTGACGGTCCATAACCGTCAATTGAATCTGAGTTTTACCCGCCAGTTTATCCAGCGGAGACTCTACCGCGAAGGGTTCGGCCAAATCTAAACGATCCAGCTTGATACGCTTCAGATAAGTCAGTTCCTCTTCAGCACCGACAAATGGCGTAATCTCAATAAAAGCAGCACCTTCCGGGATCCAGTTACTAAAAGTCAGAGTGCCATCGCTTAACAGCAGATCGTCATGGGACACTGTTAACTCAGTCTTTTCAACTGGGCATATAGTCGTCAGCTCATAGCGAACTCGATAGCCAACCTGAAGACCTTCCACGTCAACTTTGAGCGAGTGAATACTTTCAGAAGATGGCGGGGTTATCGCCAGTTGGTCTGCACTAAATAGTGCAAACTGGGATGCATTCAGATAAATCGTGGCTTCGGGCCCTGAATGCTCATCAAAACTTGTTTCTAACTGAACACTGCCCAAGCCATCATCCAGAGCCTTGCCCTGCCAGCTTCTGGCGTTGCCCGTGCCATCAGCCAACATGTTTGAAGCAAGCGTTGCACCGCGAATCGGATAGCCTGGTGCGACAAAGTCATCGCTGACTTTGAGTTCAGTGAACACCAATTGTCCATCTATCCAGTTGGATAAAGGCAAACGGCTATCAATGACAACCTCAGGTGGCTCATCCTGCTTTATTGTCAGATTCTCTGTGTGAATAGATTCGTTACCGGCCAGATCTTTGGCTGTTACTTTGAGCGCTACTTTTACACCATCCTCGTCTACAGGAGAGAAACGAGAGGTATCGAAGATATCGTCATGAGTTACCCTAATCAGGCGTTCATTCAAACCTGTTTCGATTAGCAGAGGTTCTGCGTTATCTGCAATCAGAGTTACGGTGTAACTTGCTACCCCGATATTGTCGGCCAATTGCAAATCAAAAACGAAAGGCTGCCCTTCTACCAGGGATTCAGTAGGTGATGCGAAAGTGATCTCTGGCGCCTCGGTATCAGCGAGGATCTCAATGGGGATCTCAAGAGTTTGACTAGTGTTAACCCCCAAGTCTTCGACGACCACACTGAACCAGAATTCGTTGCCCCAATCGGAAATGTTTTCCGGGACTTTAAACCTGGCATTGAAATCTGAGTAGAAACGTTCGGCTATTACTGTGTCTGCAAAACTCTGATCGTTACCAACTTTTATCTGTTCAACGCGGTCTTTTTTGACCAGACTATCCCAATCAACATCTACCACACTGTTGTCTGACGCCCGCAGTTTTGGAATGACGCGACTAACAACGCGGTTATCGGAAGCTATGCCCGCGACCTCAAAAGACTGCCCTGGCAACAGCGATACTTTTTCAAGTGGCTGACCCAATGCGACTGTCGGTGATTCACGATCATCTTCAAAACGAAGTTCAAGGATGTTGGTAGTTACCAGACCATGGATATCTGTTGCTTTCACTCCGATGGCTACACCATCAGTGACGGTAGGCACCCGCACTGTACTGGTGAAATACCCACCATCGGCTACGACTGAGTTCAGTCCTTCACCCGAATAGGTTTCAACAACATCAACCTCTACACCACTGTCGGTAAAGAAGCTGACCTCCTCTAATCCCAGGTCATCCGACACTAATGCAGTGATGACAACCTGCTCACCTTCAACAACTGAAATGCCCGCTGCTGGCTGGCGTATTGATATGACCGGCTTCTCATTGCCAGTGACGTCAAACTGCCAGTCATGAGTTTGGCTATTGCCATACGTATCTTCGACGATGAGTGACAGCGTTAATTGAGACTGGACCTCATTCGGAGTGACATCAATCGTTTTACTAAAGAGCAACGGACCAGCCAGATCTTCAGACCAAACAAGCCCGCCATCAACACGCAACTCAGCGTATTTAATGCCTGCGGGGTCCTTAGCACTAAAACTGACTCCCGTCTGTTCGTTAGCAATCAGCATTCCGCCAAGGGAAGGCGCTTCCAGGGATACATTTGGCGGCAATTTATCTTGCAGCAATGCAACAGTATGTCTGAATGTCTCAGATACATTTGACCCACTATCAAATGCAGTGACATCAATATGGATTTCATTCGCTTCATTGGGAATGTCAAATGAAGTCAGATCTATGGTATCTGTAAACGACAGATCTGGTGACGGAATAAGGCCGCTGCTCGCATCGAACTGATGAAGAGCAAGCTCCGTATCACCAAGCAGGTACCTGAATTCGATACTTTGGACAGCACGATCATCCTTTGCCAGAACACTTACGCTCAACGCATCGTCTGGCCCCAACGTGTTGGTATCGGCGATCACTTGAACCACTTCTGGGTTCATATCCGGGAACACCGCGATCCAGTATTCGACGATAGAGCGATTACCACTCTTATCCCATGCCGACAAAGTGACGGGATAGCTGTCAAACTCTCGTGCTGGCTCGTTTGAAAATGAGGGAGCTTTAACAAGTTTCAGCGCAGAAAACGCGCTTAGTTCTCCGGGAATAGCCTGCGGCTGTAGTTCTTGCCCGCTTAACGAATCAGCAGGGTCACCTGTCAGAAGGTAGGTACTCCCGACTTTTCTAATTCCAGTTGCTTCAAGAGCCACGACCTCTACATTGTCAAAACCTGTGGCCTTGAGCACAAAATCGCTGTTTTCGATCACTTTTGCGAAGTCTTTTCCAAACTCTGCAAATGCGATTTCAGGCGAAGCAACATTTAGCACTGGCAGTTGCTCGTCAAAACCTAAAGTGACATTAACCACATTACTTTCGGTAACAGCGCCAGCCGAATCAGTCGCGATAGCTTGCACTCTCAGCGGCTGCTCATTTTCAATTTGATTGGGTGTTTGATAAAACGCTGCGTATGGCTCCGAACTATCACTGCCAACTAATCTACCGTTAACGTAGAAATCCACTTTTTCTACACCAACGTCATCGATCGCATCTGCGCGCACCTGTAGCGCTACCCCAGCGGTAACAGGAGCCCCCTCAGTCGGAGAGGTAATTGCAACAGATGGCGGATCATCCGCTTTAACTTTTACTTCTAATACCGGGCTATTAATTGACTCCTGATGAAAATCAGTCGCCTGGACCTGTATATCCAGCGTGGAGAGCAACGCTTCATTGTTGATAACGTAAGAAAAATTAACGATGCCTGTGGTTTGGCCTTCTTCAATTCCTTCATCATTTATAGATACGGTCTGCTTACCCTGTTCTTCACCATTGACCATCAGACGCACTTCAGTACCGAGGGGCAATGTGTCGTCACTGATTTGAACAGAAACAGGTAGTGTTTGGCCAACGGTTGCTAAACTGCCAACTTGTGGCGATAAGATCTGAATACCAGGTGACTGGTTTTCAATGATGCTAATCAGCCGCGCATCAGAGCGTACCTCTGATCCGTTATGACCATAGACTTTGACATACACATTTCTTACGCTGTCTTTTGTCGAGATGCCCGGAAGTTGATAAGTCACTCGCCAAACTTCAACCAACTCCTCTCCGTCAGGATGAGGTCTTATCTGTATGACAGGGAACAGGCTTTGGCCCACCATCTGGCCATCAAAATACAGTTCTGTCTTTGATATCTGACTGGAGTCAGAAACATAAGGCAGTACACCCAGGGAGTGACTGACATTTGCAACAAGATTAGTCCCTTCGACTAATCGACTCCCTTCATCGGGGGATTCAAATACATATTGTGGCGGTGTCGCTTGACGCTTACTAACGAGTTGCACCACTGAACTTGCGGATGTTGTGATCTGCCCTGCGACATCCGTCACCACGGCTACCACTTCTAAACTTCTTCCAACCATTGAGTCTGGGAGAGGCATAGATACTTCATAGGGCGCTTGTTGACGCGTTCCCACCGTCACGCCATCGACGATAAATTCAACCTTCGATACGCCGACATCATCCGTCGGTTCACTCTTAACAATAAGATCGCTCGGTAGCGCCAGCTCTTCTGGTACATCCAGCTCAATTTGGGGGGCAGCGTCTTCTGCCGCAACACTCAGCACGGCCTCAATTGAAGGTAGCGCTGAGAAGCTCACTCTTAAAACTGCAGGAAAATCATCTGAGATCGGCGCACGAGCTGTGAGTTTGCCATCTTGGTGCTCTAGTATTGACGCATAGCTATCGGGAATAGAAAGCTGGTACTTCCAGTTGGTGGGGATAGCAGCCTCTGTCCCATCCGAGTAGCGCCCCAGCAGGTTTGGCAAAGAGACAGGTGTATTTAAAGAGCGAAGTGTTAGCTGAGAACCTTGATCATCAAGATCGAAAAAAACGCCTGTGAGCGTCTTGCTGTAATCAACGTCAATGGCAACGTTCAGTTCGGGCAACCCGGGGTAACGAAGCGTAACAAATACTTCTTCATCCAGCGTTTCTGCTAACGGATAAACTAATCCGGCTGATGTAACTGCCACGATATCCGGGTGACTTGAGCTGTATGTAACTCCCTGCCCCAATCCACCAACATTAACCGAGCCCCTGAACTGAAAATCGATAACAGGCTCTAACTGGACAGTTTGCAACGCTGCAGTGATAACTACTCGCTCACTTGGCAGAGTCAGGGATAAGGCTTCTTCCTTGATGTAATCACCTGTCATCGCAATCTCTGAGATCGAGGACTGATTACCCGAGGCGTCAATAGCTGTAGCGTCGACAAGTACGATGACATCTGTTGCGATGGCTTGTGCGCTCAAAGCCTCATCAATATCTAAAGAAAGCGTGAATTCTGATTGCTGGTCGTTCGTGGGGTGAAGGGAGACAAAGCCGGATGTGCGGGCAAACGAGTTTTTTCTCGCTTCGGAGATAACGCCGCCAGCCGCCCTGATATCAGAAGCCCGCAGAGCCGTCGCATTTACCTCTAATTGACTTAGATCCGAGTCATCACTCGCTTCGAAAGTAATAGCGAGCCGTTGTTTCCCATCGGGGGTCGTATTGATGTCGGCACTAACTAAGCCGATTGAGGGAGCAGCCTCCTCCCAGATAAAGCTCTCTGTATAGTCTTCTACGCTCGCATCAGAGCGTACAATTTTTACTGTGGGTTGAAGGCGGTCGGCAGAATCGAGCGTAAAAGAAACAAAGCAGTACCCCATCGGTTCCAAGAGGGGAGTAACATCGTCACTGGTGTATTGCCTTAGATCCGTAGCGCTACCAGCTTCAAGCCGATCCATACTTCCACAATCGGAAATAACTGCGCGGTAGCTTACCTGCGTAGCCCCCTCAATAATGGGGGATGTAGCCTGGATATCTGTTTCAGCAACAGCTTGGCTTGCGAGGAATAGAATGGCAAAAAGGCTAAATTTTTGAATAGACATCCATGCTCCCAAAACAACAGTTAAGTTGAGGGCTTATCCATAAAATTGTGCCTAAGTCATTAGGAGGAGATGTTTATGCGCTCGACTTCCTTGCTGAGCCCTGGTTTGCCGAGAACGGCGGGAGGGGGACAGGAACTTCGACACCTACAACTCCATTAGGCACCGTTTGTTTGAGCGCATACTACAACATGTACAACTTATGCTGCAATAACAACCAGTTTTCATTTTTGTTTAACTTGATTTACAACAATTCAAAGAGTTATCAAACTCAGTTGTCTTTCACCCCCCCCAAAAAAATCAGTCAATTGTTCTCTGTTGCAGCCAAGCCGTTACTCCGCCCTATTCCGATAGTTTCAAAGAATCCTGCTCACCCGTTCCAGCAAGAATGCCCCTCGCTGGCAATTTGGTGACTAATTTCCCTATGGCCATGTCAGGTCGCTGGGCTACATCAGTTTCTACTCCACCAAATTTAAGCGTCGCAAATATGTCATGGACGATCTCCATTGGCACTTAGTTATCTACATACGAAACCAAACACAGAGAGACTTCGGGAGGACTTACTTGGAGTCCCTCTTCATACAGTTGCACTTGGCGCCCCTCAGATATGTTGACCAGGTCGTAATTGCAGGCATACAAAACATCGGCTGATTGCAGCGCTAAGGTCGGCTCCTGTAGGCCATAAACGGGGGCTTCCTCAACGATGCGCCAGTAGGCGAGTTGAATGAAAAGGGTGTTGTCGAACAAGAACATGACGCCAGAAGATCACTGGGCCGTTAACAAGTTTGTCTAGTCAGATTGCTTACTGCACCAATGCCCTCTAAGCAGTGGTATCCAGTGAGGCTTGTCACTTGCTTCGCATATGCGGATGACACTTCGCCATTTATCGTACGCAGTTGTGGGGGTGTTGAATGATTGCAGGAATGATCTTAGATGTTTGACTTGCCAAGCCTCAGGAAATTGGCCAAAGCGTTGATAAATGTGCAGCGCCGCTTGTTCGGCATCTCTGATAGTTCTCTTTTTAGTCGCTGGATTTCCTGTAAGTCGGTGGCTCAAGTGCGTGCGCATCCTAAAAACCTGAAAATTAAGGCGTGTTCATCGTTATCCTCCCGCTTCAACTTTGCCAGTGAGCCTATGTAACTTGAAAGCACCTCTTTACGACCATGTCCCAATTCGGCAGTTAGGGTTGCCGTCGATGACTCTAATAAGTTTTTTTCAACAACCTCCTCCTTGCCAAACACTGGGGCTGACACCCCGGCAAGATTTTTGAATTTCCGACATGCGTAAGCCGCTCTTCTATCCTGCTGATGCCCTAATCCAGCAGGAGACAGAAAGCGCTGACGCGCAACTCTTATACGGCGAAAGAACTGTATAAGGGATAGATCGATCGGTACAAGATTCTCCTCTTTGCCCTGTATTGATGACGCCCTCAGCAATAGCTGAAGACCCGATTCATCAACTTCAACCCAACGTTGAACCCGGTTGTTTGTTCCTCGCCCACCTTTGGTGCCTTTGGTGATACGGACTTTTCCAAGCCTCAGAGCCTGGCGTACTGATAACCTGCAATTGAGTAAACACGCTTCGCGTCGTCTCAAGCCAAAGGTGTCGCTGAGCTCTAAGCAAATCTGTTCACGCTCGAAGCCCTCTGCAACCATGTCATCAAATACAGTTTGTAATCCCTCACTATCCAATCGTGGCGGCTTCGTTCGAATGCGTTGCCGTCGCCCCAACGCCTTCGAAGGTTTGATAAAGATCCGGTGTTCTTGACCCAGGCATGAATACACCACATTGACTGAACTCAAAAGGTTATGACCGTAGGTAATCTTCAACTGGTTGCGTTCAATACGCTGCCTAAGGTAGCCGGCGTAGTTGTAAATAATCTCCATATTTATATCGGACAAATCGGCCACTTTGTGCTTTGTTTTCGCCCAATACCAAAACTTTGAAAATCGATCGGTGTGCGACGCCAATGTTCCAAAACGTCGACCCTTTGCACGTTTAAGAGCTCGCTTAGCGGCATTTAGAGCGGCTCTTCCAAAACCATAATTTTTAGATGAATTAAATGGTGGTTTGATCATTTCAATCTCCTAGAAGGATGAGTTTGTTGAGACAGATTCTGGTTACGCTATGGCTCGTGGCCATTGGGTTTAGTGAGAACTCGGCTGAACCCGCCGGCGAGGGTGATCTGTGATGTGTTGTGTGACGACGACATTCCCTGAATGCTAAAACCAATTTCATATCGGGCGTTATTGGCTGCTAATTTGTCGCAAAGCGATCTGTCGTTTCGTTGAAGTATTTGGGTGCAAACCCCTTGTTATATATGGGTTGCAGAGAGATTTTTCGATCCGTCTCTGTGGAGACGGCATAAGTAAACAACTGGGTTATGTAGCAATAGCTCTTTAACGAGAGCAGTACAGATGTCAGTGGTAAAAACCAAAGAAATGAAATTTAAGAGCGGCAAAATTTAGCAGCTCCATTGTTGGACTAACTGTCCAGCACTCCGGAGAGTTTAGTTTCTGAATTTTGGAAGTAGTGTCCCCTTGCGCCGCAGTACCGTTTGCCTGCTTTGCAATGAGATAGATAAAAGCCCTGGAGGGCGAGATGCCTGTGAAAGGCATTAAAGATTCCTCTTCAAGATAGCGCCTTCAGCCCTACAAGGCCAGCGGGGGCTAGTAAGATGTTTGTGACAAACACAGTCAGTTGGACAAACCGAACGCCCCATTTGTTTGGATTCCGTTTGCACTAAAAATCAAAAGTTCCTCAAATCGCCAAGGTCAATATCCCTGATCTTGGCTCAAATCGATGGGATTACTTATGATTATTTTTCAAACTGTGAAGCAACAATTGTCAGCCAATGAACTGTGTTTGGAGCACGCTGGTGAACTGCGTCTGGCTAGTGATGGCAGATTGGTGGGCATTATAGTCATCGGAAAAGGTGTAACAACGATTGAACTGCCCTTGCTTGGCAACAACTGGCAGCGGCATTTTGACAATATGGGGCTCAAATTCGGCGCTTCAGATATACCGACCATTATTGAATTTGATGATGTTGTTAGAGGCTTTTCAACTAGATTGGTGATCGCACTACCCCACGGGGTTCCTATCTCACGGTTAGGCAGCGGCCTTGAAAAAAAAACGACGCACTTGAGCTCTCTCGTCACCCCTGTATCTAGGTACGACACAGATTTAAGCTGGCGTTTGAGTCTCACTCTGGCGTCGCTAAAAGACGCTGAGCGCGAAGTTCGACAATAAAAAGTGAAGAACCAAAAATTGGAGACATAGAAGGGGACCAATCAATGAATATGCAGGCCCAGCAAATGTTTCTAAAAGCAGGATTATTAATGACCTATGGCGCGCCTTTGGTCGAACTGGATAAGATCGCCAACGATCTTCTAGGGCTTAGCCCCCGCGTAGCCGCTAGGAAAGCGGCTGCTGGCCAACTACCCTTTCCCGTGATTCAATTGGGAAGCAGTCAAAAAAGCCCGAAATTCGTCAATCTTGAGCACCTAGCGGAATGGCTCGAGTCCTTAAGTAAGGAATCGAAAGCCGAGTTTAAAGCTATGAATACCGATTACTCATAAAGCTGACGGTTCAGAAGATGAAGGGGTAGGAATACAGCGTGTTTCTGCTCTTTTGTCACAAGCACGGGGTCCCAATAGGGTCCCACAGACATCACACGTGGACAAAATATTCAACAATAACAACTAGTAAAAGACGCTATCTCTCCCATCGAGCATGGGCGCCACACTAAAGCGGCGAGATAAAGGTTTTGCAGGCATAGCACAAACAAGTAAGCAGGAGTAACTCCTCCGCATTGTACCATTTGCATGAAGCAAATAGTCTTTGTTCGACTGACCCGAAGCTCAGCACTCAGGGTTAAGCGGTCAAATCTCTCAGAAACTGTTATCAAGACGTCACAATTTTGTAATTTTCTTGATCATCATCACGCCATTGTTAGAGTGAATGCTTCTTCGCAATGCAGTGATTTCAAGGGAGTAGATCATGTTGTGGCGTTTTGCATTGACCCTCTTTCTCAGCCTGTGCGGTTTGAGCGTTTCCTTCTCTGTGTCGGCCTTTGATATCAAAGTGGCCGAAGGCTTGTGTTACGGTGTTGCCGAGGACGATGCCAAGAAAATTAAAAAGACCCTGCGAAAATACAAAGTGCGGCTACCCAAGGTATATCAGGAAGTACAGTGCAATGGCCGTAGCTTATTGAAGTTCGCGCTTGAGCGTCATGCTTACAATGCTGGCAAGTATCTGGTAGAAAAACTGCCTGATGAAATGCTCAATGATGCGGGGCCTGATGGATATATGGTTTTATCCTGGGGTGAATTTAACGGTTACAAAGATTCCCCTATTCTAAAAGAGATCCGCCGCAGACTCTGACTTTGATGTTTTTTTAAGCAGGCCAAACGCCTGCTTTTTCTTCTTACACCGCATCCAGCTCACTTTTTTGCCCTATTCCTCGCTTAAGCGCCGATTGCAAGTTGCGTCACCCCATTTAGCGGATAGAATAAAATTAACTGTACCAGCCAGTTAGCAGCTGCTGGCAAGCTATCGGAGCATCAAGGCCCCTTTTCCTATGAATGTAGAATTTATCAACCCGTTTTTAGAGTCGCTAAATAACGTGCTCTCCACCATGGCTTCGCTCGAACTTACTCCAGGTAAGCCACGGTTGAAGAAAGATGAAAAGGCGCAAGGCGATGTCAGCGGCCTGATCGGTATGGTCGGCCCACAAACCAAAGGCTCACTGTCTATCACCTTTGACGCAGCGTTGGCGCTGGAAGTGATGCAACGTATGCTTGGCGAACGTCCTAATGAGATCAACGAAGAAGTCACCGACATGGTCGGTGAGATCACCAATATGGTTACCGGTGGTGCAAAGCTTATCTTGGGCGAAAAAGGCTACGATTTTGATATGGCGACCCCAGTCGTTGTATCTGGTACAGGGCACACCATCAGCCACAAATCAGATGGCGCCAAATTGATCATGCCATTCACCTCTGACTTTGGTAATGCCCATATCGAAGTTTGTTTCGATAAATGATCTGGCAACAGAAAACGATAAATCTAAAGCCGCGTTCTCGCGGCTTTCATTTAGTTACCGATGAACTTATTTCCCAGTTGCCTGAACTAGCGGACTTATCCATCGGGCTTTCACACTTCTTTATACAACACACCTCTGCCTCCCTAACCATTAACGAAAATGCAGACCCTACGGTACGCACCGATATGGAGTCTCATTTCAATCACTACGTTCCCGAACGCGCCAGCTATTACCAGCACACCTACGAAGGCGATGACGATATGCCCGCTCACATCAAAGCAAGCCTGCTGGGCAGCAGCATCTCGATACCAATACAAAATGGCAGATTAGCTCTTGGGACATGGCAAGGGATCTACCTGGGTGAGCACAGAGATCATGGTGGCAGTCGCAGGATATTGGTCACATTGCAGGGTACCGACTGATCTGATCGCTTGATAATCGTGTTATCACTGCAAATAACCTAAACCGAACCACGCTATCGATATGCCCCACCGCCAAAAAGCCAAACCCAAAAGCAAGCTTCGTGTGCTCTTGCTTCAGATCCGCAATGACAGCGTCACTCGGCTTGAGGAGTTAACCAGTTTTGCGAGTTTTTCAGGGCTGGAAGAGCAACAGATATCGATACTGAACGTTTTTGACCGACCACACTTTGAACCAGAGGTGGTGGATCCATTCGATGCTGTTTTTGTTGGAGGCTCCTCTGACGCCAGTGTACTGGAGCCGATCGATTATCCCTTTGTTCCGGATGCTGAAGCCCTGTTGCGATACTGCATTAAGATCGGAAAACCCACATTCTGTAGCTGCTTTGGTCACCAGTTAGCAGTGACAGCACTCGGCGGTACAGTTATCAGAGATGAATCGGATTACGAAATGGGCACCTTACCCATCTCGCTAACTGACACGGCAAAAGATGATCCTTTGTTTCACGACACACCCAACCCCTTTATGGCGGTATCGGTGCACAGAGAACGCGCCCCGCAGATCCCCGAGGGTTGTACTTTGCTGGCAGAAACTGAAGTGTGCAGTCACAGCTTCAAGGTTGACGGAGCCCCGTTCTGGACAACACAATTTCACCCAGAGGTAGACAGGAAGGTGTTGGTGGAACGGCTGACGCTCTACGCACACAAATACACCAAGGGCGACGGCCACCTGCAGCAGGTATTGCAGAGTGCGGTAGAAACACCAGAGTCCAATCACCTACTGAAAAAATTTATTGATCGTGTAGTTATGGCGGCGAGTAGGTCAGAATAGACAGCATCATCAGGCTTGGATTATTCACGATGAAAATGACCTCCCGCAACGTCGCGATTGCACTGGTTTTGTTCGGTAGCTCTCTCTTCACGGCAACTAAAGCAGCCGAGCATCGTGAACAAACTTACCCTTTGGCGGGCACAACCTTTACCCTGGCACTGGACACACGTTTCACCCCTTCCCAAAAAGAAAAGCTGACCCAATGGATCAATCAAACGGCTCATGGGGTCAGTTTGATCTCTGGTACATTCCCGATCCCCCAGACCCGTATCGAGGTGAGCAAAGCTAGCTACGGACAGGGGCCTGTCCCATGGGGACAGATAAACCGAGATGGCATTGAAGGGATCACCTTTTACGTCAATGCCAATTACCCGCTCGATGCATTTCAACGGGATTGGACCGGCATGCATGAGTTCAGTCACCTGCTGATCCCCTTTCCCGGCCACGATGACATCTGGTTATCTGAAGGACTGGCAAGCTATTTTCAAAATATGTTGCGGGGACGCCAAAAGATATTGACTGAATCTCAAGTCTGGCAGGAGATGCATGCAGGTTTTCAAAGAGGTTTGCAGGATGCTTTAAGACAGCAACGGCCACTGCGAGAACTTAGCGAATCCATGTGGTCCACTGGCAGCTACAAGCGAGTTTATTGGTCTGGCGCAGCTTACTTTTTGATGGTCGACGTTGCATTGCAAAAAGCCAACAGCCGCCATTCAGTGAGCAATGTGTTGGCCACTTTTCAACTATGCTGCCGTATGCAGGACAGGCGCTGGACAGGCCCTAAAATGATCACTGAATTTGATCGACTCAGCCAAAGCACAATTTTTTCAGACACCTACAAAAAGATTATCGATCAAGACACCTTTCCCGACCTCACTTCAGAATACCAATGGTTAGGATTGGACCTCTACGGTGGCAAGCTGGTGCTGAATGACAGTGAAGAGCTACGCCAACGACGCCACAAGTTACTGTTTGATCTATCAGAAAGCGACTAACTGCATCATAGAATTAGCCAGATAGCCTATGGTTAAATGGGCCCGCAACAATTAAAGCTTGCCAAGTAGAGAGAGGTTAGATGTTTCTCAACAGTATTAATCAGTTTCGGGGCATGGCGATCCTGTTTATTGTTTTTGCCCATGTCTACCGAATGGCGGGCTGGGAAATCGATACCGTCACCGAAGGTGCGCTCTTCAACCTGATGATGAACGGCACCGTATTCTTTGTATTCATCTCAGGGTTTCTGTTCCACCACGTGTTCCACCACCGCCGCGGATTTGGCAAATACTTCGGCAACAAGTGCAAATTTGTACTGTTACCCTACCTGTTGCTATCCCTACCTTGGATCATCTGGCATCTCACCAGCAGCGAAGGGCCGATGTTCCATCAAGAACTGGCTGGCATCGACAACCCGGCACTCGCTGCGGGCTGGTACGTTATTACAGGACGAACACTCACCGCCTACTGGTACATACCGATGGGCATGATGTTGTTTGCGCTTTGTCCGGTGTTTAAATGGCTCACCAACAAAGGTTGGGTGATATATACCGCCATTCCGTTGCTGATCGTAGCAGTGTATGTGCACCGCCCAATCGGGAACCTGAATGCGATCCAATCTTTAGTCTATTTTCTTCCCATCTATCTGATCGGCATCTGGGTATCAGCTCACAGGGACAAAGCCTTCCCTTGGATGGATAGATACTGGTGGTTGTTGCTGGTGGTAGCTATTGCACTGGCCTTTATTCAAAGTGCTTTTCTTGAAGCCGGCCCGATGAATAAAGCCGCATTTGAACCGGGCCCGCCGGATCTGATGCTGTTGCAAAAGTTAGCACTTAGCCTGGCAATCATGGCGTTACTGAACAAGCTTGGCGAAAAAGAGATCCCTCTTTTCCCTCAACTCGCTGATACCAGCTTTGCTATCTATTTTATCCACCCTTGGATAACTACCCCTTGGTGGATGATTTTCGACGAACCGGATCTGTTAGGGATCCAGCAATATGGCGGTTGGGTAACTGCGGTACTGCTTACCTTAGTTATCACCCTTATCAGTATGCTCATTGCCATGGGGATCAAAAAACTGATGGGCAAACGCAGCCGTTACCTGATTGGTTGGTAAACACTCCCCTTTGTTATTATGAGTAAATAAAAAGTGCCCTTTGTTCGAGGGCACTTTTTTATTCTTAGCCCATACTTGCTGTGCTGTTTCACTCTCCAGTCACCGATGACATAACACAGCAAGGACCTATTTATGAGCGATTACAACCCGTTTGACACCCATGGCGCGCCCAGCTGGCTTGAGCTGATGACCACTGACACCGAAGCTGCAAAAGCCTTCTATGGCGAGCTATTTGGTTGGCAAATGGAAGATGTGCCCATGGAAGGCATGACCTACACCCTGCTTAAAAATGCCGATATTCAATTTGGTGGACTAATGACACTGCCACCGGAAGCAGAAGGCGCGCCACCTCATTGGGGCAACTACATCACTGTCGATGACACCAATGCAATGGCCTCAAAAGTTGCAGCGCTGGGCGGAAAAGTTTTGATTCCACCCAGAGACATTCCTGATGTTGGTCGATTCAGCGTTATCCAGGATCCTCAGGGCGCAATACTTTCAATTATTTCTTATTTTGAGAAAACACACTGTTAGTCCAGAAACGAGGCCTGAAAACCGAAAGCAAACGGTTTTAAAGGCCTCTATTTACAGTTCATCAGCAACACTCAGATAACAGATTTTCATTAAGTTGCATCTCAAAATCCTATTTGGATCTCAGAATACGTATTCTTCAATTACCCACACTAAAATAGCTGTTAAATTTTTTGACATACACATTGGAATTCTCTACTGACAAAGGACGTTATCATGGCAATGGCTTTCCATAAGCTCACGATCAAATTTCAGCTTGCATCTGTCCTACTGCTACTCCTGTTTCTGGTGTTTTCTATCGGTGGTTGGCTCAACTATCGAGGCGCTGCATCCGCACTGCAGGAAACCGCACAGCAAGGGCTAGAGACTCAACTGCAAACCGCTGACCAGCTACTTCAAACCCAGTTTCAGGCATTGGAGATGATGGTAGGTAGTTTGGGGGATGTGTTGGACAGCTACCTTGGTGGTGACATCAAGATCACCAGCGACCGAACGGTGGTTAACGGCCACCAGGTACCCGTCGCGACAGCGCTGGGCAAAACGATTAATAACGACTTCTCTGTGCCGGATAGCTTTACTCAGGCCACAGGAGCCACAGCGACTATCTTTATTCGCCAGGGTCAGGATTTTCTCCGCGTATCCACATCACTTCGAAAGCAAGATGGCAGCCGAGCCTACGGAACCTGGCTGGGAACACAACACCCGGGTTATGAACAATTGATAAAAGGTCAAAGCTACGTTGGTCACGCCCAGCTGTTTGGTAAAGATTATATTGCCGAATACCGCCCCATCCGCCATGGTGGTGAAACCGTTGCCATCCTGTATGTCGGTGTCGATATTACGCCAATCGTCAAACAAACCATGGACGACCTGGCGGCTATTATCATTGCCAAAACCGGACACCTCTATGTCACCGACCATCGCGGCATGATAGTTCAGCATCCCACGATGAAAGCCGGTACCAATCTACTTAACTACCTCGATGATCAGGGCAACTACCCTTACCAAAACCTCCTCAAAGAGGGCAATGGCACCATCAGATACTTCCAGCAGGACAAGTCAGGCGAATCAAGTGCCAGACTGGCTGCATTTAGAAAAGTAGATGGCTGGAACCTCTACCTGCTTGGTGGATCATTTGAGAAAGAATTTACCTTTGCCTCATGGGGCGTTGCTGTCACCACATTCTGGGTCGCAACACTGGGGATCCTTATCATTACTGTCATCGGTGGTTTTGTTCTGCAACGCTCTCTGGGGTCACTGCAGGGACTTAGTAAGATCCTGGAACAGATTGGGCTGGGTAAAATCAGTAACTTGAAAGTCACCTCAGTAGAGCGGTCTCGCAACGAAGTTCATCGAATGGCAAGCTCGGTTCATGCGATGGCGGAGAACATGACCGGGTTGATCCACGGCGTTAGAGATTCGGTAGGTCGTGTTGATAATTCTTCCCACCATATCAATAAGTTGGCAATGCAGCAGCAGGAAGTGGCAGGCGAAGTGAAGGATCAGTGTATACAGATCGCCTCTGCTGCCGAGCAACTGAGCGCTTCTTTTGATGAAGTTGCCACCCGTGTAGAAAACTCTGCATTGGCGTCGACAGAAGTGGACTCCTCCACCAATCTCGTGTCAGACAAGGTGGCGCAGATGCACCATGCCGCCAACGACATGCAATCTCAGCTCGCTGAAGCGAGTCAGAGTGTCGATGCCCTGCATGTCAGTGCCGAGGATATTGGAAAAGTGGTAGAGATCATTACTGGCATCGCTGAAAAAACCAACCTGTTGGCACTCAACGCCGCCATTGAAGCTGCACGAGCGGGAGAACAGGGACGCGGCTTCGCGGTGGTGGCTGACGAGGTACGACAGCTGGCACAACAAACGCAGGATTCCACGGCACGGATCACCGAGATTGTTGATTCACTACAGCGCAACGCGCAAACCACGGTAAGCCAGGTCAGTGAGGCGCAGCAACAAGCTGTCACAACAGAGTCTCAGGCCGCTGAAGCGAACGATGCGCTCAGTCAGCTTTCAGAAAACATCAGCGCAATTGCGGAACAGCTCACCTCCATTGCCGCCTCTGTGGAAGAGCAATGCACAGTGACGGAGTCACTGACTAAGATGCAACAGCAGTTATTGGATAAATCGACTCAAAGTGCCGAAGATGCCAATACCGTCAGTGCCTCTGCTTCAGATCTGGCCAATGTGGCCAAGCACTTAAATCAGTCAATTGGTGTATTTAGTTAACAGCCCGGTAATGCTCAAACAAAAAAAGCCGCTTCATGCGGCTTTTTTTCTATCCAAGTTCAGAGTTACTTGGGCACTTCGGTCTGATTACAGGCGGCTGCGGTAAAGACGACGTCGGTAGAACTATTCAACGCGGTTTCCGCTGAATCCTGAACCACACCAATAATAAATCCCACAGCAACCACCTGCATTGCTACATCGTTGGAGATACCAAACAGGCTGCACGCCAGTGGGATAAGCAGTAAGGAACCACCCGCAACACCGGATGCGCCGCAGGCGGAAACGGCAGCAACAATACTGAGCAATAATGCAGTCCAGATATCCACTTCCACACCCACGGTATTCACCGCTGCCAATGTCAATACGGTAATGGTGATCGCGGCACCCGCCATGTTAATGGTGGCACCCAGCGGGATAGATACTGAATAAGTATCTTCGTGCAGTTTCAGGCGATCACACAGGCCCAAGTTAACGGGTACGTTAGCCGCTGAGCTACGGGTAAAGAATGCAGTTACGCCAGACTCGCGAAGGCACATAAACACCAGTGGATATGGGTTTTTACCTGTTTTCACAAAAACAATCAGCGGATTAACCGCCAATGCAATTATCAACATGGCGCTAAGCAGCACAGCAAGCAGGCGTCCATAATCCGCCAACGCATCAAAACCGGTTTCTGCGATGGTGTTGGCCACCAAACCAAAGATACCCAGAGGTGCAAAGCGAATCACCATTTTTACGATTAAGGTGACGCTCTCCGACACGTCATGGAACATCTGCTTGGTGCTGTCAGCCGCTTTATGCAAAGCAAGCCCCAACGCCACAGCCCATGCCAGAATGCCAATAAAGTTACCGGTCAGAATCGCATTAATGGGATTATCTACCACCTTAAACAGCAAGGTATTGAGTACCTCGACAATACCTCCAGGAGGAGCCATTGCCGCTTCCGGCGCTGTTAAAGCCAAGGTAGTTGGGAACAGGAAGCTAAGTGTCACCGCCACAAGCGCAGACGAGAACGTACCGATCACATACAGCAGTAGTATGGGCCGCACATTGGTGTGTTCACCTTTCTTCTGGTTGGCGATAGACGAGGCGACCAGAACAAACACCAATACCGGAGCAACCGCTTTCAAGGCACTGACAAACAGAGAGCCAAGAAATGCGACACTCAACGCCGCTTGGGTTGATACCGCAGCAAGCGCAATACCTGCAATAATCCCGACAAGGATCTGTAGCACCAGGCTACCACTCATCAGTTTTTTAACGAGGGAGGTTTGTGTCGTCATTCTCACCCTTTGCCATTCAGGCTCTGGAAATTAAAGGCTGAGGTTTTAGCAATTGATAATGGAGGCTGTCCAGCGATACCGGCTGCTAGTTTGATCTGGCACTGCACAAATGCTGGTCATGGTGTAATATGCTGGCCGCGCCATCGACACCTATTTTTGCCTTACTTTAAGCAGGGTATCTGTCAGGGAAGCTCTCAGTGTCGCTGGTCTTGAATAACAACCAACAGAGAGCCGACAGCCCAATAAGCCTGTCGAAGAAAACCGTATGAAACGACTCGAAAAGCTTGCAATTCAAATCCTTGGCGATGCCGATCTGGCAGCACGTTGGTGGCAGAAAGAGAACCCACATTTTGCAGGCAAAACCCCTGAAGTTGTGGCTGCAACCCAAGAGGGCAGCTCAATGGTTGAGCGCTACCTAAACCAGATTTCCAGCACCATATTGGCCGCTAGTCGCTAGCGACTAGCTCCCCTCACCCCAACCCTCTCCCTCTGGAGAGGGGGTAAAGATGAAGCAAACTTTACTCCCGCGTTAAAGCTCACCCAGTGAAACGTAGTGGGTATCAACGCTCCTGTGCATTGGCATGCCCCACGCAGTGTTTTGGGTACCATGCACCCGCGTCATACCGTACTTCCTGTACATCGCCGCTCCTGTGCATCCGTGCACCCGCGTCATACCGTACTTCCTGTACACAGCGTGCCCCGCGAAGCGTAGTGGGTATAAAAAAGGCCCGCGTAAGCGGGCCCTACACGAAAAGTTGTAAGCTAGCTAATCGCTAATCAAACAACTAAGGGAGGCTAATCATTACATCGTCCTGCACCTTGGTATCCGTCGGCTGACCGCCGCCAAACTCCCACTGTGCGTCTTCCGTTGAGATGCTGCGATAGCTATCTGAGATGCCATCGATATCCCAGGTCGTAATATAGATTTGCGCGCCATCAACACTCAGCGGATTGCCCAACATAGCAGCGCTGAACTGGAAGGTGATGGTACCCGCTTCTTTGTTCACACTAATCGCTGGCGCTTGCGCCACTGGCGCACCCCACTCATCCGCAGTGGCGCCTTCGGCACTGTATGCGGCATTGTTCCAGCCGTAGCTACGTGTCATCACGTCCCACTGCATGCCATCCGGTACACTGCCATTGAGCTTTGGCATCACAGTGGCACCTTCACCTTCATTTACGTCAATGAAGATTGTAAAGCTGACATGGTCAAAGCCATTGGTGGGATTCCAGGTATCCGTCACCTCTGCCATTTTCACAGTCAATGTAATATTACTGCCATTGGCGCTGGCGGATGCCTGAACTATGTCCTGTTGTTGGCCATAACTCTCATCCTGCGGATAGCTGTAGGCTTCATCGCCTGTTGCATCGTCCACTCGCACGCCGGCAAAAGGCACAGTGATAGGCTCAATGTCATCCATGATCTTCGGCTCACTAGCTTCACCGCCACCGAATTCCCATTGCGCACCTGCAGGGCTAAGTGTACGCAGGCTGTCCGAAATGCCGTCTATATCCCAAGTGGCGGCATAAACCTTAGCATCGGTCCAGTCAGCAACTCCTAGTGCATTACCGTCGTAGCTGAATGAAATAGTGCGTGCTTCAGCATCTACTTCTACCGTCGGAGCAAAACCCAGGTTTTCACCACGAGTATCGGCATCAGCGCCTTCGGTGCCGTACATCAGGTTGTTCCAACCATACACACGGTGCGCTAGGTTCCAGCTAAAGTCAGCCGGTGCCGCAGCATTCAACTCAGGTAATACTGTCAAACCTTCCTGACCTGGCAGGTCAAAGAACAGGTGCAAGGATGCATGATCAAAGCCGTTGGTTGGGTTCCAAGTCTGGGTGATCTCTTGCATTTTCAGTGTCACAGTCAGGTTGCTGCCAGAGGCCAGCAAGGACACCTGCTCAATATCCTGCTGTCGGCTGTAGCTTTCATCCTGTGGATAGGTGTAACCGCCGTTCGGACCGTTATCATCATCCAGCAAATCGTCTTGGGAAACTTCAACACCTGTTGGCGCGACATCAGAGGTAAAACGAATCTGCTCGCTGGCCACCATCAGGTCTTCAGCAAACACTTCCACTTGGTGCTGACTGACACCGGCAACGAAGTTTTCAACCGGGATCACCGTCTGCCAATCACCGTTACCGTCAGCAGTCACTGGTATCGCCATATCCAGATTACCGTCAACGACCAGCAGTAGTTCGCTGTTAGCCGCAGTCACAGATCCTGTCAGCAGAGTGTTTTCAGTTAATGTCGTACCATCAATATCTTCATTCACGGTAACCATCTGATCGCCCGGCGCGACATCACCGGTTTCGGTAGATTGCATCAATACCAGTGCTGCACGAGGATCCAGTGACATAGTCACTTTGCCATCAAAGCCAACAGTGACATTTTCACTGTGGTTTTCACCGGCTAAAAGAGTCAGCACTGTGCCATTTGGCAGGCCGGTATCGAGACCATTTACCAAGGTGGCATTGTCTGCCGTATTGAAAATAATAAAGGCGTTTTGCCCCTCATAACTACGCTGATAAGCCAGTACGCCAGGCGCCGCGACGTTGTCCGCCAGCATGGTCATATCACCGCGGGTGAAGACAGGGTTTGAGGTACGGATCTGGGCCAGCTCAGCAATAAACTGGAACATCTCTGATTCCATATCAAACTGGTCTTCGTCACTCAGATAACCACCGGCAAACATCGCCTGACGCGGTTCATTCAGTGCCTGCTCTGTGCCCTGCCAGATCACTGGAATACCTGGGATAGTCAGAATGGTCGTCAGCGCCTGCTTAAGTCCCGGCAGCGAGCCCTTCGACAGGAAACGGGCAACGTCATGGTTATCCACAAAGTTGGGCACGATCCAAGGGTTCTGGTATGCCGTCATATGTTGGTCAAGGCGGTAACTCAGGAACTCACTGGGCTGGCCTTCAGCAAAAACACGACTCAATTCAGAGTAGAGCGGGAAGCCAATCAGTGATTTAAATTCTGGGCGTTCTGCCGTTCCCTCATAACTAGCTAGCTTCAGCTCACCGTTATTCATCAAAGGATCGGACGCTTCAAATACTTCACCAAAATAGTGGAAGTCTGAACGTCCCGTTGCCATTGCAGCGGCTTCAATACCGTCATCATCATGGAAGAAACTGTGCCAGAAATCGTGCCCAACAAACTTGGCTGTATCTACGCGAAAAGCATCAACACCCACTTCCTGGATCCAATAGCGATAGTTTTCTTTCATCGCCGCCAGTACAGCAGGATTTTCAGTATTCAGATCATCCAGGCCAGACAGTTGGTAATAGAGCTCTTGCTGCTCATCCTGAAAATCACTGATGTCTGGCGTCCAGTGGTAAATATCAGCCGCAACGTGATCTGGATTGGTCCTGTCATTCTGATCGAACGGGGCCTGCACAGGCGCGGTGACTGGAACATTGTCTGCGATTAGAGTGAAGTTCTCTGCTGTGTCGTCAGGATTGTAAGTGCCGTCATAGCGGAAGAAGTTACCGGTGTGGTTGGCCACAATATCCTGAATCAGATACATGCCGTTTTCATGCAGTGCATGAGACAGGTTTTTATAGGTTTCCAAGTCGCCGTAATGCTCATCGACGGCCATAAAATTGCGGGTCCAGTATCCGTGATAACCGGAAAACTGATTGAAGGGATCCCACCACTGATTAGCCACTGGTGGCGTGATCCAGATAGAGGTCGCACCCAGCGCCTTAATGTAATCAACTCGCGCCTCAATACCGCTTAAATCGCCCCCGCTGTAGTGGCTTTCTCGACTGGGATCGTAGTAACCAGCTTGGTCATTATTTGAACTGTCACCATCATTGAAACGGTCGATCATCAAAAAATAGATAATCTGATCACGCCAGTCGGGTGATGCTACATGAAGATTTCGCCCCTCGATGCACTCATTTTGGGCTTCATTCGCGACCTGCGGCCACTCACATACGACCGGATCATCGTCGTCATCATCGGAGCAACCGCCGAGCAGTGCGACGGACACAGAAAGCGCTAGAAGACTGGGCTTCAGCCATCCATTTTTGGCGTTCATAGCATATTTACCTTTGCTTGTTTTCCAATAATCCGCTTTGGTCCGGCCGAACACCATCGCGGTTGCCTAATAAATCGACAGCAAGGATAAAGCATGACAAGCAAAACAAATTGTCATATCACGACAAATGCATGGTCTTATTACGCAATCAAAAAGCGGTTGTGATCAGGTTAACAATTTAGGGAAAGGTAAATCTTTTAGAAATCTCTTGGGCGATAGCCTTCGCCACCATTATCGTCAATCAGCCGTCCCTCCTCGCTATGATGCTCAAAGCGGAGCCAGAGTTGCTTACCGGGTGGCAAAGTAGCGGCAAACTGCCAACAGATGACACCACGCTGATTGTGGTTGGAGATCTTAGCTTCAAATTCCTGCGGTGCAAGCCAGGCATGGTCACTGGCGATTCCGCGTAATTGGTCCTCACCGTAACTATGGGTCAAAACCCGGCCAGTAAGCATTCTCTGACCGTCAGGCAATTCAAACTGCTCCAAAGACAGCGGCGCAATCGCCTGCTCACCGAGCAAATAACGCTCTTTGGCGGTCAAGCCATAGCCATGGCCATTGTTATCATCTACATACAGGCGATTATCAGCACGAAACTGCAACCGAAAGCGAAGCGGATCAAACACTGCAATGTTTCCACTCACCCAAAGCTCTCGCCCTGGACCTAACCAGCGTTCAAAGTTGGCTGGGTAGCCACGCCATACCCCATCCAGATCCTCACACAACACTTCCACACTCTTGGTAAAAGCAATGTTCCTGACCTCCATCCAAACTCTTGCTCCCCGTCGGTTATTACGCCACTCCGTTTGCAACAGGTTCTCAGCGTAAAGAAAACGAATGGGAAGATGTTCGGGGGAAATTTGATGTTGTTTTACCAGTTTCCGATAGTCACTGGGCGAGCAGCCTTCAAGCTGGCGAAATGCACGAATGAAGTTACTGGGTTCCGAAAACCCCAACTCGGTCGCCAAACGGCGCACTGAGATATCAGTATCTGCCAGCCTTGCACGCGCCTGGATCTGCCGGACTTCCGATAACAAGGCACTGTATGAGACCCCGGAAAGCTTCAATTGCCGCTGCAGATTTCGGCCCGACATGCCAAGTTCACCCGCTAGCTGCTCCAGTTGCAGCACCTGCGGCAATGCCTTGGTTAACGTTTGCTTGCACTGTTCTACCAACGATAACGATGGGCCGGGATCTTTGAGGAGTTGTTGTCGATAGTAATCAAGTAACTGAGGCACCTTTGGAAGCTGACCACCATACTCAGCCTGCTTCAGAGCATAGGGAACCAATAGCTGGTTCATCTTCCCCCGGCTACAGTGAGTTAGTCCCAGCTTACTGGCTTCCTGCCAACACTCCCGCTGGACAAACTCCCACTGCCAATTCTCTGATTCCTCCTGGTTAAACTCGGACAAACGCAAATCCAAAGCGCGGATAAGATGCAGCAACCACAATGGCAACGGCTGTTCGCTCTCAAACCTAACCGCAAGACCACTTCCATGGTGACGAATAGAGATAACAATACCGCTGGTAAGCAAAGTGAAAAGTCGGGCCCATGCATGCAGCCCATGTTCCAGGTTTGGCCAGGCCAACAACTGGTAATCTGCGTGAGACAGCAGGTTGTCTAAGGTGTAACGCCCATGGGTCAGCTCCATCGATTTAATGGGCAGGTGCTGATAAGACAAATCCAGCTGCTGCTGCACCAATAGCTCTGTGCTCTGACTCTCTGATGTCACCTGATTTACCTTTGTCTGACTTTTTACGTCGAATGGATCTGATTGTAATTGCCCCTATCTCTTAGTTAGGGCGTTTCAAACCTTATAGTGACACTTTCAGACACAGGACAGGAGGTCAATCAATGTTGTTTTGGCTTATGTCACAGTTAGTTACTAATGCGGCGATGTACGACCCCATTTATGCTGCAACGCCTCAGCTGGCCGTGGTGCAAGCTGCATACGCTAGAACTCAGCATGAAGTGACTTATGATGGCAGCTACATCGCTATTCCCTATCCCAATGGGGATGTACCCGCAAACATAGGCGTGTGTACCGACGTCGTTGTCCGCGCTTATCGCATGCTGGGCATAGATCTTCAGCAGAGAGTGCATGAGGATATGACCTTGCACTTTTCGAAGTACCCTTCCAATCGCATCTGGGGGCTCACCAAACCTGACCCCAACATCGATCACCGCCGGGTTCCCAATCTTCAAGTGTTTTTCAGTCGTCATGGAGAATCCATCCCGGTCACCAAGGAAAGCAAAGACTATGAGCCGGGCGACCTGGTGACCTGGATGCTGCCAGGAAACCTTCCCCATATTGGCATAGTGACCAATACCTACGATGAAGACAGTGGTAGACCGATGATAGTGCACAACATTGGCCGGGGACCGGAGCTGGACGACATGCTGTTCGACTACCCGATCACGGGGCATTACCGCTACTGGTAGCGAACAACGAGCAGACTGGCAGTAACAAAAAGCTGCACAGGTTTGAACAATCAGTCGTCTCAATTACACTGTTTTTAAAACAGATAGCTGATTATTTTTGTAAAAACTGCAATGAAAGCTCGCTCAGATGATATTGAACTTCTGCTTGCTGTGGTCGATAGCGGCGGCTTTTCAGCCGCTGCTGATGCGTTAGACCTGCAAGTCGCCAAGGTTTCCAGAGCCGTTAGCCGGCTGGAGCAACAACTAAACACCTCACTGCTTAACCGCACCACCCGCCGCGTAGAGTTAACTGAAGAGGGAAGGCGCTATGTAGATGGCGTCAGAATAGGACTCCAGCAACTACAGCGAGCAGAAGAGGAACTGAATACCGGTGACAAGTTGCCACAGGGACGATTGCGAGTCGATGCAGCCAGTCCATTTGTTCTTCACCAGTTGGTTCCTCTGGTTCAAGCGTTTCATCAGGCTTACCCGGATATCCAGTTAGAACTGACCAGCAACGAAGGTTTTATCGACCTGTTAGAAAATCGGACTGATGTGGCTATTCGTGTGGGTAAACTTTCAGACTCAAGTCTGCACGCTCGACCAATGGGCTACAGCAAGCTTTACATCGTTGCATCGCCTGAGTACCTGGCAAGGAGAGGCTATCCAAGCACAAGTTCCCAATTGGCACAGCACGAGCTTATAGGTTTCATCAGCCCTAAAACCCTGAATCGATGGCCACTGGCTGGCGGCCTGGAAACAGAGCCAACACTAAGCGCCAGCAACGGTGAAACCGTGCGTCAGTTAACCTTGAGTGGCAACGGAATCAGTTGCTTATCGGGCTTTATGGTGAGTGAAGATATTGCACAAGGGCGCCTAGTGGCACTTCTGGAATCGGAACGCAGCAGCGATAAAGAACGAGAATCGATCAATGCCGTTTTCTATCGCTCTTCTGCCGTTTCAAGACGTATAACCGCTTTTTTGGATTTTATTCAGCCAAAACTGGCATTGTAATCCTTCAGCGCAAAAAATAACGGAACAGCCTAAAAACCACATTAAAGCTGAAACAAGTTATTTATTTCAGATAGATAGATGTCAGACTTTTTTACCAAACAAATGGCTTTGCCTTCTAGAGTATTCGTTAATTCATTTAAATACATAAAGTTAACATCAATGGAATGATTTTTGCCTTTAGCTCACCCAGTTCTTTTGAGTAACTTAATGCAAATTTGCCTATCAGGCTTTTTAAACAAGGATGAAACAAAATGAAGAAGTACATTGCTGCTGCGGCATTACTAGCAGTATCCGGTGTGAGCCACGCATCACTGATCGATTTTGAGTCAGGTCTTGATCCAATATTCAACTACACAGAAGTGACTACGGGCTCAGGCAGTCAGAGCGCGACTTCTGGTTACGACGCGATGCAGGTGTTCACTGGTAGCAATGGTTTTGCATTCAATCCTTTCGCAGCGTCACCATCTGATTTTGTTTTGGCCGATGTTAACGGCGTTTTTGACCTCGGCTCATTTGCCATTGCTGGCGCTTGGGGCACTCAAACGTTGATGGTTGAGGGCTTAAATGATGGCCAACTGCTTTACACTGACTATCTGGATGTCAGCACCTCTCCATTTGAGGCTATTTTCAACTGGGTAGGCATCGATCAACTGACAATCTCGGTTGATCCAAATGGTTATGTAGACACGACCCCCAATGCAGGTTCTGGCCAGCACTGGGTACTGGATAACATGATCATCAACGAATACGTGGGCCAAGATGTACCAGCCCCATCAGCTATCTTGCTGATGGTTCTCGCCGGTCTCGGACTGACAGCCGCTCGCCGTCGCTAGTCCGCGGTTGACGAACAAAAAAGGCATCCAAACGGATGCCTTTTTTGTGCGCGGGACGTCAGGTGTTCGACTGCACAGAAATAGTTACCGGGCCATTAATTGCGATACCCACTTTTTGGCCTTCCATAACTGCTTCGGTCTGCATTTTCATATTGCCATTGAAATCTACCTGGCGGTCGATAAAGCGATCGAGAGAACGATACACTCGTCCCTCACCTCCAAAATTCAAAGTTACCTCATTGCCGTCACCATCCAATGTTATTGCAGTCATCTCCAATCGCTGAAGGGTGATTAGTGCACAGGTTTCGCCCTCGTATTCCACCACCTCAAGAAATTTCATGGTGGCACTTCCATCGACACTCAGGTAACTGCCAAACCCCATCAGTTGAGCCAGTTCTGCGCCTTCAAATTGCCAGCTCTCACCAAGAGCTACCATACCATCAGGGTAACTCTCGAAGTCATCGGTATAACCCGTTTTCAGCTCCCGACGTTGCTGCTCGGTTGGCTCTGCACCTAACAATTGCTTTTGCCATTGCCCCTGCTTGTATTGTATCAGCAGGCTATGCCCTTCAAATATGCCGGATTCCGAAGTCACACTCTCTTCTTCACCCAGAATAACTTTAGTATCAACCTGCTCTTTAACAATGGTCAGCTTCAGAACCGTTGGCCGTCCAGCCTCTTCTGACAATATCTCTAATTGAGATGTATCAGTTCCCATAATCTCTGCGCTTCCCTGCAGGTGCTGCCCCTGCAAACTAAGCGTTAGCTGGCCATCATAAAGGTGGAAGTTTGACTGGGTATGAACAATCAACCCTTCTTGGAATTTCTCTGCTCTCAGACGGTGCCCTTCTTCCACTTGCTCACTTTCATCGGCAGGAAGCTCACTTTTTTTCGCAACTTCTTTTTCTGTTGTGTCCGGAGACTTGTCAACGAAGTAGAGACCCAAGCCAAAAACAAGCAGGAGACCACCAATAGCACCTGCCACCGATCGTTTGATTTTGGGGGTTGCCAACTGAGCACCGAGTTGGCCACCAATGCTCAAAAAAAGAAATACGAGTCCCGCCACCACCAGAATGGTAGGCAGCGGGGTCGATGACAAAGAGCTTAGAATCTCTGCCATAGGGCACTCCATTGCGTTAGTAAGTAAGGTTACTAACTGAAGTTAGTAGAGATTTTCCCTTATTCAAACACTCCTGTAGATACGATTATTACGAATTTCACAAAGCTTAATTGCTTTTCACCTTCTTAATCGCAATAGAAACCGCACTACACTATTGGTCATCGAATCGGGCTCACCTAATCCCTTGGAGCATTACCATGTCTAGTTCACTGTTCAGAACTATCCAACTGGGTCAACATACATTGCCAAATCGTATCGTTATGCCGCCCATGACTCGCTCTCGCGCTTCACAACCCGGTGATGTCGCTAATGCGCTAATGGCCGAGTACTACGCGCAACGAGCATCAGCAGGCCTGATCGTCACTGAAGGCACACAAATCTCGGAGCTGGGTAAGGGGTACGCATGGACTCCCGGTATCTATTCGACACAGCAGCTAGAAGGTTGGAAGCTAGTCACCGACGCCGTACACCAAAAAGGCGGCGTAATATTTGCGCAACTCTGGCATGTTGGCAGAGTGACGCATCCTGACAATACAAATGGCCAACAACCTATCTCGTCTTCAGCGATTAAAGCTGAGAATGTGAAAGTTTTTGTCGACAACGGCAGTGACGAACCAGGCTTCGTTGATGTCGTTGAACCGAGAGAAATGAGTGTCGAAGAGATCCGGCAGGTCGTGGAGCAATTTCGTCAGGCGGCTCTGAATGCCGTAGAAGCCGGTTTCGACGGCATCGAACTACATGCCGCCAATGGCTATCTCATTAATCAGTTTATTGATTCAGAATCAAACCAGCGCACCGATCAATACGGCGGCAGTCTGGAGAATCGCCTTCGATTTCTGGATGAAGTTGTTGCGGCCATGGTTGGTGCAATTGGCGCCGATCGTGTGGGTGTGCGATTAGCACCTTTGACCACACTAAATGGCACTGTCGATGCTAACCCTATTGAGACTTATACAGCTGCGGCTGCTTTATTGAACAAACACAAGATTGTCTATCTGCATATCGCGGAAGCAGACTGGGATGACGCGCCAGAGATGGCGAAAAGCTTTAAGCAGGGGCTGCGCGATGCATATCAAGGCGTACTGATTTACGCTGGCAAATACAGCACAGAAAGGGCGCAAGACGCAATAGCATCTGGCCTGGCAGATATGGTTGCCTTTGGCCGCCCGTTTGTCGCCAATCCCGACCTACCTGAACGTATTAAGCAGGGGTACCCCTGGACCGAGCATGACCCCGCGACTTTGTTTGGCGGTGGAGAAAAAGGCTTAACGGATTATCCAGAATACCAAGTGTAATAGTTGAATAGCTCAGCCGAAAGGCTGAGCTAGTTGACCTCTGCACACGGGTAGTTCGCCGCAGCTTCTTTTGCCTGCTCAATCACACTGCTGGAGGTCAGGGTCATAAAAGTACGGAAAGGTACACCGGCTTCATCCAACATCTTGGCGACCCAGGTGTTGCAGGTGTTAGTCATGTAGTAACTGCCCTCTCCCTGATAGAACCAACTTTGCCCATACAACCCTTTCTGGGTTCGCAAAATTTCGCCCTGCGAATCTCTGGCAAAACTACGACTAATCGCCACCATCAACTTATCCAGCGCCTGTTGGGACAGTTTGAGTTCAACCACATCAGATTGAGGAAAGAAGGTCTGTGGCTCTTTAGGCAAAGAAACAACATGCATAACGCTCTCTGTTGGCCAGAAGATGGCGCGCACGGTAATGCCAGAGGTGATCTCGTCGGCCTGATAAAAGCCCTTGTCTCCCCACCCAATTTCGTAGAAAGCGGAAAACGGCAGAGTTTGATGTATCTCCGCCAAGTCCTTGGGAATGGCTGACGCAGGCACCACCAGGCCAGTATGCCAACCGTGGCCTACCACATAGATTTTGGGTAGAGGCTGATTGAGTTCTTCGTCAGTCGGTAAATACTGCCAGCGTGTTGAGCAGCCTACGCAGAAAAAGCTGGCCAGCAACATCAAGCCGGCCACCAAGTTGAAGGTGTTACGCATCCTTTGCTTCGTTTTTATTCTCATGCTTTTGTCAAAAGAGTAAACGAAATCAAATCGAATCGGGGCAACAGAGCGCCAAGACAGAGCTGAAAACCTGAACTAACGAACCTCTGCGGGGTTTTCACTGTCGATATAGTGATACACCACTCGCGTAGTGATATTGCACAGCAGTTCATAACCTATGGTGCCACATAGCATGGCAATCTCATCTACGGTCGGGTTATCCCCCCACAGGATCACCTGGTCGCCCTCTTTGATATCAGCGTCACCAATATCGACCGTGATCATATCCATGGAAACACGTCCCACAATGGGATAGCGCTTGCCGTTTATCATGACGGGTGTACCGCTAGGGGCATGACGGGGGTAGCCGTCACCATAACCCATAGCAACGACCACAAGGCGGGTGTCTTCTGTCGCTTGCCAGGTGGCGCCATAACCGACACTGCCACCAGCTTTTAGGTCACGGACAGCAATAACCCTTGTTTTCAAGGTCATCGCCGGTTTTAAACCCAGCTCGTGAGCATCTTTGTCCGCAAACGGAGAGGCGCCATACAGCATCACTCCGGGGCGAACCCAATCTTTTTGAGCTTCTGGATTTTCGATAATCGCAGCTGAATTGGCCAGTGAGCGCAGGTCTTTCTGCCAGGTTTGGGTGCATTGGTTGAAGAGAGCCAGTTGGGCCTCTGTCTGACCGGTTTCAGGTTCATCGGCAGACGCAAAATGCGTCATCAACACCACGTTTTTTACCGAAGGTGTTTTCTGCAACCGCTGATAGAATTCAGCAGCCTGCTCAGGCGCCACGCCTAGGCGATGCATCCCTGAGTCAATTTTCAGCCATACGGTGACGGGACTATGCAGATGGGCACGCTCCAGAGCTTCCAACTGAGACATCGAATGCACGCCGATTTCGCAACCGTGTGCTGCAGCGACGCCCAGCTCGCCAGGATCAAACACTCCCTCAAGTAGTAGGATGGGGTGTTCAATACCGCCTTTACGCAGTTTCAATGCTTCCTCAAGACGGGCAACAGCAAATGCATCAGCCGTTGACAGTGCCTCGGCCACAGCCAGTGCGCCGTGGCCATAACCATTGGCTTTGATAACAGCAAGCACCTGGCTTTCAGGCGCGTAGTCGCGTACCCGCGCCAAGTTATGGCGCAGGGCAGCTAAATCAATAACAGCGTGAGCAGTGAGCAAAAGTGGTTAATCCTCGGGTTGTGGCCCGGCGAAGTTGTCGAAACGGGAGAACTGTCCCTGGAAAGTCAGTCGCACACGGCCAATTGGGCCGTTACGTTGTTTACCAATAATGATCTCAGCGGTGCCTTTATCCGGACTATCGTCGTGATACACCTCATCTCGGTAAATGAACATAATCAGGTCGGCATCCTGCTCAATCGCTCCCGATTCACGCAAATCCGAGTTTACCGGGCGTTTATCAGCACGTTGTTCCAATGAACGGTTAAGCTGAGACAGAGCAACGACGGGAATGTTCAGTTCTTTAGCCAGCGCTTTCAATGAGCGAGAGATCTCAGCGATCTCAAGCGTCCGGTTTTCACTCATGCCGGGCACCTGCATCAGCTGCAGGTAGTCCACCATGATCATGCTTAGACCACCATGTTCTCGCGCAACTCGTCGAGCGCGGGAGCGTACCTCTGTGGGAGAAAGGCCTGATGAATCATCAATATACATCTTGCCCTGTTCCATCATCATGCCCATGGTGGAGGAGATACGAGCCCAGTCTTCATCCTGCAACTGGCCAGTACGCACGCGGGTCTGGTCGACACGACTGAGTGAGGCCAACATACGCATCATGATCTGCTCAGCAGGCATCTCCAATGAGAAGATGAGCACAGGTTTATCCTGTCTCAACGCTGCATTTTCACACAGGTTCATGGCAAAGGTGGTTTTACCCATTGATGGACGGGCTGCAACAATAATCAGGTCACTGCCCTGCAAACCGCTGGTCATCTTATCCAGATCGGAAAAGCCGGAAGATACACCAGTGATACCGTCCGTTGGATTGCGGAACAGGTCTTCAATTTTGGAAACCGTTTTACCCAAGATGGAGTTCAGGTCCTGAGGCCCTTCATCCCCTTTACTGGCACGACGTTCGGCAATGGCGAAGACTTTTGATTCCGCCATATTGAGCAGCTCAGCACTGTCACGCCCTTCGGTATCAAAACCCGCTTCAGCGATCTCATTAGCCACGCTGATCATCTCGCGAACAACCGCACGCTCACGCACAATTTCAGCATAGGCATTGATATTGGCGGCACTGGGGGTGTTTTTCGCCATCTCACCGAGATAGGCAAAGCCGCCAGCATCATCGAGCTGGTTTTCGTTTTCCAGGGTTTCTGAAACGGTCAACAGGTCAATAGGCTGGCCGCTTTCAATCAGCCGCGCCATCGCTTCAAAAATCAAACGATGTGAGCGTTGATAGAAGTCGTTGTGACCCACACGTTCAGCAACACGGTCCCAGGCTTCGTTATCCAGCATCAAGCCACCCAGCACCGACTGCTCCGCTTCAATAGAGTGCGGTGGTACTTTCAGCGCTTCAACCAACTGGTCTCGGTCGCGCTTAAAGTCTTTCTTAAAGTTACCCTTAAAGGATGAGCTGGGTGTAGACGCCATCTGAACTTAAAACCTGATTAACGAGGGTCGGTTATTATCGCTAATACCGCCCATCGAATAAAGCAGCTAAACCTAAACTAGATCCAATAAATCGATTTTATTTGGAGAGGAGTGTATTCGATACCATGCGCCCGCGTCAGGCATACGACCGCCATGGATGGCGGAAATGGCGAAAATGCAGGAGTAATTTTCGGCCGTACTTCCTGTACACAGCGTGCCCCGCGAAGCGTAGTGGGTATCATCGCTCTAGTGCATTTGCATGCCCCACGAAGTGTATTGGGTACCGTGCACCCGCGTCAGGCATACGACCGCCATGGATGGCGGAAATGCCGAAAATGCAGGAGCAATTTTCGGCCGTACCTCCTGTACATCGTCGCTCCTGTGCATCCATGCACCCGCGACATACCGTACTTCCTGTACATAAAAACGCGCCCACAGGGGGCGCGTTAAATCTAGCCGCTCAGTTTCTCTTTTAGCTTTGGTGACGTCGCCACACCAGCCAACCAAAACCAGCAACCAATAATCCAAACAAGGCTAAAGGTCCTGGCTCAGGCACAATACGAGTCGTCGTAATTTCAAAACCACCAGCAATGCCTTTGAAGCTACGTTCCTCGTCATCACCGGTTCGTTGCATACGCAATCCAAACGCATTGATATCTGTAAGCTCAGCATCTAAGCCAGAAACATCAAACTTAACCAGCATATCGAACAGATCGTCATGTTTGTCCAAAGCGATCAGTGAATCGAATGTACCGTCAGTTAAGGTATCGGTTGGCAAACCATTAAGGTTCGCGTTGGCCTCAAATGCTGATGCATTGGTGTCGTCTTCCTGATCGAAGCTAACCATTACAGGTACCGAGTGATCATACACCATCCAGCGGCCGGCATCCTGCAATGCGCTCTTCCATGTAGCATCGATGTCGAGATCAAAACCAAGGGCTAAAAAGGCACCATCATCATCACCGCTGGTATTGAAATGAAACAGCCAAGTGTCATCCACATCACTGTTATCTGTTATCAACAGGTCCAGAGTTGAAGGCGGAACCGCATCGTCCGTGGTAGTAAATCCAAAATCATCATAATCAAGACAGACTTCGTTTGAAGCAGTCACATACGTATCGCAATCCACTAAAGCAGCAACAGAATGCCCAGACAACAGGATGGCGAATACGGCAGAAAGTGATACAGCTGCTCTCATCATTCTTCTCCGTTATAAATACAAACGCCCATACCTAATTTGAGTGATGCATATCACAAGCCAATTTCACAAAGCTCATATATTCAATGTGTTAACTTCACACTCAAGGAGCCATTGGAAGAAACCGTAAAATAAGCAAACACTAACTTTCAATATAAACCCATCCCCTGACTTCACCAGGTGAGCCAATGCCCGTGCTGAGGTATACTGCCGCAACGGTGATACGCCGACTCCTCCAGAGAAGATAATAAAAACCTTAGGATTCCAGCATGAAAAAGGGCCTTATTTTAGGGTTGAGCCTGGCAATTACTGCCTGCGCATCAACAACACCGGAGTCTGATGCTCAGCTCCAGTACACAGCCCCCAAGAAGATCACTCCTCCCGCTGTCGATACGCTTAAACCAAGTGAAACACTGACATTGGAAAAGATCATGGCTCACCCCGATTGGATGGGTAACGCGCCTTTAGCGCCGTTTTGGAGCGATGATGGCAGTCACCTTTTCTACCAACAAAAGGTTGTCGGCAAAGAACAGTACCAACTGGTTAAACGTGCTGTTGCTGGCAGCGGCAACGGCGATGTAGTCTCCCTTGCAGATGAATACCGATTCGGCAAAGCTGCAGGCGAGTTAAGTCCAGATAACCTTAATGTTGCCTATAGCTGGCAAGGAAACATCTTACTGCGCAGTGTTAAAGACGATACCGTTCGCGTCCTGACACAAACCAGCAACCAGGATGCTTCCCCACTGTGGCTAAGCAACGAGTTATTGGCATTCAAACGCGGTTTTAACTATTTCACCGTGTCTCTCTCCTCAGGTCAGATTCAGCAACTGACCGACTTGCAACTAAGCGAAGCCCCAGAGGCAGTGCCAGAGCCTGAAGACCATATTGCTCGCGAACAGCACAAGCTGATCGCTTATGTCGCACTGAAACAACAAAGAGCGGCAGAAAAAGATGCCGAGAAACAGGCTCGTTTGGCCGATGATCCCACTATGGCGGTAGCGCCCGTTTATTTGGGCGAAGGCAAAGAGGTGATAGAAACCAGCCTGTCTCCAGCCGGCGACCGACTTATCATCGTGTTGCGTGAAAAACAGGAGCGCCCAGATGGCGACATCATGCCGAATTACATCGGTCAGGATGGACGCATCGAAAGTGTCAGCGTTCGCCAACGCGTACATGACCAAAAAGCCCCTGAAGTCAGCTTCTGGAGCCTGGGTCTGGCTAACAACGAATTACAGCAGATCGATACCAGCTTCCTGCCGGGCTTGGGCGATGATGTCCTAGCCAGGGTCCGCGCTGAAAACGCCAAAATCTATGGTGACGAATACCAGCCACCGGAAGAGGACAAAGGTAGAAACCTGCTTCTAATCGATGATTGGTACTGGTCTCAGTCCGCCATTCAGTGGAACAAAGATGGCACACGTGTCGCCCTGATGGTAGCGACATGGGATAACAAAGACCGCTGGCTGGCTGAACTCGATTGGCAAAACCAGCGCTTAAACAGTCTGCACCACCTGCGTGACGAAGCCTGGATCAACTACAAGTTCAACAGCTACGGTTGGCTGAACCGATCAGACGATATCTACTTCCTGTCTGAGCAAAGTGGTTACTCCCACCTGTATCTGATGACGCCGGGCAAACGCGCCAAAGCACTGACAAAGGGTGAGTATGAAGTCGACCAGCTAACGCTGACTCAAGACGACCAGTTCATCTATTTCCAGGCCAATGCTAAACACCCGGGGATCTACGAGATCTACCGCGTAGATTTGGCCAGCGGCAAGATCGATGAACTGACGGACCTGAACGGTATGACGGAGTACGTACTGAGTCCGGCCGAAGACAAGCTGCTACTCAGTCACTCAAAGTTAGATCAGCATACAGAGCTGTACCTGCAAGAGGTCAAAGGCGGCGCTAAAGCCACGCGTCTGACCCACACCGTCAGCAAGGCCTTCAGCGACTACCCCTGGGTGTTACCAGAAGTGGTGGCGGTGCCTTCCAGCCACACCGAACATCCAATCTATGCCAGAGTCTACTACCCGGCAGACTTTGATAAGAGCCGAGCTGATAAGTACCCGGCCGTTATCTTTAACCACGGCGCAGGTTACCTGCAGAATAGTCACCTGGGCTGGTCAGGTTACTTCCGCGAGTTTATGTTCCACAGCCTGCTGACCCAGCAAGGGTACGTGGTCATGGATATGGACTATCGTGCGTCCAAGGGCTACGGCCGAGACTGGCGTACAGCCATTTACCGCGATATGGGTCGCCCTGAGACTGAAGATCTGGCGGATGGTGTTAGCTGGATGGGTGAAAATGCCAATGTCGATACTCAGCGTGTTGGTACCTATGGCGGTAGCTACGGTGGCTTCATGACCTTTATGGCGCTGTTTACGCAGCCAGACCTGTTCCAGTGCGGCTCGGCGCTTCGTCCCGTGACGGATTGGGCTCATTACAACTACGGCTATACCAGCAATATCCTCAATACCCCGCAGGTTGATCCTCTGGCTTACGAGCGTAGCAGTCCCATCTACCACGCAGAAGGTTTGAACAAGCCGCTGCTGATCAATGCGCCGATGCTGGATGACAACGTGTTCTTCCAGGACGTCGTGCGTTTAGTGCAGCGTTTGATTGAGCTTGAAAAGCAGGACTTTGAAACCGCGATCTTCCCGGTTGAGCCACACGGCTTCCGTCAGCCATCCAGCTGGCTTGATGAATATCGTCGCATTCACAAACTCTTTGGTGAGTGCCTGGCGAAATAACCGTGTAAAAAACTAAAAGCCACTCGTCTGAGTGGCTTTTTTTACTTCTGGGCACAGGACTATTTACTCTGCTGTGTTCGCTGTAACTCTCTAATTTCGCCCCACAACGCCTCAGCGTCGGCACTTATCATTGAATAGCTGCGAATATCGCCCCGCCGTTGCGCCAACATGGCTTGCTCCAACATCGCGTTATATCGCTTTTTCATTCTTTTCACGGGATCTGGACGCAGAAACTGAAACATAAGCAGACCTCTTCAGTTGGTGATTTAACTGACTGGTTTTACGTCAATCACCCACGAAAAGATCGTGAAGATAGTAAAAATGGCTGCGGTTACACAGAGGGGGTCCAGATTGGTTTTGTCCTGAACACAGCGTGCCCCGCGAAGCGCAGTGGGTACCATGTATCCGCGGCATACGACCGCCAAGGATGGCGGAAATGTCGGAAATGCAGGAGCAATTTTTCGACCGTTCGTCCTGAACATCGCCGCACCTATACATTTGCATGCCCCACGAAGTGTTTTGGGTACCATGTATCCGCGGCATACCGTTCGTCCTGAACATAAAAAACCAAGCCGGTTCGGCTTGGTTTCAGTTGAAACAAACAGAGGTAAAACTAATTCAGCTACTTGCTTAAGAATGCATACGCCGCAGTAAATGCCTGCTCCTGAAACTGTTTCAGGCCAGTTGCTTTAAACTCAACAGGCATCGGATTGCGTTTTACTGTCTCTTTAATTTCGGTCGCTGAAATAAGATCGACATTCAACTCTTTGATAAGCTGAATGGCTGATTCCAGTTTGAAACTAACAGCGCCACCGGCAAACTTGCCCTTGGTCATGCGCTCTTTGATAACAACCTGCTCAACCTTGTAGTCTTCCATCAGCTTGGCAAAGTCAAACTGGAACTTGCGCATCTCTTCTGTGGTTGTCGACTTGGAGATAGCAATACGTGATGTGCGGCAATCTGGGATCTCAAACAGCCCCTGTTCCAGTGACAACAAGCAAATAATCGCTTCACTGCCTTTTAGTTCAACACCACATACCTTCATCACTTTTCCTCACACATAACCACGGCCGACTGCCAATGGCGCATAGTGTAAGTGAAATCGAGAAACACCGCAGAAATCTTTTTGTTTCTACCGTTTACTCCCAGCCCGATTTCCAACGGCGATTATCGTATAGTTCCTGCCACTCCACCGTTCGCTCTTGATGAGAGCCGACCGCCTCCATAGTGCAGGACTCGATAGCCCCCTCTTCGTCCATCGATATGTCAGTGACCACATAGTGTTTGTGCGAGCCTGTGCCCCCGACATTGGTCCACTTGCTCATGCGAAGTTTGTTGGGATTGAAAGTGTTCATTATTTGGCCCTCGCTTCAATCACATTTTAGTCCGGACACGGACTGACGATTAGAGATTTAGAACGAGATAGATGAGCGGATGGATCTTAACTACTGGCAGGTTTAAACACAGAACGCTTCTGCCAATGTGAACCTTGGTAATCACGGGTTTGTTTGCTGCCCTGATTCAGCCAAAGTGAATGGCGATTGAACATGATTTCAGGGGCATAGTGCTTCGCCAGACTGGCTTTGGGGTAATGGCGCCACGCGGCATATCTTCGCTTATCTGTTGCTTCCAGGAGAAACGCCTCGCCATCTTTAAATGCCACCACCCAGGCATGCCCTTCATTTCTGTAGTTGCCCATAACAACACGGGCATCAATGCCGCTGGCAATCAGCCAGTCAGCCAACAGCAGCGCATGGTCCTCACAGTCTCCACGGGTGTAAAGATAAGCTTGAGCCGAGTTCTGCCATAGGTCACCTTTCTGATATTGCTCGCTGTCCAGTTGGTACTGTTTACGGGTCGCAACCGTGTAAAGGGGCACCCAAAGCTTGTCGGTTTGGAACGGTGAATACCCCACCAGGTAACTGTTTACGAAATGGTGCTGATTATCTAAGCCTTGAGCGGTCGCGGTGCTATAACCATCGGGCTCAAATCGCCATAGGTAGGTGGTGTCTGTCTGACTCTGTTGTGACCGAATGAAGGCCACAATATCCTGTTCAAACACATTTTTGCCATTGCTGAGCACATGCACTGAACCTCTCTGATTTGCAGAATCAAGCATTCGCACAGGGATACGATTGGCCGCGTCTTCCATTTGCGCAGACAGCGCATTTGCCATCACACGCTCCAAACTGGGAGGACGATCTTTCTGCATGCCTACGTAAACAAGACAAGCAAACAGGAGCAGGTAAATGATCCAACTGGCTTTCATTACGATCTATTTCTAGCTGCTGATTCTGGCCGCTGAAAAATGCCTATTTAAGGCCAAAAGAGATAATCAAGGCGACAAACAGCAGGATAGTTGACGCAAAGATGGCAACAGCGACATTACCCTCTTTCAACTCCTGTTCGATGTCGATGTTTTTCAAAAGCTTGTTATCGATAAACCGCAATGCCAATACACCGACCAACAGCGCCACCAAGGTATAAATCAGGTTAACTGCAAGGTTGAACAGCGTCGCAGTTAGAAATTCTCCGCCCATAACTCTCTCTTACTTGATCAACAATTTCGGGAGAGGGGCAATCCCTCTCCCATATATAACTTACATCCCCAAAGGCATACCGTTGGCGGTCAGACCTTCAGCTGCCAACGCTAATTTGGATTTAATAAGACCATCTTCCACTTTGACATAGCCAGCATCTGCCAGCGCCTGATAAGGAGGTGCGCCAGCATCGGCAGCCATATCAGCCAGTGACTGACTCAAAGACAGGTCCAATTCGCCAACCAGGCTTTGCATCAGCGCCATCGGATTGTGCTGCAATGCTTCAAAGTCTGAGGGCTGGATCACCAGACTCCCCTTAGCACTCACTTCACCGCTGCCGGCCCCCATCGGGCCCATCACAGAAAGATCATTGATACGCGTATCCAGGGCCACGTCAAATCCTTGATTAAACAAAGCAGAGAAGGCTTGAGTCGCTTCGTCATCCGTCATCATCTGGCCTTGGTTAATGGTCTGAAGCGCCTTCATCGCCTGCCATGAAAGATTGTCTAATGTCACTTCGAATTTGGCATCAAGCATGCTGATGTTCTGTTGGCCATCAGAGAAATCAAAGGAAGCGACAGCAAACTCATTCTCCAGCAAGGCGTTCTCTCCCTGCTTCTCGTTGCGACTGGTGAACTTCAGATCCACCAGATTGAATTTGGTTTGGCTGTCAGGATCGTGAAACGTTACCGACGCCACCTTGTAGAAGCCATCCGTCATCAAAAATACACCGTCGTTCTCTTCGCCAACTCCTCCAGCTGTCATCTCATCCATAACGAATGTGCCTTCGCCATCGCCAAACTCCATGCCCTGCCATGTAAACTCAAACATCTCTGCATACCCCGAAACGGTTGCGTCGACAGAAAGCGATAGCGGTTTGATGTGTGCGACGGAGCTGTCTTCAGGATCTTTGCTTTCAATAGAAAACGCTTCCATCAGCATTTCCAGAGACGCGTTGCCGAATAGCTGATTTGCATGCCAGCTGATTTCAAGAGGTAACTCGGTGAAGGTGGTCTCTTCACGCAATTGAGAGAACATATCCCCCTGCTGCACCAACTCAACTTCACCCGAGGCCCCCCAGGGTAACAAGGTCACCTGTTCTGTGAATTCAAGCGATACTTCGCCATTCAGGGTGACCATAAACTTATGGGAGCGTTCAAAGAAGGAGCTACTGGTTTGTTCCATTTCAACCTCCATAACAGGAGATTGATTTAGTTTGGCGATGCTCATGGGGTAGATATTGTCGAGCATCTGTCCTGACGCATAGGTACCAGCAGCACACAGACCAATAACGCCGACCAGGCCGACGCCGATAACAACTGACTTATTCATATATGTATCCCTACGTAACAACATAACTTACTTGCAACCAGAAAGGCGCTCTAACAATGAAGTTAAAAAGGCGCATTCAGTCGCACATCAAGCAAATAGGAAGGAAAGGGGCTTCAGAACCTTGAAGCCGGGTGATGTCGCAATGACTTCCTTATCGCCGCTTTATTAGACAACAGCAAATTACTTAATCCAAGTTATCTGATCACATTTCATCCACTATTAATCAACCTGTTAGCTTGTCACTCATAGTTATTTACAATTTGTTAACTTTGATTTGCAACTCAGCAGTTACTATAAGTTGAGCCTAATAGATAGCAGATTTCAGTTATGAGCAAAAAATGGATGAAATGGGCACTGCCCGTCGCAGTGCTGGCCGTCGGAGCTGGCGGCATGAAATTGATTAAAGCCACCGAAAAAGCACCTGAAGAAGTGAAGGTGGTAGATACACGCCCAACTGTACGGGTATCTACGCTGCAATCAGTTGACTACCAGGTCACTATCGCCAGCTATGGTGAAGTTAAGCCATTGCAAAGCACCATGCTGGCAGCCCAGGTATCGGGTGAGGTCACGCAGTGGAACCCTAGCTTCACCGCTGGGGGACTGGTAAAAGAGGGTGATATCCTGTTTACCATCGAAAAGGACAATTACGAAGCGGCATTGATTCAGGCTCAAGCTGAACTTCGTCGTGCCCACGCCCTCCTGATCGAAGAGGAAGCGAAGGCCAAAGTAGCCGAAGCAGAAGCGCGCAGAATGAAAGATCGTACAGTCTCAGATCTTTACCTGCGTAAACCTCAGGTGATGAGTGCCAAAGCAGATGTACAATCTGCCGAAGCTGGGCTCAAGCTGGCTCAACGGGATCTGAACAACTGCGAAGTCCGCGCGCCTTATGACGCGCTGGTGATCTCCCGGGATCTGGGTGTGGGCCAGTTTGTGAATGTTGGCGATACGGTTGCTGAACTAAGCAGTATCGAAGCGGCTGAGGTTATTTTCCCTGTGCCTGGTTTTGATAACGCATTTCTACCTGATGCCATCGAGGGCAGCACCGCAACCATTGCTACCAAAGGCCTACACGGCATTGAGCGTCAGGCGGAGATCGTTCGAGATCTCGGCGTGGTTGATAATGCCACCCGCATGACCCACCTGGTGGCTCGTATTGAAGACCCCTACAGCCTCAATGGCAACCAACCAAAGTTGAAATTTGGTAGCTACGTAGGTGTTACCTTTAAAGGCAAAACCCTCACCAACGTATATCAGGTACCACAGGACCTTGTCAGTAACCGCACGCTGTGGTTAATGGATGAAGACAATAAACTCTTCCCTCGCCGGGTCGAAGTACTGCGTGAAGAAGGTGAGTATTTCTTTATCAGTGATGGCCTGAGCGCTGGTGAGCAGCTGGTTCTGACACTGCCTGAGTATCCGCAAAAAGGGATGGAGGTTAAGCTTGAAGCTGCCGCCGTCGCTCAACGATAGCGGGAGGCTCTTATGTCAGAGATAGACTCGAAGAAAGGCCTGATCGCCTATTTCGCCAACAACTCAGTGGCTGCCAACCTGATGATGTTTTTCATCCTTATCATGGGTGTGATCAGCTACTTTACGATTCAGCGCCAGATGTTTCCCAACATCGAACGCAACTACATTCGCGCGGAAGCAACCTACCGAGGTGCCTCTCCTCAGGAAATTGAAGAGAGCATTCTGATCAAGATTGATGAAGCGCTGAAAGATGTTACCGAGATTAAGCGCAGCATCTCTCGCGCGCACAGAAACTCCGGCTCTGTCACGCTGGAGATCAATCCAGATGCTCACCTGCCCGAAGTGCTGGACAAAGTAAAACTGCGCATTGACGGTATCGCTTCATTTCCTGCCGAAATGGAACCCATTACGGTTTACCAGCAGGAGTTCCGCCAGGAAGTAATTGAGATGTCATTGGTCGGTGACTACCCGCTGACCGAGCTGAAACCCGTTGCCAGAGAGGTTAAGAACGAGCTGCTCCAGCTGGGTAACGTATCCTTGGTCTATTTTGGCGCGCCGGAAGATGAAATCGCGATAGAGATCCCGCCTGAGGCACTGCGCCGTTATGACCTGACCATGGAAGATGTCAGTGCTGCTATCAGCCGCTATTCAGCCAATATCTCTGCAGGCCAGCTACGCACAGATTCCGGCATTGTATCGGTGCGTATCGAAAACCAGTTTTACAGCGGCGAAGAGTTCCGCAATATCCCAATTAAGATCGGTGCCAATGGCGCCAAGGTGCTTCTAAAAGACATTGCTACCATCCAGGATGACTTTACCGAGGGTGAGCACTATTTCCGCTACTCAGGTGAAAATGCCATCTACATGTCGGTCAGCGCCACCAAAGATCAAAGCATTATTCCTGTCGCGGACTCAGTAAAACGTTATATCGAAGAGCGCAACAAGACGTTACCCACAGGTATGCAGATTAAGGTATTGGTGGACTTCACCTATTACCTCAACGGCCGCCTCGACATGATGCTGAAGAACCTGCTTCAGGGTTCTATTCTGGTCGCTCTGATGCTTACCATCTTCCTGCGTTTCCGACTGGCGTTTTGGGTGATGCTGGGACTGCCGCTCTGCTTCCTTGGTGCCATCATGATGATGCCGGTATTTGGGGTAAGCATTAATATTCTGTCGCTGTTTGCTTTCATCATGGTACTCGGGATCGTGGTCGATGACGCCATCGTCATTGGCGAAAGCGCATACACAGAAATTGAACGAAGTGGAGGGGGCGTTGACAGTGTCGTTAGAGGGGCTAAACGGGTGGCAACACCAGCAACCTTTGGCGTACTCACAACCATTGCCGTGTTTGCCCCATTTGTGATGTCATCCGGGCCAGAGGGCACCTTCTTCTACATTATCGCCGTGGTGGTGATCCTGTGTCTGGTGTTCAGTTTGATCGAATCTAAGCTGATCCTGCCTGCTCACCTGGCACACACTAACTTCTCCCCGGTGAAAAAAGGCAGCTGGCGTGATCGTTTCAACACGCGTTTCTTTGGCTTCGTAAATGGGCCATACAAACAGTTTGTTACCCTGTGTACCGAATGGCGCTGGACCGTCTTTTTCGGCTTTGTCGCCCTGCTGGTAATCAGCTTTGGCCTGGTGCAAGCCAACCACGTACGTTTTGTTCCCAGCCCTAAAGTCCCACACGATTTCCCCAGTGTCTCAATCGAGATGAACGAAACCGTGTCGGACCAGCAAACCATTGATGCGATCCAGACCATCGAAGCTGTGATTATGCAGATCGAGGCGGACACGATAGCAGAGCATGGCCAAGGCATGATCCGTGACGTCCTGGCATTCAACGAAGAGAGAGATGAAGGCCGCATTCTAGCGCCTCTGGTAGATGAAGAACTGCGTCCTTACGACACCTTCGAACTGGCCCGTCGCTGGCGCGAAGCAATCCCGCCTATTGCGGGTATGAAATCGTTCACGGTTCAAGATGATGTTAATGGTGGTCGTGACGATGGCGAATTCGGTTACCTGCTGTTTGGTGCTGATCTTGAAACGCTTAACGCCGCTGGTCGTCAGTTTATTTCCATGCTGCAACAGCAGGAAGGACTGTTTGATATCAGCTCGACCATCGACCCAGCCAGTAAGGAAGTGCAGCTTCGCCTGAGCCCGGTTGCCTATGACCTCGGATTAGACCTGATGTCTATCGCCCGTCAGGTGGGTGCAGGCTTCTATGGCGGCGAGGCTCAGCGTGTATTGCGTGATGGTGAAGAGGTGCGCGTGATGGTGCGTTACCCCAAACTAACCCGAGAGAAGTTTGCTGAGCTTAAATATGCTGTGATCACTACGCCAAGTGGCGAAGAGGTGATGCTGGGCGATGTGGTTTATCTGGATGAAAAACCGGGTATCAGCTACATCCGTCGTGAAGGTGGTTTCCGTAGCGTCTACGTATGGGGCAACATCGATGAAGAGAAGATCGAGCCAAATGCAGTCGTCGAAATCATCGAAGAAACCATGCTGCCTCAGATGAAAGAGCAGTTCCCAAGCATTAAAACCGAGCTTGGCGGCTCCGTCGAAGAGCAGCAAGCCCAACAGAACGAACAGATGATGTTCTTTATTGCGGGCATGCTGATCGTCTATGTGCTTCTGGCCGTGCCGCTGAAGAGCTACGCTCAGCCAATTATTATCATGTCGGTGATCCCATTCAGTCTGACTGGCGCCATCTGGGGCCACTTCTGGTTTGGTATCGATATGAGCCTTATGTCGACCTTTGGTTTGATTGCTGCCGCCGGTGTTGTGATTAACGACAGTCTTGTAATGACGGACTACGTCAACCAGGCAAGACGTGCAGGCATGAGTGTTAAACAAGCGGTAATTGAGGCGGGATGTGCGCGCTTCCGCGCCATTACACTAACTTCCATCACTACCTTTGCTGGCGTTGTGCCCATTATGTTCGAAACCAGCCTACAGGCACGTTTCGTGATTCCAATGGCTGTCGCGCTGGGCTTTGCGGTGATATTTGCCACTATCATCACCCTGCTGTTGGTACCCTGCATGTACCTGATGCTGCAGGATATCGGCAATCTCTTCCGCAAACTGTTTGGACTGTATCGCCGTTCTCCAAAACAAGATGACGCATCGAATACCGTGGTAACAGAGCCCTAGCTTGTAACACCACGCCCCTGATAAAACGGCGCCCTGAGTTAGCTCAGAGCGCCGTTTTGTTTTTTCCTCTCATCGACTCTACTCACATATTTTCCTTAACAAACATCACATTTTTGAGCTGAAACAAGCGGTTGCTCAAATATTTCTGGCAGCGTATGTTTTAGCAACAAATTAATAACAATAAGCCTGAGCAGGCTGAAATGGCCGCTCAAATGTCACTAAGGAAAGCTATGACAATATCAACCTCTATGACCCTGTCTTCCCCTCACTCATCCTCTAACTCATTATCTTTCAAACGATTTCTTGTACTTCTTCTCGCTGGCGGCATTCTGCTGTCTGTCGCCTACGCCCTGGTACATCTCTATGCAATGGGCGAATACGCCATCGCCATCGTCACACTGATACTTGGTCTATCCAGCGCCTATCTGCTCTATGACCAAGCCGCTACCGGTTGGCGTTTTATCTATCCCGCCATGGTGTTGGTATTCCTGCTGATGCTGTTCCCCATCGTCTATTCCGTCACTATCGCCTTTACCAACTACAGCAGTAAAAACCTGCTCACTTATGAACGCACGGTGAGCTACCTGCTGGAGCAAACATACGCTGAAAAAGCGGAACGGTTGCGGTTTAGCCTTCACGCCGTGGGTGAGCAGCACCAACTGTTTCTCAAAGACAAACATGGTAATCAGTTTGCTACGGCGCCATTTAACCTGCCCGATAAGCCAAAAGATGACGAATTGGCGCAGTTGATGGAGTTACCACTCCAGGCCACGAGCGAATCGCCACCAAACGAAGCGTTAAAAATGCGCGATGTAATCAAGGTGCGCAGTGCATTAAAACAACTGCGATTAACCCGCGAGGGCGAAGCGCCACTCTCCATGCTGGGCATGCGAGAATTCTTGCCGCTGTTACCCCAGTATGAAGTCGCTTCAGACACAAACTTACCTCTACCAGACAGATCCACTGACCTGTTACTGGACAAACAATCGAACCGTTATCTTCAGGCAAATTACGACACAGGGTTCTTTGCCTATCTGGATGAAAAGGGTGACTTTACCGATGACATAGTGACACCGGGCTTCGTTACCCAAGTCGGTTTTGCCAATTTTTTGGACGTGTTTGGTATGGCAGAAGAGCGCTGGGCACTGTTGAAAATTACCTTATGGACCATTAGCTTCGCATTCCTCACGGTATTGATGCAGTTCAGTTTGGGCATGCTGCTGGCATCGATACTGAACTGGCACCGGATTAAAGGGCAAAGAATTCTTCGGACTTTGCTGATTGTGCCTTTTGCCGTCCCCGGCTTTATTTCAATCATGATTTTTCGCGCCATGTTCAATACCGACTTTGGCGAGGTCAACGCGCTGCTAGAGTACCTGTTTGGCGTTAAATTAGATTGGTACTACAACCCCTGGCTGGCAAAACTGCAGGTACTGCTGGTTAACCTTTGGTTGGGCTTCCCCTACTTTATGCTGCTGTGTATGGGCATGTTGAAATCAATACCCGAAGATCTTTATGAAGCGGCCAATATGGATGGTGCGGGCACCTGGTACAAACTGCGCTATATCACCCTGCCCATGATCATTAAACCGATAGTGCCTTTGCTGATCCTCTCCTTCACTTTTAATTTCAATAACTTCAATGTGATCTTCTTGCTAACCGCTGGCGGACCAATGATGGAGAATGTCAGCGCGCAAATTGGCGATACTCAACTTCTGATCCATTACATCTACGGCTTGGTCAAAGGCCATACCCTCGGCTACGAAGCCTACGGACTGGGCAGTGCATTGTCGGCCTACCTATTCCTGTTTATCGCCAGTATCAGCCTATGGCAGTTCTGGCTGACTCGGGAAAAAACAAAATCACGTGAAGCAGTGGAGGTGTAGTTATGGCCATGGTTGAAGGTAAAAAAAGTAATATCAAAGTCTGGCTGGCCTACCTGTTTCTGGCAGTGTTTATTACCGGTCTGATCTATCCCTTGCTGGCGATGGTCTCGGTCTCTCTCCGTCCTGGCAACCTGCTGAATGGGCCACTGATCCCAGAGACCATCAGCTTTGAACATTGGCGACTGGTATTTGGCATCGCCCAGACCGAACAAGAGCAAGCTGTGTTCGATAAATTCCCGGTACTGCTTTGGACCTGGAACTCGGTAAAAATTGCCTTGGCTACATCTACCATTACCTTGCTGTTTGCCTCTATGGCCGCTTACGCCTTTGCCCGAATTAAGTTTTTTGGCAGTAAGTGGTTACTAATGGCATTGCTGATTATTGGCCTGTTTCCCGCGTTTTCCGGCATGGTGGCGATACGGATTATGGTAGAAAAGCTGGGCTACTATGTGCCCGCATTAGGCTTTGATACCCACGGCGCTCTGATCCTGCTTTATGTGGGCAGCGTGCTTGGTGAAGTCTGGCTGATTAAGGGTTACATCGAGTCGCTGGATCCAGCACTAGAGGAAGCTGCCACTATGGATGGTGCCAACCGTTGGCAAATCCTTCGCTATATCATTATTCCTCTAAGTGTCCCCATTTTGGTGGTGAATTTTGTACTGAGCTTTGCTGGTGCTTTCGGCGAGTTCATCTTAGCCAGTTTGATGTTAACTACAGAGAGCAAGTACACGCTGGCGCTGGGGATGCAGTCCTTCCTCTATCAACCCTACGGCCAAATGTGGGGCGACTTTGCCGCCACAGCAATATTTGCCGCGCTGCCGATCACAACCGTGTTCTTAATTGGCCAGAAATGGCTGATTTCAGGCCTGACTTCAGGCAGTGTAAAAGGCTAACTAAAGCAGGGAGCAGTTATGTTTGTTGTGATGTACGAGTTTGTGGTGAAGCCGGGTTGCGAGGAGCAGTTTCTCGATGCCTGGCCTCAGGTGACACAGGGGATTTACTTGCTGAAAGGGAGCTTGGGTTCTCGTTTGCACCGTAACAAAAACGGTGAGCTGATCGCCTATGCCCAATGGCCAGATCGCGCTACTTTTGAGGAAGCACAGGTGGTCGAGATGACACCTGAGTACGAAGCTCAACGCGAAAAAATGCGAGATGCGCTGAATATCGAAGCCACGCGAACGCTTTATGAGATGGAAGTCGAAACTGACTATCTGCAACGCAGACCATTTGCGGTTTAACAACCCAGCTCATAGATCTATGTTTGGACTCTTTAGCAAAGCGGAACAACGCGTATTTCTTGGTCAAATACGCGTATTTCCTCGCGATTCGATAAAACCTGCTATCGATGAATGGGGCTGCATGCACAGCATCGATCTGGCCGCAGATACCCGAGATAGATTTGCTGAAATCATCTCACTACCTGAGCTAACTGAATTCAGGGATATCACCAAGCATGATCTGGCAATCGATTTTGCCATCCCCCACTTGCAGGGGGGAACGCTATGCGCCCTAGACTTGGGCATAGGAGCCATGCCCCTCATGTGGCGTCCAAAAGTGACGGTTCATGCGCGCCTTTACCACCCGATCAGCAATAAAACTCGATACATCGCCAAGGCAAAAGAAAAAATGCCGTGGCCACATTACTGGTCAAAGGTGATACACCTGAATTCACTGTTTCATCTCACACCAAACTTCTCAATTGAAGACCTTGAACCACTGCTATGCCGCGCAATCCTGCGGCTTCTAGTCGACATACAAAGAAAAACCTGACACGGATTAAATACATGCTGGTTCCAAAATACTGGGCGGAGGCTAAGTCTGCCCATCGCATCAATGGTAAGTCATTCACACTGAAACGGTTCGGATGGTCCGACACGGGTGAAACCGATGCTCAGAGACATGCAGCACAGCGGCTCAAAGAGGCGGAAGCAGAGCTGTTTGAAGAAGGCACCGTTCGACGTGTTGACCATAAAGTCTCCTATAACGGTGCCGAAGGGCTACCTATTCGCGAGGAGCAACTGGCAATACATGGCGACGTGGTGGTTAGTCGAAATGCCTATGGCGCACGATGCTTAAACACGCCTAACGTCTTGTTCGCCGATATTGATGTAAAAACCGGTGTGAGTCTCAGTGAACAAAAAGCAGCGTTTTTCCTACTTGCAGCACTGGCAGCCACTGCCTTGGTGCTGCACTGGTCTTGGTGGCTTTTGCTGGCTGTTGTCATTGCGGTCATCAGCATGACCACCACCGTCGCCGAATGGATTCATCTCATCATGGCCAAATCCAAGCCTGATCCGTTTGACCTTGCTCGACAGAAAATAGAACAAGTCGCAGTGGCCAATCCCAACCTTCACCTGAGGCTCTATCAGACGCCAATGGGCTATCGGGTACTGGTGATGAACCAGCTGTTTGCTCCTGCCAGTGAGGAAGCCAAAACCTTAATGGCAGCACTTGGTACAGATGATATCTATATGTTGATGTGTAAAAACCAGCACTGCTTTCGCGCCAGATTGACCGCGAAGCCTTGGCGTATAGGTGTCGACCGATTAAGACCAGTACCTGGTGTTTGGCCAGTTAACCCATCACGTTTGGATGAACGCAAACAATGGGTAAGCGAGTATGAAGCGAAAGCGAAGCACTTTGCAGCCTGTCACTATATTGCGCAGTTTGGGCCCACTGAAATAATCGCGGAAGCCAAGAGAGTGATGGAGCTGCATGACAAAGAATGCCGAGCTGAAAACACTGCGCTCCCTCTAGCCTAAGAACAACTAGTACTCCGGTAGGGCATTTCACTTTTGGTTGATTCCAAGCAAAATAAAATAGACGTAACTATCTGATAATAGTCTCTTTAATTGATTATATTTGGATTCGCAATGAAGGCGACTTATCTCTGGGCAGCGAAGCTCATAAGCACAGTGTTAGGCCTTATGCCCTTGGCATCTTCCGCATTTCAATACTCTCCTGAGACCCAACAGATAGTTTCTAACTACGAAAGTGCACAGCGACAATATTGCGGCGGTGTCGAGCCAAATCAGTTTAATGAGATGGCTGCTGAAATGGGGCTGGAAACCGATAGCAAAGCCTTTTTTGGTCGCTACAACCAATGTGTTGAGCACATCTACCCGCTTCTTAAATCACTCGTTGAGCAGGCGGAGGTTGCACTGGCTTGCTCTGAAGCGCAGGGGGAATTCCAATTGGCTTACCGCAGTGAATTGCCAGAAATGCGCAGCCATTTGAGCCAGGTAATGCCAAACCACAGATTACTGGTAAGCCTCACCGACCACATGAAGGAACCACATCAGATCAACGTGGCTGACGAAGCAGAAGCAGCCCACTGGAGCAAAGTGAACGATGCATTCTTTGCATCCAATATTCCGTTGTTTCACGTAACAACTTGGATTGGCTACATCTACTTCGAACAAGATTGTGGCTACTCAGGTTAATCAAGCTAAGTCAGCTCAATCACCACATCTGTTTTTGCCACACAACAACAGGGCAGTACTTCGTCTGGATTGACCCAAGCGATGGGGGGCGACTGGTAAGTCACCTCCCCCGATAACTTCTTGCAACGGCAGCGACCGCAATACCCTTCCCGGCATTGGTAAGCCACCTCAACCCCTTCGGCTTCCATCTGCTGCAACAGCGTCGGTGCGTACTTGCTTGTGCTATCCGCTGCCGCTTCCGCCAGAAACAACGTATCGATTTTCAGTGCGGTGCTGGATTCGCTCATAGCTCAAATCCCGCCAGCGCATTGGTATCAACATCACTGTCGATAGCACCCACCAAATAAGAGCTGATCTCCGCTTCTTGCGGTGCCACCTGTACGTTATCACTCACTAACCAGCTATCCATCCATGGCAGCGGATTCTGTCTGTTAGGGAAGCAGGGCGAGAGACCAACGGCCTGCAAGCGTTCATTGGTAATAAACTCAACATACTGACCCAGAATATCGGCATTCAAACCAATCATGGAGCCGTCTTTAAACAGGTATTCGGCCCACTCTTTTTCCTGCTCCGCGGCCTGTTTAAATATCTCGATTACCTGCGGTTGCAGCTCTTTGGCGATCTCGGCCATCTCCGGATCATCCTGACCACTGGCCAGCAAGTTGAGCATGTGCTGAGTACCGGTCAGATGCAGCGCTTCATCGCGGGCGATCAGCTTGATGATCTTGGCGTTGCCCTCCATGGTGGCGCGTTCGGCAAAAGCAAAGCTGCAGGCAAAGCTGACATAGAAGCGGATTGCTTCCAGTACATTGACAGACACTAGGGTGAGATAAAGCTTACGTTTGAGATCGGACAGGGTCACTTCCGTCTCTGCGGATTGCTCGGATAGGTTCTGAGCTGGTAGCTGATAGCTCCCCTCGCCTCCAGCAGCATACAGCTGACCATAAAGGATCAGATCGTCGTAATGCTGCGATACAGCTTCGGCACGCGCGACGATTTGCGGGTTATTGATGATGTCGTCAAATACTACGCCCGGCTCCGGCAAAATATTGCGGATGATATGGGTGTAAGAACGGGAATGAATGGTTTCGCTGAATGCCCAGGTCTCGATCCAGGTTTCCACTTCAGGCAATGACACCAAAGGCAAAAACGCCATATTGGGGGAACGTCCCTGCACACTGTCCAGCAAGGTCTGGTACTTCAGGTTGCTCAGGAAGATATGCTGCTCATGAGCCGGCAGTTCAGCAAAGTCTTTACGGTCAGAGGAGAGGTCCACCTCTTCCGGACGCCAGAAGAAAGAGAGCTGCTTTTCTATCAGCTGTTCGAATACTGGATATTTCTGGCGATCATAGCGAGACACGTTGACGTTCTCACCGAAAAACATCGACTGCTTAAAGGTCTCAAATTTGTTTTGGTTAAAGCTTTTATAAGCCATGACAGGTTATCCAATACTGTTTTTATCGTTGTTCATTTAAAGCCCCCTCTCCCCTCTCTCTAAAAGCTAGGGGAGAGGGCTGGGATGAGGGGGTTTATTTCTTTTAATCACATCTAAATCTTGCAGGCGCCGCCTTCACAGCCGTCATCTTCCGCTTCCACGACCGTGGTCTCCGGTGTGCCCACCGGCAGCTCGTTATTCAGATGTTTGTCGGTCGCACCATCACGGGTGTTGTGGTAGTAGAGGGTTTTCAGACCGCACTTGTAGGCACTCAGCAGATCCTGCAGCAGTAGCTGCATTGGTACCTTACCTTCGCCAAATCTGGCCGGGTCATAGTTGGTATTGGCCGAGATCGCCTGATCAACAAACTTCTGCATCACGCCCACCAGTTGCAGGTAGCCGGTGTTATTGGGGATCTGCCACAGCAACTCATATTGCTCGCGGTACTTGGTCAGATCCGGTACCACCTGCTTCAAGATCCCGTCTTTTGATGCCTTTACGCTGACAAAGCCCCGGGGTGGCTCGATACCGTTGGTGGCATTACTGATCTGAGATGAGGTTTCCGACGGCATCAATGCGGTTAGTGTCGAGTTACGCAGGCCCCAACGGCCGATATCAGCACGCAGTCCTTCCCAATCACACTGCAAAGGTTCATTGCAGTAGCTATCAACATCCGACTTGTAATGGTCGATGGGCAACTCGCCTTTGGCATAGGTTGTGTCGGCAAAGGCGCTACATGCGCCCTGCTCCTGCGCTAGCTGATTGGACGCCTTGAGCAGGTGATACTGGATCGCTTCAAACGCTCGGTGCGTCAGGCCAAGAGCGCTGCCATCTGAATATTTGGCGCCATTTTTGGCGAGGTAATAGGCGTAGTTAATGACACCGACACCCAAAGTACGGCGGCTCAGCGAGCCGATTCGAGCCGCAGGAACCGGATAGTTCTGGTAAGTCAGCAAACTATCCAGTGCACGTACCAGCAGGTCGGCCAAGGGGCCTAGCTCATCCAGTGATTCAAGCGCGCCCAAGTTGAAGGCTGCAAGTGTACACAGCGCGATCTCACCGTTTTCGTCATTGATATCCTGCAGTGGCGTGGTTGGCAGAGCGATCTCAAGGCAAAGGTTTGATTGGCGGATAGGCGCCTTGGCCGGGTCAAATGGACTGTGGGTATTACAGTGGTCAACGTTCTGGATATAGATACGACCGGTAGATGCGCGTTCCTGCATCAGACGCGAGAACAGCTCAACCGCTTTTATCTTCTTACTGCGGATCGCAGGGTCCTGCTCATACTGGGTATATAAACGCTCAAACTCATCCTGATCGGCGAAGAAGGCGTCATATAGACCGGGCACATCTGATGGGCTAAACAGAGAAATGTCGCCATTCTGCAGCAGACGCTGGTACATCAAACGGTTTAGCTGCACCCCGTAATCCAGATGACGGACACGGTTCTCTTCTACGCCCCGGTTGTTCTTCAGCACCAGTAGCTCTTCCGCTTCCAGGTGCCATAGCGGATAGAACAGGGTCGCAGCACCGCCGCGCACACCGCCCTGAGAACAGCACTTCACTGCGGTTTGGAAGTGTTTGAAGAAAGGAATACAGCCGGTGTGGTTGGCTTCGCCGCCACGAATTGGCGAGCCCAATGCACGAATACGACCACCGTTAATACCGATGCCCGCACGTTGACTGACGTAACGCACAATCGCCGATGTCGTCGCGTTAATGGAATCCAGTGAGTCACCGCACTCAATCAATACACAGGAGCTGAATTGGCGAGTCGGGGTGCGTACACCCGCCATAATTGGCGTCGGCAAAGAGACCTTAAAGGTTGATGCCGCCTCATAGAAGCGACGCACATAATCCAGGCGAATCGCTTTGTCGTAATTGGCGAACAGGCAAGCACCGATCAACAGATAGAGGAACTGTGGGCTCTCGTAGAACTCGCCCTTCACCCGGTCCTGCACCAGATACTTGCCTTCCAGCTGTTTCACCGCAGCATAGGCAAAGGTCAGATCTCGCTGATGGTCGATAAAGCTGTCCATCAAGGTGAACTCTTCCATGCTGTAATCCTGCAGCAGCTGGGCGTCATAACGCTGCAGGTCAACCAAACGACCGACATGCTGGTACAGCGATGGCGGCGCATACTGACCATAGGCCTTTTTGCGTAGGTGGAAGATAGCCAGGCGAGCAGCCAAGTATTGATAGTCAGGGGTTTCTTCAGAGATAAGATCCGCTGCCGACTTAATCAGGGTTTCGTGGATCTCCGTGGTGGTAATGCCATCATGAAACTGCAGGTGGGCTTTCAGCTCGACCTGACTCACAGATACCGTATCCAGACCTTCGGCGGCCCAAGTCAGTACTTTGTGGATCTTATCGAGATCTAATGGCTCATGGCGGCCACTTCGTTTCGCTACAGAGATATTCTTGCTGTTCACCTTGTCGAGCTCCTTTAACGACAAGGCAGGGGGAAGGTATGACGCCAGCCATGCAAATGATCGGGCGCCAACGTTTGTGTCTGGGCCAGGTACCGAGCATGGTCGAGCCACACACCGGATCACCCCGCCCGATGTTTGGTTATTCAGAAGTTGAGTGCTGATAAAAAGACTGCGAAGCACTCTTCACGGCAGGTCTCCTGGCTCTTGCGTCGTTGCCTTTGTTCGCCTTCCCAGAGGGGACTCCAGTGGCTAAAGAACATGGCTCTGCAATTACAGTTGCGGGGGCAGCTGTGGCTTAGTTTGGGTGGCTGTTTTCCACCTTACGCACCACATTCCCTATTAATCCGCGGTCTCTTTGTAGAAAGAGTCCTAAGGAACCGTTCGGCACATATAGTGGTTTAAGAATTGATTTAGGTCAACATATTGTGTCTGACAAATGAGAGAACGGTGATTTGTTGCACAAAGGTCGGGCAAAAAATCGGCGGTGATGTGTGGATCTGCAGCCACACAACCACCGCCGAATATTGTCAGAACAAGCAGAAATCACTGGTGCACTATCATGCCCTTCATGCTGTAAAGCACAAACAGCACCTCTTCCTGAGCGCGCTGGCCTACCTCGTTTTTCTGCAGTGCCGCTAAAGCATCATCCAAAACCGCAACAAACTCTTCGACGTCAATGTTCATTCCGGTGTGGGCGGTTTCCATATCTTGGCCCTCATATACCTGAGGGCCACCGGTACCTGTGATAAAAAATGCGGCGGCGCTGGCTTTCAACGCGGGAATATCGACGTTGGCGAATCGTTTGGAGATTCGGGGGTTAGTACAGTGGTTATCTACTACATCGCTGGCGATCCGGGTGATGCCTTCGGTACCACCCAATCTTTCATAGAGTGAAGTCGTCATCAAAGACTCCTTACTTTTCGTGCGTGTATTGAACGGTACTAGAAAGTTATAGCACTCCTTGGCAATTCTGCCCCGCCCAAGACATGCCGCCGAGTAGACACAAAAAGCATTAGCCAATACGAGTTCATGACGATAGCAATCTAGCCCTAAAACCGAAACCTAAAACCGAAGCCAAAAACCGCAACCCAAACTTTTAAGTCTGGCGCACTTCCATGCTTCATCCAGCCCCACCCTGCTTAACCGTAACCAAGCTTGCGCCCAATCAAACAACGCGCCAGTAAGCATCAGTTCCGACCGAAATCCACTCTCCAGTGGCTAGGCTCAGGATTGGACCCCTTTCTCAAGGCAGATGGATATGGCCATTTTCAAACGATCCTTCCGACTGATACACGGTATTTCAAAACTGATGATGGTGTTTATGCCGCTGGTGATATTGGCATGTGTGGCCATGGCTATATTTCATATTCACCAAGGGGCCAAACACTACGGCGCCATCGTCAAAAAGGACTCGGCACTGGTCGGCAGTGCCTATCACCAGATCGAAGACAACATTAAGCAACTTTCAGGTATCCAAGAGCTTAAGAAAGTCGAAGAACAATGGGTTTTAATCTACGACCGAGTGAAGTTGGAAGTAGAGAAAGACAAACAGATAATTGACGACACGTTCAAAGCCGAATGGGCAAAGATTAAAGCAGATGCAGCCAAGATTAACTCTGCGCTGGATGAAGTAAAACGCGAAACAGATCAGCTGGTGCATACGGCTCACCAGGTCTCCCATGCCCTGTTTGGCTTATTCGGTTTTCTAAAACCTCTGCTGAATGCGATAGCCAACAATGCATTGAGCGTCTTGGTTAATTCAATAAATCAGTCAGTTGGCGAAGTCGCCCTACTCAGCGGTGAGGTTGCGAAAATGATTGAAGATGGGGTTCAGGCCATAGAAGTTGAGCAGTTAGAAGAGCTGACAGATCGCCTGTTAGCCCTAAATACCAGCATCAAAGCCGACCTGGAGCTGCTTAACCTGTCACTGGACGAGCTGCGGGACCTGAAAGAAAAGTTGGCAGAGCAGAACCAACATCTACTGGATGAAAACGGTCTCCCCATTGGCTACCAGTTTGTTATCTATGGCCTGATCGCGTTCTTCCTGTCTCTGTTCTACTTTGCCTATCTCTATCTGCGTCACTGGTTCCTGGACCCGCTGGTTGAAGCAGTACAAATCATCAAGCTGGCTTTTGAACCTATTCCCGAAACAGAGTAAACCAGAGACAAAAAAGCCGCATGCAGTATCACTGGATGCGGCTTTTGCTGAGGCTTTAGCGAACTAGTCTTTCTTGCCGGTAATCGCGCGGAACAAACCACCAATCGCAACAATAATCAGCCACCAGAACTTCTTCAGCAGCAGGAGTCCCGCCGCCAGCAGTCCGGTTTTAGAGGCCACCTTACCGGCCACCAACGCACCAAGGCCGTAGGCTGCGACGTTATCTACCGAAGAATCAAAGTCCTGATAGCGATGGCCTTCCACGAAATTCACCATGGTCAGTACACTTTCCAGATTACTGTTGATCTCGTCCAGTTGCTCCATACCCGCCACAAAGTTCATCTCCAGTACGCCTTTGCGCCCCAGACTGCGAATACTGTAATTCAGGGTATGGTCAGGATGATGGTCAAATTCCAGCTCTTTCGCCCAGTAGAGCTGATGGCGAGACTGGTCATAGTAAGGACGTGCCGCCCAACCAATCAGATCGATAGAGCCATAACCCGCCGCTTCACGCTCTTTACTCTCTTCACGGGTATCACTCTGCATATCTTCGAGCAGTTCGTCGTAATCGATATTGAATGCGTCTTCGTCAGATACGTAACCATCTTCCGCGTAGCTGATCACTACGCCCCAGGAGTCAGTATCAAACGGTGTCGTTTCTGCTGGGAACAACATCCCCAACGCCCCGGTGCCCGGCGGGTTACCCCAGATATCTACCAGTACTTTTTCTGAGTCCTGTGGATCCAGATAGTAGAAGTTCTCAGGTACAGACAATCGAGCCATACTGCCCGGCAGCAGGATCTCGCCGGTCTGGCGGTCCATCGATTGCCAAAGCTCGATGCTTTGGGCCAGATAAGCCATCTCCTGTTCTGAAAGATCAGGTTCTTCGGCCCAGGTCAGCAGCGGGATAAAACAGATAATGCAGGTAAGCGCACGCAATAATCTCATCACAATTCCTTTTAAACATCTGTGAGTATCGGTGCGACAGAGAAGTGAAAACGATGAGCATCGCGCACTTCCATGGCGCAGACGGGACAATCTACGCCAAGGATGTGCTAATAAACCTGATTTTGATTAATAAATCGGCAGGTTAGGGAGAGCGGCTACATAAGATGCTCTTTGGCATACGCATCAAACTCGGTGAAGCCACCGATATGTTCCTGGTCGAGGAAGATCTGAGGCACGGTTTCTACCGGCTTACCCACGGTTTTTTCCAGATCCGCTTTACTGATCCCCTCTTCGTGGATATCGATATAGCGGAATTTGAAATCGTCGCGCTCTTCAGTGAGCTTCTCTGCCAGCTCTTTAGCTCTGACACAGAAAGGGCAACCGGAACGACCAAAGATAACCACAAACATATTCACCTCTTTAACAAAAAGTTAGGACCAATGGACAGCTTAACGATTGTCCTGATCAGTCAAAAAGCGGGAGAACTCTTTTTCATACAGGTGGAACAGCACCAGTGTGATGGAGAATATTAACGGGCCGTACAGCAAACCGATCAACCCAAATACCTGCAAACCACCCAGCAGTGAGAAAAACACCACCACAGTGCTCATCGACGCGCCCTGCATAAACAGCGGACGCAGGAAGTTATCGATGGAGCCCACCACCACAACACCCCATATCAACATGAAGATAGCCCATCCAGTATCACCTGTAACGAACAGGTAGATGGCCGCAGGTAGCCAGATAAGGGCGGTACCGACAAACGGGATCAAGGAAGCAAAGGCCATCATGGTGCCCCAGAACAACCCCGGGAACCCAGCCAGCGCCAAACCAATGCCGCCCACAAAACCCTGAGTCACCGCAGTCAAAAACGACCCCAACAGCGCACTTTTACTGACATCGACCACCTCTTTCAGCAGCGCATCTTCCTGACTGCGAGACAGAGGCAGCGCGTGGCGGAAAAAGCTGATCAGCTTTTCATGGTCGCGCAGTACAAAAAACAGCACAAACAGCATCAGGGTAAAGTTGAGCAGGAAGTTGGTAATGCTGCCCAGCATAGAAGTGGAGATGCCTACAAACTGTTTACCCACACCGCTGGCGGCAGCCAGTACCTGGGCCTTAATCGATTCTGGCTCCAATACATCATGGGGTAATACCTGCCCCAGGAAGTTTTTGACCTTCTGCACCCAAGGCGAAGCCACCAACTGGTGAACATTTTCCCCGGTGGCCCACTCGCGCACCGTACCCGAGTAACTGATCCCCTGCTTTAAGATCGCCACCATCACCAATATCGCCGGGATCAATAACACCAGAGAAAGCAATAGACAGCTGATCACCGCAGCCAGGTTCTTTCTGCCTTTGAGTTTATCCACCAACCAATCATGCACAGGCACCGTCAGCAGGCCAATTAACAAGGCTAGAAGAATGGGCTGAATATAGGGGGCTATCAGGTAGTAACTGGCATAGATGGCAATGCCAAGAAAGATCAGCAGGACAATCCGGTTCGAGCGGCCTTCAAATACACTGTTCACAGCAACTTCCCTGTGGGATCAGGAGGATAGAGTCACTATAAACGGCGATTATGACAGTCACAACATCGATACGATGGGAGTGAGAGCTGACGCCTTAGGCCACGGCTATCAAGAATAGTGAAGTAGCGAGAAAGAAAGGGTGTAAGGAGTAAGGTGTAAGGGAGACCGAAAAACAAAAAGCGTTGGCGATTAAGCCGCACTCACGTAAAGAGCCTCCGCCTGATCATCCAGTGCCACCTGAATCACCTGTTTTGCTTTGCAGGCGCAGTTACCACATTGGGTCGCAACGCCAAGGGAACGTTTCACATCAGCCAGACGCTCAGCACCGTCAGCAACGGCTTGCTTAAGCTGGGTATCGGTAATGCCATGGCAGATGCAAACAAACATTTAGGTTCTCCTGTAAACGCAGGAGCAAATGTAATTTAAATGCGAATCGTTATCAATGCTATTTTCTTAATCTAGATCAATTATTGGTTATAAGCCATGCAATTGCCCTGATTAACGGCCCTGATTAATCCCCCTGATTCCGCCTCTCATTCAGAGTCACTTCATCACCCAAATTAACGTCGCATCTAACTCGCTGAATCTATTTACTGAAACAGAATTTTCCCTGAGTTACCCACAGATTCTGTGGATTAAATTTGCTGTTAATAAAAATCAATTTATAGCTATTTATCAATCAGTAAGGATTAATTTAAAAATAATCCATTGACAACTTTTGTGCTCAAAGCTAGCTGCCTGTCAGCAACTTTTCGCTAAAAATCTGGCACAAAAAATGCGCTCGAAACAGCCTCTAAAGCTTCATTGAATTCAAGAGAAATCTATGTGCAAAACTCTCTGCACACTTCTCCGCAAACCTCTCTGCACACTTCTCAACAAAACGACCCGCATAAACACCCATCACACATCTGTTTGATTTGCCTCGAAAGCCTGATTTTTGATGCCCAAGACAGCGCCGCTCGCCAACAAAACACCATCTATGATGCCAATTAATAGCCTCTTTCCGCTTTTCGTTGCTTAAGAAACTGCTCCAGTGAACGCTCCTGACAACGTATGGTGCCCCCCATGATGCCCGAAAGAATCGCAGCCCCCTTGTTCACCGAATCATCACAAGCGACTTCGACTACCGGCATCTCCTCTTCCTCTTCAGGCGCAAAGGTTTCCAGCGGTGTCGCTTCCGGGTGCAGTACCGAAAGCGAAGAGGACTCACGCTCTCGCTGTACAGGCCCTTCAATAGCCTCCAACTGCTTTCTCAGTCGACCTCGGCTCGAGTACCTGTCTACCAGCGACTCCCTCGCGGCTCTTGGCGGCCGAACAAATGGCGAGTCCGGATCTTCACGCTCAGGGGGTGGAGGCTCGGGCGGTAGCAAAGGATCTGCTGTTACTTCCTCGTCAAGCTGGGGTGTAATTTCCTCGTCAAGCTCGACCAATCCCTCTGCCGGAGGTTCATCAATAGCTGTCTCAAGTTCATTTTCATCAGGAATACCCAACTGAGCGGGCCGAACTACTGGCTTAGTTTGAGGCGCTGTTTCAGGTTGGGGTTCATGTTTAGGGTAACGTTTAGGTTCTGGGGCAGGTTCGGGAATCGGCTCAGACACAACGACTGGCTCTGGCTCTGACTTTTTCGGCGCATGATAAACAAACACATCAATCGATGGCGCTGGCGGTGCGGGTTTAAACTCAGGCACCGAGAGTCGACTGAACAGAAACAATAGCAGACCGTGGATCAATACCGACCAGAAGATAGCCTTACTACTTAACCTCCATGCCATCATTCTGAATGCGTTCCACGTTGCTATCTGATTATCAATTCAGAGTTTTTGGCCCTTTTATTAACAAAAAGTTCACTTCTTGGTTCTGCAGGCGTTTGGGAGGTAAGTGACTGAAGGAAGTAGCTAGGTACTCGGAGAGATAGGAAATCCCTTTGGCTGGGGTGGGAGCTTATCAACTGGGAGTCTGGCTTTCTTGCCTGCCCAATAAAGTTCGCCACTGACCTCAAACTGCAGAGGTATATCACACTGCTTTTGAATTAGGCCTTCGCAATATACGTCTGAAGCATGGGTGGGATAAGGCTCATCAAACACAAACTCATATATTCCGATGCGGCCTTTAGATTCAATGCTGAATCGGTGTTGCTCCGACGGCTTGTCCCCCATCAATACCACCTTACTCATTGTTTGGGCATCGATCTGCTGGCAGAGCCTTTCCTGCATATTTAAGTTACAAATCTCTATACGCTCGTCGCTGTTATTGAAGAGCGCTATTTCGACAAGGAAGGAGCATCCTTGCAGGAACAACAAACTAACGGAAAGAACGCACAGTCGAATCATCTTATTTGGCTTCCTGCGACAACTCTCCCGCTTTGGCTTTCACATAAGCCATCGCCTCATCTGACAGGCAACGGTCCGAGATATAGGTTTTGCCTCTGGCCAGATGCAGCAGCCAGCCCTGATCGGTTTTCTCAATCTGAGTGATATCGCTCCACAAGATCTGGCTTTCAACATACACAGATTTACTGCGCACCCCTTCCTCATCAATAGTCAGTGCCAGCTCGTTGTTTGCCGCTTTGCTAATCATCTGGCGGGCAAGCCACCAAGCTTTATGAAAACGTACACTCAGCGCTTCAACACCAGCCAAAGCAACCACAAACCAAGCCAGATAAGGCGAAACCTGGGTAAAGTAGAGCAGGCCTAGCCCAACCACTGCCATCACCACCGATTTACTGTACTTGCGGTAGGAATCATCTACCATCACCGACGCATCATACGTCTCACTGAAGTGGCTTTTATCCAGGGTGTACTTGGTTGAGTAACTAAATGCTGTGTTCATAAAAGAAAGAGGCCGGAAACAAAGTGATAGAGTAGCAATTGCCTGTTTGCGGGGAAAGAAAACATCAAAACGGCCGTTAGGTTGGCTTACTTGATCCAATCAAACGACTTTTCTAAGAACTCTGCGGCGCCGCTTTCGATAATTTCACCATGAGACATAACGATCATTTCAGGTTGCCATCCCTTAATATCTGACAAGTGCCGTCTCGCTTTGGCTTTGCCAAACATAAAACTTAACCGCCAATCCAGGGGCGTTTTTCCGTGGGGCGCCAACACCCCGGCCATCCTGGCAAAAAGTCGTTGCCAATAGCTAAAATTCTCACCGGAAAAGTTTTCAATCAGGTCGGTAACAATCAATACCCGCGAGGCATGATGAAAAAACACACTTTCTTCCATTAGGGGCGAGCCAGTAAACAGCACATGTGCGAGTTCATTCGACCAAGGCCAGTCGCGAGTTTCATTGAGTGCGTAATCAAAAGCCAAATCACGGCGCTTTTTAATAAGCTCCGGGGTAGCGTAAGAGATAGCATCTGAGTAGTGCGCCAGCCACTCAGCAAGAAAGAGGTGGTGCAAATGGTTAGGTGCCACCAGATACTTTACCGGGCCAAGTTGGTCGATCTGCTGACAGATTGAGTCACTAAACCTGATCGGGCTATGCACCCACAACTCACCCGTGGTCAGACGTACAACCGTCATACGGGTGGTAAAAGGTAATTTAAGAAACGGCACCGCCTCGCCATCAAAGATCCATAGATTTTCAGCTAGCTGCTTCATGGGCCCCTCACCTCCGTTCACACGAAGTGCAACCACGGCAGGCTTTGCGGGAATCACTGGGGAGGCGTTTGCGCTGCAAGTTACAGTAGGCGCGTTTCAGTGCGCGTCGATAAGAAAACCAGTCTTCTGGCTGTTGGGTGAAGATATTGCCGTTAAACCGCTTAAGCAGGGCCTGGCCATACTCATCAACAAAGCTCTGCTCAAACCCGATCTCAAAAAACGTTAACAGTGCTTCGATGCTGTCGATCTCTTTAAGCTGATCCTTTATCGAATTGGCAGTCAAATTCGGGTTTGGCATTGCGGTTTATCGTTGCGCCTTGAGAACAATAACCGCAGTGTAGCCGCACTGATGTTCAGCAGATTTGATGTGTGCCAGTTTTACCAGTTCTGACATAAATCACTCACAACATTCCCAGATTTGTCGCTTTGCCAACAAAACCTTTTGTTTTCTTAAAAACATAACCACATGTTTATTAATAACATTTATAGAAGTCGGAATGTTTTATTGATGGAGCGATTCTTGCCATCTAGTAGCAGCTAAGTTCAATTCTGGGAGTAGACAATGTTATTAGATAAATATGAAGAGCAGGCTTTACTGTTTAACACCAACTTTTTAGCCACCAGCAGCCAACCTGAACTACAGGCTTACCGGGGTGAGCTGGTGATTGTGGAAGGGGAAGTGGCAGATGCCTCTGGCCGTAAAAAGCCGCCTGTGACCGTGTTACGTGATGCGATCTTACTGGCCGATGATGGCAAACAGAAGCTGATGGTCGGTGGCCTGGATTCCGTAGACCAGATCTCAGCCCTGCTCGACCGCTATCAGGGTGATGTGGCAGAAGATGCCATTGTGATTCTGATGGCCCCCAATGCACATACCGAAGCCAGCTTTGAATACCAGGGTATCAGCGGCTATCTGCTGCCTTGGGACGCCATGGTATGGAGCCAGTTCACCGATGAGCTGGGCCTGGAAAAAAGTGACTTTAAGGGCAAATCAGCCGCTGACAAAGTGCTGACCGCCTACCGCGAAGCGGCTAGCTATTCACCCAAGTTCCCTGCGATACCGATGGACGAGATCCTGGCCAACGCCACCTCTGCCAAACGTGAAACTCACGGCGCTATTTAAAGCTTAACGAGACGTGAAGAAAGCGGTTAAGGAGAGGCTCTTGGAATAATAGAGCCCTCTCCTATCGCCTTATAAAACTGGATGAATTAATCCTTCCACTGTGCTTTTCGATATGACTTCCAATTTCGCAGCGACATATTGCTGCGGTAAAGGTCGTCCCAAGCGCAGGGTAAGTACTTCGGGCGCCTACGCCCCCTGACTTTTACTGGAATATCCAGTTCATTGACGGCTGAAGCAAAAAACTGCTTCATTTCATTTTGAGTATGAGGATGACGATAGTAGTTCGAATAACCCATACTGACCTCCATTAGCTATGAATTGCTAATGGAAACCAAATCCTCTTGTTTGAAGTACGCGTCTGAAATTCATACTTTTTCCTAAAGTGTTTTCAACAAACTACTGTAGCTAATTGTACCGTTCAAAACTCCGGCTCTTATCAATAAGAATTGCAAAGCACTGAATGCATTCATCAATAATCACACCACTGATGATTAATATAATGCCTATTACGACAGCGGTCATTCAGCCCTATGCTCAGGCAACCTAATGAGCGTTTCGGTAATAGGCTATACAAGCTCAGCCATCATGCATATCAAGGCTGCCAGAATCGCCAAGCCTGTGAATTCAACGAATATAGCCTTAAGCCAACCACAATCCTCCAGCTCACTCCACTTTTCTCTGGGAAACACACCAAATGTGATTGTTCGATAGAAGGCCCAACCGATAGACCAACCGACATACGAAACCAATAGTTCCCAAGCAAGGAAGTGAAGAAACCTTAAGAACCCGTATAAGAGCCTTAGTATTGGTCGAAAAATATCTCCTACCAATTCATCCATGATGCTTACCTCGATGTTGCTAACTGCCACAAAAAACCGGGGAAGTCCGCAGCTCTCTGTCTCGGATCTGTAATTCACGATGAGCATAAAAAACTAGCTTACGGGCAACAAGTTCAGGTCTCTAATCATTGCTGCTAACCAAGGGCAAATAATCACTTGGCATCCCAGTTTTCGAGTCTATTTTGTACAAAGCTGTGTCCAAATCTATGCGGGCACTGCTCTTGGTGGGGTAGATGTACCAATCATTTTCTTTTTTTACGGCTCTCACATCCCTCTCGCCACCCAACGCGTGCATGGTAGATACAAACTGGCCGTAGAATAACGCAATACATTTAGCTTCATGCACTGTTTGCACCTGCTTGCCTACACATGCAGGCGCCTCTTTGCCCATGATGGTTTCAGCGAGAGACGGCATTGAGCAGAGCATAGAAAGCAACGCCGCAATAAGTCGCGAACTAAGCATACCGGCACACCTTTCAGTTTTTACAGAAGTTAAAGTGAACAAGTTGGTGAGCCTGCTATCCGCCCTTAACAACCAACTTTCCGTAGGTTAGCTTTTCAAGCTTTTTGGCGACTCTGGCAGACACTATGATTTCCTTAAACAGGTGCTCCGTGTAAACATCATGGGAAACAATCCGTACCTGATAGCCGATAAAGCACTTCTTTTTGGATAACTCCAACTCATGAATATCCAGTGCCAATCCAATGTTTGGGAAGAAACTGAGAATCCAGAGCTTCTCGCTACCGACAACAAATGCGACCGTGTAATTTTCCCAATCGATCTGCGCCATCCCCAGAAACTTTGTGCCCGAAACATCACTCATCGCGTCCTTTCTTGGCAGAGTTCTTGCGCGAAGATAACCAGCTATCAGCATCATCAGGCCAGCTGCAATCCCCATCAAGGGTACTAAGTATTTCACTCACTCTCCCTGTTCAGATAGAAGGGTTCGACAGAACCCACCCCGCCAGAGGCCAACGCCCACAGCAGGGGCTGCTGAACGTCAGCGAAGAAACCACCGCGCAGATTCGGCGGTCCCGCTGACTGTATTTGTTAGTGCACTATTCCTTCGGTGAATCAGGTTTTGCCTTCTCTTTATTTTGCTCCGCTATGAGTTTCGAAAGCTGCGAGCGCCCCTTCATTTTTTTGATTTCTTCGAGTGATACTCTTGTTTTCCCTGCTTGTTTATTCATGGTCTCTTCCTTGTGAGTTCAAACTCTGCCAGCTCTTCATCTGTCAGTTCGTATAGATCGGGATCTGACGCAATCTGTCTAGCGATATCTTCATCCGAGGTTTCCTCGAACTTCTTGGCGTTTGATAGCCCTTTAAGTTTCCGTATCTGAGCCAAAGACATTCGTGTCGTTTTTTCAATCATTTAGCTAGTCCTCCGGCAAATGTTCGAGATTCATACTGCATCATTTCTTTTTTGTTGGCTCGACGCACTGAGATAATTCGATTTACCGGCTTACCTCTTTCGTACAGTCGAATCGTATACACAACGAAGAGGATACCGACAGGCCCCTTACCTATCGTTTGGTATCGGGGCTCGCCATAGTCCTTTCGTGAATCTTCTCTTTGCTGTCGCAGTGGGTCATCCCATATAAGAGCAGCATCGATGAAATCAATCCCTCGTTCAAAGAGCGTTTTTTGTCGCTTATTGTCGTCCCACTCAAATTCCATTTCGTTCTCCTTGTGGTGTTGGTTATATGATTACTCCATTATTTGCACTAACAATATTGGTCAGGAGTTCGCGCTAGTTGAGAAGCTCGTGGACCTGCGTGTTTTATGCGTTGCGGGAAATAAAATAGAAGGTCAAAACTTACTATTGCGCTTCCCTACGCATTTTGATTCCACGCCCTATCCCGGGACAGGCTATTCTGACTTGAGCTGCCCTTGAAGCTTTCACGCTTGCCCGACATCAATCTCGCATGCTGCGGCAATACTGATGCTTCAATCATTACCATAGTTCGACAAAGTCAGCTAATGCATTTAGCTATAGCTGTACCAGTGATGAGAATACGACGGTTTTCTAATTAATAATTAGGCCGCCTACCTACACAAAACAGATAATTATTTAGAGAAGATCTTTTCGCCTATTTCTGACAAAAAGAAAAACAGGCCTTCCATTGAGTAAATACCCAGCCCTAAATCTCAACAATCATCCCGGCATCAAACGCGGGATTTAGCTCACCATCGGGCTGCCATCTAGCATTGCTAAGGATCTGGGTTTTGGCGTGCTGGTAATTGGCGGTGATGCCGGTATGGCCATGCACCCAGAGTTTGGGCTTATGGGATCGGATCTCCTCTGAAAGGTCGGAGGCCATGGCAGGTGCCAACAGGTGTGACTGCATGGAAGGCGGCAGTGCGGAGGGCAGCGGACCGTGGTGGGAAAGAACGATGGGTTTTAGCTTCTCTTTGCGGGCGTCTTTAATCGATTTGCAGATGAATTTCAGGGATTTGATGTAGGTTTTAATCAGGTCGTCCGGGGTGATGGGCAGATGGCTTTTCGGCCTGTCTTTCTGGATCGTTCGAAATTCTTCGCAGTTGGCGGCAGCCAATGTCGCAGAACTTACCTGTGTGCCCAGCAGGCGATAGTCGGTCCATAACGTGGCGCCGATAAACCGGAACTGGTCGAAGGTTTTGGCTTTTTCATTCAGGATCTTAACGTTGGAGCCTTTGCACAGTTCTTTCAGCGAGGGAGGCACCCGCTCTAACTTAAGCCCAAAGTACTCGCTGACTCCCAGGATATAGAGCACGGGTTGGCTAAAGTGGCGCAGTGCCCAGCGCACACCGGCATCACCGCGGTCGATATTGCCTGCGAGGATCACCAGATCCGCATCCACCTCCGGTGGCTGCCACGTTTGTCGCCAAAGCTGAAGATCAGAATAGATAGCTAATCTCAAAAGCCGCCCGCCTTAACAGCACCCATTTTCAGCTACCTCCTTTGTCAGGAGGACGATTTGCTTCGCTAAAATGAGTAGGCGGCTTTTGCTGATTTCGCAACGTTTAAAGCAAAAAACTGTTTATGAAAATCTAAATGCAGCAATACCGCTAACGCTGAGACAACCTTACCATCGCCAATCCAGCCAGCATAGCGATCAGAAACAGCGCCAGACTGCCACTTGCCATGCCGATAGATGCCAGTGCAGGGCCGGGACAGAGGCCAACCATGCCCCACCCTATGCCAAACAGCAGCGCACCTATCACCAGCGGCGCATCGATACGGGTCTTAGTAGGCAGATGCCAGGTCATCGGTTTTTCCGCACTGATAACTGACGCCGTGGCGGATTTTTCACGTTCGGCCCGCCCGGCCAGTTGTGGTTTCACCCACATCAGGTAGCCAGGCAGATAGATCGCCAATGCACCCATCATTACCAGCATAAGCGACGGGTCCCAATTGCCCGCCAGATCGAGAAAACCAAGCACTTTGGCCGGGTCCATCATCTGGGAGATGGCCAGCCCCAGACCAAACAGCAACCCGGCAATCAACGAGCTTAACCAGGGTCTCATGGCGCACCTCCCAACAGGTGACGCACCACAAACAGGGTGATGATTGCGGAGGCCATAAACAGCAGCGTGGCGACCACTGACCGCACCGACAACCGGCCAATACCGCAGATACCGTGGCCGGAGGTGCAGCCCGAACCTATGCCTGTGCCCAGCCCCACCAATAAGCCAGCTGCCAGCAACCAGCCGACTGAATAGCTTTGCAGGGTTGGTGAAATCGCTGGCGCAAAATCAAACTGGAACCAGAGCAGTGGGCCGATGATCAGGCCCAGCAGAAACATCAGTCGCCAGCTGAGTTCACCCGCAGCTCGCTGCCAAAGCTGCGACAGCACACCACCGACAATGCCACTGATACCAGCAATGCGGCCCTGACATAGCAGCAGGGTAAGTGCGCCCGCACCGATCAGCATGCCACCGACGACAGACTCCACCGGCGTGAAGTTAGCCATATCTATCATTCGGACCCCTACTCGCCTTCAGTGACGATAGGCTGTGGCTGACGACAGCCTTTCCACATCTGCCAGCTTTTAAATCCGCCGGTCAGGTTTTTGGCTTTAAACCCTGAGTTCACCAACATGCGGTAGGCCACGTGACCACGAAGGCCCACCTGACAGGTCACCCAATACTCGGTCTCTTTATCCAATTCACCCAAACGGTCACGTAACTCATCAACCGAAATATTGATAGCACCGTCAAACTGACCGACTCGCTCTAACTCGGCGGGGGTACGCACATCCAGTAGTTGTTGATGGCTTTGAATAGAAGTTAATTGTTCCGGGTAGAGCAGGTCTGCCTCGCCGCGAATCTCATTGGCAGCGACAAAACCCGCCAGATTCACCGGATCTTTGGCTGAGCCATAGGGCGGTGCATAACACAGTTCCAGCTCTTCAAGGTCAAACACCGTCATACCGGCACGCTGGGCTACGGCCAGCACATCGATACGTTTGTCGACCCCTTTCGCGCCCACCGCCTGAGCGCCATAGATCTTGCCGCTATCAGGGCAGAACAGCAGCTTCAGGCTGATTTGGGCAGCACCCGGAAAGTAAGATGCGTGGTCCATTGGGTGTACATAGACTTTGCGGAACTTGATATCCGCCTGTGTCAGCTGTTTTTCGTTCATGCCGGTAGATGCCACCGTCAGACCAAATACACGGCAAACCGCTGTGCCCTGGGTTTTACCAAAATGGCGCTGTTTACCTACGGCGTTGTCGGCAGCAATACGGCCCTGGCGATTGGCAGGCCCCGCCAGCGGGATCAGCTTGGCCTTATCGGTGACCCATTCAACAATCTCCACCGCGTCACCCACAGCAAGAATATCCGGGTCATTGGTACGCATCTGGCTGTCGACCTGAATACCGCCGCGCTCTGCGACCGCCAGTCCGGCGGATTTCGCCAGCGCGGTTTCAGGACGAACACCGATCGCCAATACCACCAACCCCGTGTCGAGTTTGGCACCGTCAGACAGGGTCAGTGTCAACTTATCCTGCTGAGGTTCAATTTCGGTTAAACCGGCATTCAGACGCAGGTCTACGCCGTGGTCTTCCAACTCTTTGTGCAACGGTGTTGCCATTTCCGGATCGACCGGTGCCATCACCTGACTGGACAGCTCTACCAGCGACACGTCCAAACCGCGCTGGCGCATCGCTTCGGCGGCTTCCAAACCAATAAAGCCGCCGCCAACAACAGTGGCGTGGGTGGGCTGTTGCTGTTCCAGCTCGCGCAGAATGCGGTCCATATCTGGAATATTACGCAGGGTCTGAATACGGCTGTCATCGATATTGGCAATGGAAGGCACAAAAGGCGCGGCCCCCGGGCTGAGGATCAGGGTGTCATAACTCAGGGTATCGGTGGCATCGGTTTGAGTATCACGCACCTGCAGCTGTTTCGTCTCGCGATCGATAGCCACCGCCTCGGTATGCAGGCGGACATCAACATTAAAACGGCGCTTGAAGCTTTCAGGTGTCTGCAGCAGGAGGGCATCCCGGGATTGGATATCTCCGCCTATGTGGTAAGGCAGACCGCAGTTAGCAAATGAGATATAGGGGCCGCGGTCGATCATGATGATCTCGGCGTCTTCTGACATGCGGCGGGCTCTGGCGGCGGCTGATGCACCACCAGCAACGCCACCCACGATGACGATACGTGTCATAACTGTTCCTCTGCAAAGGGTTGCCGAGCGCTAAGCCTACGAAAGAAAGCCTATGAGAGAGCGTGAGTTATGGGCCTAGTCAGACTCGGGACAAAAAATCTCATGCAGTGCGCCAATCAGCTGAGCCACTGATGGGTTTGCAATGCGATAAACCACAGATTGACCGGAACGACGCGAGGCGACCAAGCCAGCATGGCGCAACTGGGCCAAATGCTGTGAAAACGCAGGGGCTGACATTTCGCTACCTTCCTGCAGTTCGGCTACGGTGTGCTCTTTCTCAACCAAGCGGCAAAGGATCAGTAAGCGCTGTGGATGCGCCAACTGCTTTAGAAAGTCCGCCGCTTGTTGGGCGTTCTCCGTCATCTGTTCGAGCTCTTTCATGTCGTTATTTAAACATCTTTTGAATTTAGATTAAACACTTTCGATATTACTTAATTGCTTACCTGTGAATTTATCTATCTGATATGGGCCAATCAGGCACAAACAATCAAGTTAACCGGAAAGCGATTAAACATACTTGATAAGCCCCAAATGATTAAGCATTTCTCGCTATGATTTCCTGGAAATGTCGTGAATTTTTCACGCCATGGTGGTTAATCGCGCGTTAGGCGGCACAATGACACTAAAAAACTACCTAAGTGACTGAAACTGATTACACTCTTTACAAGTCTCAGAGGTTGTAAAAACCGATACCTGTTTCATTTCAAAGCTAAGGGAACTCATTATGTCTCACCCAGATACGGCTGCAGACCGTCAGTTTATAAAACGCGCGCTAGAGGCAGCGATCCGTATTGCCGCCATCGCCTTTATCGTGACCTGGTGTTACGACATCCTGAAACCATTCGTTGCCCCGGTACTGTGGGCTGCCATTATCGCCGTTGCAGTCAAACCGATCAGTGACTGGCTGGAAACCAAGTTTGGTTTCAGTCGCAAGTGGGCGGCAACCACTGTGACATTGGCGTTGCTTGCCGCGCTCATAGTGCCCACCACCGTGGTCACCGAAAAGCTGTCAGCCAATGTACAAACAGTGACAGCCAAAATTGAATCAGGTGAATTTGACCTACCCAACCCGGAAGACAAGGTTAAAGATTGGCCGCTGGTGGGCGAAAAAGTCCACGCTGTCTGGGATGAAGCCGCTAACAATCTGGAAGGCTTTCTGAAAAAACATGAGACTCAGGTAAAAGAGTGGGGCCGTGTTGTATTCAGTAAGGTTGCAGGCATTGGTATTGCAACCCTTGTGATGATCTTCTCTATTATCATCGCTGGTGTGTTCCTGGCCGGGGCTGATGGCTCCGCGAATTTTGTCACCAAACTATCAACCCGGTTGGCTGGCGAAAACGGCGCTAAGTTCGCTGGGCTTGCCAGTGTCACTGTCCGCAACGTCACCCGCGGTATTCTCGGTGTCGCCATTCTCCAGGCTTTGCTGGCGGGCATCGGTTTCTACGTGATTGACCTTCCTGCTGCGCCACTGCTGGCAGGTTTGGTACTGGTTATGAGCATTATCCAGATCAATCCACTGCTGTTGATGGTACCGCTGGCTATCTACGTGTTCTCGTTTGCCTCGCCAGTGGTTGCGGTGATCTACATGATCTGGAGTATTGCGGTCGGCCTGATGGATAACGTACTCAAGCCACTGATTATGGGCCAGGGCTCACAAGTGCCGATGATGGTGATCTTCCTGGGTGCTGTCGGTGGCTTCGTAACCATGGGCTTTATCGGTTTGTTCGTTGGTGCCGTGGTGATGGTGGTCGGTTATGAACTGTTTACTGCCTGGTTAAACGATGACCCAACGGCCATTGCAGATAAAGCAGATGAAGGCTCAGCTGGCAAAGAGGTGCCCGCAGAGTCGTAAGCTAGATAGAAGGAGCAGTTGACTGCTGCTCCTTCAAATCAACACCCGCTTCACGAAAGGTACCCGGAAACATGAAGATACATGGCGATTGGAAGATGACTCTGATTTCGGAGAGAGTCATTCTGGTCGTGACATATGCCCCATGGAACAAAGAAGCTGCCGAGGCGTTTGCTGAGGATTTTCGCCGTCTAGCCATTACCATTTCGGACCCGCAGTGGGCCGTAATTGTAAAAATGGGAAACGAGCAGTTAATGATTCCAGATGCCGAGCCGGTGATCGCTGAGCTGAATGGCTGGGCAATCGCTCATGGCTGTGTCTGTGAAGCCGAAGTTATCCATCACTCCTTGCACGCGCAGGTCGTTGAAAACACCCGCACAGCAAAAACCACAGACAACTACCAGCAAGCGTCATTCGATAACGACGCCGATGCTGTCGCGTTTATCTCTGACAGCCCAGTGGAGTTTTCAGCAGAACAAGCATTGGAGTGGCTAGCGGAGTAACCGCCGGCCGCACAGAATTCAGTGTTACTTGGCTGCCTGCTGCGTCAGCGGGGCCTTCTTATGATAACGCCCCAATACTGAGCTCAGTACCACGAAACTCAGCGCTGAAAATGCCACCTGAACCAATGGGAACATCGCCAGACCTGCAGCCACCACAATCAGGTCCATCGCCAGAATTACTTTACCCGCATGAATACCGGTACGTTTTTCCAGATACAGGGCAAGAATATTCACACCACCTAGTGAGGTACCGTGACGAAACAGCACAATCAAGCCGATTCCAATCAGGCCACCGCCCACCAGCGCACCTAAGATAGGCGGGATTTGCTCGAACCGGATCAGGTAAATCATCAGGTCACTGGCCCCAGACACCAGGGTAATACAGATAAGACTGCGCCAGGCAAAGGCCCAGCCCAGCTGCTTAATCGCCAACGCAAAAAACGGCAGGTTGATGATAAAGAACCAGAAACCGAACGACACAGACAGCAGTTCGTTGGTCACGATAGACAGACCTGCGGTACCACTGACCAGCAGCCCGGCGGCAGAAAGAAAGCAGATCCCCAGAGAAACCAGAAAACACCCTTCCAGGCGGGCAAACCATTCATGGCTGAACTGCTTCAGCGTTGTCATGTTAGAAAATCGCTGCCAAAAGCCAACTTGTTGCATGGTACTCATTGCTTAACTTAACCCTCAGCCTGAACGGCAGACGAAATAGCGGTTGGCGCAGGTTTGCTTTGTTTGGGGTGGTAGCGGCCAATAACCGATGCCAGCACCACAAACGCCAACAGAGAATTCAAAACGGTGATCCAATCAAAGATAAGGAACGAAATCACACCAATGGAGATGTCCCAGGCCAAAATCACTTTGGCGGAATGCCAACCCAGCTTCTGCTCCAGATAGAGTGCTAAGATGTTTACGCCGCCAATGGAGCCACGCTGTTTAAACAGCACCACCAGGCCAAAACCAATTAACAGGCCAGCCAGCAAAGCAGCCAGCGCCTGCGGCATCAAAACCTCGGCCAGCAGCGGCGTGATCAGGTCAACCAATACTGACACCACAGCACTGCACGCCAGGCTGATCAGGGCGAACTCACGGCGTAAGCGCATAAATGCGAGTACAAAAAACGGCAGGTTAGCCAGCAGTAACCAGGTACCCATGGTCAGCGGCGCAAAATGATGGGCAATAAACGCCAGGCCGGGGCTACCGCCAACAATCAGTTGTGCTTTACCCAGCAGGATGACACCCATAGCAACCAAAAAACACCCTTCGAGCAGGGCATACCAACGCAGCGCGTGAAGCTTCATCGCGACTCCAATATCAGGTGATAACTCACAGGTAGTACAGAAACAGGGGCGCTTTTATGATGGTTTTTGGTAGTGCCCGAAATGCGGAGGGGATTATATCTGAGCCCTTAGTATATGGATGCCACTGACGCAAAGTTGAGTTTCGATGACAGGGTGGCAATCTGTTAAGACAAGCGTTACGTTAAGTTTACAGCTTGTTTCGTATCCTGCCGGAGTCTTTGAACCTAGTTGAGTTTTAAGTGTGCCGAAGGCCGCCTACCATTTTCAGTCTACATTTACAGCACACTTGTTAAGGCCTTGCTCGCCCAAGGCCCTAACAACCCAAGGCGCCCCCACCAAGCGCTGTTCACTTCCCTTAGCCAACTCTGCTGGCGGCACCAGGCCGCTAATGTGCATCCATGCACACGCGGCATACCGTACTTCCTGTACATAACAGCACTTCCCTGTACTGACTTTGTTCACTCGGCATCCTTGCCTCGTGACCTTGCATAGCTGTCACGCTCAGCGCGCTTGAAGGGGAGTTAATCCGTAGTTGGCTACGGGACAGTTCCCCCCTTCTATGTGCCCGTAGCGAACCCAAGAATCGGCGTGAAGATGGGCAAGGATGCCCATCTTAGGCTCGTTAAACAGGGACGTTTATCGAGCCGTTAGCTGAGGCGCTGGTGAGAGCGAAGGATAAGCACATAGCTGGGGCGCGCGAGGGTTGTCAGGGAGTGAAGGCGTATTCACTCCCTGACTTGGGCGCAAATGATCGAAACCAAAACATCATTCCTAACTTCAAGCGACCAATATTATGGAGTGCAAGGTAATACTTCTGTTCGAATCGGCCCCCTAACTACAAAGCAAATAATTCGAGCAAAGCAGCTGAATTCATACGCATAACCCACTAACAAAATAACCCGCTGAAACAACCAGATAAGAAACCCAAAATCGATACGTTCCTCACCTGAGCATACCCCCTTAGTAGTACCCATTTTTTGCACAACTTTGATCCTTTCAGAGAATTTTCGAGTCTCCTTTTGGTGAAAACCACACAAATTCAAAATATACACCACAGATACACCTTTCATCTTAAACCCCATGTTTAACAAGGTGTTAACAATTCGTTTTTGATCTGGCACAAAACTTGGAACGCGGGAAGGACGGATACCCAAACTGGATCAAGGCAGAGCGCAGCGATGACATCAGCGGTACGCTTGGATACCTCAGCCGACACGGCAACTTCGACCCAGCCCATCATTGTTGTGGGTACAGGTCCTGTGGGGATCCGTATGGCCCAGGAGCTGCGCCAACGTATGCCAACCCAACCGCTGTTGCTGTTTGGTGGTGAGCCCTGGCAGCCCTATGACCGCATCAAGTTATCATCGCTACTGGCCGGTGAGCTGGCGCTGGACCAGATAGCCCTTGAACGTTTCCGTCGCCAGGGCAATGACCAGCTGCTGACTCAACACCTGAACTGCCCAATTCTCGAGATCGACCGCGACAAAAAGCAAGTCAAAGATATCAACGGCGACTGGCACGGCTATGAAAAACTGGTGCTGGCGGTGGGCTCTCATCCTCATATCCCTAAGATCCCGGGCACCGACCTGAAAGGGGTATTCACCTTCCGTAACCTGAATGATGCTCAGGCGCTGATGGCTCGCACCACCCGTGCCCGCCACGTCGTGGTAATAGGTGGCGGTTTGCTGGGTCTGGAAGCCGCGCGTGCGATGCAGTGGGGTAACACCCGCGTTACCGTGGTACAGCAGGGTGAAACCCTGATGAACCGCCAATTGGACCCGGTTGGTGGAGAAACACTGCAACAGTCGATTGAAGCTTCCGGTATTGAGGTGCTGACGGGCAATGGTGTTCGAGAGATCACCGGCGAAGATGAGGTTAATGGGTTAACGCTTCGGGATGGCAGCCAATTGGATTGCGATACTGTCGTTATCGCTGCTGGCATCACACCAAACCGCGAACTGGCGCTCGCAGCCGAACTTGCCGTTGGCCATGGCATACGGGTTAACGATCAGCTGCAGACTAACGATGAAGATATCTATGCCGTGGGTGAATGCGCTGAACATGGCGGTGTCACCTATGGACTTGTAGCGCCGGGTTATGAACAGGCCGCCGTCGCAGCCGAACACATCAACAGCCAACGAGGCCAGTATAAAGGCTCGCTGACAATGACCGCACTTAAGGTGGTCGGCGAAGAGGTCTTCAGTATCGGCGAAGTCACGCAGCTGCCGAAACGTATCGCCCAGCAGGAGTTGGTTTATCAGGAAGAAGGTTGTTATCGCAAACTGGTGATCCACCGTGGTCGCCTGGTGGGTGCGATCAGTGTGGGCCCCTGGAGTGAAGTTCGCAGAGTACAGGAACATGTTCGCCAGAAGCGTCCTATCAGCCTGTGGCAACGTTGGCGTTTTGAGAAGCAAGGTCAGATATGGCCTGCCGATGATGACCTGAGTATCCAGGCCTGGCCTGCCGAGGCAGTGGTCTGTAACTGTATGAGCATTACCAAAGGCCGGCTGGTTGATTGTGCCGCTCAAGGCTGTGACAGCATGCAGAAGCTGTCAGATGCGACGGGTGCAGGTACCGTGTGTGGATCCTGTAAACCACTGTTGCAGGAAGTCGCAGGTGGAAATCAGCCAATGCCCGCGGTCACCTGGGCAAAATCACTAACCGCTTTAAGCCTGTTGGCGGTAGCACTGGTCGCCATGATGTTTGTGGTCGCACAGCCCGTCAGTGACTCTATCAATGACTTCTGGTGGCTTGAGCAGATCTGGCGAGATGCCACCTGGAAGCAGGTCTCAGGCTACACCATTCTCGGCTTATCGGTATTCGCCGCAATCCTCAGTCTGCGCAAGCGAATAAAGAAGTTCACCCTGCTCAAATTTGATCACTGGCGCCTGCTGCACACGGTACTGGGTACGCTGATCGTGATGACACTTCTTGCCCATACCGGCATGAGCCTGGGCACGCAACTGAATCAGTGGTTGATGGTGAGCTTTCTAACACTGCTGGCAGTCGGTGGTGGCGCCGCTATTCATAGCGCAATCAGCCATAAGTTATCCGTCAGCAGCAGTCGCCGCTGGCAGAAGATCTGGCTGTGGGGACATATCCTGGCATTTTGGCCTTTGCCCATCCTGCTGACTTTCCACGTGTTATCGGTTTACTACTTCTAGGGGCGCAGGGATGGCAGTTAAGAAGCTCGCCTGGAGCAGTTGGATAGCAATGACGATAGCGGCGGCAGCCTATCTGGGTTACGTCATGTTTGCCAGTGCCGATAAATCATTTCTATTGATTGGTGATGCCACCCATGGTCACTACCAAATTGAGTTAGCGTGCAGCACCTGCCACGGCGATGGCTTTGGTGGCCAGGAAGTGATCCAGAACGCCTGCACCAACTGCCATGCCGAAGAGTTGGAGATGGCAAACGACTCTCACCCGGCGGCCAAATTTACCGATCCGCGTAACGCGAATCGCTTGGAAAAGCTGGATGCGCGTTACTGCGTCACCTGCCATGTTGAACACCAACTGGAACGTACTGGCGAGATGGGCGTGACCCTGCCCGGCGACTTCTGTTACGAGTGCCATCAGGATATCGGCGAGAAGCGCGAAACTCACAAGGGGATGGGTTTTGAAACCTGTGCCAGTGCTGGCTGCCACAACTACCACGACAACAAAGCGCTGTATGAGGATTTCCTGGTCAAACACGCCGGTGGTGAATGGCTGAAGCCAGAAGGTAGATTGCCGCTGCTCAGTGGTCAGGCGAAGCTGGATGCATTGGCAGCTCTAGCCCCAGCCCAGGTTGACGGTGATGAAAACTTGTTGAGTGAAGCAGCGCAACTGGCGGCCAACCTATCAGGGGTAGCGCCGACAATCGCCCCCCCTGCTCCGGTGTTTCCTGAATCATTACAAGTTGAAGGTCAGCTGATTGCGGATTGGCACGGAAGCGCCCATGGCGAGGGACAGGTCAACTGCGAAGGTTGCCACCAGGGCACAGAGGCCCCCTGGATAGAAAAGCCCAGCATTGAGCAGTGTGCCAGTTGCCACAACGAACAAGCGACATCATTTACAGAAGGTCGCCACGGTATGCGTCTGTCGAAAAAGCTGGGGCAGGAACTGACACCGATGCAGCCGGCAATGGCACGCCAACCCATGCACCCAGAGGCTGGGCATTTGGAGCTGACCTGTAATAGCTGTCATGCCCCCCATAAGTTCGACATTAAGCAGGCCGCGGTTGAATCCTGCCTGGGCTGTCACGCCGACGAACACAGTCTGGCCTATCAAGGCTCGCCCCACCACGACGCATTTTTAAGTGAACAACAGGGCCTGACCGGCGCCGGTAGCGGTGTGACCTGTGCCAGCTGTCATATGCCACGTACCGAATTCGGCGATCAAGTGATCGTCAACCATAACCAAAATGACAATTTAAGACCGAATGAAAAGATGCTCCGTTCAGTCTGTCTGGACTGCCATAGTTTGAGTTTCTCAATCGATGCGTTGGCAGATCCACAGCTGATTAAAACCAATTTCAATGGTCAACCTTCTGCCCATATCGAGAGTATCGATATGGCGGTAGGGCGACTTGAAAAATAAAAGCCAAACCATCGGGAGAGAAGCAAATGACTACCAAACTGATAGCTACCACAGCCGTCGCCTCCACCCTGCTGCTTGCAGGGTGTGGTGGGGAAGAATCTGCAGGCATCAGCCCACAGAAGTTTACCGATGCGCTGCATCTGGTAATGGATTCAGACCGCGCGGTATACACCAAAAAAGTGGTGGGTCGCCTGACCAAACAAGAGAAAGTGATCAAAGCCTCTGAACACTTTATGGATGACAAAGCGCTGCCACTACCCGCGCAGATGTTCCGCTTTGGCTCTGAACGAGTGGCCACTAAAACCAACGAGTTCAGCTACTCATTGCAGTCTCTTTGGCCGATTAACAGCCAGAACGCGCCGGTAACCGAGATGGAAAAGAAAGGTCTGCAGTTCATCATGGATAACCCAGGCCAGAACTTTTACGGCGAAGAAGAATTGGGCGGCGTGACTTATTTCACCGCCGTTTACCCGGACGTTGCTGTCGCACCAGTCTGTGCTAGCTGCCACAACGAACACAAAGACTCGCCACGTACCGACTTTAAAGTGGGTGACGTCATGGGTGGTGTGGTTATCCGCGTACCAATCTAGCCAATTAAGGAACTGAAAATGCGAACAGCCAGATATCTTGTCTGGCTGCCAGCCCTGCTGGTTATGGGCTGTCAGCCATCGGGTCCGGAGCCGGGCCAGCAGGTATGGGAGCAAACCTGCGCAGTATGTCACCAGAACGGCATTGCAGGTGCGCCGCCCATAGGTAACCAAGCCGCTTGGGCACCGCGCATCGCCAAGGGCGTCGATACCCTGGTGGGTCATGCGTTAAACGGTTTTGAGGGTGAAGAAGGCACCATGCCTGCCCGTGGGGGTAACACCTCACTGACCGACGCCCAAGTGACCGACGCCGTGAAGTATATGATTAGTCAATCTCAATAGAGGGACAGAACAATGGGAATTTTTTCTAGCCTATTTGGCAAAAAGGAGCCGAAAGTGGAAGCTGAAACCGAAGTAAAACTAAGCCTGTATGAACGTCTTGGCGGTGAAGCCGCGGTAGATGCTGCTGTCGATATTTTCTATCGTAAGGTGCTGATGGATGACCGTATCAGCGAGTATTTTGATGGTATCGATATGGACGCCCAGGCCAAGAAGCAGAAAGCATTTCTGACCATGGTGTTTGGTGGTCCAAACAAATACACAGGGAAAGATATGCGCACTGCACACGCTGGTATGAAAGGTCTGAGTGACATTCACGTGGATGCCGTGGTTGAAAACCTGGGCGCCACACTGAAAGAGCTGGGGGTGCCAGATTCAGATATCGCAGAAGTCGCCGCAATCGCTGAAAGCGTGCGTGACGATGTACTGAATCGATAGTACGGCAGTATCCTGGGTTTTCCCTTCTCGCTGTTTGAGAAGGGTGCCCAACGCAAGCAACAACAGTGTAACCAGAACAAAAAACAACCGATACGGCTAGGTGAACGATGGCAAAAGTCAGTTTTAAGGATGCTACTCTGGAGGTTAATCCAGACCAAACGCTGCTTGAGGCGCTGCTGGAAGCAGATCATCAGATCCCCAATAGTTGCCGTAGTGGTTTATGCCAAAGCTGCCTTGTGCAGTGCACCCATGGCCATATCCCGCAACCGGCACAGAAAGGTTTATCTGCCGCAGAAGTGGAAACCGGCCATCTGCTGGCCTGCCAGTGTTATCCCAGTAGCGATATGACCGTGGCTCTGCCAAACAGTGACTCGGCGACTACAGCCGCTAAAGTCGTTGAGAAAACCGAACTACCCGGTGATGTGATACGCCTGCGCCTGGAAGCGCCGCTCTCTTACAAACCGGGACAATACGTCAATCTTTGGCGCGACGAATCAGTGATCCGTAGTTATTCATTGGCCAGTGTGCCCGCGCTTAAAGAGCCGCTGGAGTTTCATATTCGCGTGCAGCCCCAGGGTCGATTCAGCGGCTGGCTGAAACAGGATTTGGCGGTAGGCGATCAGCTCCGGCTGCAAGGTCCGATGGGCCTCTGTTTTTATACCCCTGGCGATCCAAACCAACCCATGTTGTTGGCTGGCATAGGTACTGGACTAGCCCCTCTATGGGGGATTGTTCGCGACGCCCTGCAGCAGGGGCATACCGGCCCTATTCATCTCTATACGGGGGCTCGCAATGCCGACAGCCTCTACCTGCACGACGAGATCGCGGAGCTGGCCACCCAATACGACAACCTGCACTACCATGTCAGCCTTTTAGAGGCCTCGATCCCGGCCGATGCCAAAGCGATTGATCAGTTGATTGAAAGCGAGCATCAGGCGTTAAATGGTTATCGGGTGTTTCTGTGTGGCTCACCAGAGCGCGTTAAGAAGTTGCGGAAGCTGTGTTTTCTGAAAGGTGCCAGTATGCAGGCGATCCAGTGTGACCTGTTCCAGCCTGCGGCCTGATTTGCATCTATTCGTTACCACAACACCGTTCTGAACCTAGTTTTGCAGGAATCTTTATACCTCTGTTCTACACTTGAGGTATGAAGATTTTTTCTCTATTTCAGCCTGTTAGCTATGGTTTTGGCATCTTATTGATGACACTAACCTGCGGACTCGCTCAGGCCAATACACAAATAGAGCTTCAAACCTATCACGCTTTCCCTGCCAGCAATGAACAACAACACTCTACCAACGGGACATCTACCTCGGCAGTAAGATGTATCTTCGAACACCTTCAAATGAAGCCAGTAATCCATGTGGTTACGTGGCGACACGCGCTGGCGGCACTTACTCGAGGACAAACCCCGGGTATATTTGCTTTGGAGCCCAACGAAAAACTGGCCCAAATAGGCACGCCTAGCTTCCCCATCCTGTTACAAAAGTGGATGTGGTTTCATACTGTTCCGCTTTCTGAACTGCCGAATAAGGCCAGGGTAGCTGTGCTCGCAGACAGCAACGAACAGCGTTGGTTAGAGCAACAGAGCTTTCCCCTAACCCTTGAGGTGCAAGCGGACTCTTTGTCCCAGATGATTAACCTGGTACAGGCTGGGCGTGTTGATGCCTTTCTCGCCGATTATGCGCAAACCGTGCAGCACCTGAAGCAGACGTTCACGCCCACAGGTAAGCTTTCTCATAGCTTCGCCCGCTATGCGCCCATGCATCTCTATTTTTCCAATCATTACCTGGAGAGATATCCGGAACTACTGGGTCAGTTCAACTCCAAGATTGAGCACTGTATTGGCGATGGATTCCAGCTATCTGAGTTTGAACAAACCATTCTTGCCGATAAGTTTTCTGATCTATTCACCACGCTGACTCAAGACCCCCACCTTCTATCAGCGGTGAAAAATAGCGAGCAGGAGCTGCATATTGGCCACCTGGATGTAGCGACACTGGACCAGATGTGGCTGCAGTCAGAAAATGAAGATCTTGCCCTGCGCATTATCAACAGCAAAAGCTCTCAGCGACTCAGGTCCTTAACCAGTTTGTCTGATGAGTTAATCACCGAAGCAATTGTCTCTAATCAACGTGGATTAGGGGTAGGAATCACTCGACTGACAACCGACTTTTGGCAGGGAGACGAAGCCAAGTTTATAAACCCATCGAATGCTCCAGAGCAGCTTCACTTAAGTGACATAGACTACGACAGCTCGACAAGAAGCTTCTTGGTTCATGCCAGCAAAGCGATGTTAGATCCTGAAAGTGGGGAGTTCATAGGCAGCATTACACTGGGCATCAATATCAGTGCACTGCTTGAAAAGCAGGCCGTATTTCTATTTCCTGCTTATCAGTGACTCAGAGTTTTCATCGAGCAAACACTTAGGCGTCGATTAAGCCACACTGGCCAACGATATGGTCCATCAGACGTTTTATATGAATCACTTTAGTGACTGTGTTTTTGTCATCTTCCAGACCAGCGTTCAGCATCACCACATACGCAGTTCCGTTGTTCAGACTCGACCATAAAGACACCAGGCTCACGTGTTCATCAAACGTTGCACGCCATATCGAGGTTTTTCCGCTTAACGTGGACACGTTTCGTTCGTAAGACTCAAGCAGTGTCACATCGTGGAACATCTCATCCTGCCAGATCAATCCGTAGGAATGATGTACGGTTTCCAGTTGCTTTGATGGCGTATCTGTCGACTGGAGATTGGATAGCAGCGGCGACCCATGATGCGAGCGAATGGTGCCAATGGTGATATTCAGGTGAAGGCCATCCTGGGCCACGGTAAAAGAATACTTGGGGTCACCTTCAAATAGCTGCAGATCAATATGTGCGGACTTCTGTTTGAGTCCATCCTGATCGCACGAAAAGATATGATGTGCCTGCGCCTGAAAAGCGGCAATAAAGATGAGTATCAAGAATATGAATTGCAATCTTCCCTGTGCCATCCTGCCCTCCCTGTACTAACCCCATAACTAATCTCACACTAAGTTACGGCGCTCAACTGTTATGTCATCTCAAAATATTCAAGATCAAGAAGTTGCCTGATCTTCTGTTTTAAGCACTCCAGACAACATCTGGTCTACCGCGGTCTTTAACCTTTCCGAATGCGCTTCAATCTTTCTGAGCTGCTGACTTATCACAGTTACGTGATCAGCTCGCTCCTCTTCAGAGCTGTTAGGGTCAAAAAACTGCATATTGTTAAGAATAAGCAGCTTAGGCATCAATGGCAGAAAGCTCAACTCCGTATCACTCAGCTCCGCACACTGTCGGTAGAATTCGATACACTCTCGAATTGCAGCATTGATTATCGGTTGTATCTCGTCGGGATCTGGCTGGAACTGCCTGTCACGAACGCGCTCAGCTCCCCATTTCAGAGGAAAATAAACGTCATCAAGCATACTGCGAGTACACCACCAAAGATCGAACAGCCGCAAGTCCCGACGAATAAAGTCGAAGTCACAGCACCCCACCATCTGTTCATCCTTGTAGAAGACGTTAAAACAGTGGAAGTCACCGTGGATCATCTGCACCTGGCAACCACGCGCCAGCCCTTCTGCGACGTGAGGCCTAACAGATTCGATTAAGTGGCGTAACTTGGGGATCAACTGCAGCATACCTGCATTCGGCTCGCTATCCGATTGCTCAGTAAGCTCAGCTTGCAAGTCATCCAGCCAAGCGGACTGACGCTCAAACTCGAAGCTTTTAATGCGGTCACTGTCGTGCTGTGTAGAGAAACTGGCTGCAGCTTGGTGAAAACGTCCCAAGCCACGCATTGTCTCCCGGACGATCCAAGGCTCAAGCGTGTCATTCCAATGGGGGGTGTAGCCGTCAAACGCTTTGCTTAACAGGAACTGAAAGCCATTGTAGTAAACGACTTTGTCGCCATTTTTAGCCGAAACCAGCTCAGGACAAGGCATCCCGTTCTCTTGCAGGTGCTCACTGAACGCGATCTCCAAAGCGATACGCGAGGGACTATCGTTCTTCAGGCAGTTTTTCAGGTACAGCTTTCCCTCTTCAGTATCGAAACTGAAGATCTCATTTGCCATCGAACAGAAGCTTATTGTGATATCTCCCAACGGAGAAATACCGTACTTCTCAAAGATGTAATGCAGGCGACCTTGAACGGGCTCGTACGGCATCAGACTTTCCAAACACAACGGCTGACAGGCAGCCAACTACTGGAGCCAGTATGTTACTTGGTTTGCAACGGTAGATCCGCTGCTTTCCAACCTATCAGGTCGCCTTCAAGGTGTTTCAGCTGTGTGAAACCTTTCTCCATCAACAGCGCTTCTGCGATCCCTGCGCGACGTCCGCTGCGGCAATACACCACAATCAGCTCATTCTGCGCACCATCCAACTCGCTCCAACGCTTATCCAATTCATCGTGGGAAATATTGATGGCACCAGGAATATGCTCGGCCAGATACTCTGGCTCACTGCGAACATCCAGAACGATAAGGTCAGGATTCGCTTTCTGCAGTTCCAGGAATGATTGCTGGCTAATCAGAGGCGTATCGACCGCCATAGCCAGGCTGGACCAAAGTAAGGTGATACATAAAAATAACTGCTTCATTTCTCTTTCCAATAGTTAACGAATTCGACGATACAACTGCATGCCACCTAGATTGACCTAGTCGCCACCACCACAGCTGCCGCAACTACTACCGCAGCTACTGCCTCCACAGCGACCGCTTCTGCCCCGCGAAAATGCCCAACGCAACACTTTGTAAACGATGAAGATTATCACGCCCCAGAAGATAAAATTATCTATCTTATCTTTGGTCTGTTCACTGCACGCAGCCAACAATCCTGCCGATACAACAAAAGGCACAATATAGTTACGTAGCTGTATTGCACGGGGATTGCTCTTTAGCCAGATATTAGCCGGGGGCGCCTGTTGAAAATGTTCCTGGTAGAGGTCGAGGGTGCGCTCAAAATTTTGCTGATCACGCTTGGCTGCATAAGCATTTTGAGAAGAAGGGTTGTGATGAATATCCCGGCCTAGCGTGTCTCGACAAAGGTCTTGCCAATAGGACTGGGTAAAGGTGAGATGCAGATGCCAGACAGCATCAATAACCTTGGAGGGCACTTGACGCTCACCACTGGCACAAATCAGGTACAGGAAGCGTTTGTATTCGGTAAACGCCTGTTCTGCAAACCTTCGTCGCCACCCATACTCCTGGCACAACTTGTCGAAAAAAAGCGTTTCATCACCGCCAATCGACACCACAAAGTTATCCAGCGCGTGTTTAAGTTCCATCCCAACACCCCATTCCTTTTTCAATCAAGGGTATTCAACCATGCGAGGTATATGGGATTCAACTTTGGTGAATGGGGTTGAGGTGTTGCTATTGAATTCCCCTTCTATGTGCCCGCAGTGAAGGCAAGTGTCAGCGTGAAGGTGGGCAAGGATGCCCACCTTAGGCTCGTTAAACAAGGATGTTTATCGAGCCGTTAGCTGACACGAAGCTGGGAACGAAGGAATAGCACATAGTCGGGGCGCACTCCCTGCCGGTAAAGAGTGGTTGTTAGGGAGCGAAGGCGCATTCGCTCCCTAACTTGGGCGCGAAATTAGGAGCAGATTTAGACAATATGAAGCTTAGCGCCCGAAACCGCTCAAAGAGCCTAAATACTTCTGTCATCCTGGCTCCTAGCCAGAAGCATATTGAAGAAGGCGTCCTGACATCGCCGCTCCTGCACATTAGCATGCCCCACGAAGTGTCTTGGGTACCATGTGCCCGCGGCATACGACCGCCATGGACGGCGGAAATGTCGAAAACGCATGGAGCAGTTTTCGACCGTACATCCTGACATCGCCGCTCCTGCACATTTGCATGCCCCACGAAGTGCTTTGGGTACCATGTGCCCGCGGCATACCGTACATCCTGTACATAAAAAAACACCGCCATAAGGCGGTGTTTTTCTTAGCAACTATCGACAGCGATTAAGCTTCAGCAACAACGCTCAGCTTAACAGTCGCAGTAACGTCGGTGTGAACCTGAACGTCGATGTCGTATTCGCCAGTGTTGCGGATAGTACCCAGTGGCAGGCGAACTTCGCTCTTAACCACTTCAACACCTGCAGCTGTGATCGCGTCAGCGATATCACGAGTACCGATAGAGCCGAACAGCTTACCTTCGTCACCAGCTTTAGAAGCGATAACCACTTCTTCCAGTGCACCCAGTTTTTCTGCACGAGCTTCAGCAGCCGCCAGAGCACCAGCCAATTTGGCTTCAAGCTCAGCACGACGCTCTTCGAATACAGCTACGTTAGCTTTAGTTGCAGGAACTGCCTTACCCTGTGGGATCAGGTAGTTACGTGCGTAGCCAGCCTTAACGGTTACTTGGTCGCCCAAGCCACCCAGGTTAGCAATCTTATCGAGAAGAATAATTTCCATTACCTTTCCTCTTCAAATGGTCCGAGTTAGGCCCGGCCTTACTTGTGCGTGTCGCTGTAAGGCAGCAGAGCCAGGTAACGTGCGCGTTTGATAGCGCGTGCCAGCTGACGCTGGTACTTTGCGCTAGTGCCGGTAATACGGCTAGGCACGATTTTACCACTCTCAGTGATGTAGCCCTTGAGAGTTTGGATGTCTTTGTAATCAATTTCAGTGACGCCATCTGCGCTGAAACGGCAGAATTTACGGCGACGGAAATAACGAGCCATGGCACGATCTCCTAAGCAATCATTTCAATCTGTTGGGCGTGTAAAACCAGTTTTCCTACTCCGTTTGGAGTGCGGTGATGACTTAAAAAGCCAATCACTCTGGCGGTACTGCCCTTAGTTAAATTCAAAGTCTGGGGCTGAATTTCTCGTCCACTGGCCACTACGCTTAAGTAGCACCAAGCTCGACGACCCATTCCGGCTTCCATTTGCTGCGACTGATGTTCCAAACCGAATTCACAGTGGGGAATGCCAGTCGGGCTGCTGGTTGTCGATGGTGCGGTTGCGACGGTTCCCGTCAGCACCAGTCGATTATCAGCATCCATTACTCAGCTTTTGGAGCCTCTTCCGCAGGTGCTTCAGCCGCAGGAGCAGGTGCAGCAGCTTCTTCACGACGATCGTCACGACGATCATCACGGCGCGCTGGACGCTCTTCTTTGGCTTTGGCCATTGGTGACTGCTCAGTAACAGCGCCTTTGACCTTCATGATCATGTTACGCAGCACAGCGTCGTTGAAGCGGAAAGCTGTTTCCAGCTCGTCAACACTTTCAGCAGTCGCTTCTACGTTCATCAGTACGTAGTGTGCTTTGTGCAGCTTCTCAATTGGGTAAGCCAGTTGACGACGGCCCCAATCTTCCAAGCGGTGGATTTGACCGCCTGCAGCAGTGATCACGCCAGTGTAACGCTCGATCATGCCAGGTACTTGCTCGCTCTGGTCCGGGTGAACCATGAAAACGATTTCGTAATGACGCATTAAAACGCTCCTTACGGGTTAACAGCCTCTTGAGCCTCGGCTCAGCCACACCGATATAGAGGCAAGGAACTTATAAAATGGCTGATTTCAGGGGGGCGCATAGTACAGAAATTCATCGCTACGCTCAAGGACTATCTTTAAAGAGGTTTGAATAGTTTTTTCTTTTGCTGCGGTCTGTCTATTCACTTACCCGCTGCCTTCACTGTTGGCCGGCGACAAAGGAGCAATCGATGGCGATAGAACAATTAGTAGTAGCATTCATCCTGTTGCTGTCAGCCTGCCTGTTGAGCGCTCCTGTTGCTCGCTGGACCCACCTACCCCATACCGCCCTGCTGGTACTGATTGGCTTTGCTGGTTCAGAACTGGTGTTGCTGGCTGGCTATGACACCGGGCTGAGAGCCGACAATTTTCAGGATCTGGTGCTGTTTGTCTTTCTGCCAATATTGATATTTGAAGCCGCCTTTGCCATCGACGCAAAGCAGTTAATCAAACACTTAGTGCCTATCCTGAGTCTGGCAATTATTGGTGTGCTACTCACGACCATAGTGATCGGCACGGCGCTTTATTATGCCATTGGCCACCCAACCGGATTCCCCTGGCATTCTGCATTGATTGCCGGCGTCCTGCTTGCGGCCACGGATCCCGTTGCTGTGGTCTCGCAACTCAAGTCACTGGGCGCACCTGCGCGCCTGGGGATCATGCTGGAAGGCGAGAGCCTATTTAACGATGCCACCGCCATTGTGCTGTTCTCAGTGTTTGTCATGCTTGCCACCAGCAGCAATGAATCACTGAGCTTTGGCAGCGCCCTTTATGAATTTGGGCGCGTATTTATTGGTGGGTGCATTGTCGGAGGGCTTTTGGGGTTGGTAGGCGCCTGGCTATTTCAACGCCTGAAGCAGTTTGCCACTCGTGCCCAACTCACTCTTCTACTTGCTTATGCCAGCTTTGCTTTAGCTGAGATGCTGTTTCACGTTTCCGGGGTTATGGCAGTGCTGCTCTGTGGTCTGCTGGTAGGCAACTTAAGTAATTTAGGCAACCAAACAAAAACGGTTAGCCAGGTTGAAGAGTATAAACAGCTACATCAGCTATGGGACCTTTGTGGACAACTGGCCAATGGCTTGCTGTTTCTATTAATGGGCGTGACCATCACCCTCAACATGTTCAGCGAGCGATACCTGGCCATACTCATTGGCATATGCGCCATTATCATTGCTCGAGCGATCAGTATTCCTACCAGCCTGGGGCTTGCCAGGGTTATGAGAGGTCCTGTCATCCCCTTTACTGAACAGAAGGTGATGCACTGGGGCGGGCTGCGTGGCGCTATCACACTGGTGCTTGCACTCTCGCTGCCCACAGATATCGAAGGCTGGTGGACGATTCAGTCGATAGGCTATGGCGTGGTGCTGTTTACCCTACTTATTCAGGCCCCCAGCATGCCTTGGATATTGCGGCGGCTTGGGCTCAGTCAAAACAAGCATTAGCTGCTTTACAACTCTTAACGAACGACCTCAGACAAACACCTCATTATAAACCATAGAAGATCGATGGTTTTGGAGGTATCAGATGAACCTGAATTGTTGGCGCCCCTATACCGCTGTCACCATGATGATGGCCCTGCTGATTGTGTCGGCAACCGGCCTGTTACTGTTTTTAGCCCCTCACGGTCCTGAGGGACGTGGCTGGATGTTATGGGGATTAAGCAAACACACCTATAAAGACATTCATCTTTATCTGGGCTTCCTGGCGTTTGCCCTGATGTTGTTTCACGGCTACCTCAACCTTAAACCTTTAAGTCATTACATGGGCAATAAAACAGGTGCCGGACGGTCATGGTACAAACATCCACTCTTGTGGGGGATAGCGATTGTCATCATACTGGCTGGGCTAGCAGTACTACTCTAACGTTTAAGAGGCTCTCCTGTGGCAGCATTTCGATTAGATCAATCTCTGGCAGAAGACTCAATATTTGTTGTCGACTTACCCCTTTGCCAGGTGCGGCTGGAGAATGATTTCCGTTTCCCCTGGCTGATCCTTATCCCACGTATGAACGAGCTGGTTGAAGTCACCGATCTGCCCGTAGAACGTCAGCATCAACTTATCGACGAGAGTCGTCAGGTGTCTGAAGCATTAAAGGCGGTCACAGACTGTAAGAAAATCAATGTGGCTAATCTGGGCAATGTTGTCAGCCAACTGCACTGGCATGTGGTGGCGAGGTTTGAAAGTGATGCAGCCTGGCCCGGCCCCGTTTGGGGAAGTGGAGAAGCCCGCCCCTGGCCGCAAGGGGAAAGAGACAGGCTGATATCAGAGCTGCTTAATCAATTAGTGAATTAAAGCTGTCGCTGTCTGACCACTTCATACAGACAGATCCCGGTCGCCACAGACACATTAAGACTACTGACACTGCCAGCCATTGGCAGTTTTACCAGCTCATCACAGTGCTCACGCGTTAAACGGCGCAGCCCCTTACCTTCGGCCCCCATGGCGATAGCAATTGGGCCATTGAGTTTGGTCTGATAAAGATTCTGGTCTGTTTCGCCAGCGGTACCAATAATCCAGACTCCCGCTTCCTGCAACTGACGCATAGCCCGAGCCAAATTTGTCACAGCAACCAGCGGCACTGACTCAGCAGCACCACAGGCAACTTTACGTACCGTCGCGTTAAGGGTGGCCGACTTATCCTTGGGCACAACGACCGCATCAACACCAGCGGCATCGGCGCAGCGCAAACAGGCACCCAGGTTATGTGGGTCGGTTACACCGTCCAGTATCAACAGGAAAGGCTGGTCAGAAGATTCCAGAATGCGGTCAAGATCGTGTTCATTCAGCATTGGTGCTGGTTTTATACGAGCCACGACCCCTTGGTGGGTCGCACCGCGAGTCTTATCGTCCAGGGCTTTACGGGACATCTGCTGAACAGACACGCCGTTTTTGCGCCCCAAATTCACTATCTCGGTAAGCTTCTCGTCCAGCCGCCCTTTCAGTAGATACAGTTCAATAAACTGCTCTGGAGACTTCTTCAATGCCGCAGTCACGGCGTGAATACCAAAAATTAGATCAGACTGACTCACCGGATTTACCCTTTTTTACTGGCCTTCTTGGCTCGGGACTTAGTGCTGGCTTTTTTCTTAGCAGGCTTTTTACCTGCCGCCTTGCCAGATCCCAGCGCCGCTGCCGCAGAACGCTGTGACGCACTCATGGCAGACTTCTTCTTGCCACGGCCACCGCCCTTACCTTTTTTCGCGCCGGGCACTATACCCATTTTCATCTTGTCGCGCTCGCTTACCTGTTTGCCGGAAGACTTCCCTTTGGCTCCGGCTTTCGCTTTACCTTTCCCTTTACCACGATCTTTGCCCCTGTCTTTACCACTGAAAGAACCACCTCGGCCCTTTCGGGCAGAACCACTACGACGCCCCTGGGCGTCATCACCGGCCAGCTCAAAATCGATCTTGCGATCTTCGATATTGACGCCGACAACTCGCACACATACCGAATCACCCAGGCGATAACGCTTGCGGCTGTTTTCGCCAATTAACTGGTGATGTACCTGGTCAAATTGATAGTAGTCGTTGTGCAGAGTCGATACGTGAACCAGGCCATCGATCATCAAATCGTCCAGACGGACAAAGAAACCGAAACTGTTGACTGACGAGATCACACCGAACAGCTCGTCGCCGACATGGTCCTGCATGTATTCACACTTGAGGAACGCATCAACATCACGGGTGGCATCGTCAGCACGGCGCTCGGTCATTGAGCATTGCGGGCCAAAGATATCCATCTCATCAAGTTGATAATGGTAACCGCCCGTCGGTGTCCAGCGCTGTTTCTGGTCGCCATGCTGTTCTTTGGCTACCAGATACTTGAGTGCGCGATGCAGCAATAGATCCGGGTAACGACGAATAGGCGAGGTAAAGTGACTATAGGCCGGTAGCGCTAGACCGAAGTGGCCTTCATTGTCCGCATCGTATATCGCCTGCTGCATAGAGCGCAGCAACATGGTCTGGATCAGCTCCTGATCCGGACGACCTTCGATCTGTTCAACCAGTTCACCAAAGTCAGCCGGTGTAGGGGAGTCATCCCCTCCCAGGCTCAGGCCCAACTCACCGATAAAGCGGCGAAAGTTCTGTAGCTTCTCCTGTCCGGGAGACTGGTGTACGCGAAACAGGGCGGGTTCTTTATGCTTAGTGACAAAACGTGCCGACGCGACGTTTGCCAGGATCATGCACTCTTCGATGATCTTATGGGCATCGTTGCGCTCCACCGGCACAACCTGATCAATCTTACGTTCAGCGTTGAAAATAAAGCGCGTTTCCAGGGTTTCGAACTCAATTGCACCGCGCTGATGACGCGCCTGCTTCAGAGCACTGTACAAACGATGCAGCTCTTCAAGGTGAGGTACCTGGGCCGCATATTTTTCCCGAAGCTTCTCATCGCCATCCAAAATTGCAGCAACCTTGGTGTAAGTGAATCGCGCATGAGAATTCATGACGGCTTCGTAGAACTTATAACCTGAGAGATTACCGCGGGCACTGACGGTCATCTCACACACCATGCACAAGCGGTCTACCTGCGGGTTCAATGAGCAGAGGCCATTGGACAGCTCCTCTGGCAGCATGGGGATCACCTGATTGGGGAAGTAGACCGAGTTACCTCGGTTCTGGGCTTCCTGATCCAAGGCCGAATCTGGTCGAACGTAATAGCTGACATCCGCGATCGCAACCCATAGGCGCCAGCCACCTGAGCGTTTCTTCTCGCAGTAAACGGCATCGTCAAAATCGCGTGCATCTTCGCCATCAATGGTGACCAGTGGCAATTCGCGCAGATCAATCCGATTCTCTTTGGCTTCTTCGGGAACTTCATCCCCCCATTTGCGCATCTGCTTTTTGACCGCTTTGGGCCATTGGTGGGGAATATCGTAGTTACGCAGCGCGACTTCAATCTCCATGCCAGGCGCCATATGCTCGCCCAGCACTTCGGTGACTTCCCCCATGGCGTTGAATCTAGGGGTTGGGCGAGATGTGATTTTACAAACCACAATCTGGCCGTGGCGCGCACCAAGCTTATGCTCTGGTGGGATCAGGATATCTTGGCTGAGGCGGGTATCATCTGGCACGACAAAGCCCATGCCAGACTCAACAAAATAACGGCCGACAATTTCCGGGTTACGCTCTTCCACGACGCGAACGACGCGGCCTTCCTTTCGCCCTTTGCGATCAACACCGATTTCCTGAACCAGAACGGTATCACCGTGCAGAACACCAAACATCTGTTTGTCATTCAGAAACAGGTCGCCACTTTTACCCGTAGCCGTTTCCGGGCGAACAAAGCCGAACCCATCCCGGTGAGCGATGACAGTACCCTTTATCAGGTTCAACCGCTCTGGCAGCGCATATTTTTTACTGCGGTTGAATACCAGTTGCCCATCTCGCTCCATGGCGCGCAGGCGACGTTTTAACGCCACCAGCTGCTCTTCATCGGTCAAGCCAAGTTGTGCGTTCACTTCGTCATAGGAGAGTGGTGCTGGGCTTGCTTCGAAGAGAGAGAGGAGATAGGTACGACTGGGGATAGGATTTTCATATTTGGCTTGTTCTGAAGCCAGTTCCGGATCCTGATGGGGTTTGTCCACTGAGATAGCCTGATTAAGTAAGCTTTTGTAGAAGTATACCGGATCTGCCGGGAAAGCAGAGTGGGAGATCCAAATTTAGTCAGCTAATCCCTTGATCAGCCGTTGATTTGCGCGCGTTTGATTTCAGCAATAACGTGAGGTGGCATCTGTTCGGCAAGCTGAGCAAGCAGTTCCTGCGCCCGCTGATGGGTCTTTTTATCGGCGATCACGGCTTCACTGAGCCAACGATACGCGTCGGCGTAGTCATAGGGGCTGCCTTCACCTTTGGCAAAGATCTCAGCTAGCTCCAATTGCGCTTTCAGGTTACCCAAAGAAGCCGCTTCACGAAGATAAACAACGGCACGCGCGAAGTTCTTTTGTACCAATATGCCGCGATAGTAGTAGCGACCTAACTGCTCCAATGCGGCCGGCAAGCCTTGATTAGCTGCTTGCTCAATAAAGTGCATGCCAAGCTCCGCATCGCGCTCGTAGCAAACACCCCAAGCCAGCATATCGCCGTACAGGAACTGGTATACCGGCGTTTCCATCTTCTTGGCGCGAGCTTCAATATCCGCTACCAGCTGACAATCATCGGCTTTGACACGGGCCAGGTGCTCATTGCGAATAATCAGTCGCCCCAGCTCCTCTTGGCTGTAGAGCTGAATAGCACGCAATGGCGGCGCCGTTTCTATTTCTGGTTCACCAGCAAATACCGGCGATTTATCTGCTTCCGGTTCTGGCTCAGTCGCCCAAGCATGACAGCAAAGCAATAGAGCAGATGAAAGTGTGAGGAATTTTTTCATTGATAAAATCATGGCTACGACCCTAAGCGCTTATACCATTATCGACCAATTTGGCACTGCCTTTAGCCTAAAGCATACCAACAACTAGAGGCAGCCATAGATTAACGATCAATTCTTGTGCAAAAACAGTTTCATGCATAAGATCTTTCTTATATCTTCTCACGCAAATTCATGGAGTGAATCGATGCGTTTTTTCATTTTTGCCTTAACTCTGCTTTTCTCCTCCGTTGCGTGGAGCCAGACTCAGCTGCATCAGCTTTCCCCAGCCATAGGCCATTGGATCACTCCAGATGGCAGCGCCCGCCAACATTTCTATTGGGGTGTAGGTGAACGCATCGTCCATGGCTACATGGAGATTAAAGTGGGCGATAGCTGGGAAAAGGTTGCTGAAGGCAGCTATCACTGGGATCCCGTTGCTAAAACCATTCGCGCCACTTTTGTTGGCATAAAAATGGGGATCGCGCTGTTCTACGGTAAGGGCGGTGAAGAAGGTGGAAATCTGGTGTTCTATAACCGCACTCAATCAGAAAAAGGCGAATGGATGGATAGCGTTGAGACCTGGACCTTTGGCAATCCGGATTCATTCGAATATGTCATCGAAAGAGTAGAAGCAGGCACCAGAAAGCCCTGGTATCGTGGTCAATGGCTACGGGACAAGAGCAAAACAAACGAATAGTTTGAAGCCCTGATATTTTCCCTCCCCAAAAACAGAAAAAGCCGCTAATCAGCGGCTTTTTTAATGCGGGATGCTCACATTACGCGAACGGATGACGCAGAATCATAGTCTCGTTACGATCTGGACCCGTTGAGATAATATCTACAGGAACTTCCAGAATCTCTTCGATACGTTTGATGTAAGCCACAGCCTCTGCAGGCAGCTTGTCGACGTCTGTCACACCAAAGGTATTGTCATCCCAACCAGGCATGGTTTCGTAGATAGGCTCCACGTTTTCATAACCATCAGCAGCCATAGGCGGTACATCTACGATGCTGCCGTCAGCCAGTTTGTAGCCGGTACAGATGTTCAGCTCTTTCAGGCCATCAAGTACATCCAGCTTGGTCATACACAAGCCAGTGATTGAGTTGATTTGTACTGCACGGCGCATTACAACCGCGTCAAACCAACCACAACGACGCTGACGACCGGTAGTCGCGCCAAACTCGTGACCCTTAGTGCCCAAGTGGTTACCCACTTCACATCCAAGTTCCGTTGGGAATGGACCAGCACCAACACGGGTGGTGTACGCTTTCACGATACCCAGCACATAATCCAGGTGACATGGGCCAAAACCCGCACCTGTTGCAACACCACCAACAGTGGTATTAGAAGAGGTTACATAGGGGTATGTGCCGTGATCGATGTCCAGCAGCGTGCCCTGGGCACCTTCGAACATGATTGACTCACCGTTTTTACGTGCTTTATCCAGCACGTCAGTGACATCAACTGTCATCGCTTTCAGCGTGTCAGCAATAGCCAGGCAATCCGCCAAGACCGTATCGTAATCAACCGCTTCTGACTCATAGTAATTCGTCAGCATGAAGTTGTGATATGCCATCACTTCCTTCAGTTTGACCGCAAAGTCATCTGCATTGAACAGGTCACCAACACGCAGGCCACGACGAGATACTTTGTCTTCGTAAGCAGGACCAATACCACGACCTGTAGTACCAATCGCTTTCTTACCACGCGCTTTTTCGCGCGCCTGATCCAGTGCCACGTGATACGGCAGGATCAAAGGACAAGCTTCAGAGATGAACAGACGCTCACGCGCTGGCACACCGCGCTCTTCAAGCATCTTCAATTCTTTGAACAGGGCATCTGGCGCAAGAACAACGCCATTACCAATTATGCATTTTACGTTGTCACGCAAAATACCCGATGGGATCAGGTGAAGGACGGTTTTTTCGCCGTCGATAACCAGTGTATGACCAGCATTGTGTCCGCCTTGATAGCGCACAACATAGCTCGCCTGATCTGTCAGTAGGTCTACGACCTTACCTTTACCTTCGTCACCCCATTGGGTGCCAAGCACTACAACGTTTTTACCCATTTCTCAGTTCGCCACAGATTAATGGTTGCGAGGAAAGGCGGGATTTTAGCAGATCTGGAAGAGAGATCACCCCTTTTGCCGAAGGATTAACCATAACAGCAGCAAACCTGCTGAAACCATTACTAATCCTATCTGACGCAGAAGCTCTGGGCGCTGAGCTGACATCATACGTAACATTCTGCTCCAGCGGTTTGGAAACATCAGAGGACCGACCCCTTCAACTACTAGTAAAAGAGCGAATCCAATCAATAAACCGGTCGTCAACATCTACTGCAACTCCCTGCCTACCATGACTTAAAGATGAGACTTTAACAAAAAGGGGCCAACCGGCCCCTTTAAACAATTACTTAATTCACTTCCGCCTGTTTCATATAGCGGAAGAACTCACTGTCAGGTTGAATGACAAGTACATCCCCCTGATTCGCGAAGCTCTCTCTATATGCACGCAACGAGCGCAAGAAGGCGAAGAACTCAGGGTCCTTGTTATAAGCGTCAGCGAACACCTTAGCGGCACTCGCATCCCCTTCACCGCGCAGGGTACGAGACTTACGTTCCGCATCAGCGAGCATCACGGTCACTCTGCGGTCCACTTCCGCCATAATAATTTCGGCGCGCTCACGACCTTTAGAGCGGTGCTCACGTGCAACCACTTCACGCTCAGTGCGCATACGGTTGAAGATCGCGTCTCGGATCTCCTCGGGCAGGTTGATGGTTTTCACCCTCACATCTACCACTTCGATACCCAGGTCTTTGGCACTTTCAGCACCTTCACGTAGTGCTTCAGCCATCAGGTCATCACGCTCACCTGATACAATTTCCTGAATGGTGCGGGTACCGAACTCGGTACGAAGGCCGTTGGTAATCTTCAGATCCAGTAGACCTTCTGCGCGGAAGCGGTCACCACCGGTTGCCAGGTAGTACTTGGCAAAATCATTGATGCGCCACTTGGCATAAGAGTCAACCAACAGGTCTTTCTTTTCTCTGGTGATGAAGCGATTCGCTTGACCACTGAGCGTCTGCAAACGCGCATCAAGGATGGTCACGGAATCAATCATCGGTACTTTAAATTGAATGCCCGGCTCATAGACAACGGCCATACCGTCTGGCCCACGCAATACCTTGTTAAATCGTGCGACGATACCTCGTTCGCCCTCTTTAACAATGAAGACCGAAGAGTAAAGCGCAACCGCCAGAGCTGCGATAACAAATAGTACTAATCTTTGCATGATTAATTTCTCCCCTGGCGATAACGGTCATCACGGCTTGTTCTGCCACCACTGCTTGCAGGGTAATCAGTGCCTCCAGAAGACGAGTTAATAGTCATGGGCGCCTGTCCTGAACCACTCGATGGATTAGCCTTGCGCTGTTTCATCATTTGATCCAGCGGCAGGTACATCATGTTGTTGCCACCCTCAACATCCACCAGCACTTTGCTGGTATTGCTAAGCACAGACTGCATCATCTCGATGTATAAACGACTACGAGTTACTTCAGGCGCAGCCTGGTACTGAGGTAGCAGCTTCTCGAACTGAGCGACTTCACCCTGAGCTTCAAGGATCACTTTCTCTTTATAACCCTGGGCTTCTTCCAGCATACGCTCTACACGACCGCGGGCCTGAGGCTCTTTTTCACGGGCGTAAGCACGGCCTTGGTTGATGATGCGCTCTTCATCTTCTCGAGCGGCTACGGCATCATCAAATGCATCGCGAACCTGCTCTGGTGGACGTGCATTCTGGAAGTTGACGTCACGGATGGTAATGCCGATACCATAATTGTCGATAATACTTTCCAGCTCTTTCCAGGTATCCTGGCGAACCTGTTCACGCCCCTCACTCAACACATCGTCCATGCGAGCATGGCCAACAACGTAGCGCAGCGCACTGTCTGTTGCCTGTTTCAGGGTATCGTAGGGATCTGGCACGGTGAACAGGAAGGCGCGGGGATCAACCACTCGGAACTGCACTTCCATCTCAACACGCACCACATTCTCATCTCGTGTCAGCATGTTGCCGCGAGACGGCATCGACTGGGTCGTGCTGACATCCACCGGAATATATTCATCAACAAAGACCGGGCGCCAATGCAGACCTGGCGAAACCTCTTCCAGATATTCGCCAAAGCGCAGCACGACACCACGCTCTGCTTCGCGGATGGTATAGAAGCCGCTAAGGGCCCAAACAATCAACAGTACCACTAGGATCAGACCAATAGCGCCTGTCGAGAAGCCGCCGCCACTGAGTCCGCTGCCACCACTTCCACCGCCGAAGATACCTCCGAGGCGTCGGGAAACATTCTTAATTGCTTCATCTAGATCAGGTGGTCCCTGGTCGCGACCGCCTTTTCCCCAAGGGTCCTTATCACGACCCCCATTTCCTGGCTCATTCCACGCCATTTATGCTACTCCAGTTCTTTGGATGCGTTTGTTATCTGTTTTGTCTGCACAACGAATTCGCCTGCAACCCATCTTAATGACAGATGCAGGACTCAATTGGTTCCGGAGAATGCTTCACTAACCGCTGCCAATCTGCAGCTGGCATGCGCACCGTCAATAACCAACCACCTTCGTCGGTGAATTCTTCCGACTGCACACTGTTCATGCTGTAAAACACACCACGAACCCGCCCAAACTTAGGCGGCAAGCGCAACTGATGCTCGACGATAGTGCCCGACAAGCGCTCCGTCAACGCTTCAAACAGCAATTCTATGCCTAAATCCTGCTGCGCTGAAAGCCACACAGACTCAGGTTTTCCCTCGTCGTCCCGCTCAATGCGTGGTGCCATATCTTCAACAAGATCAATCTTGTTATACACCATGAGTACGGGGACTTCACCCGCATCGATCTCATTGAGCACTTCATTTACCTGAAAGGTGTTGTCATCCCGCCTTTCATCTGCCACATCAACCACATGTAACAAAAGCTGTGCTTCCTGTGTTTCCTGCAGTGTGGCTTTAAACGCCGCAACAAGATCATGGGGTAGGTGACGGATAAATCCAACCGTGTCAGCAAGAATAGTTGGGCCAACATCATCAATATCTAGTTTGCGTAGCGTTGGGTCCAGGGTCGCAAACAGCTGATCGGCGGCATAGACACCGGCATCCGTGATCCGGTTGAACAGTGTCGATTTACCTGCGTTGGTATATCCAACCAAAGACACCGTCGGTATCTCTACGCGTCGGCGAGCCCGGCGCCCTTGCTCTCGCTGCTTGGAAACTTTATCCAGTCGCTTGAGAATATGGTTTATGCGGCCCCGCAGCAGGCGGCGGTCGGTTTCCAGCTGAGTCTCACCCGGACCTCGCAGACCGATACCACCTTTCTGACGCTCAAGGTGTGTCCATCCACGCACTAGGCGAGTCGACAGGTGACGCAGCTGAGCCAGCTCCACCTGCAGTTTACCTTCGTGAGTACGTGCACGCTGAGCAAAGATATCCAGGATCAGGCCAGTACGGTCGAGAACACGACACTTACAGATATGCTCCAGATTGCGCTCTTGCGAGGGAGAAAGTGCGTGATTGAAGATAATCAGATTGGCAGATGTCGCCTGCACTAAGGCAGCGATCTCTTCTGCTTTACCCGCACCGATAAAATATTTGGGATTAGGTGAAGGGCGGCGGGTTGTGACGACATCTAACGCCTCAACTCCCGCCGATTGAACCAACATTTTGAGTTCAGCTAAATCTTCCCTTTCACCCTCATCACTAAAATCGACATGAACCAGGATCGCCTGTTCACCAACATCATAACGGTCAAACAAGCGTTACGGCCCCCTGAGGATTAAACATTACTATTCGCCGTTCTCCGGTTTGCCAGGTGCATGGCTGGCATGAGAAATGGGACGTGCTGGCACAACAGTAGAGATAGCGTGCTTATAAACCATCTGGCTCACTGTGTTTTTCAGCAGAATGACAAATTGGTCAAATGACTCTACCTGTCCCTGTAATTTAATTCCGTTAACCAGATAAATAGAGACTGGCACACGTTCCTTACGCAAAGCGTTCAAAAATGGGTCTTGCAATGATTGCCCCTTAGCCATCGCCTTATCCTTATTGTTTTATATTGCTAGTTATTATGAGTAGAGTTTTCCCTAAACAAGACAGTAGTATAAACAAGACAGACCTGTCTAGCGAATGGCGGAAAGGATGATTTCCAAGTTATTTTCATCACCACTTTCCAGCCAGCGAACACCCGGCCAGCTCCTTAGCCAGGTTAACTGTCGTTTTGCCAATTGGCGTGTCGCTACAACACCACGATATACCATTTCATCGAAGTCGTAACGTCCTTCCAGATATTCCCATACCTGGCGATAACCGACGCAGCGGATTGAGGGTAGGTCTATGTGCAAATCTCCGCGCCCATAGAGCTGCTTCACCTCATCCACGAAGCCCTGTTCCACCATCTGTTTAAAACGCAGCTCAATCCGTTGATGGAGTAATTTTCGGTCATTTGGCGCAATAGCGAATTGCACTACATCAAATGGAAGTGGCTCCGCTGACTGCTCAGCTATCCATTCAGACAAGGATTTGCCGCTGACGCGATACACTTCTATCGCTCGCGAGAGCCGCTGAGGATCATTCGGATGGATCCGTTCTGCAGATTCAGGGTCGACCTTTTTGAGTTCATCATGCAGCGCCTGCCAACCTTTATCCGCAGCTTCAGCCTCTATCTGCTGACGAATTTCAGGGGAGGCTTCCGGCAACGCTGATAACCCTTCCAACAACGTTTTGTAATAGAGCATGGTGCCACCAACCAGCAAAGGGGTTTTGCCCTTGGCTACTGCTTTATTCATCGCTGCCAGCGCGTCTTTGCGAAAACGCGCCGCTGAATAGGCTTCTGATGGATCGATTAGGTCTATCAACTGGTGAGGGGTTTTAGCCAGTTCCTCAGCCGTGGGTTTGGCGGTACCAATGTCCATCCCTTTATAAACCAGTGCAGAATCGACACTGATCACCTCGCAGGGGATCGCCTGATAAAGCGACATCGCCAGGTCGGTTTTACCTGACGCGGTCGGCCCCATTAAAAAAATGGCCTTTGGTCGGGTTGCCGTCTGCGGATTCGTATTCATTTCGCTGTTCAATATGTATTTATTTTAAGGTGTGAAGCTTAGCCCTTGGCCAGTAGTTTTATCGACTGGCTTAAATCAACTTGTACCCGGTCAGTGAGGTACTGTGAGATATCCCCTTGTGCCAAGGGTAGGCAGAGCTTGCGAAGTTCGTTCAAGTCGCCAACATTGGTGCATTGCTGTAATCCATTTGCCATCGCGGTCTCCACAGCTGATGACTCTGCAGCAGAGAGATGGTCAAGGATCACCGGCAGTAACTGGGTCCAGGGACAATCCCGAAAACGTGCCGGTATCTGCCTCAAAATCAGCTTGTGCCCTTTCACCGCAACTTTGATTCCTAACTTATCCAATCCAGCTTCATGACTTTGTACCGCTTGTAACTGCAGATCAGACAACACCAGGCTGACGGGGAGTAACAAGGGCTGAGACACGACTTCTGCTTCTAACATCTGATCTATTGCCGCTTGATGGGCGGTTTGCAAAAGCCTTGAGGCATTAGACAACCACAACTGTTCACCTTCCTGCAGTAACAGATAGTGCGGTTTTACCAAGGTGAGCCAACGGCTATCGCTCTCATTTGATGAGTCTGAGCCTTCATGGTTTTGCGGTGTTGGTTCTATCTGTGACGAAACATCTCGCTGTTCCGCAGGCACATGCATCAACTCCGCATAGGCAGCTGCGGCAGCGCTATCAACGGCCGGCTTACCGTAATGAGAGCCTCTGCCAGCACTGGCACCATAACTTGAGGAGTAGCCACCAGTTCCAGTAGCGGGTTGCGATTCGCTTGCTCGCAGCGGCGCGGGCTCATAGCTGTTTTGGTATGACGCTGCTACCGCGACCGAGTGACCTTCTGCGGACGAAACGCCAGGCACAGTTGAGTTTGCCAAACCTGTATCAGGAATGGCCTCAGATGGCTGTTCTAATTCAGGTTGCATTGACGTTGCCAATGCCTGATGCAGCACCTGGTAAATATAGTCATGGACCAGTCGGCTTTGGTGAAACCTGACTTCATGCTTGGCGGGATGCACATTCACATCAACCTGTCGGGGATCGATATCAAAATAGAGCAGGAACACCGGGTGCAAATCGCTACCCAGCCGCTCATCGTATGCCTGACGGATCGCATGATTGATCAGTTTGTCGCGCATCACTCGGCCATTCACATAGCAATACTGGTAATCATTGGTGATGCGACACGAATCCGGGCGAGCGATCCAACCGCGCAGGTGCATATCGTGATGTACAGATTCAACTTCAATAGCGCCCTCAAGAAAAGAAGGGCCAAACACGGTTTGCAATCGTTTGCTTATTGCAGCTTCAGAATCACCGCTGCGAAACTGCCTGACAGGTTTACCGTTGTGAGTCAGCGTGATCGCGACATCTTTACGGGCCAAAGCGATTCGCTTAACCACTTCATCTATGTGTGTGAACTCGGTTTTTTCGGTCCGTAAGAATCGACGCCTCGCAGGGGTATTGAAGAACAGGTCTGCCACTTCAACGGTTGTTCCCTGCGGATGACTGGCAGGTGACAACTGCACTTCCATCTCACGCCCTTCTGCCTTGGCGCACCAGGCTTCCGTCTGGTCTGCGGTACGAGAAGTAAAACTCAGTCGAGCGACCGAGCTGATACTGGCCAACGCCTCACCGCGAAATCCCATGCTGGTGATAGCTTCGAGGTCATCCAGCGTGGATACTTTAGAGGTCGCGTGACGACTCAGTGCCAGCGTAAGTTCCTCTTTGGCTACACCTGTGCCGTTGTCACGGATCTTAATCAGCTGATGGCCACCCTTGGCGATATCAATCTGGATCCGCGTTGCACCTGCATCAAGGCTGTTTTCCAGCAGCTCTTTAACGACAGAAGCTGGACGTTCAACCACCTCACCTGCAGCTATTTGGTTGGCTAGGCGAGGCGGAAGTATCTGTATGGGCATTAAGCTTGGCCTTGCGGTTAGGTGCTCGGAATAGTCAGGACTTGCCCAATACGCAACATGTCACTTTTCAGTTTGTTGGTCTTTTTCAACTGAGTCACCGACGTGTTGTAACGCTGAGCCAATACAGAGAGGGATTCACCGCTTTTCACCGTGTGCGTACGCGGATTAAGCGCAGCAAACAGAGTACCTTCTGGCGGTGTGTTTCTGAAGTAGCGGTGTACACCATTAAAAATGGCCTGGGCCAATTTCTGTTGATGAGACTTGGTGTTTAGCAACTTCTCTTCTTGTGGGTTAGAGATAAAACCGGTCTCAATCAACAGCGATGGAATATCGGGTGATTTCAATACTGCCAGACTGGCCGAAACCGGCTCTTTTTTGTGCAGTTTGGTCACCTTACCCATGTAGTGAAGAATATCTTTGCTCACCTCAAATCCGGTCGCACGACTGTTGTCCATCGACATATCGAGCAGGGTTTGAGTCAGGTATTTTTCACTCTTGGTATCGGTCAGTACTTCGCCCGCACCTCCGAGCAACTCGGAGTGCTTTTCGGTTTTCTCCAACCAACGACCGATTTCTGTTTTTGCGCGGCGATTGGATAGATACCATACCGATGCCCCTCTCGGTCCCGGCGAGGTAAAAGCGTCAGCATGGATAGATAACAACAAATCTGCCCCATGCTGGCGGGCTAAGTCAGAGCGACGGTTCAGCCCGACATAATAATCGCCAGTTCGCACCATCAAAGCCTTCATGCCTTTCTCTGCATCTATCAATTTGGCAAGGCGTCGACTGATCTCCAGTGTCACCTTCTTCTCATAGATACCGCGGCCACCAATAGACCCGGGGTCCTCACCACCGTGACCAGCATCGATTGCAATTACAATCTCGCGCTTTTGATCTGCGCGATTATTGGTGATCACCACCGGCTTTTTCTTCTGGTCGTATAGGTCGACAACCACTCGGTCGCCGTAAGGTTCGGTAGGCTTAAGCGCAAACACCTTGGGTTTCAGTGCTCGCTTGAGATCCAGAACAATCCGTAATGTGCCTTTCTTCGGTGCCTTGCTGGTGCGCACCTTCTTGATCAGGTCGCTGTTATCAGCAACACCGGACAGGTCAACTTGTTTACTACTGGATTTGAAATCGAATACCAAACGATCAGGATTCTTAAGCGCAAAATAGCTGTATTCAGCGGGTTTGGAGAGGTCAAACACAACGCGGGTATTATCTGGAGACGGCCAGACACGAACGCCGTGCAGCTCGGCGGCCGATGCCAATGGAGTTAAGGTCCAAAGCATTACCAGCAATGAGCCCAATCCGAAAAGCCTACCCCACATCCTCATACCACTCACACTAATCTCAAACTAACTGCGTTAAAATTGTCTGTCCGCGCGATGTACGCGCTTCGACCACAAGCTGTCGGCCATGGCCGTCATAACTCAACTCAATAATAAGGTCTGCGGCTGGCAAAAAGCCTTCTCCGCGCTGTGGCCACTCTATTAGACAAACATTATTGTCTGCAAAGTAATCACGAACCCCCATGAATTCAAGTTCTTCAGGGTCTGCAAGGCGATAAAGGTCGAAGTGGAACACACTTTGGCCACTCAACTCGTAACTTTCCACCAGGGTATAGGTTGGACTCTTCACATTACCGCCGTGTCCCATCGCCTGCACAATGCCACGGCTCAGGGTGGTTTTTCCTGCTCCCAGGTCGCCCAGTAGATAAATGACGGCACCGGACTTAAGAGCATCAGCCAAGCGAGCACCGAAAGCGACGGTGGCGTCGCTGTCTGTTAACGAAAAAGTTTGAGAAGAGGGGCTTTCGTTGTTCATGTTTATGGATTTACCAAGGTACGAATATGGGGTAACAAATCAGTGGCACAGGTTCCCCGCTCTCCCATGGTAGTAGCCATGTCGGCCGCATCACCATGAATACAGACCGCCAGTGCTGCTGCATCTGAAACGGTGAGTCCCTGTGCTATCAGGCCGCCGATTATACCGCAAAGAATGTCTCCCATCCCACCACTTGCCATACCCGGGTTACCTACCGTGGCCACCAGCGTATTTACACCATCGCAGATCAGGGTGCCCGGCCCCTTGAGAACAATTACTCCGCCCAGTTTTTCCTGTAGTGCTGATACAGCTGCATAACGATCTTGTTCTACCTCTGCGATATCACAACCTAACAGGCGTGCGGCTTCGCCGGGATGGGGTGTCAGCACCCAATTGTCCCGTCTGGGTATCTCTTCCAGATTGGCCAATAAATTGAGAGCGTCGGCATCAACTACCAGCGGCTGCGGTAGTTTGAGGGTGGCCGCCAGGTGATTCTGTCCCCACGTTCTTCGGCCTAAGCCAGGGCCAATCACAACCACATCAGCCCAGTTCAACCGGTTCTCGACCAGCTCATCCGCGTCGGAAGACTCCAAACACATCACTTCGGGCTGCTGAGCAAGCATCACCGTCATGTGGCCTGGATGGGTAATGGAAGCGATTAGTCCGGCACCAGAGCGCAACGCGGATCTGGCCGATAACACCAGCGCGCCAGCGTAGCCCTGATCGCCACCTACCAGCGTCACACGACCGTAATCTCCTTTATGAGACACACGGGCACGTGGCCTTAACAAGCGGGTGTAGTTTTGTCGGCGGGTCAAACCTATGCGACTGGAGACTAGTGGTGTGAATGCACTGCCAACCCCGAGATCATTGAACTGCACATCGCCAACAAAATCGGCAGCAGCCCCGGTATATAGCCCAAGTTTGCGTCCGACAAATGTGACCGTGGTGTCGGCTTGTATAGCGTAGGACTCAACAAATCCGGTGTCAGCGTTCAGGCCTGAGGGCAGGTCTATCGCCAACACAGGTACTCCTGAGCGGTTGACGGTGGTGATGACATCGTCAAACGGCGGTCTTAGAGGGCCTTTCGCTCCGGTACCTAACATGGCATCGACCACGACATCGGCCTGCTCCAGCAGATGGGCATCCCAGCCGACCACTTCGCCACCCGCCGCCATATAAGCGGCTTTCGCTTGTCCCGCCTGTCCCATGTGCTGTTCCGACTGACCGATCTGACAGAGCGTAACCTTTAGCCCTTCAGCCAGCGCGTGGCGAGCCAATACAAAACCATCGCCACCGTTGTTACCTCGACCACAGAGCACCAGAATATGTTTGGCCAGTGGCCAGCGGCTCTGCATAGCTAAGAATGCGCAGGCCCCAGCCCTTTGCATCAGGTCCCACAGCGACAGTCCAACAGATTGTGCGGCCTCGCCCTCGTAGGCTTTGACATCGGCTGCGCGATAAAGCGGATATGTTAAACTCTTGAATTGGCTCTTCGAATCGTCCTTGCTCATGTCTTTCAATCAATCTCTCGATCTGTCATCACTTGCTCAAGATATCAAGCGCTGGGGGCGAGAGCTAGGCTTTCAGCAGGTCGGTATAACGGATCTTGATCTCAGCGCGGAAGTGGATGCGTTGAAAGCCTGGCTGGATAAGGGCTACCAAGGCGAAATGCACTACATGAGCGCCCATGGCGACATGCGTCTGCACCCGGAACAGCTTCACCCCGGTAGCCTGAGAGCCATCAGCGTACGTATGGACTATCTGCCTGAACACGCTCAGTTTGCCAGCACGCTGGAAAACCCTGAACAGGCATATATCAGCCGTTACGCACTGGGGCGTGACTATCACAAGCTGATGCGTAACCGACTCAAACAGCTGGCGCAGAAGATCGCAACCAAGGTAGAGGATCTTAACGCAAGGCCCTTCGTTGATTCCGCACCGATACTTGAGCGACCACTGGCACAAAAAGCAGGCTTAGGCTGGATCGGCAAACACTCGCTGCTACTGGATGAACAGGCTGGCAGTTGGTTTTTCCTCGGCGAGATCTTAATTGGCTTACCTCTGCCCACAGATACCCCACAGCAAGATGCGCCCGGCTGCGGCAATTGCACGGCCTGCATCACCATCTGTCCAACCCAAGCCATCGTTGAACCCTATGTGGTAGATGCCCGGCGCTGCATCAGTTACCTGACCATTGAGCACCCGGGAGTCATCGACGAAAACCTTAGACCGCTGATGGGCAACCGAATTTACGGTTGTGATGACTGCCAGCTGATTTGCCCCTGGAATCGTTATGCACAATTGACTCAGGAAGCCGATTTTTCGCCAAGGGAACAACTACACCCGCAATCACTACTGGATCTGTTTGCATGGGACGAGACCACTTTCCTCAACCAAACCCAAGGTAGTCCGATACGCCGAATTGGCCACGAGCGCTGGCTGCGTAATATAGCCATTGCTCTCGGAAATGCACCCTACTCAGAAGCGACGCTATCAGCACTACAAGAGAAGCATGCATCGATACAAAGCGAGATGGTATCTGAGCATTTAGTTTGGGCTATCGCGCAGCAGCAAGAGAAAAAAAGCCAGAATCCGTCAGAAAATAGAAAGACCAAGCGCTTAATCAATAGCGTCAAAAAAGCCCTGCCCAGAGACGCGTAGCAGCGAATAGTAGGACCACTACCACCCACAAGGCACACTTGTGATTTTGTTGTTTTGATTTAGCGCAATATTTCTTAAAGAAAAATGTAACACCTAGTAGGTAGCTTATTCCGCACCCGTTCGCATTTTAACCATTCAAGAACAGAGTCGCGGAGATAACGATGAGTAAGGAAATTTTCAATCCGACCCGCTTTAACAAAAGTAATAATCCAGATTTTGAACAAGTGCTTGAAGCCCACCTTTCACGTCGTACCTTGCTCAAGGGCGGCTTGGGTTTAAGTGCGATGGCCGTGTTGGGCTCTTTTGGCTTGGCTGGCTGCGGTGGCAGCTCCAGCTCAGGATCGCCAACGGCCTCAAGCGCTCAACTCGGTTTCAACTCTATCGCAGGCTCCAAAATCGATGCGGTAAGCGTACCAGAGGGCTATACAGCTCAAGTGCTGGCCCCCTGGGGACAACCCATCACGGCAAGTGGCTCAGCGTGGAAAGATGACGGCACCAACAACGCTGAAGACCAGGACAATGCCATGGGCATGCATCATGACGGTTTGCACTTCTTCCCACTGAACGATGAAGGCACTGATGGCCTGCTTTGCGTGAACCACGAATATATCGACCAAAATGCTCTGCATCCGACGGGAAGCGATGCTGATGAAAATGGCATCCGCAGCAGCGTTGATCAGGTTCGTAAAGAGATTAACGCTCATGGTGTTGCTGTTGTTCGTATCCAACTGCAGGCCAATGGCGAATGGATGGTGGTTGATGATGACCCGCTCAATCGTCGTTACACCGGCGCCACAACCATGGATATTTCAGGCCCATTGGCTTATTCAAGTAAGCTTGAAACACCGTTCTCTCCTGACGGCAGTCAAGCCCGCGGCACCTTGAACAACTGTGGCAATGGCTACACCCCCTGGGGCACCTACCTGACCTGCGAAGAGAACTGGCCCGGTTACTTCATCAACACCGGAGAAACCACGGCGGAGCAGGAGCGTATCGGTATCGATACCTCCGGCACCACCCGTTATGGCTGGGAAACGGTGGCAGGCAGCCCTGAAGAGCGCGTAGATGAGTTTGCACGTTTTAATGTCACACCAACGGGTGCCAACGCGTCGGAGGACTACCGCAACGAAGCCAACGGCCACGGCTACATCGTTGAAATAGACCCCTACACAGCTAACTCTCGCGCAGTTAAGCGCACCGCGTTGGGCCGCTTCCGCCACGAAGGTTGTACCTTTGGTAAGCTTGAGGCAGGCCAACCAATCACCTTCTACTCAGGCCACGACTCACGCTTCGAGTACATGTATAAATTCGTTTCTGAAGCGCTGTGGGATCCGGCAGACGCTGACGCAACTGACCGCATGGCCATGGGCGATAAGTACATGGATGCAGGTACGCTTTACGTCGCCCGATTTGATGCCGGCGGCACAGGTGCCTGGTTACCACTGACTCTGGATGGCGCAACCCAGGATGGCGGGGTGCTGGCTGACCATTTTGATAGCCTTGAAGATATCATTCTCAACACCGCTGGCGCTGCCGATCTGGCAGGCGCAACACCGATGGATCGTCCAGAATGGTGTGCGGTAGACCCATTCACTGGCTCGGTTTACCTGACGCTTACCAACAACACCCGTCGTGACGAGTCCACAGGTACCAACGCAGCTAACCCGCGCTTAAACAATAAGTTTGGCCATGTAATTCGTTGGGATGAGGGTGAAACCGCTTCGGAATTCAGCTGGGACATCTTTGTATTTGGCTCTGATGCGGCAGGTGATGCCGAAACCAATCTCTCCGGCCTGGATGAGTTTAACCAATTTGCCAGCCCGGACGGCCTTGCGTTCGATAAACGCGGCATCATGTGGATCCAGACCGACAATGGTGCAGATGAAGTAGAGGAGTACACCAACGACCAGATGCTGGCGGTGGTACCTTCAATGCTGACTGATGCCGACGGCAATGCAGAAACCATCAACGCTGCTAATCAGGGCGAATTGCGCCGTTTCTTCGTCGGTCCGAATGGCTGCGAAGTCACTGGTTTCAGCATGAGTCCTGACTACACCACCATCTTCCTATCGATTCAGCACCCGGGTAATTGGCCATACAGCACAGATGCAGCAGAGGAAACGCCTGCCAACATGTCTGTGCGTCCAAGAGCCTCTGTGGTTGCCATTCGTAAAACTGACGGCGGAGAGATCGGCGTATAAATCTACCCGACTCTGATCAACGGGCAGGTCGAATGGCCTGCCCGTTTAGTATTCAACCCTATAAAGTATAAGGAAATAACATGGCTGGAATTAGTGCCTGGCAATTGGGGATCATTGCCGTGATTGTATTGCTGATGTTCGGAACCAAACGCCTGAGAAGCTTGGGTGGCGACTTGGGCTCTTCCATCAAAGGATTCAAGCAAGCGATGTCCGAGGAACAACCGCAACAGCTGCCTGCCAGCAAGCCTGAACAGATAGATTCAAAGTAACTTGGCGACATTGGGGCCGAGCAGGCCCCAAGCAAACGCTTATGCCTATAGCAATCACACGTCATAACGCAAAAAGTCGTTACCATTTTTCTGCTTGAGTTCAATCTAATTGACCTGAACCGTCGATATACTCGTATCTAGGTATATAGGGTCTGTTGACCTTTAGTGTATGGATTTTGTTCGAATGAAACACGTTTTGAGTAAGAAGAGAACTACGTAACTTAGAGATCTAAGTAAGTAGTGAGTGACGCAGCTCAGAACGTGTTTCAACGAACCCTTCGGGCAGCATTTGTTGGCGATTTATGCTTCGTTATCGGCTATTTATTGAGGGCCACTCAACTTCACAGCCTCTGCCTCGCCTAAATCACCAACATATTGCTGCAAAAACAAACAGCAAAGGTCAACAGACCCTCGTTAGTAACAAGGAATCAGTTAGTTATGGATGCAAGCTTCTTACCCTATATCATCGTCGCCTTGGCGATCGTGGTGCTTTATGCCGGCGTCGTCACTGTACGTCAGGGCTTCAACTACACCATTGAACGTTTTGGGAAATACACCCGCACATTAGCGCCCGGTTTCCACTTTGTTGTGCCCTTTATCGACAAAGTCGGCCAACGTATCAACATGATGGAGCAGGTGTTGGACATCCCCAGCCAGGAAGTGATCAGTGCCGATAACGCCATGGTGCGGATCGATGCGCTTTGCTTCTTTATGCCCGTTAATGCGGCCAAAGCAAGCTACGAAGTCAACGACCTGGAACATGCATTACGCCAGCTCACCATGACCAATATCCGTACCGTATTGGGTTCAATGGAAATTGACCGTATGCTGTCTGAGCGCGACGAGATTAACAGTCGCTTGCTGAGTGTGGTGGATGCCGCTGCTGAACCTTGGGGCCTGAAAGTTAACCGTATCGAGATTAAAGATATTAACCCGCCCCAGGACCTGGTGGACGCGATGGCCAACCAGATGAAGGCTGAGCGTGAAAAACGCGCCAACATCTTGGAAGCAGAAGGTCATCGTCAGGCTGCCATTCTTAAAGCCGAAGGTGAAAAACAGTCACAGATTCTGGAAGCAGAAGGTCGTCGTGAAGCCGCATTCCGAGACGCCGAGGCCCGTGAGCGTGAAGCAGAAGCCGAAGCGAAAGCAACCAAAGACGTGTCTGAAGCGATCGCTGCTGGCGACAAAAACGCGCTTAACTACTTCGTTGCCCAGAGTTATGTGGCTGCCATCGAAAAACTGGCGTCAGCAGAGAATCAAAAAGTCTTGGTGCTGCCCACCGAAACCACAGGCATGTTGGGTGCCTTGGACGGTGTGAAAGAGCTGCTTAAAGGCGCCAAAGGAAGTTAACTATGCCTGTTTTTGAATTTCTGCAAACCATGGGGCCCGAAGCTTGGGCCATCATAGGTGTGGCGCTGATCATTATTGAGGTATTCGCACCAAGCAGCTTCTTGCTTTGGCCTGGGCTCGCGGCATTAACCACATCCGTTGTGATGCTGCTGACACCTATGGCATGGCAGGAGCAGTTCATTCTGTTTGCTGTGCTTTCAATCATCATCACCTTGGTGGGACGACGTTTTTACAACCCAGTCAAAATCGACAGTGACCAACCCAACCTGAATATTGTGAGCAGTCGCTATATAGGTCATATCTACCCTTTGGCGGAAGACAGCCACGGTAGTCGCGGCCGGGTTAAAATTGGTGATTCACTCTGGCTGGCAGATATTGAGGGTGGCAAGCCATTGCGCGCTGGAACGCCAGTGCAGGTCGTTGGTCAGGAAGATACTGTGCTTAAAGTAAAAGAGGCAACAGAGGCCTCTAACTAACCCTGTGGATTAACGACTTCAGCAGCGCTGCGGAATCCTCCGGGCGCTGCTGACATATCCACATTCCCATCCTTTCAAAGCCGCCCATCGCCTGAGTAATGGGGAAGAACTCCACATAAAGATCATTACCAGGACCAATATGCCAGGCATAGTTAAATGCAGGGACACAATTGAGCGCGGGCATGGCTCCTCGCAGCAATTTCACACCTAACTGGATACCGGCAGTCATGGCGCGCAACTGGCCTTGGTCGAGTTCGTGAAGATAACCGGTTCCTCCTCGCTTCAGGTGCAGCATCATATGCAGGGGACGGCGCATAAAATAGGGCACCATTAACTGCGCCTCACCCAAGTCGGCTACCGTCAATACACCAGGGTTTTCGGAAAGCAGAAAATTGGTAAAGGTTCGATTGTGGCGGCGCTGGAAGCTCCAATCATGGAAGCTACGTTGCGGCATAATATTGCAAAAACTGATCTGCTGATGACCATGGCTGAGAGATGCCCCCGCGGGCGCACCAAAGTTCTTAATCACAGAGACATGGCCAAACTTATTCTCCTGCATATCGCAGGGTGGCATATAGCCTTCCGAGGTATGCAGCAGTTTGTCTTCGAGCAGAGCAAGCCTTTGTACTGTGATCTCTAAGTCAGACAGCGGCATATTATGCCAATCCAGTTCGTGGATGGAACTGGTCCACTGCAGCAGATGCATGCCGTAGGTAGAACGGCCGTTTCTCTCAGGATCTGGATAAAGCGGCCGATCCAGCAACTCTTCACTGAGATGCTGACAGGGATAGAGAATCGGATACAGATTTTGCGAGATAAATGTGAAACCCTCAGATAGTGGCGCATGATCTACCACTCGGGTTTCCACACCATCACATATCGGGCAGTCGTCGCCATCGTCCTCAGGAACCGTACGTACCTCTTCAATATCATGATGACGAAATGCTCGAGAAGCATTGTAGATCACCATGTTGCCGTCTCTTGGGTCGAGCTGACACAGCTGTTGTGGCACATGGCTGGCGATCTGCGGATCATCTGCCAACCAGGCCCTTAGCGTCTCAGAGTCAGACTCAGCCAACGGACGATCCGGCATCAATGCTCTAATCGATTCAATATCCAATTGTTTACGCATATGTTTTGGGGGCTTGATAACAGTTCCACTCATTCAATTTTTAGTACACTTTGCGAACTTCGCTGAGTAAAGTGACAATAATTAAATCTGCGACATCGTTTTGCGACTTTTTTGGGAGAGTTATTGATGCAGGTGCTAGGTATAGATATTGGTGGTTCGGGAATCAAAGGGGCCATTGTTGACTTAACCACTGGCGAACTGGCCAGCGAACGCCATCGTATTCCTACCCCTCAGCCAGCGACACCGGCACAGGTTGCAGAAACGGTGGCCGAACTGGTCGCTCATTTTGATTGGAAAGGCCCCGTGGGTTGCGGCTTTCCTGCTGCGATCCAACATGGCATTGCCCGAACTGCAGCGAATATTGATAAGAGTTTCATCGGTACTGATGTCGCTTCGCTTTTCAGCGATAAAACCGGATGCCCCTGTTATGTTCTGAATGATGCGGATGCCGCAGGCTTAACAGAGATGCGTTTCGGCGCGGGTAAAAATGCCGAAGGCGTTGTGCTACTGGTAACCATTGGAACAGGCTTAGGCACCTGTCTGTTTAGCGATGGGCAGCTACTACCCAATACCGAACTCGGTCATATCTTTCTTGAAAATGGCATGGAAGGTGAGCATTACGCCTCGTCCGCGGTGCGTGAACGCGAAGAGTTGAGCTGGGGCAAATGGGGTAAACGATTCAATGTTTATCTGCAACAGATGGAAGCTCTGTTCTGGCCGGACATCATCTTGCTGGGCGGTGGCGCCAGTAAAAAGTTCGAAAAATACAAAGACAAAATTGATGTTGAAGCAGTGGTAACGCCAGCAGCTTCTCTTAACCAGGCAGGCATTATTGGTGGGGCACTGTTCGCTGCAGAACAACATCATGGCCCAGACCTTACCGACCACCCAGCCTGACTATTCCTCTAACACCAAGTCTTTTAGCGAAAACGACAGCGCCTCTTGATAGGGGCGCTGATAATGCACCACCTGAAACAAACTAACCGTAATTGACTCTGACAAGTTATCCCCCTGCCAACAATCTCCTGGCCATCCTCCCTTGTGTAGCAGCGCAGTAAGAAATGCTTTGGCATCCGGTAACTGCTGCCACACTTGCGGCAAAAACAACGACCTTCGTCCTTCTCCCTCTAACAGAACGCCATCAACATGGGGCGTCAGCCGTTGCAGCAATTGCGGGTATTCACTCTTCTCCAGAGGCGCTGGTGGAGACAGCACAGAGACCTCCAGTAGTAAATCGTCACATTCTTGTTGCTGCAGGGACGAAAAACGTGGATCTCTGAAAGCTGCGTCATACGCGTGGGAAACAACATCCAACCATAACGGCTGAAATGGAGATACCGAGCCAATACAGCCTCGAAGCGCGAGTTCAGTCCCTTTCTGCTGATGCAGGGTGACAAAACTAGCGCCTTGTGCCGCCAGTGCCTCAGGTAAATGCGAAGCGGCGGGCGCCCATCGATGCTGATGTATCAGCCCATATTCAATACTTCTTGCAGCCAACCCCAACAGGATCTGCTGCTCTTCTTCACTGTGGGTATACGGCAAAGCTGGCATAACCTACGACTCGTGACTTATCTCCTGCGGTATCGCCGGAATTACAATAATCCAACAATTTCACCTTGGCGGGCTCGGTTTTCAGTAGCTGCATCAGACCATTGATAACTCGGCAACCGCAGGCATCTTCCCCTAGCAGTTCAACATCCTGCAGGCAGATCCGATCGATGGTATCCCGATCATGCCGAACCGCCTGGCTGTAGGGTTCGAAATGGCTCAAGTCACTGCTCACTACAATCAGGCATCCTGGCTCCAGCCAGAAAGGCAGAAGCAGCTCAGCTAATGCCGCCGGACCGATCTCACCGACAACGAGTGGCACGATTTGGAACTGATCCAGGCAGGTTTGCAGGAAGGGTAGCTGCACTTCCAGCGCGTGTTCGAGACGATGAGCCTCATCCAAAGGGTGAACCCAGGCGGATGCCGAGAGTACCGCGACAACATCACGGTCAACCAGCACCTGCCCCAAGGGCGTTGAAAATGCTTCCCAACTTGGTACCGCGATACCTGCCAGCGGTACACAGTGGTTGGGCCCCAAAACCACGACACGATGGATCTGACTGGCCCCATCTTTTAGCTGTGCATAGGCAGACGCTGCAATTTCACCGGAGAATTGGTACCCGGCATGGGGCACAATAATCGCCTTAGGCAACCTGTCTTCGGCAGGCACCCGCATCAACCAGCGGGCAATCTCTGCTGCCAACTGGTCGCCATCGGCAGGATAAAAACGTCCTGCCTGAGCCGCTTCCCTCACCGTCATGAGCACCTCAGCCCAAGCTACACTTATAACTATCAGTATATGCCCAACCCGTGCACTGTTCATGGATATTGAAGCGCTCGATTTTCACCCAACAAAATACTGGCAATATCAACCTGATGGCCGAGTACAGTGCACCCTGTGCCCTAAACTATGCACGTTGCGAGATGGTAAACGTGGTGCCTGCTATGTCCGTATGGCCCATAACGGCGAGATAGTTCTCACCAGTTACGGGCGCTCCAGTGGATTTTGCATCGACCCGATTGAAAAAAAACCGTTGAATCACTTCCTTCCCGGGACACCTGTCCTGAGTTTTGGTACTGCGGGCTGCAACCTCGGTTGCAAGTTTTGTCAAAACTGGGATATCAGCAAATCCCGGCAGATGGATACGCTGGCAGATGAAGCCAGTCCTGAACAGATAGTGAATGCGGCAAAAGCACACCACTGCCGCAGCATCGCCTTTACCTACAATGATCCCGTGATATTTCTGGAATACGCCACAGATGTCGCAGCCTTGTGTCAGGAGCAAGATATTCATGCCGTGGCTGTCTCCGCGGGTTACATCAACCCAGCACCAAGAGAAGAGTTCTATCGGCACATCAGTGCAGTGAACATAGACCTCAAAGCGTTTACTGAGCGCTTCTACCGTAAGCTTTGCGCCGGACACCTGGCCAATGTATTGGATACGCTCAACTACCTGATCCATGAGACTCAGGTTTGGGTTGAAATAACTAACCTGATCATTCCAGAAGAAAATGACGACACTAAAGAGATCGCGTCGATGTGTCGCTGGATCATGGATAATCTGGGCCCTGATGTACCGCTGCACTTCAGCGCCTTTCACCCCGACTTCAAACTGCTTGATCGGCCAAGAACCCCTATAGACACATTGGTAACAGCAAGGAATATTGCGAAATCAGAAGGCATTAACCACGTCTATTTGGGTAATGTGCATCACCCAGAATCAGATGCGACTTATTGCAGTGAGTGTGGTGAGCTTTTGATTGAAAGAGACTGGTATCAGTTAGGTGCATTCCGACTAACAGCAGAAGGGAATTGCCCCCATTGCGGGACTCAACTGCCAGGGGTTTATGAACCGGATCCCGGCGACTTCGGAGCTCGCCGGATCCCGGTGCGAATCAGATAGTCAGCATCCAGTCTGCGGCATAATGAACATGCAGCTGCGTTGCATCCAGCAATGGCACATGGTGGGTCTGTTCACGCATCAGCATCGCCAACTCTGTACAGCCAAGAATGACTGCCTGGGCCCCTTCCTGCTCCAGCGCATCAATCGTTAACAGCAGCTCCGCTTCGGATGCGTCCCGGATCTCACCGTGGCAAAGTTCCTCGAAAACAATGTTGTGGATAAGCTTTTGTTCCCGCTCCTTTGGCAAAATGACATCTATGCCATGAACCTCTTCGAGCCGCTCGCGATAGAAGCTCTCTTCCATGGTAAAACGGGTACCCAGCAAGCCAATTTTACTGATCCCCATCTGCTTGGCTTTAACAGCAGTGATATCAATAATATTTAGGACCGGGATTGAAATCTGGTTTTCGATTTGAGGAGCGACTTTGTGGATCGAGTTGCTGCACAGCAACAAAGCATCTGCGCCAGCGCGCTGAAGATTGGTTGCCGCACAAACCAACTTCTGAGCAACTTCAGACCAAGCGCCTTGTTCCTGCATGGCGGCAATTTCCCGAAAATTGAAGCTATACATCAGAACTTTGGCCGAGTTGAGGCCACCCAAACGGGCATACACCTCTTCGTTCAACAGCTGGTAATATATCGCTGTTGATTCCCAACTCATGCCACCAATCAGTCCAATAGTCTTCACTCAATCGCCTCCATCGCGTTTCAATTCAGTCGCTTGCCGTACCAGGTATCGCAACTGCCATGTCCTGTGCATCCCAAAGGCTCTGCCAGTTGCTGGAAACCCCGGTGCAGATAAAGCCGATTCGCAGCGCTCATCGACGCCAACGTTTCAAGGTAGCAATACTGATATCGGTGTTTAGCCCAATCCAACAAGCGGTCGATAATTTGACCGCCAAAGCCTCTGCCCCGGGCGTCAGGCAACAGATACATTTTTTGCAGTTCGCAGCGGGCACCGCCATCACCTTCCAAGGGGCCGATGCCAGCCCCTCCGAGCAGTTTTCCGTCTTCGATAGCTACCAGATAGCAATGGCCGGGTGCCGAGTAGCTTTCAAACATGCAATCCAGACTAGGATCCTGCCAGGCAAAACCTGGTTTGTTGGCACCAAATTCTATCAGTACCCGTCGGATAACATCAGCCAATGCTGAGTTGTCCTCAGCCCGAACTTCTCGAATCATTCAGCGGTGTCTCGTATCAACTCTCCAACAGACATTAAATATCATCCATACGTGCAACGCCATGGATCATTCGTCGCTGTCTTTCCTGTTCGTGAGCCAGCAAGTTAATTAGCAATTCCTGAGTTTCTACTGACGCTGCATTGGGGACCTGTTGTGAAAGCAACCCCATCAGTTCATTGTCCAGTTTCAGCGCCTCCCCCAGAAGATCATGCTCATCGATATCAGGGGCAAAAGTCCAACCGTCTATTCGCTCCATCAAGTCACTTTCAGAAGTGTTATCGAACCAGGTATCCAGCGCTGCTGGCGTGGCCAGTTCAATATACTCTTTCAGCGCTCTGCGCTGTTCCTGCTCTCGGGTCACCAAAAACTCTAACAGCAGGCGGCTGCGCGGATTTTCCAGCCTGTTTACCCAGCTCTGATACAACTTAGACAAAGCCAACCTGGCATCAGCAACAAATAGTAAGAGTTCACGTGCTTGTTTGAATCGCATCGTTTCCTCCTCGGCCTACAAACATCAGGGCCTACGAAAAGGGCCCGCCGCGCGAGCCCTTTCAATGGGTTTAATCGACAAAATTAATGCCGATATCCTGTTGTTGGTCTCTGGCCTCCGCCGTCTTCGGCAGCACCACTTTCAATACACCTTTGCGGTACTCGGCACAGATCCCTTCTCTGTTTACGGCTGCATGAATCGGTATCCGCCGTTCAAACTGTCCGTAGAAGCGCTCCTGAAGATGGTAACCTTTGGGGTCCTTCTCACCCTCCTTCTCAAGCTTCTTCTGTCCCTTCAGAATCAACTGGTCGCCATCAAACTGCAGTTGGAAATCCTTTTCATTCATGTCCGGTAGCTCGGCAGTGACCTCTATCTGGTCTTTATTCTCAACGACATCGACGGCAGGGCTATGCCAATCTGCCAATCCATGTTGAGCCAACCCTAATCCGGCTCCCGAAAACTCGTCAAACAAACGATTAATACGTTTCTGCAGTGCATCTACAGGCATGCTCTTGTCCCCAAACAGAGATGGAAAAAGCGTTTTCATATCGCCTCCTCATCACCATTCAGTGAGCTTCTACCCACACAGCTGAGACCTTACCAGGCAACTTATCCTTGGGGCCTCACTATTACTATAGAACTGGGGTTGCACCTTGATAGTGCGAACTGACGCGGGGATGATCCTGATCAAGCGAATGTGCAACTGTCGTTACTTGAGACGACAACTGCACGCAAAGGTCAAGCGATTGAGCGCTGGCTCTCAAGTGTCATGGGCCTGACGCCATGCTCGAATCATTTCGGGCACCACCACGACTATGCCATTTTTACTAACATAGAAAAACATCGCGTCCGCTTCGTTATTCTCACCAATGACCATGCCATCAGGCAGCTCACACCGTTCAGCAATTACTGCGCGGCGAATTCGGCAGTGTTTGCCGACCTTGACCATGGGCATTAACACCGCATCCTCAACATAGGACCCATTGTCGATGCTGACGTTATAGGAGAGCAAGGCTCGCCTGACCACCGCACCGGAGATGATACAACCCGCGGAGATCATGCTGTTCACCGCCATGCCACGACAATCATCATCGTCAAACACGAACTTGGCGGCGGGTAGCTGCTCCTGATAGGTCCAGATCGGCCAACGCTCATCATATAGATTAAGTTCGGGATCGACACTGACCAAGTCCATACTGGCCTGATAGTACTCGTCGATGTTCCCTACATCTTTCCAGTAGGGTTGAACCGAGTCTGCGCCATGGTCATAGCAGTAGGCATAAGCGTTATGGTGAGCAACGCACTTGGGAATAATGTCCATACCGAAGTCATGACTGGAGTTAGGATTAGTGCCGTCCTCGGTGAGAATTTTCTCCAGGTAAGACATCTCAATCACGTAGATGCCCATACTCGCCAACGCCATATCATCTCGCCCTGGCATGGGCGTGGGGTGTTCAGGTTTTTCTACGAACTCGGTTACTCGAAGCTCTTCATCAATGGCCATCACACCAAATTGCTGTCCACGTTCAATAGGCACAGGAATACAACCAATGGTGATATCTGCGCCAGTCTCCACGTGCTGAGACAGCATCAGGGTGTAATCCATTTTGTAAACATGGTCGCCACCCAGAATAAGTACACGCTCGGGGCGCTGATTTCTCAGAAAATCTAGATTTTGATAAACAGCATCCGCGGTACCGCGATACCAGCTGGTACCTATCTGTTGCTGTGCGGGGATGATGCTGACGAACTCGCCAAATTCACCACGAAAGTGACCCCAGGCGCGCTGTAGGTGAAAAATCAGTTCAGACGCTTTGTACTGGGTTAACACGCCGATACGACGAATCCCTGAGTTAACGCAGTTGGAAAGCGCAAAATCGATAATTCGGTATTTACCGCCAAATGGCGTCGCAGGCTTGGCTCTGGCTCTGGTCAGGTGCATGAGTCGCTCGCCTCGGCCACCCGCAAGAATCATAGCGACGGTAGATCGCGTTAATGCATTGATGTAGTTCCCGGGATTTCGGGATGAGGGCATTCCTTTTTTCACCAGGCGGATCCCACGACTTGGAGTTGATTCACACCCACAATCTAGTCGCTGAGCGCCTGACAATCGACAAAAAAGATCAAAAAAATAGAAGTTGTCGCGCGATTGGCGATTTAACAATCAAATTGCACAGTTTTGTGGGGGTTTTATGCGCTTACGAAGAGAGAAATTGGAGCGGCACACGAGGTTCGAACTCGTGACCTCAACCTTGGCAAGGTTGCGCTCTACCAGCTGAGCTAGTGCCGCTTAAAAGAGGTCGATATGAGTATCCGGGAGATTGGAGCGGCACACGAGGTTCGAACTCGTGACCTCAACCTTGGCAAGGTTGCGCTCTACCAGCTGAGCTAGTGCCGCATATCCGGGAGGTACTACATCGTGTTGAATTGGAGCGGCACACGAGGTTCGAACTCGTGACCTCAACCTTGGCAAGGTTGCGCTCTACCAGCTGAGCTAGTGCCGCTTATCAACAATACCTGAAGGGGGTTTCCCAAAAGGCGAGGCGCATTTTACAAAAATAAGAACGCAATGCAACCCCGCAATGGCATTTTACTTAAAGAAATGCTCGCGATAATACTTAAGCTCAGCGATTGACTCGCGGATATCATCCAGCGCTAAGTGCGTGCCTTTCTTGCTGAATCCGGCCAATAGCTCAGGTCGCCAGCGGCGGCAAAGCTCTTTTACCGTACTGACGTCCAGGTTGCGGTAGTGGAAGTAGTCTTCCAGCTCAGGCATGTAGGCATTGAGGAATCGGCGGTCCTGGCCAATGGAATTACCACAAATGGGCGACTTGCCTGCAGGCACCCACTGCTTCAAAAACGCCAAGGTTTGCTCAATCGCATCCTGTTCGGTCACAGAGCTTTGTCGCACACGCTTAACCAAGCCGCTCGCAGTATGTGTCGTGGTGCACCACTCATCCATCGCTTCAAGCGCAGACTCTGGCTGGCTGATCGCTAACACCGGGCCTTCAGCCAGAATGTTCAGCTCTTTGTCAGTGACAATAGTTGCCATCTCGATAATCACATCCGTGCGCGGCTCCAACCCGGTCATCTCCAGATCGATCCAAATCAGATTTTCTTCACTGACAGCCATTCATTTCCCCTGCAGACACCACTCAACGAGATGATGCAACTATCCTGACACTAAATGCAGTATCATACTGATAATTTAGCAAACTCCCAAACCAGTCACTGGAGCCTGTGTGGCAAAAAAGAAAAAACTGACCAAAGGCCAGATCCGTCGAGTTCGAGCCAACCAGAGAAAACGGCTCGATAAAGCCGAAAAGGCATTAGATCAGGCACTGCCAGAGGACGATCAACTGGATCCCCCTCAAAATGGCACCATCGTCAGTCGATTCGGCCAGCACTGCGATGTTGAAGACAGTGAAGGCAAGGTGCGTCGTTGCAACAGTCGGCGCACCATCGAAAGCCTGGTAACCGGCGACAAGGTGATCTGGCGTCCCTACAAACAAGCCGATGAAAACAGCGGCCTCGGTGGTGTGGTTGAAGTGGTGCAGCCTCGCAGCAGTGAGCTTTGTCGCCCGGACTTCTATGATGGCCTGAAGCCGGTCGCAGCAAACATCGACCAAATTTTTATTGTCAGCTCGGTGCTACCTGCATTTTCCAGCCAGATTATTGATCGCTACCTGGTGGCATCAGAAAACATCGAGATTGAACCGGTTATCGTACTCAACAAAACCGACCTGCTCGACGATGCCAGCCGGGCGGAGATTGCCCCCTACTTAGAAACCTACCGAAACCTGGGCTACCGCGTGCTGGAAGCAAGTAGCCTGAATGCGGAGGGGTTAGAGCCCGTTCGCGAAGCGCTGGTAGGCAGAGTGAGCGTGTTTGTCGGTCAATCAGGTGTAGGTAAGTCCTCACTGATTAATGCCTTACTGCCAAATGCAGAAGAGCTGACCGGCGAAGTGTCAACGGTATCAGGCCTTGGCCAACACACGACTACAGCGGCGAAGTTGCTGCACTTAGATGGTGGCGGTGATCTCATCGACTCTCCCGGCGTCCGAGAATTCGCCCTTTGGCACCTGGAAACAGACAGAGTCACCTGGTGTTTTCGTGAGTTCCGAGAATTGATGGGAGATTGTCGATTCCGTGATTGCAAGCATGGGGATGATCCAGGCTGCGCCATTCGCGAAGCGGTTGAAGCCGGCAAAATAAGCCAGCAACGCTATGACAACTATCATCATATTCTGACCACTATGGATACTGACAAACCAAAGCGCCAACGTCCTCTGTGATGACAATCGTTTGGAATTCATGACAGCTCAGGGCGGATCGACTAAAATGCCGCCACTCCGCGCCGTAGAGCGCTCAGTTGTATAGCGAGAACATCGTGTTAGATAAACTAAAAGTCACCCTACAGTACTGTTTTCCTCAACATGGCCTTTCCCGCCTGGTGGGTAAATTCGCCGCCGCAGAAGCGGGTAAAGTGACCACAGCATTCATTCGTTGGTTTATCAAAAAGTACCAGGTCAACATGGCGGAAGCTGCTGAGCCAGCGCCAGAAGCTTACAAGAGCTTTAACCAGTTCTTTACTCGCCCACTCAAAGGTGACGCACGTCCACTGTGCGAAGACGAGAGCAAGCTGGTACACCCAGTTGATGGTACCGTTAGCCAACTGGGCCCGATTGAAGAGGGCAGAATTTTCCAGGCCAAAGGCTTCCACTACACGGCTAACACCCTGTTGGGAGGTGACGCAGACACCGCGAAGCCTTTTGAAGATGGTGACTTTGCGACTATCTATCTGGCGCCTCGGGATTACCACCGCATCCATATGCCGTTAGATGGTGTGTTGAAAGAGATGATCTACGTACCGGGCAAACTGTTCTCGGTAAATCCTCTAACGGCTGAAAACGTCCCCGAGCTGTTTGCGCGCAATGAACGTGTTGTCGCCATTTTTGATACAGAGCTCGGCCCTATGGCGATGGTATTGGTAGGTGCAACCATTGTTGCCAGCATCGAAACCGTCTGGGCTGGCACGGTAACACCGCCGACAGGAAAAGAAGTATTCCGCTGGACTTATCCTGCTGAGGGTGCTGAATCTGTTCACCTCAAGCGTGGTGAAGAGATGGGCCGATTTAAATTGGGGTCAACCGTGGTCATGCTGTTTGGCAAAGACGCCATCGAGTTTAACGGCGAACTGGAGAACGGTTTTGTCACCCGCATGGGTGAAGCCATGGCCTCCCGTCGATGACAGACAGCGGTCGCAGCCTCCTCTATCTTCATGGCTCGGTACTGCTGTTTGGCGGTACCGCGCTGTTCTCCAAGCTTATCCAGTTACCCGCACTGGAGATCACCGTCTACCGGTGTGCTATCGCAGCGATTTTTCTCGCCAGCATGCTGGCTTTAACAGGGAAAAAAATCCGGCTTTCAAATGCGAAAGATTATGTTATCGCATTGATTTTAGGGGTTATTGTTGGCTTTCACTGGGTGACCTATTTCCAGGCAATGCAGCTGGCCGGCGTTGCTATCGGCATCATCGCCCTGTTTAGTTTTCCTGTGATGACCGTGGTATTGGAACCCCTATTCAATAAGCACCTACCTAAAGGTGCAGACCTACTGGCAGCAGTGATCGTGATGGGGGGCATCGTGCTAATGATCCCTAGCGCGTCATTGGGTAATGATGTGACCCTTGGCATTCTTACCGGACTGTTTTCCGCATTGCTCTACACCCTGCGCAATATCTTCCACAAACGACTATTCAGCCGTTACAGCGGGCCACAGGCGATGTGTTATCAAACCATTGTCGCCGCCGTGGTATTGAGTGTATTTATCGAGATACCACCGCTGCAGGTCGATAGTCACAACTGGATGTTGCTGGCGCTATTGGGCATAGTTTTCACGGCTGTACCCCATGCAATGGTGGCAGAGAGCCTGAGAAAAATCCCTGCAAAAACAGTAGGTTTAGTTTCCTGCCTGCAACCCTTATATGGTACGCTCGCTGCTATCTGGATTTTGCAGGAGTATCCCTCTCTCACCACCATCATAGGCGGCAGCCTGGTGATTGCAGCGGCTATCTGGGAGACCTGGCAGGCACAAAAAGCCTGACAATAATCACCATCCCTCAAACGCCCGACTTGCAAGAGAGTGAGCTCGACACCTAGGCTTATTGCATAACAACAAGGATTTTTCCGTTTATGCGCGCTCTCTTTATTTTTCTCAGCCTGCTGTTCGCCAGCTTTGTCTCTGTGGCAGAAGATCAAAAAACTGAGCTGCCCACTGCCGATGTATTCGAAGAGAAGCTGGCCTCATTAGATGAAACAGCCTCACCTGAACTCGCCAAACTGTATCGCGACGCTCTGGCAGAGCTGCGACAGAAAGAGGACGCCAAGGCCAATCAGGTCCGGTATCAGGATGCGATAGATAACTATCGGGAATTGAGTAATACCCGGGCTGCGGAAATCGAAGCGTTAGCTGCTCAAGACAAGACCGAGATCCCCGAGGACCATGGCGAACTGGAGCTGCTGATATCGCAAAAGGATGCTGAACTGGTACAGGAGCAAAGTCAGCTCACTTCGCTGGACCAAAGAATCAACCGCATCAACCAACGTATTCCTGTTATCCCCCAGGAAATTGAAGAACTAAAGGCGCTCAGAAATACCCTGCGTCAACAACTCAATAAACCTGCCACAGGTGGCGATGCCAACCGGGTAAAAGCCGAAGCAGCCCAGTGGCTGACGCTGGCTAAAATAAGCCGGATCAGCGCCCAGGTTCAGGCTCTGGAGCTTGAACAGCTCAGTAGTAATAATCGCCTTGAGCTGCACCGGCTGGAGAGAGAGTTAGTCACAGGTAAACTGAAATTGCTCAACCAGTCGCTGAAAGAGTGGCGCGAGGAGCTGAGTCAAAGACGCCGGGCTGATACCGCAGAACTTGTTGAAGCCGCGAAAAAGGGCGCAGAGGGTGAGGAAGTTCAAGACCCTCTGCTTGCCGAAGAAGTTAAAGAGAATGAAGAGTGGGCCACACACCTCACAAACCTGACAGAACTGATCGAACAGACCGTCAGCAAACGCACGCAAGCAACCGGTGTCGCCAATGAACTGGCACAGGAAAAGTCACTGTTACAAGAGCAACTGGGCTTGTCAGAGATGGGCGAAGCACTCGGCGAAAGGCTGCTTAGCCAGTACGAAACGTTAAACCTGATTAAACCCGACCCGACACTGGATGACAGGATCGCCAAGGCGCGTCTGTGGCGGTTTAAGTATCGTGAACAGGCAGACGAGCTGTCGGACCGAGATGATTATGTCCGGGAGATATTGGCCCAGAACAACACCCTTCTCACACCCGCCAAACGCGAACGATTGAATGCCCTGCTGGATACTCGCGTACAGTTGGTTAACCAACTCAACACGCTGCAAGAGAAATACATACTTGAACTGGCCAAATATCAGGCGGAAGAGAAACAGCGGCTGGCAAATACCGAAGCACTACGAGCTCTGATCAGCCAACATTTGCTCTGGGTGGCCAATGCCAGACCGATTGATCTTAAGTGGCCGATAGACGCGATAAAAAGCGCCTGGCGCTTTGCAGAGCATGGGGTGTGGATAGATCTAAAACTGGCCGCACAGAAATCACCTGGCCGCCTTAGTCTGTTTGTCGCGCTCTGCCTGTTTACCCTGCTGCTACACAACACCAAACGCCGTTATCTTCAAACAGAGATCAGCGAGTTAGCTAAGCCTGTTGGCCGGGTTACTCAGGATGATATTTCCTATACTCTCAAAGCGTTAATGTGGAGCTTTCTGGCAGCGGCCATATATATGCTGCCATTACTGGGCTTAGCCTGGCTATATGACGTACCTGCTTGGGAACACCCTCACGCCGCAGCATTAGGAGATGCGGCGATATCGATCTCCCGAATCCTGTTGGTGCTACTATTTATCCACCATCTTTGTCGCCCTGACGGCGTGCTTTGCAGCCATTTTGGCCGCAATGAAAAGGTCACGTCAGATACAGCCAAAGTACTGTATCGATTTGGCCTCATCTATATCCCGCTGTCTGCTTTCACCATGTTCAGCAATCACTTCAACGATCCGCTGATCAGCGCAGGCCTTGGCCGTCTGCTGTTTATGGTGATGTGTATCATGCTGGTGGTCATGCTTAATCGCGTCACCAATGCTTACCTGCATCACGCGCAATTCAGTCCACGACAAAAGGCCTGGTTTACCCTGTTCCGATGGGCCTTGATGGCAACCCCTGTTCTTGCCTTAGGCGCCAGTCTGGGCGGTTACTACTATTCAGGCCGCGTGTTACTGAATCTGGTAGCTGATTCTCTGATCCTGGGCGGCGGCTTCTGGCTGGTTTATCTGGTGGCTTATCGCCTGATGGCGATCCAGGAAAGACGCCTGGCCTATGAACGCGCCAAAGCCAAACGTGCCGAACTGATCGCACAGCGAGAAAAAGAGAAAACCCAGGAAGAAACCAGCGATGAAGCCAGTATAGAACTGGACGAGTATGAAATTGATGTCGACTTGTTGAAAGCGCAGTCTTTAAGATTGGTGAGGGTAAGTTTACTGCTCGGCTTTATGTTTGCACTGATGGCAGTCTGGAGCGATGTCCTGTCAGCACTCACATGGATGGACGATATTGTGATGTGGCAGACCCAGAGTGCAGGTGTGACGGTCGATATTACCCTTAAGAAAATGCTGGCCGGGGCCCTGACCCTGACGATGACATTCCTCATCGCCCGCAACCTGCCCAGCCTTATCGAACTTGCGGTCCTGCAGAGACTGACATTAGAGCCCGGTGTTGGTTTCGCAATCTCAACCTTAACCCGTTATGGCACCACGCTTATTGGCCTGTTATGGGGCTTCAGCATTATTGGTTTCGAATGGTCCAAGCTACAGTGGTTAGTGGCCGCATTGGGTGTTGGTTTAGGCTTTGGTTTACAAGAGATCTTCGCCAACATGGTCTCAGGTCTGATTATTCTGTTTGAGCGCCCGATCCGCCCTGGCGACACCGTCACCATCGATGGCCTCAGTGGCACCGTCAGCAAGATCCATATTCGTGCAACGACTATCGTCGACTGGGACCGAAAAGAGATCGTTATCCCAAACAAAACCTTTATCACCCAGCAATTTATCAACTGGTCACTGAGTGATGGCATTACGCGGGTCGTACTCAAAGTGGGCGTCGCGTATGGCTCTGACGTCGACCTTGTTGAAGATACCCTGAGAGAAGCCACCACCGAATGTGCGCAGGTATTGGATAACCCAGAGCCCAGTGTGTTTTTCCTCGGCTTCGGCAACAGCACGCTGGACTTTGAAGTGCGCGTGTTTACCAATGACTTAGGTCATCGCCTGCCGGTAACGCACCGCCTGCATCAGATCATCAACCGCAAATTCAATGAGCGTGGTATCTCCATTGCCTTCCCACAATTGGATGTGCATATGTTTCGAGGCAAGCCGCAACAATCCAGCTGATTGACGCCGATCAAAGGGCAGGCAAGTTTCCTTGCCTCCCTTAAATCTCGGCTGAAAATGACGATCTTTCCTACAGTTATGCTCGGCACATCTGGGTAATCTAGCCCAGTCCAACTTACCCGATAACGGATACGGATCATGATCGAATGGAAGAAGATGCTGGTTTGTTTAGTCTGCTTTGGCGCGGTATTGCTGATGCCCGCAGACTGGATCCCGCTCGCTGGCATTAATATCGTTCAGCAAAGGCTGCTTGCCATCTTTGTATTGGCGGCGTTGCTCTGGGTTTTGGAGCCTATCCCCGTCTTTGCGACATCACTACTGATTATTACTCTGCTATTAACCCTGATATCCAATCAAGGGTTGGCACCTGCCATCTCCGCCATCGAACAGCAGGATCCCTCACTACTGCTGCATTACAAATCGATATTTGCTGCCTTCAGTTCGCCCATTATCATTCTGTTTTTGGGCGGTTTTGCCCTGGCGGTGGCAGCCACCAAATATGAGTTAGACATCAACCTGGCACGGGTGCTACTCAAGCCGTTTGGCACGCAGCCAAGAAACGTGATGCTGGGGCTGATGCTGATTACGGCAATCTTCTCCATGTTTATGTCCAACACTGCCACCACCGTGATGATGCTGGCGATCCTGGCGCCTGTACTACAAGGTTTGCCTGATGAAGACCCGGGCATCAGAGGCCTGGTACTTGCCGTACCTGTGGCGGCTAATATCGGTGGTATTGGTACGCCGATCGGTACGCCACCCAATGCCATCGCGCTACAATATCTGGTTGGCGAAAACGCTGTCAGCTTCGGCACCTGGATGGCCTTTGCTATCCCGTTTGTTGTGGTATTGCTGACGTTTGGTTGGGTGCTGTTGCAGAAGCTTTTTCCTGCCAAAACGGACAAAGTGCAGGTCAATATCAATAGTAAGTTCCGCCGTAGTCCACAGGCATGGATTGTCTATGTAACCTTCGCCGCCACTATTCTGCTTTGGTTGACCACCAAGCTACATGGCATGAATGCTTATGTTGTCGCGATATTGCCACTCACTGTATTCACCATGACCCGCATTATTACCAAAGAAGATCTGCGCAAGTTTAACTGGGACGTGATCTGGCTGGTGGCAGGTGGTATTGCCATCGGTGCAGCTTTGGAAAATACGGGATTAGCGTCAGCGCTGGCTCACGGCGTCGACTACTCGGTAATGACGGTGTTCTGGATCATCGTCACCCTCTCTATCCTCTGTTGGATGATGGCCAACTTTATGTCCAATACCGCCACGGCTAACCTATTGATGCCTATCGCAGCGGCCATGGCCACCACACTGAGCAGTTCAGGCCAGCTGGAAGATACGCGGGTGCTGCTGGTGATCGTTGCCATGTCAGCCTCTATGGGCATGGTGCTGCCAGTCAGCACACCGCCTAACGCGCTGGCCTATGCCTCGGGCAAAATCACTACGGGTGATATGGCCAAGGTGGGGATTATAATCAGTAGCACCGGCATTTTAATTCTGCTCGGTGTGGCCAAACTAATTAGTTAATCGAAGAATCTATTGCCAGAGTAGAAACAACGTAAAAAAACCGCCATTAAAGGTAATGCCGATCAGTTAAGGATCCATTGACCGATCCTTACAGGGTGCGAAAATCCGGATTCTTTCTAAAATTCCGGATTTTTTTATGTTTCTTTGTCAGGCTCTCAACCGTCTCAACTCATTCTCTGCCGAACAGCTTTCCGATGTGCTGTCTCCGGAGCTGCTCGAAGAGTGCCTGAAGGAGAGCGGTGCAGTTACCCTCCGCAAAAGAAGACTTCCGCTGGAGATGATGGTGTGGACTGTTGTTGGTGCTGCGCTGTTCCGCCATATGCCAATGAGTCAGGTCGTCAACCAACTGGACATTCTGTTGCCAGGAAAGAAGCCTTTCGTAGCGCCCAGTGCCGTTACACAGGGCCGTCAGCGGCTCGGCGAAAAAGCTGTTCAGAAGGTATTTGAGCAGACCCAGGCGTTGTGGCATGAACATACTCCGGATCCGCACTGGTGCGGGCTGACATTGCTCGGTGTGGATGGCGTTGTCTGACGTACACCGGATACCCCCGAGAACGACAATGCCTTTGCCCGAACCAAAAACGGCACAACTGAATCGGATTACCCACAGGTTCGCATGGTGTGCCAGATGGAACTGACCAGCCATTTACTGACTGCTTCAGCGTTTGACAGTGTTGCTGAGAATGAAATGACCCTTGCGGTAAGGCTTGTTGATAAAACACCGGATCACTCTCTGACGCTGTTCGACAGGGGCTTTTACTCACTTGGTCTGCTACACAAGTGGCAACAGGCCGGTGAAGAGCGGCACTGGATGGTGCCCCTGAAAAAGGGCTCGGTATATGAGGTGACACGCCGGATCAGCAAAGGCAATGAACTAGTGACACTCAAAACCTCACCGCAGGCCAGAAAAAAGTGGCCGGGACTGCCGGAGCGCTTGAGCGCGCGGCTGTTAAGCAAAAATGTGAACGGCAAAATGGTTCAGATACTGACTTCAATGATCGACCCCAAACGCTTCCCAGCCGCGGATATTGTTGATCTGTATGGCCATAGATGGGAGATAGAGCTGGGCTACCGGGAGATGAAGCAGTTTATGCTACAGAATAAGCTGACGTTGCGGAGTAAGCGGCCGGATATGGTTCGGCAGGAGCTGTGGGGAGTGCTGCTGGCGTACAATCTTCTGCGGTTCCAGATGGCTCGGATGGCTTACTCCCTCAAGGGGGTAGAACCGAATCAAATCAGCTTCAGCCAGTCGATGCCGTTTATCGTAAAAGAACTGATGCTGATGCCCGCGGTCTCGCCAGGGCGGATCCCCGAGGTTATCAACGCGCTGACAGAGATGGCACAGGCCTTTGTATTACCTGTAAGACGTGAGCGGAGCTACCCCAGAGCCGTAAAGAAAAGGCCTCAGCGATATGCTCAGCGACCGGCCAGAAAAAGAAATGCCAGTCAGCTTAACTGACTGGCATTACCCCTTGGGGCGGCTTTTTTATCGGTGAACCTCTGTTAGCTCAGCGCTAATAGAGTGGTAATGCCACGTAGTGGCCAATCGCGAACAGGCCGTCCGGTGTCACTGGCACTGGGTGGTCGAAGCCGTGAGTGCCAAAGAAGCTGGAAATGGCTTCGATATCGTACCTATTACTAACCATATTTCCATCACTGTCTATATCAATGCGAATAATGTACTCATCATTGGTTTCGCTATCGCGGGCTCGGTCAAAAGCAAAAATCTTACCTTCGCTGTAAGCCATTGCTGTGTAGTACAAGCTATCTTCCACTACCAAGAACAGTACTTCTTCGTTTGTGAGGGTGTCGAATATCGTAAGCTCACCGTCAAACCCCCTTCTGAAGTATCGATAGGCTTTTTGGTTGATATCGTCCCAATAGTCCACATCCAAATCTGCCTTTGGAGATAACGACAGCTTTGGTGATGTTAAGTCGGCTAAGTAGGTATTGACGCACCTTGAATTGTAACCGCCGGAACATTTAGTTTGAGAACTATTTGAATAAAGCTCATCCAACTTGTAGGAATCAAGCAAGTTTTCAGCGATTGGCACCGCGACACCATCGAGCGTAAAGACACGATTCTCATCGCCAATGTTATCGGTCTGTAAGAGATTCAGCCCAGCAATTCGGATCGCTTGGACTTCGGTGCGAGTGCTCTGATACTCGGAATCGTCGTTAATCAACCCTCTCAAATAAACCGGAGCTGCGCTCAACTGAGTCAGATCCAGTAATGCGACATCACGGTTGTTAACATCCGCTAAGCCCCTAGACAATACTAAATGGCTACCATTGGCCGTGATACTGGCTTTATAGAAGGTTTCATCCAGCGGGATAGACTGAACCCACTGACCCGTATAGATATGGTACACATCAACTTTTTTAAGGTGCTCAGTATCGTTGCCGTCGGAGATGTATTCATTGAGGTAATAGATATATGGCCTCAGCGGGTCATACACCAAGTCGTTGTATTGGTCTCGATCTGATAGTGCCAAGGGCACTGTAACATCAGCACTGTCGACCCAAACACTCAGAGGCACTTGATATGTCTGGTTTTGGTAACTCTCACCAGACGTAATAGTAACTGTAGCCAAGTGGAGTGTATCCAATGCCAGCTCGGTCGTATCCACAGACACTTCAAGTATGGCCGGGTCTTGTATTGAAGGGGTAAGCGTGACCCAGTCTTGATCTGCAGAAGCCTGCCAATCAGTCACCTGTGAATTCCAGCTGTCTAGCAGATGTAACGATTTACTCGTAACTCCATGAGAAGGGAACTTGGCAAACGCCAGTGTGGCTTCTGCACTGTACAAGATAGGAGCATTGAGATTGATCGGTATCACTAACTGCTGGGTAAAGGTGTGGCCAAAGCGCTCAAGTGACGCCTCCAGTTGTACCTCGGTCGTACCAGTAGGAACTTCATTTGGGTGAAGTGTCACTCTGAATCTGAAGTAGTCATAAATATCGTATGCATTGTCTTCAGCTTCGATAGTGAGGAAGTCCGACTGACTCTCTAAAGAGAGGGTATATGGATTAATTTGATCGTTTCGGATATCTGTCATCAGATACATGCGATAAAACAAGCTTTCAGCGCTATCGAATGCATCGACCTTGAACTCTTCGACTTGAAGAATGCCTGGACCTTCGATTGTAAAGTCGTATACAACTTCATACGCCTCGTTAATATCGAGGTCAGTTAAGGTAATGATGGCTTGATAGTCACCGGGCTGCATTAAGGCAACAACATCTGGCTTGGGATGGATATGTACTTTATTAAAATGAGTTAACAAATTAGTCTCAATCTCAAGCCACGACTGATCACTGGTAACCGAAAACTCAACCTGATCGCCATTGTACAGCTCGATGGATTTTGAGGCACTTTGCGTACTACCTAACTGCCATGTCGCCTCAATATGGGAGGTGCCGGGACGAAGGTCATGCCTACGACTGCTATTTAATGGAAGATCATCGTCAACATCCAAAACACCATCGTTGTCATCATCTGGATCGGTGTTGTTGCCAATGCTATCACCGTCAGTGTCCAGGCTTTCATGCGGATTCAATGCAAAGGCATCTTCAGCATCATTGACTCCGTCACCGTCATCATCAAGGTCTTGGTTATTACCTACACCATCACCATCGGTATCAAATTTTTCTCCGCTATCGTTGGGGAAAGCATCGAAATGATCTGCCAGTCCATCAGCATCGCTATCGGCTGCGTCGGCATTTCGAAGCTCAAAGCTAACTCCGCTTTCGGTACGTTTAACAATGCCAACGTCGGGAGCAAACCAATACTCTACCTCTAGTGGTAGGGAAATCTCATAACCATCAAGCGTGGTGTACATATCTAGCGTCAGCTTGATATGCTTGGCCATGAAGTTGCCAGCTGGCGTAGTCAAGTACTCTTCACCGGCGTAATCTAAAACGCCTCGATAGAAAAAGCTCTGAGAGCCATAGCTAGGTTGAATATCAACCAGGCCATATCCGCTGACACTTTGACTATAACCGCTACTAAATGCTGATCGACGCAATAGTTCAATCGGATCATTAAACGTATAGTCTGCCGTGTAAACTTGGTTCTGCTGCTCTATTCGAGGGCTGTAAAAACCTTTCAATGCCAGCTCAGTCTCTGTACTGACAAAATACTCACGCCCACCCGTGGTGTAGGTAAGTGGGTAGACAGCCTCGCCATCCTTATCTATCTGGGAGCCAAACGAAGCACTTATGCCTTGAGAGTATACGAATGTGGGCTGCTCAGTCACAGGAAGCAGAGAGTTTCCCTCTGGCTGAGTAGGTTCCGGGTCTGGTGTTGGCGTAGGATCTGGCGTCGGAGCAGGATCAGGCGTTGGCGCTGGATCGCTGCCGCCACCTCCACCACCGCCGCCACAAGCGGTTAGCCAAAGTGTTGAGAGTAGAGTACAAACTAAGAGTTTTGACCGTGTCATCTTTACTTCCTTGATGATCAATATTTCGTCAGTGATTCTGCAGACATGCTTATTTATTGTTTTGATACAAATCGGTTAAACGATTGTTAAGTCACTACTGCTTGGGATATTCGAAAGCATAAAAACACTCGAATACTTTTCACCCTGCACGGACCGAATACGATTGAGTCTGATAAAAATAAAAAAGGCCCCAACTCGAAACTAGCAGGGGCCTGAATTTGAGATTGAATTTATAAAGTTTTTCTGCGAGCAACCACAAAGCCAAGCACTGACAGGGCTAACAGCCAGGTTGCAGGCGCATTTACATCTGCAGCGGCGTAATTGAATGTGAAATCATCCATCAGCCACCAGGTGTTGTCAGCTGAGTTAACGATCTCAAGTCGATCAATGCCAGCAAAACCAGCTTGAAGCCAATCATACTGAGTAGAAGAGAGATCCATATAAACCGAACCAACCAATCCACCATCGGCATAACCGTTCAAAGTAACCGAACGTGAGGAGCCAGGATTGAAGGTGTCATCCTGCACCCATGAAGTGAAATACGCTCCTTCAAAATCAATCTGCTGATTAAAGTTGATGTTACGAGTGACACCAAACGCGTTATAGGCCGCGAACTCGCCAGATGTCGAGCCATAGCTATTACCAAGCGTTGATTGAAAGCCGTAGTCAGGATGATTGTTGGACAAAACACTAAAGTGCTGAACACCCCAGTCAAAAGATGCATAGTCTTCTGGCAACCAGCCCGCGCCCCAGTCGGCCAAGCCTTCAAAATCCAGAACAATGTTTGCAGAAGCAGGAGCAGAAAGCCCCAATAAACTTGCGAGGAGTACAGCAGCGATATTGTACTTCATGGTCGAATATCCCTTTCCTAATAGAATGGTTAATTATTTGTTAAAGCTTTCGCTACTTTACTGTTTTGATGATTAAAATTCAATCACATAAAGAGGCAAACATTGTCGAATTCGGCTTACTTAAGAAATCTTTTACTCAAAAAATCTTTTCAAGATACCTATTGAGAGCAGACCAGCAAGAATGCACTCATCAACTACTGTTGACGGATTACCACTAGCAATTAGGAGCGATAAAATCGCGAGACAAGGTCGGCAAATGAATAAGCCAGCTAGAATTGAGGAGCTACAGGGCTGCCAATCAAATTAGTTTTGTTGGCAGCTCAGGCGATAATGGGCAATCTGCTGGCAGCTAGCCTTTCAACTTCTTATACAAAGTCTGCTGGTCCATCGCTTCCAGCTTCTCTTCGTAATCCAGACCCTGATCCAATATAAACTCAGTCAACAGACGACGGCAGGTATCAATCAACTCTTCCACTTGCCAGGGCTTTTCAAAGTAATGATCGATGCGTGCCGCATTGATGGCATTGATGGTGTCTTTATGGGTCGCCTGCCCAGTCAGCAACACCTTGCGGGTATGGACAAAACGACCATCTTCAGAGATCTCGCCCAGAAGCGCGACGCCACTGGTACCCGGCATCACGTGATCAGAGATAACCAGGCCAACCAGTTCGCCACGCGCTTCGAGTTCGTCCATCAGATCCAGGCACTCATCCGCAGATTCCGCTTCCTCGATATTAAAATGGGTCGCCAGCGCTCCCAGGTCTTTGATCACCGCGTCCAGCACTTCGGGTTGGTCATCAACGCAGACGATATTAATGGTTTCCATGCTTGCCCCCTATCGGTAGCTTCACCTTAAACGTGGTTTTGCCCGGTTTGCTACGCAGGACAACTTCGCCCTGATAGCTCTCAACCAAGCGTTGCACAATAGCCAGTCCCAGACCTAACCCGAACGACAGGCCGCTCTTTTTAGTGGTGAAGTCTGGCTGGAAGATTTTTTCTTTTAACTCCTCAGGAACCCCTGGGCCGTTGTCACTGACACTGACCTCAAGATGGTATTTATAGAGCTTGGTTTTAACCGTCACCGTCGCATTGACAGTGCCAGCCATCACCAGTGCATCACTGGCATTTTTCAGTAAGTTGACCCAGATCTGCACCAGCTCAGTAATGTTGCCGAATATGCTCGGCAATGGCTGCAGATCCAGCTCGACATTGACTGCTCGCAGGTCCGATTTCACCAAGGCAATCGCTTCATTTATCGACTCAATCACATCGGTTTCTGGGCCACGTTCAAAGTCGCCACGGCCAAGTACTTTCACCGACTTTACGATATTCGCAGCATGTTGCGCGGCAAACTCCATATCGTGAACATCTCGGCCAAGTTCAAAGTAGCGCGCCATATTATCCAGCTGAGACAGCACACCTGGCCCCAGAGACTTAGCGTCTTCGATGGTAGGAGCGATACGCGCCAACTGCTTCGCCGCGAGTCGAGAAATACTAAATGCCCGTTGATAGTCTCTCACTCGTTTCCGCATCTCGGCACTGGTGCCATGCTCGCCGCTCTGACGCCCCTTGCGGAAGAAGCGCGCTTCCACTGGCAAATGGGTTTGCAATAGCTCATCAAATGAACTTGAAAGGTATTCTGTCTTTCTGGTGATCACACCGATGGCATTGTTCATTTCGTGGGCCAGGCCGGCTGCCAACTGACCCAGTGTCGACATCTTCTCGGCTCGATAAAGATTCGCCTGCGCTTCCTCTTTTTCTGCCGCTCGCCGAGTTGCCCGCAGTGTGCGCTCTGCCAGTTCACTCACCATCAACGGCATAAACTGTTCGACAAACGAGCCATGAACGTCAGGATCGACTGCTTTGATGTCGCGATCGATATAAGTCAGTAACGAGTCTTTATCAGCTACAATCCGTGTGGAACTGATGTAGTCTCCGGAAAAAAAGCTATGCACACCGACAAAGGCGCCCGGGCCTTCAGAAAAAACTTGGATCAGTTCATCATGATCTTCATGGGTATGCTCGCGATAACCAATAACCCGTCCTTCCAACAACAGGTAAAGACGCTCATTGACCTCACCCTGATCAACCAGCATCTCACCTTTTTTCAGACGCAGACGACGACTCTCATCTGAGAAATACGCTTTCTTTAGTCGCTCTGTTTTGGCTTGAATATCACTACTCATAAAGTGCCCTTACAAGTAGCCGATCTGGAGCAGTAAAAACACCATGGCATAGGTCAGCATCAGACCCACCACACCTATGATCACACCCACTTTGGCCATATCGCTGGTTTGCATATAACCGGTAGCGTGTGCCAATGCATTTGGCGGGGTACTGATGGGTAATGACATACCCAGCGACGCTGCAAAGGTGACACAAAGAATAATCGCCTGCGTGCCACCCAATGGAACCAAAGAGTCCATAGACACCGCCAATGCCACCACGATAGGCATCAGTAAGTTAGCTGTGGCCGTATGAGACATGAAGTTGGCCATCAGCAAACACAAGCCGCTGGCGGCAAGAATCACAACATAGGGTGAGAACTGGTCAAACGGGATTGCTGCAACCATGTTTCTGGCCAGTCCGCTCTTGTCCATTGCCAGGCCGAGGGCAAAACCACCTGCAACCAGCCAGAGCACATCCCAACTGATCTTCTTCAGGTCCTCTTTGGTGATCACCTTGGTGACACTGAAAACTGCCACCGGGATCATCGCAACCACATAGGAGTTCATACCGTGGGCACTGCCAAACAACCAAAGCAGGATGGTTGCTGCAAAAGTGACATACACCAAAATCGCCTTAGGCGAGCGCTGGAACTTACCGCGGATGTTAAGCGCCATGGATTGCTGCGTTGCCGGGAACATTTTCACCAGCAGCCCCCATGCAAAGATCAACATCACGACAACAAAAGGCACCGCAAAGGCCATCCAACTGCCAAAGCTAATAGCGTCCTCTCCCACCAAATACTTCAGCGCGATAGCATTGGGGGGGGTACCAATAGGAGTCCCAATACCACCAATATTGGCCGCAACTGGAATCGACAACGCAAAAGCGATACGACCTCGGTCTTCAGCCTTAAACAGCCCCAGTACGGGCGCCAGAATGGAGAGCATCATCGCCGTCGTGGCGGTGTTGGACATAAACATTGAGAAAATAGCGGTAATACCCATCAGCCCAAGCATAACCATGGCAGGCCTCTCACCGAACGGCTTGAGCAGCACCCTGGCAAGGTTCACGTCCAGGCGGTATTTGGTCGCGGCCATCGCCAGAAAAAATCCGCCCAAAAACAACATGATGATGGGAGAGGCCATGGTCGCCATAATGGCTTTGTAGCTAACCAACTCACCGAAATGTTCGCTGCCTGCGTCAGACCGCAGGAAGATCAGCCCCTTATCTGAGACGAGTAAGAGCTCAACCACGATTACCAGTACAGAGGTCGCATAGATAGGGAATGGCTCCAGCACCCAACAAAGCGCGGCAAGCAGGAAGATGGCAATCACTCGCTGCTCAATCACTGTCATTCCGTCGATGGGGAATGCGGTCAGTGGCAACATCAGAACAATTAATGGGATCCCTAAGCAGATCCCAAGCTTAATAAACGCTTTCATGGGTAGTGAGTGTCCAGCCAAGAAACCTGGCAATAATACAATGACAAAGGTTAGAGGTTAGTCTGAAAGTCATTGATCTTTCTAGCTATGAACCCGGTCAAAAAGCAGACATTCTTCTGGTTTCACACTCAGCCATGTGATCTAGATCTCACTATCTGACCTCGCGGAAATCATCGGAATGTCATACAACTGTGACATTGCTGATGACAAATCTGTCTTTGAGACGCATTTATGTTGGTGATTGCCCATCGGGGAGCCAGTGGTTACGCCCCAGAAAACAGCCTGACAGCTATCGCCAAAGCGATAGAGATGCAGGTCGATGCCATTGAAATAGACCTGCATTGCATAGAGGGTGAACTGCTGGTGATTCATGATCGCTGGCTGCACCGAACTACACGCGCATCGGGCCAGTTAAGGGACTATTCGTTAGAGGCATTGCGACAAATTGATGCAGGCGATGGTCATCCTATTCCAACCCTGTGGGAGGTACTTAGCCTGATCGATGGTCAAACCGATTTGAACCTCGAGCTTAAATGCGAAAATGCCTTGCTGCCCACGTTAAAAACGCTGGACCGTGCCGTTACCGAGCAGAATTTCACGCCGGGCCAGTTTCTAATCAGCTCGTTTAACCATCATCTGTTAAATGAGTCGGTCACCATCCAACCTAAGTACGCAACAGGCGCTCTGACTGCCAGTTGCCCTATCGACTACGCAACCTTTGCCCAGACATTGGGCTGTTATGCCATTCACCTGGATATCGACTTTGTGAATCAGGCATTTGTTAAGGATGCACACCAACGTGGACTAAAAGTGTTTGTGTACACAGTCGATGAACCCGCGGATATTGCATTCCTGGAAGAGTTAGGCGTCGATGGCATTTTCAGCAACTATCCAGACAGAGCGCTCCATTCAGTCAAACAGTCAGGTGATGGATTGCAAAGAATGCGAAAATCTTTGGTTGTCGTATAAGTTGCCCCTGCTCAGAAGTTTGTCTATCAATGCCAGGTCACCTGGCAAATAAATGGGTGAAATGTGCGACTTGACGCAAAACTGAATGCAGATGAAGATAATTTCTCGCTACACCAACCTATAATCGGAAATAAGGATGAAGACCCCATTCACTTGCGCCATCGCCGTCATCAGTTTGTTCTTTGCTGCTTCGGCAGCATCAACCCCTACCCCACAAGAAGCGGAAGCTTTAGCAAACAAGATGGAGCAAAGTTTGGCAAAGTTAGAACGTTTGCAACCACGGCTCGATACCATCAACGACTACACTAGGACGATTAATGAAACCCTCGATCAAGTAACAGAGCAAAATGACAGGGCGTCAATCGGCGACGAAATGATTCAGGCAGCACTCAGCAGCGATACGGCGGCAGAAGCTATAGGGAAAGTCGTCGAGTTTAGAAAGTCCCAAAAATCACAACTCAACAGTTCAATTGATGGCTTATATCACAGTCTGAATGACTTGCTTCCCGAACTGAGAGCCATGAGTGACGAACAAAGCTGCCACTCTCAACTCGCTGATATCACGTCGGAAATAAGCAACAGTATGCCGCTCTGGTCAGAATGGATAGCGCTGGATGTTGGGGTGGTGAAAGAGCGCGGAGAGGCTTACGCTCGCTCTGTTGGCTTTGTTGGGCTTCATCTTCTGGCCGGCAAAGCTCAAGTGATCGCGCTTAATTGTACCATGTAGCATTATTGGCTAAACGAATAATGGCAGAAACAGTTTGAGAGTTACCTTCTATGTATCCGTACGTAAAATGTTTTTTGTTCTGCCTCTTATTCACATGTGCTGGCTCAGCCACCGCGAAGGTTTATCGCTGCGAAGTAGACGGCGTGCAGAAATTCTCGCAAACACCTTGTGGCAAAGATGGTGGCGAGGAGATAAAAGTGCAAGCCCAACCGCTTGGTTCAGATGGGAGCAGCGATGAAGCCACCGATTACAAAGCAGAACTGGATAAACTTCATGCCAGTAGCGACCGCAGAAAGTACCAGCAGCAGATAGAAAAGCTGCAAGCGGAGGTTGATGCTCTAGACAAAGCAGCATCTGAAGAATTAGACCGCATGTTAATTGATCGCCGAAATGAGCTAGACAATGCTACAGAGGAGTATGCGCGGGCCGAAATGGACAAAGCGGTTAAGCAGATCACTGCAAAATACGATGCCCAAATCAAACCATTGCAGGCTCAGATCCGCGCCCTAAACGACAAAATTCAAGCCCTTGAACGATCTGAATAAAGAGTTATTGGATCGCGCTTACTAAGCCCCAGATATGCCAATGCTGATACACAGTTTTCAGTCACAAGGTAAAAATGCGTAAAAAAATCCGCACTTTACTTTTCAGTAAGAGTGCGGACTTTATCCATACTATTCGGTGGTTCGCACATTGCTTAGGATGCAGCCTCAGTGAGTCTTACCTAAAACGCTCGCTACACATGCCGCAATTTTATTGGTGTCACTTGCCTGATAATTGTTTGAGCATACCAACACCGCCTTTTCATAATCATCCCCGCTGAAGCTCGGACCGGCTTGGCCACGCAACTTACCATTCGCACACGCAGCGACGTCTTGCGGAGTGCCCTTGCCTTCACTCAAGCAAGATTGAATAGCTTCGTTTTGCGCTTTTTTGTTCTCAATCATCTCAGGGGATGATTTGATAGATGCGCACTCACCTATATCCTCAGAAGCAACGAACTTGGCGCAAACAGCCACGCGGTCGTCATGGGACATCTTGGTAAATTCTTCCAATGTTGTTGCGGCCGCTGGCAGAGCCATAACAAGGGACAATAGGCATACAAACTTTGCAATCAATAACTTTTTCATAAATCACCTCGTTCTGGAGTGGTCGTTTTTTAATCAAATCCGTGTCATGCTAAAAACATAGTTACCGTAATTAATTTGTCAGAAATAATTACGATAACTATTACCCAACCCCAAATGTGCTTGAACAGGTAAACAAGTCGAACGGCGTCACTTCAACCACACGCGTTTCATTACGACAACGTCATGAGAAAGACAAACGAGTCATCAATAGATAAGCTTGATGAAAAGGCTCACGTTAGAACCTTATTTTGATGTGGAAATGCAACACGAAAAATCATGCCACAGCATGCTAGGGCACAAACAACCGTCGCTCCACTTGGCCAATCGAACCAAGCAGATAAACCAAGCCCCAGAATATAGGCGGCAATACCGACCAGGTAACCTGATATCAGTTGCTTTGCGCCGACTTCTACTCGCCAAGTGGCCAGCGTAGGCATAATGAGCGTGGCGAATACCAGATAGACCCCAACCAGATTTACCGAGCTGGTAATTGCAATGGCAAAAATTGGATAGAACCAGCCTCGTTCGAGCAACTGAGAACGAAAATGAATCAGCGTCAGCAGACTGCCGTAAATCAATCCATGTAGCCAAAGATCACTCCAATTAACCCATAGGATCGAACCCGAAAGCGTCTGCTTGATTAGCTCACCACCGTGTGGGTCGTTTGACAACAGCAACAGCGCAGCCGCCGCCGATACCACATAGAAGCAGCCAATAATCGCTTCCAATTCCTGTTTGTATTGCTTTTCCAACCAAGCCAACAAGGCTGCTCCCAACAAGGCAAACACACCGGATGCCAAGTATGGCGCCATAGAACCCAGTTCATTCAGGTGCCACAACTGCGCAACCACTACGCCCAACGCTGCAACTTGTGCAATCGCCAGATCAATAAAAATGATCCCACGTTTCAGTACCTGATAACCCAAAGGCACATGGGTTGCGACAACAAGAAGGCCGGCGCAAAGCGCCGGCAGCAGGATTACTGACAGGTCAGCAAACTCAGCCCAGTCCATTAAGCAGACTCCACCGCGTGCAGAAGCTGCTCAATAATCCGTTGATACAAGGCAAACAGATCTTCCGTACCATCAGCACCCACGGTATAGGCCAAAGGTATCACCGGGAAACCGGTTTTTTCACTGAGCCATTCAGCCGCTTTTGGGTCCTGATAGTTGGAATAAACCACACCCAGAATGGGCTGCCCTTTGATTTGATTAAGCAAACCCGCCAGGTGACTGCTGGTGGGTGGCAAACCTGGCTTGGGCTCCAAGTCCGCCACTTGCTCTATCGATAGCCAATCAAACAAGTAGCGGTAGCTGGTGTGATAGGCAACAACCTGCTTTCCTTGCAGAGGCTTTGTCATCGCCTCCCAATCAGAGGTTGACTGACGCCAGCGAGCAGCAAAAGCTTTGAGGTTCTGCTGATAGTGCTCAGCCAAAGCGGGGTCAATCTCAGACATGCGCTTGGCAAGCGCTTCCGCGATAACCAGCATACGTCGGGGATCAAGATGCACGTGGGGATTACCCATACCATGCACATCCCCCATCAGCCGAGTAACACTCTGCATCACATCCAGGCGCTCGACCTGTAAGGCAGCATAAAACGCACCAGGCTGATTATCACGGACGTCTCGGTTATTCGCCTTCATCTGCAATGCTGGTAACCAACCAATCTCCAACTCTGCACCGCTACAAACAAACATATCCGCGCGGCGAAGCTTAGCAATCAGGCTTGGTCGTGCCTGCACCATGTGCGGGTCTTGATAAGCAGTCGTGGCACTATAGATCTCAGCCTCTGGTGCTAGCTCTCCTGCCAAGGCAGCCCACTCTGGCTCACAGGCAAAGATATTGAGCGCCATCGCCTGAGGCGACAGCACACAGATCAGGCCGGCCAACAGGCCGGCTTTGGTTTTAGTAGAGATGCGCACCATGGGCCCCCAGGGTTCCAACAAACTGGATCGAGAAGATATCGTCTTCCAGATCTTCCATGCTTTCATCGCGGGTGTACTGAACACGAACAGTGGCAAAGTGAGAGTAGTTCCAGTCCAGCATCAAGTCTGTCGCTTTTGGCTTGTAGCCTTCGCTGTAAACATCGGCAGGATCTATCTCGCTGTAACGCACACCAGCAGACCAGTTCGGAGACCAACGGTATACACCTGAGACATACCAGCCACTGTTGCTGTCGTCGTGACGCAACTCTTGCTCATATTCACCTTCATGCTCATGGCCATACCAACCATCTTCATCTACGTAGAAGTACTCACCCTGCAGGGTCAGGCTCTGGTACTTGTAGTTTCCGCCAGGCGCCCATTTCCATACAAAGTCAGCGATGTAGAAGTCTTTATCACCATCGAAATCGCAAGCGCCAAATTCAAACTCGTGATGGTCCTCATCGTGATGCTCTTCGTCATGATGATCTTCTTCATGCTCATCGTGGTCTTCATGATCGTGTTCGTCATCGTGACCATGGTCGTGTGTACCACACTCACCAAACACATGCTCTGTGCTCAACCAAGCCAAACCCGCTTGCCAGCTCTGAGAGTCACCGATGTCACCACCGAACTTGGCATACAGGTTGGTTGCACCAATGCTGCTATCCGCAGCCGCTGGGAATTGGCCACCTTTAAAGCCCTCCACACCCAACTCAATGTATGTATCTGTTGGGGCAACCCAGTTCAGCCGCACACCATCGTCATAGTAGTGGCTACCTACAAATGCACGGTAAACCAGAGGGCGGTCTACGAAGCTGTCGGTATGCATATGTTTGCTGTTCAGATAACCGATGTTTGAAAGGAAACGACCGCCTCGCACTGACAAGCCGTAAGGCATACCCATGGTTTGCACAAAGGCTTCTTCAAGCTCTACTTCTGTCTCATCATCATGCTCGGCCAGGACTGTTGTGACTTTGCCGTAGAACATGTCGTCAAATGCGGCTGACAGAGCCAGTTCAGTATGATCAACCCAGAACCCTTCGTCGGGTCCACCGGCATGCTCTTCATCGATAGGCAGGTTGCCAATACCTTCGAAGTCACTGCGGTCAGTGTAACCAACGTTGATTACAGCAGAGATATTTGGGTTAAAACCACTTTGGCCAGTTTGAGCATAAACAGGGGCTGCCGCACCAAAAATGGCACAGGCAACCGCAACGGAAATTGCGTGCTTCTTCACGTGAAACTCCAAAAATTATTTAAATTGTAGAAATAGCTTTGTTAGAAAATTCGAACTGGCGGATCGCGGATGGGGGTGTTGAATGCACTCTGCTTAGCGGTAGCAAGAGCAATGTCTTTGTAATCAGAAAATTGCGAAATAGGAAGCGCCACCGATGGCATATCAAACAGCACGCAAGGCTGCGACTGCTGGAAATGGATAACGCAATTAGCTTCAGGCTCATCAAGGTGGATCGGATGATCTGCGGCATGTACTACTTCTAATCCCTGCCAAAACAGAAGCAGCACCAACAAGCAACGACCCAAAGTCAGGCGTTGTTGAATGCTGTTCTTGTCTTGATGGGAAAGGAAATTGATCACGATCACTTCCTGCGATGAGTTAATCGGGATTGTATCGCGGCAATGATTTAGCGCAACCTTACAGTCACAATTGACTACAAAAAGATAACAGCCAATCCGTAAGAGTAATCTGGCAATAAAAAAGGCCCCAACGTCGTGGGGCCTTTCGTATGGTTGTTAAGATGTTAGAAATTCGCAGCGGGCGGCAGTTGTGCGTAGCGTTCGCCCAGGGTGTTCAATACCTCGCAATCCCCTTCCAACACGGCGACGATTAAAACCCGCTGTCTAAACCTTGCGGGCAACACAACACGCCCATTGGCGGTTTCGTCCAAGTTATAGAAGCAGCGACGCCTTATCTGCTGCAAATCACTCATATCGTAATAAAGTACAGTTATCGTTTCGTGTTGCATCGCCAGCCCTCCAGGTCCAGGTCGCCGTCAATGCGTTTTCCCGACGCTAAGCACCACTCCATTGCTGCGCACCACATAATCGCTGCTTGTGTAACGGTAAGTGTAGACCCGCGCATTGAATTAAACGAACCTAAATTACCAACGCATCAAGGCAGTTATTGGATCACCCAAGGCAAGCATTTGTTTAGTAAAAACTTAACAAGCTAAAAGATTTTCGATTCGTTCACACTTTTTGATGATAAATCGGTCACTTAACCTTATCCATCTGCAACTTGTCACGAAAATAGATTTAACTCAAAACCTGTGCGCAACTGATCGCTACTATGGGGTCAGACCAATAAACAGAAATAAGGCCTGGTCCCAGGCCAAACATCTACCTCTATCAGGAGGATACCCGTGCAAACCATACAAGCTGATATTGCGATTGTGGGAGCGGGCGGAGCTGGATTACGTGCCGCTATTGCGGCCGCCGAGGCTCATCCCGACTTAGAGATCGCTTTGATCTCCAAGGTATACCCGATGCGAAGTCATACCGTTGCGGCCGAAGGTGGCGCCGCGGGTGTGATCCAGGATCATGACCAACTCGATTACCACTTCAATGACACTGTGTCAGGTGGTGACTGGCTCTGCGAGCAAGACGTCGTTGATTACTTCGTCCAAAACGCAACTGAAGAGATGATCCAGTTAGAGCATTGGGGCTGTCCCTGGTCACGTAAGCCGGACGGTAGCATTAATGTTCGCGCTTTTGGCGGCATGAAGATTGAGCGGACCTGGTTCGCTGCCGACAAAACCGGCTTCCATATGCTCCACACCCTATTCCAGACCTCGACTCAATATCCTCAGATCAAACGCTACGACGAGCATTTCTGCCTGGATCTTGTGGTGGAAGATGGTCGTTGCCAGGGGGTACTGGTACAGGATATGGCCGAAGGCGAAGCCAGCTTTATTCAGGCCAAATCCGTGATCATCGCCACTGGCGGTGCCGGTCGAATTTATCGCTACAACACCAACGGCGGCATTGTGACCGGCGACGGTATGGCGCTGGCATTCCGACATGGCGTACCGTTGCGGGATATGGAGTTTGTTCAGTATCACCCCACTGGTTTGCCGGGCACCGGTGTTCTGATGACTGAAGGCTGCCGTGGTGAAGGCGGTATTCTGGTCAACAAAGATGGCTACCGTTATCTGCAGGACTACGGACTGGGACCGGAAGTTCCTCTGGGTACCACTAAGAACAAACATATGGAACTTGGGCCGCGCGACAAACTCAGCCAATGTTTCTATCAGGAGCAACAGAAAGGCCGCACCATCAAAGATGAAACCTGGGGCGATGTCGTTCACCTCGACCTGCGCCATTTAGGTGAAGCCAAGATCGATGAGCGCCTGCCATTTATCCGAGAGCTGTCCCGCGCCTATGTCGGTGTCGATCCGGTTCACGCTCCTATTCCGGTGCGCCCAACCGTGCACTACACCATGGGCGGCATCGAAACCGATGGCCGTACAGCCACCTCATTGCCGGGCCTTTACGCGGTAGGTGAATGCGCCAGCGTGGGCCTGCATGGCGCTAACCGTTTGGGCTCTAATTCGCTGGCAGAGCTGGTGGTGTTCGGCAAAGTCGCCGGTGAAGATGCTGCTGCATTCGCTAAGGCCAATGACAACAGCGACAACGAGAAGCTCGAAGCACTAGCCAAAGCCAGTTTGGATAAGGCGTTGGCGTTGCTTGAGATTGATGGCGATGAATCCATGCCTGCAATCCGCAACGAGCTGGGTCAGGCGATGGAAACCGGCGTCGGTATCTACCGCACGGCCGAAACCATGCAGACGGCCTGTGACCAAGTTGCTGCGTTGAAAGAGCGCTATAAGCGGATCAAGATTGAAGACAAGAGCAGCGTCTTTAACACCGAGTGGCTCTATGCCATCGAACTAGGCTTCCTACTCGACGTCGCTGAAACCATGTGTCACTCAGCGTTGGAGCGCAAAGAGAGCCGCGGTTCTCACCAACGCATTGACGGTTATGAGCAACGTGATGATGACAACTTCCTCAAACACACGCTTGCCCACTACAACCCTGATGGTGCACCTGAGTTGAGCTACAGCGAAGTGAAGATCACCAAGAGTCAGCCTGCTAAGCGGGTATATGGCGCAGAGCTAGAACAACAGGAGGCTGCAAAATGAGTACAGCCGAACCAACCATCAAGGTAGAGGTGATGCGCTACCGGCCAGAGCAGGATGAGAAGCCCTGGCTGCAGAGTTTTGACGTCCCTTATCGCCATGACATGTCGATTCTTGATGCACTTCATCACATCAAAGATAACTGTGACAGTTCGCTTTCGTACCGTTGGTCGTGCCGTATGGCGATCTGCGGTAGCTGCGGCTACATGGTTAACAAGGTGCCTAAGTTGGGATGTAAAACCTTCCTACGAGACTACATCAAGGCCAATGGCGGTCCCGGCAAAATACGGGTTGAAGCCTTAGCGAACTTCCCTATCGAGCGGGATTTGGTCGCCAAAATCGACGACTTCGTGGAGAAGTTGGAGATCATCAAGCCATATATCATCCGCGAAGAAGAGCAGAAGCTGGCCGATGGTGCATACAAACAGACACCTGAAGAGCTAGCGCGTTATAAACAGTTCTCCATGTGTATCAACTGTGGTCTCTGTTACGCCGCCTGTCCGCAATACGGCCTGAACAACAAGTTCATGGGGCCCGCTGCGCTGGCGCTACTGCAACGCTATAACCGCGATTCACGGGATCAGGGCAATGGCGAGCGTCTTCCCATCCTTAACTCGGAAGAGGGTGTATGGGGCTGTACCTTTGTTGGCTACTGTTCTCAGGTATGTCCGAAAGGCGTTGACCCTGCCGCCGCGATTAACCAAGGCAAGGTCGAAAGCTCCACTGACTACGTGCTGAACCTGGCGGGCATGAGCAAAGCCAAAGAGTACAAGGACAGCCGCAAGCAAACGGAACAAAGCTGCGGTAAAGGCGATTGTGGCTGCGGAGGTAAGTCATGAGTAAGCGTAAACCTTATACCCGGCCGATGGGGCCGACTTGGTGGGCGAGCCACCCCTACTATCGTTTCTACATGCTGCGCGAAGGTACCAGCGTATTTGTAGCACTTTACGGCCTGGCACTGCTTTGTGCCTTGTTCGCACTGGTTAAAGGCGAAGGCGCCTGGAACGCGTATGTCGCAGCGATGAGTTCACCTCTCGCCATCGTGTTCCACCTGGTCTGCCTGGCCATGGCCAGCCTGCACGCAGTCACCTGGTTCTCACTGACACCTAAAACCATGGATATCTGGATCAAGGGTAAACCTTTACCTGAGAAACTGATTGTGGGTGCCCACTACGGCGGTTTTGTGGTGGCCTCACTGGTGATTATCGTTGCAATAGGAGGTTGGCTATGAGTTTTCAACGCTCCCACGAACCTATCGTCTGGTCACTGTTTGGTGGCGGCGGTGTGGTAGCCGCTTTCCTGTTACCCGCACTCATTCTGGTGACAGGATTACTGGCACCAGCAGGTTTATTGGATGGTGACGCATTGAGTTATGCCCGCGTACTGGCCTTCAGTCAGCATTGGCTAGGTAAACTCTGCTGGCTGACCGTTATCGCCCTGCCTATGTGGCATGCTATGCACCGTGTCTATCACGGCCTGCATGACCTGAAAGTCGGCGCTCGGGGTTTGTTCTTTGTGCTCTGTTACGGCTTTGCACTGGTGGTAACCATAGCGACAGGAACACTGTTGCTGGCTATCTAAGCACGTAGGTTCTTACTCTCTTGAAAAGGGCCTTCTGGGCCCTTTTATCGTGCTGGATGAAAGAGACATTCACCCAGCAGCCACTAAGGCCACACCATATAAAGCACCGTGTAGCTGCACCATCACCGAATACATCACAGCACCAATAGCCACTACCACAGCATCTCGCCAATTTGGCTGGGGTGGCAGTTCACAAATTTTCAGACGCTGAATAGCACTGTAAACACTGTATGTCGCATAGATAGCAAAGCTTCCAAACAGCAGTAGCGAAGCAAGGTCACCATTAACCAGTAAATGTCCCCATCCCCAACACGCAAAACCAATTAACATAGGGTGATGTAAGCGACGGCGGATATTGCAGGGAATAAATACGGCCATTAGCAGAATGCAAAAAATCAGATTAAAGGCGTAGGTCAGGTGCCTTAACACGCCATACCAAGGCGGCTCCCATAAGGGTACGAAAGCCGCGGTGGCTTTGCCGTAGATAATCAGCGCCAACCCCGCTAAAGACAATAGGGTAAAAGTCGCTAGATAGATGCGAGTCCCAAGTTGGCGTATCAACTCAAGTTTTAGCTTTGGCTGGTGCGGTATCATATGCAGTGCAAAAAACAGGATTAGGCCTGCAATTAAAAACGTCATTTAAATCTTCCTCGTTTCCACTCGCCGAGCCAGTCTAACTATCTGGTAAACTCCGCTGCTAACAACGCCTGTCGCAGAGCCAACCGATGTCAGAACCCGATTCCACACAAGTGCTAATTATTGGCTATGTATGGCCTGAGCCGAACTCCTCGGCTGCGGGCAGCCATATGATGTCCCTTATCCGCCTGTTTCTTGCGCAAGGCTGGCGGGTTTGTTTTGCCAGCCCGGCACAACAAACCGAACATATGGTTGATCTTACTGAACTTGGCGTAGAAGTGCAGGCGATCCCACTTAATGATTCAGCATTCGACCATTTTGTATCTGAACTGGCACCAGATATCGTGCTTTTTGACCGCTTTATGATGGAGGAGCAGTTTGGTTGGCGGGTCAGTCAACAGTGCCCGGACGCATTAAAACTGCTTGATACCGAAGACCTGCACAGTTTGCGTCATGCTCGCCACACGGCCCATAAAGCTCATCGAGAAATGAACAGCGCAGACCTGACTAATGACTACGCATTGCGTGAAATAGCCAGCATTTATCGCTGTGATCTGAGTTTGATTATTTCTGACTTTGAGCAGACCCTGTTGAAAGAGCACTACGGTGTTCCAGAGCAATTACTGTTTCATTGCCCGTTTATGCTCGACCTCGAAAACCAACCCCAAGCCAAACGGGAATATGAACAACGAAGCCACTTCGTCAGCATCGGCAACTTTCGCCATGCGCCTAACTGGGATGCCGTGCTTTGGCTGAAACAGTCACTTTGGCCAAAGATTCGGAAACAGTTGCCAGAGGCAGAACTGCACATCTACGGAGCCTATCCACCACCGAAAGCGACGGCATTACACGATCCCCAAAAAGGGTTTCTGGTGAAAGGCTGGGCACCAGATGCAGATGTAGTAATAGTTCAGAGCCGGGTACTGCTGGCACCACTCCGATTCGGCGCAGGCATCAAAGGCAAGTTAGCCGATGCTATGCGACTGGGAACGCCCAGTGTCACCACATCTGTTGGCGCCGAGGGTATGGCCAGCCAGGAGCATTGGCCGGGCGCTGTAGCAGATAATGAGGATAGTTTTGTAGCAAGTGCGGTACAGCTCTATAGCAATGCCCAGGATTGGCAACTCGCCAGCGAAAAATCGCTAGACGTACTTTACGCCAAGTTTGACGGTAAGCTCATTGCCGCCCGTTTACTGAATCAAATAGAAACACTGAGACATGATTTAGCTAAACACAGACTGAGCAACTTCACCGGTGCGATGCTGCGACACCACCACCACAGAAGCACACAGTTTATGGCACAGTGGATTGAATCTAAGAACCGATTAAAAGCGCTGGCTGAAAACGATAGTGAGGAAGTAGGACGTATCGACGGTTAAAAATCGACTTTCTTACGCAAATTTTTCGTCTGGCCACGTTGGGTTTTCTTATCCATACGACGACGCTGAGACGCCCGTGTCGCTTTGGTTGGTCGCCTGACTTTCTGTTGCACAGCCGCAGACTTAATCAAGGCAATAAGTCGATTCAGCGCATCTTCACGATTTAGTTCCTGGGTTCGGAACTGTTGCGCTTTGATGATGATGACACCTTCTTTGGTGATTCGTTGATCAGAAAGGGCTAGCAGGCGTTCTTTGTAAAATGCAGGTAAGCTGGAACGCTTAATATCAAATCGCAAATGGATAGCACTAGAGACCTTGTTGACGTTCTGGCCACCAGCGCCCTGAGCCCGGATCGGTGTTAACTCAACCTCCCAATCTCCTAACTCAACGGCATTTGATATCTGTATCACGACAATTCCACCAACATTGTTAACAGGGACTAGCGTAACACTAATCCCTGTTCTGGCGGATAACTAAGCCAAGTTACAGGCCGTAAACGGTGACGTAAAACTCGTCATCCTCATCTGTAAGCTCGCTGGTGTAGGTAATATCAGCGGTCGTTTCGCCGCCTGGACCCTCAGCAATCAACTCTGCGGCACACTCCTGCATACCGGTTTTCTCATTGAAATCCGTAGTACGGATTGCATCCAACTCAAGATCCACGGTTTCAGCTGCAGTTTTACCGATCTGAGAGACCAACTCATCGACCACAATCTCCAATACTAAATCTTTAGTATCGGAATCATCACAGGAGGGTGCTTCCGGACCACCACAGGCTGTCAAACCACCACTCACCAGCGCCGCGAAAACCAAGGCGAACTTAAACTTCATGTCGCATTTCCTTCTAACTGCTAACAGGAACGGCCCAATTGTCTGATTTGACCGAGAACTTGCGCTCAATGTTGCAGCGAAAGTGGACTGTTACGAAGGACGTATGTCACTAATTCAAACTAACGAAGGCTCTTTAAATCAATGGATTAATGGTTATGGGAGATAAATCACCAATCCCTAATATCTTAACCATTAGACCTCTCAGCTCTGTCTGACGAATGATCAGTGGCCGGGTTCACACTAAAGTGCCCCGTTTGGAGAAAGGCTTCAACCTGCAAAGTCACATCAGGTCGCCACATCAATAGCGGATGAGACGCATCAACGACCAGAAAATCTGACATTCCCTCAACTTGTGCACGTTCTACAGACACTTTTCCGTCATCAGCATCTGGCAACCAAAGTGACAGTATCGGATTGACCGTTTGGTTTCCGGCTATGACACCCAGCTCGAACTCAACGGCCCCCAAACTATTGGGCACAGATGTCGGGATGGTACTTAACTGGTTACCCGCAGGCCCCAATAAATCAGCGACAAACTCCCACTGCTGCAATTGGTCAATAATCTCACTGCCCTGGTTTGGTGGCCCTAACATCACCACGCGCCCCAGCGAACTGATCTCATGATGGGCCAGGTAATGCCGTAGCAAAATTCCTCCCATAGAGTGGGTCACAAAATGCACTCTGTCCGCCCCCAAACCACGACACTGCTGCAAGCCAGCTTCAACGGTGGGTGCCGCCAATTGTTCAATTGGCTTACTCAAAGATGGATAGGAGATATTGGCAACCTGATAGCTTTGGCTTAACTCATAGCTAAGCCACTGCATGGAGCGAGCGGATTTACCCAAGCCGTGAAGCAATACCACACATTCGGAGGGCTGTTTTTCGTTACCTTTGCTTAGAGAGGTGATGCCCTGTGCAAAGGCGGTGACCCCGCCTCCAACCAGGGTCACCAACAGAACAAGATGTAGAATTAAACCAGCCATATCAGCTTCCCTGACTCATACGTCGACGCAGACTATAGAGTTGTCTGAACAAGGCCAACGCTACCAGGCCAACTAACCAGCCCCAACCCATGCTGCCACCACCGCCTCCGCCAAGGCTTGGGCGTGGACGGCTGAACTGCTGATTGGTTTTATCCACCTGACGATTGGTTGGTTGAGCCTGCTTACGCTGCTGACGCGCCTGCTGTTCTTTCTCAATACGGTCGGCGTTAGTCTGATCGATACCGTAATCAGCAAATTTCTCCTGTTCCAACACCAGCATCGACGTGTATTCGGTTACCAAGCCATATTGCTTGGCCAGGTCGATGACGGCATCTTTACGGTCAGCATCTTCGCCAAAGTCTCTTTGCTCGGCCATCAGGTGGTCGATCTGAGCAAAGGCCCATAGGCGTTCTAACTCAGGAAACTCATTGGTCTGCTCAGGCAACTGGAAACGGGTTTGATAGCGAACTTTTTCTCCTCCGCGTCGGCCTGAAATGGTGACCTCCACTTCACCTGCTTTCCAGTAATGACCAAACAGCTGCAGTTGTTGACCACGATAGAGACTACCTATGTTGGCGGGTTGCAGATCCCCCACTTTCACGCCATCAATCTCTACCTCGATATCATGCAGAGCCTGATGGTTCACTTTGCTAGCAGCCAGCGTTAATTGACCCAAGATGTCATCGGCATTAGACACTTCGATAGCAAAGCCATTACTTCGTTTCGCCAATGCATTCAGCAGTGGTCGGTTAGCCTCATTGCCCAGGATCATGGTGAACAAGCGCAGATCTTTATCTTTCACCAGCTCCAGGAATTTACGCTGTTTGGTTTCACCTACATTGGCTACACCATCCGTCACCAACCAGATCCCTGTTGTTCGGTCAGCATCGACCTGTTTCAGTCCCAGCTTCAAACCCGCCATCAAATTAGTACCACCACCGGGCGAGCGTGCCGCCAGATCATTGGCCAGTTGATCCAGATTGGCAGGTGTCGCGGGTACATAGCCGTTAGTAAACTCGGTGGCATTGTTATTAAACAGAACGATACGTACACGGTCATTGGGACCAAATTTTTCGAACCCACGTCGAACGCCTTCAACCAGGGTTTGGAATTTGCCACTCATTGAGCCTGACATATCCAGAATCAGTACCCAGTCTCGCCCCACAGTCAACGGTTTAAGATCATCTGAAGGCGTCAGGGTCAACATAAAAGTACCCTGGCTTTGTGTATCAGGTTTATAGCTGATCAGCTCAACGCTGCCGGGTAGATCCTGCTTAAGTCGCCAATAGAACAGAATGTCCTGATCGATGCGAAACTTGCTCGCACCCGCTTCCAGATCAGACTCGCTTAATGTACTGAACTCAGCCTTCCAATGTTGCGGCCCAATCTGCTGCATATGGAACTGAGGATGCTTAGGAAAACGCAGTGCTTCCACCGGAAATCCACTCTTCAATTCCAGCTCAAAGGAAAACTCGCTATGTACTATCGGGTCCGCCGTCCAGAATGCCTTCTGAGCCTCATCCACACCGCCACTCTCGAGTGGGTAGAGAAATCGGCCAACTCCATGATCAATGGAAACTGGCTGCAAATAAACAAGACGAATTTTCACTTCATTCTGCGCCTTGACTGGAAAAACTCGGATCTCAAAGCGCTGGAAACTCTCCTGCTCCGTCAGGGCAACATGATTACCCTGCTGTTTTTCCTGCTCGTAGATTTGACGCGCTTTTTGTTTCTCAACCACTTCGCCATGAACTGGCTGACCATTTATCCAATAAGTAAATTCACCGACTGATGCGCGACTCGGCACAGGGAAGCTATAAATCGCTTCCAAATCCTGACTATGAGGATTACTAAATACCTGCTCTACCGTCGTGGTGGCAAAACCATCGGCAATGGTGACTTTGACCTTGTGGTCTTTAATGTCGAGCTTGGGCAAAGTGCTGTTGATAGGTGTCATAAGCCCTGCCGCATGAGCCGTTGAAGTCAATCCCGCAATCGCAACCATAAGGGCAGTTGCGGTGTTCCGTATTCGTTTCCAAACCTTGTTCATCTTCGGTTCCTCGAATTAATTGAACAGCGTTCAAAATAAATCCATAAAAAACGCAATCCAACATCAACTCAAATCTGACTTTTTGGTTAAAAGATGATTGAAATTGAACAGCGTTAAATTAAGATAAGCGTATTGCATCACAGTCGTCAAGAAATTATTTAACACCGTTCAATTATGGCTAGAAGAAACGACCACCGCCCAGAAGAGCTAAAAGCCCTGACACTTAAGCTGGTGGATGAATTCCTACAAAACGAACCGGCCCATCAGTTAAGCCTAAGAAAAGCGGCAAAACTCGTGGGGTATTCGGCAGGCACACTAATCAACCTGTTTGGCAGCTATTCCTACCTGCTGTTGGCTGTCAATGGCGAAACCATGGATCGCTTAGCTGATAAGTTGCAACAAGCGATTGAAGCAGCCTCATCACCCAAACAAAAGCTGGTTGCGATGGCCCACGCCTATCAGGTATTTGCACTGACACACCCCCACCATTGGAGGCTTGTCTTTGAGCACAGACTGGCTGAGGGAGAAGCTATTCCAGAGTGGCAGCAGCAGCGAATTGATAGATTACTTTTATTGGTCGCAGGCTGTGTTGCGCCTATCTATCCCGATATTGACGATGACACCTTACAGCTCAGAGTAAGAACGATATGGGCCAGTGTTCACGGTATCGTACAACTGACACTGGAAGATAAGCTTTTCGGCTCACCAGGCGTCGATGGCGGAAAGTTGATTGATGACTTGTTAGAAAATTGCCTTCCGGTTGGCAGCCAAACCTGAAGGTCAGGCTCCCTCGAAACCTAACCAGAAAGGTAATAAGCCACCCAAAGTCCGCCCGTTAGGCATTAGCATCACAAGTAAGACGGTCACCTTTCTCAAAATAAAGTGTGACCTCACCAACCGTGATACCAAATTTAATCAATTCTGATCTGTTAAACAGTTTTTCCTCATCAAATAGATACATCCAGTCGTCGACGTTCAAGTCGTACTCGGTGACGCTACCATCTTCATCTCGGACGGGAACTCTTAACACGTATTTCCAGTGGAATGCGTTGCCGACAGTGCGCCCTGAAGCTTCACCGATAACGTCGCCTGCGGTTCCGGTGTAGTGGACGCTTTCTCCGTTTTGATGTCTGACCAACCGCCAGATACGCTTCTGTTTTTCACCATCATCAAAGAAAAAATCTTCGTCCAGAATGCCGACTAAGTTGCCTTCTTCTTGTTTCCACTGACCATTTAGCTCAACACAAAAGCGGCGGGTAAGTTTGCCGCTATAGTCCTGCAAAATGCCGTAGGCAATCAGGTCTCCGTCAAAATACTCCTCAAGAACCAAGGGCGGCTCTTCTGCCCGATAGTCATCGATATCAGCCGAACAAGCGGTCAAATAAAACAAAATGACTACTAAAGTCAGAAAAATCATTGGCGTATGCTGCATGGCTGTCAGCTCCTTAGTCGCCCTTTCCGGACTTGCCCAACAGCGCCATCCTCAGTTCAGGACGACTAGTATTCGGTGATAACCAGATATCAGTGAAGCTGGTGCCAAAATCGGGGTCAGTAATCTCACCAATCGGTACTTCGTTGTGAGTAAACAAGCTTTTGCCAGCCTCGTCTACGATGATCGCAAGCCTGTCTCCTTCTTTAATGTTTGGCCACATCGCCTGCAAGGTCGCCACCCAGTATGGCTGCTTACCGTTGCGTACTTTGAGATGCCGCCACTCGTCCTCAGTCTTCTCGATCAGATCCTCAGCATCAATATCCATCAGGTATTCGATTTCCAGCTTAATCGGCCTTTGCCCCTGCTGATAGCTGCCGTCAGGTGTGTACAAGCGAGAGCGATATACATTCCAGAACATAACCTTCAGCTTGGCCTCTCCAACCATCTCCAATCCCGGTTCAGGCAGAAGAGTGGTGGTGGTACCTGTTGCTGCCTTCAGTGTGCTAACTGGTAGCAGCAGAGATAGAGTGATGGCGATGGCAAAGAGTCGAGCCGCCACCGATTTGATTAAACCAAACATGCCTACCTCCTTTGCTCCTGTTGGGGCTTTTCCAGGCTGGGCATTTCCTGTCTGGGCTTTTCCTTCCTGGAGCTGGCTCGCTCTTTAACCGCATCTGCCAGGCTAGCCATCAAAGGCAAAGTGATTGCCCAAAGAAAAGCGAGTAACAGGTATGCCTGCCAAAAACTAAGACTTATTTCGACCGCCCCCAGCTTTTGGCCGGCAAAGTAACTCAGCGGTACGACGAAACCTATAAGGGCGGCAAGCCATAGTCGGCGAGCCATAAATCTCAGGCTTCGGTTCAGTGTTGAAACAAACCCGAGCCAAAGTGCGATCAGCCAAACGGGAATAGGTGAGTATTGGCTCATTATGTAAGCGTCACCGAAGTCGAAAAGACCAGCGTAGGTGAGACCCGCATCGAGCAGTACACCAATCGTTGCCAATGCTAACCAAAGTTTGACCTCCGCTACCCAATCTGACGTAAAAAAGAGATGCAGTATCAGCAACCCGGCTGTGACGGGTAGCCAGGCGTCGCCACCAATAACGGCACTGGCCCAAACCAAATCGAACCATATGGCGTTTATCACAATGTTATCCGCCAAAGGCAGGCTTGGCCGGCGAAATTTGGTGGCGATAGTAAGCACTGACTGGCGCATGAGATCTCCTAAGCATCGACATTCATACGAATGCCATCGTAAAAAGATCCCTCAAATTGCGTTTGCGCAAATCGAACGCGACTTTCCAACACCACGGAAGCGATCCTCGGGTGTATACTTGCCCCATTTACAATCTACGAGAATTCCCATGTCTATTTCGAACACGCTGATGACGCGTTGTGAAGGAAAGTGCGAACTGTGTGGTGCCATAGAAGCACTGACGGCACTTGAAGTTGAAGGTGCATCCAATATTGGTGAAGACAGTCAGATCGTTGTTTGCGAAACCTGTCTGCCACAAGTGGAAGGTGGTGACCTGGAAGTTAACCATTGGCATTGCCTCAATGAGAGCATGTGGAGCCAACAGCCTGTCGTTCAAGTAGTGGCATACCGCATGCTGCACCGCTTGAGCAGCGAAGGTTGGGCGCAAGATCTCCTCGACATGATGTACCTCGAAGATGACGTCAAAGCCTGGGCAGATGCAGGGATTGCGGAAGAAGCAGAGAAAACACTGGACGTAAATGGCACCGAGCTGAAAAAGGGCGATAGCGTTACTGTCATCAAAGACTTACCCGTTAAAGGTTCATCTCAGGTAATCAAGCAAGGCACAGTCGTGCGGGGCATCAGCCTGTCTGATGACCCAACACTGATTTCAGGTAAAGCTAATGGCCAATCAATGTATCTGATCGCTGCCTACTGCAGAAAGAAATAGCTGTCATCAAGACTGGTGCAGCTAGGTAATCGGTTTCGTGAGAATATCCTGCGTTGTAAACCTGTCCTAGGAATAACAGCGTTCAATCGCAACTCGGCTTGGTACTTAGACTCTCTATTGTATAGTCGCGGTACCACATTTTCTGGTCTTTTGGAGATTGGCTTCCCCACAAATAGATATTACCGCCCCACAAATCGGTCAGCAGAGGCCCTCGAATCCACCAATCCCACGTATTACGAAACAGCAAGCCAGTTTGATGGAGAACTTCTTCTCCAGCCAGATACAACCATATTTCACCATTGAAATAACCCGGCCGGTTGAGCTTTACAACAACAGAGACTGACACCCACTCACCAAGTGGCAAGTTGACCCCACTGTGAAATACCTTTCCATATTGAGAGCCCGATAGCTCTACCTGTGTGCCTCGATTTAAATGGTAGCTGTATAAGTTAACTGCGCCAGCGTCATTGGTAAGCCTCACACTGAAACCGTCCTGCTGGGATACGGGGCAGCCACCAGCCATACACATGCTGTCAGATCGTCCTCCCCAAAAACCCAAGGGTAGCTTATGACCCGCAACACTGAAGCCAAATTCATGGGGAAGGAAAATCTCAAACGTGATCCTGGCAGCATCCAAGCGCTTGTTGAAGAGGTGCAGCTTTACTTGAGCAATATCATTTGGCCCCTTGACCACTGCCCGTTGAATGGCTTCTGAGCCATCATCTGCAATCCCTATCGACATTGCATCTTCAGCAGCACCCAAAAACTTAAGCTCGTTGTTATCAGGAAGCCAACGGGTCGAACAGGTATAGAGTTCTACGGCTTCGGCTGGCACCGCTGCAATCAGTAGCAAGAAAATAGATGACCTAAGTAACATAAAATAAGCCTCCTTTAGGGAAACACTGGGGAGCAAAATGCGGCCGGGAAACGTTAAGACAACATGCTGTTTATCCGAAGTATATGGCTTGCAGTGTTGTTTAGGGGCGATATGGCGTATTCAAACGATTTTTTTCAGCTATTCGACAGATTGAACCGATTCAATAGCCACACTGTAGAACCTTCTATACTAACATAGATGGCCACCCACCCGATGGAGCTAACCCTATGGATGTTTCAAAGGCAAAGTTGGGCAATTACTGCGCAACTAAAAAGGGCGATGGCCGGATACGCAGTATCGATAGAGAGCACCACCTGCTGCTGTTGAACGATTTCGTTGATGACCACGAGTTTGTGGTGAGATTCGATGAAGTAATCGACGACCCGCAAGTCCACAACAGTGACGACATTTACTATTGATATCGCGTCAGCCGTCCCTCGGGATAATGGACTATCTTCTATGCGAGTGAGCTCGCTAGCACAGCATTTGTGCCCTTCCAAAACTCGAACTAAAGTTCGAGTTTTTCGTTCTTTGGTGCTTGGCAGCTCTCCTGACTAGATTTAGCATGAACCAAATTTGAAGGCTTTTGACACTAAATAATCCGCTACGCGGTTTTGCCACGAGCCTTTCGGGAAGCAAACAAACACAGCTAGGGTCCACTACCCCGGGAGTGATCATGAAAACCTTACCAATTCAAAACCACCTGCCAGAGGTTAGTCGCTTGATATTCGGCTGCATGGGGCTGGGAGGAAGTTGGGATAACCAACCCTATTCTGGCCAGGATCTTGAGCTGGCCCACCGTTCAGTGGATGTTGCTCTAGATTGTGGCATCAACTTTTTTGACCACGCAGATATCTACACCCTTGGCAAAGCGGAACAGGTATTTGGTGAAGTGCTAAAATCTCGCCCTGGATTGCGAGAAAACATCATCCTGCAATCCAAATGCGGTATTCGCTTTGAAGATGACCACGGGCCAAAGCGCTATGACCTGTCCCCAGAGTGGATCACGCAGAGCGTAGATAACATCCTGAGCCGCCTGCAGACTGAATACCTGGATATTATGTTGCTGCACCGTCCTGACCCTTTGATGGAGCCCGGCCTTATCGCAGAAGCATTTGAAAAGCTTCAGCGCAGCGGCAAAGTGCGTCATTTCGGCGTATCGAATATGAACCAGCATCAAATTGAACTGCTGCAATCAGAGATCGAACAGCCTCTGATCGTTAACCAGTTGCCTCTCAGCCTAAGTCAGAATGCGTTTGTTGAAGATGGTGTACTGGTGGGTACCGGCGATAGCGCCAATGTTGGCTACACACCCGGTTTGACAGAATACTGCCAGCGCAACGCTGTACAGCTGCAATCATGGGGCAGTTTGGCGCAGGGTCTGTTCAGCGGTCGCGACGTCAGCGATCAGCCGGGCCATATTCAAGCCACTGCAAACTTGGTGAGAGAGATGGCCCATGGCTATCAAACCAGTGCCGAGGCGATTGTGCTGGCCTGGCTCATGAACCACCCAGCAGCCATTCAACCTGTATTAGGAACCACCCATGAAGGCCGACTGCGCGCATGTGCGATGGCCACAGAGGTGAACCTGAGCCGAGAAGATTGGTACAAGCTTTACGTGTCAGCCCGTGGCAACGAACTGCCTTAATCGAACATTTTGGGAATTATCATGGATATTCAGTTTTCTGACGCTCAAGCACTGGTCAATAAAGCTATTGAACTAGCGCAACAGAAAGGTGTGGCAGTGGCTGCTGCGGTTGTTGACGCCCACGGTGAGCTGGTGACCTTTGCCCGTATGGATGGAGTGGCATTTCACGCCGCACTACTCGCTCAGAACAAAGCCTATACCTCAGCCCGAGATCGCCAACCAACGGCTAACCTGGCTCAGTGGGCTCAGGAAACAGGGAAGGACTTAGGTTACTGGAGCGATCCAAAATTCACCGGCATCGGTGGTGGCGTACCTGTCTACCTTGATGGCCAGGTGGTGGGCGCCATCGGCATCAGCGGTATGAGTGAGCAAGACGATGCCGCACTCGGTCAGGCGGCTATCGACGCACTCTAAACAGCGAGAGTGGGCCTTAAAGGCCCACTCTTTCTTACAAACAAATACCCTGTTCTAAGTTTTGAGTGATAAGTGCACTTAGTTGCACATAAGAGTCTGCGACTGTCTCACGAAGTAGCAAATAGTCATCCTTCATAACCACTTCGATCGCTTGAGCTTGTTCCACACTTTTGTCTAACATTTGCGAAGAAACGAATAAACTTTTGCGGTAAAGGGTCTTATTCTGTTTCAGTTGCCCCACAGACCTAGCGTCGAAAAGATATTCTTCCTTAAAGTTCACTTTTCTAGGATGCAGTGACACTTTGGCATTCAGGTAGATAGCCCTGGAGTTTACCAACTCGTAGTAATACTCAATAAACATGACAACGTTGGCATTGGACGTCTTAAATGCAGCTTCTCTTTCCTCCAATTGAAATGAGGGAAGAGAGACTACTTCATTGACTTCGACCCAATTCGCTCTTTCCAGATTGCTTTTAACTAGGCCCCCCAAAATGTCATTGGCATTACTATCTGCGCTGAATTTAAGCTCCTCTCCGGGGGCTTCGGCAGCTCCAGGGTTATATACAGCTACCGGAATCCCACCTGCAAACATAACATCAACATCAGCCAACCTTTCCATAAAGCTCTTTGGCTTGATACCACGATTTTGAGTCATCTTGTTTTTGGTGCTGTTTTGGTAAACCACTATGTCCAAATTACCCAGTAACGGTTTAACGTCAGGACATAACGACTGAGAATAAGTCGCGTTGTTTGACTCACACCCCGACAGCAGTAGCGCGAGAGAGAAAACAGTAATTCTTATAAACACCAATGGGTTTCCTTACGAACATCTTTTCCTAAGGCGTTTTATCACTGATTAGCAAAACGTTATCAAGCGTTTCTGATGACAAAACCCACAACATCATCAATATTGTCTGACTCTGTCGCCAACATCACCAATCTGTCGATCCCAAGTGCGACCCCGGCACAATCAGGAAATCCGGCCGCAAGGGCATTGATAAGGTGCTCATCGATGGAACGCTGAGGTAAACCCGCTTCGACACGTTTTTGATTGTCGGACTCAAAGCGGCGACGCTGTTCACTGGCATCTGCCAACTCATGAAAGCCATTGGCCAGCTCAATGCCTTTGAAATAGACTTCAAAGCGCTCAGAGACACGGGGATCTTGGGTTGAGATACGAGCCAGAGCCGCTTGGCTGGCCGGAAAGTGGTAGATAAAACAGGGCGCTTGCTGCTGACCAATCACTGGTTCAACACACTCAGCAAACAGCAGTTGCAGAAGGGTATCTTTATCAGTCTCATCAGCTACAACACTCTGCAGTGAAGCAGGCGCCAGCGCACGCAGAGACTCTACCGTTGCCTCAAGCGGATCACAGCCGAATACGGATTTAAACGCCTCACTGTAAGTCAGACGCTCTGCTGGCTGACATCCAAGAACCAGCTGCAATAGCTCGTCCATCTCACCCATCAAATCATGATGGTCAAAACCCAGTCGATACCACTCTAATATGGTGAACTCAGGGTTGTGAAAACGTCCCGCTTCTTCATTACGAAACGCTTTGCAGATCTGATAGATGGAGCCACTGCCCGCACTCAGCAGCCGCTTCATATGAAATTCAGGTGAGGTCATTAAGTAAAGGGGCAGTCCTTGCGCAGCCCCGGGCCCCACAAATCGCGTCTCAAAACTGTGCAGATGCAGATCTGTGGTCGCAGCCTGAGAAAGCAACGGCGTGTCCACTTCCAGTACATCACGATCCTGGAAGAACCGTCTTATCTTACTGATTAACTGGGCGCGCTGTTTAAGCGTCTGGATATTGGCTGTGGGTTGCCACTGAGCGTTACTTTCCACCTTGCTTTGCACCTTGCTGACCCTGGTTGGTAGGCGTGGCAGGGTTATAACAAACTCGCGCCTTCGCCTCCAGTTACATTGCCAAAGAAGCACGCCAGCTTGTAAACAAGCCTGCTCGCTATCAAGCTGCTTTTTTCATAGCCCGCATAAATGCGCAAAGGTAGTGAGCACATACATAACTGACAATGACAAACGCGACAGACAGCTCAAACTTGCCTGCGATAGCAGCCACATCGGCCAACATGCTCATCTGCTGTGCCACAGCCCACTCTGATAATAACAGCTGTGCCGTTGCACCAATGACTAATGGAAACGTCATGGCGGCGTAACCCGGGCTGAACGATAGACGAAGCAGCTTAAGCAACGCCAGGTAAACCAACCCCGTCATCAACAGCGCCAGCGGAGCCAATAGCAAAACCAAAACTGGCTCAGGTTGAGCGAAAGCGCTCAGGTAACCCGCCAATAACAAGCTGGGTGGCGCGCCCATAATCGCCAGGGTGCAGAGAGCACTCTCAGGAATTTTTTCTGCAAACAACAATCGGTACATAACAACTGGGAGTTGAATGGCGTAGAACAGCAAACCAAACCAGAACAGTGGCTGCGTCAATAACTCAAGCCCAAATGCTGGTGCGGTCACGCAGGCCGCAACAATGCCTATGGGAGGGACAAACCAGCTTGGCACGACCTTATTAAGCGTGAATCCACGACTTTGTTTACTGGCAAACCCCAGCAATAACAAAAGATGCAGGGCAACAGCCGCCACCCAAACGGTCTCCGCCACCATCTGCAGCGCAACAAACTCTGACTTTACCAGCCAACTTGTGGCCACCATCAGTGCCATGCTGGTGGTCGGCAGCACACTGCCAACAACCGGATGGGCCAGCTCGCTTTTAAGAAGGCGGCTATGAACCAAGTACTTAACGACAACCGGCACCAGCCAGACAGTCGCCATGGTAAGAAACACGCCTGCCAAGAACTCCAATGCGCCAGCGTAACTCGCATTCAGCCCTGCAAATAGCACCAGTGCCGAGGCCAGACTAAAACAGGCCAGAGCCAGACCACCGGTGGGAGCAGGTACATTTGCCAGCGTTTGCCAACCGGACCACTTGCGAATGCCATTGCGACTTGTTGCAGACGCGCCAGTCAGCAGTTTTTCACTGAGTGTGGTTGGGTTGTTGGCTTTCATCTGGGCACTCTCCATTGGGTACGGCAGGAGTGTACAAAACCAACCAATAAACTAAAATCGATTAATATTTATGTATTGATAGATTTTGCTTGTATGAAATATACCCTGCGCCAACTCCAGGTCTTTGTCGCCATCGCCGAACATGGCACCGTCAGGTCAGCGGCTGACAACTGTTTTATCACTCAGGCTGCCGCAAGCGCCGCCCTAAAGGAATTGGAGCAACATCTGAATGGTGCTCTTTTTGACCGACTGGGAAAACGGCTGCAATTAAATGCCAAGGGGGAATGGTTGGTGCCTAAAGCCCATCATCTGTTGCAGGAAGCAGAAGCGCTCGCTTCCGGTGTCGAACAGTTGGACGAAATGACAGGTGTTCTCTCCATCGGTGCCAGTCAGACCATCGCTGAGCATTGTTTGCCTGACATCATTCGGCACTACCATCAAAACTACCCAAACGTCACCTTAAAGGTGGAAGTCACGAACAGCCGTGAAGTGATGCAACAGGTTGAGGACGGCAAGCTTAATTTGGGTTTAATCGAATCAGAATGCAGCGATAGCAAACTCAACCCAACCCCTTGGCGCGAAGATCATCTGGAAGTCGTCACCTGCGCCGAGCATCCCCTGGCTAAAGCGCAGCGCCCCGCCACGCTCGGTCAGCTAGCCGGTGCACAATGGTTGCTGCGAGAAAAAGGATCGGGCACCCGCGCTATCTTCGAGCAGGCGCTAGCCAAGTATGAGCTGAGCCCAAACGTCGCCATGACCATTAACCACCCGAAATCCTTGTTCGGACTGCTCCAAAGTGGTCGCTACCTAAGCTGCGTCTCTCGAACCTGGATAGATTCGATGGCACAGCCGGTGCCTTTGACTGTGATTACTCCCAAAGAGCTTAGTCTTAGCCGACATTTCTATCATGTCAGCCTGAGTAGCAACCAACACCTGCCACGCGTTCAGGCGTTCATAGAGTTGTTAATGCTCAAGTAGGAGCACCGCCCCTTGTTGTGGTGGAATGGCAAGGCGACGCTGATTACCAATAGCACCTGATTGATGGGTTGCCGGCCACTCCTGAATATAATTTTGAAACTCCGAGGCGGGAAGATTCAAAGACTGCAATGATTTGGTCCGATTAACCACGATCAATGCTTTCTGCTTACCTTTCTCCCGCATAAACAGCAGTAATTCAGGATTATCACAGTCGATAAATCGCACTTCACCGGTACGCAAAACTGGGTGATCGTGGCGCAGCTGGATCAGCTCCTGGTAGGTGGACAGCAGTTCTTGATCCTGCAGTCCCGGTTCATGCCAAGGATAAGCTTCGCGACAGAAGGGGTCATCTGCACCTGACATACCCACTTCATCCCCGTAATAGATACAAGGGGCACCCGGTAGGGTCATTTGCAGCAAGGCGCACAAGGCCAAGGCTGATTTATCTTCGCCCATGATCCAAAGCGCGCGGGCCGTATCATGGCTATCAAGTAAGTTGAGCTGAGCGTGGTTCACCTCAGTGGAATACCAGCCTAACATGCGCTCTACCACCTGCTTGTACTCATGAACGCTTAGCGGAGTGAGCGGCATATGTTCCTTAATGTAATCCCGGCGCAATGTCGCAGCGCCAACAAAACTCATGGCCGACCAGGCAAAGGTATAATTCATGGTCGCATCGAAGCGGTCGCCTTTAAGCCAATCCGCTGCGTGCCCCCATATCTCGCCACAGATATAGGCATCCGGATTGATCGCTTTAACCTCACGGCGAAAGGCTTGCCAGAACGCCTCATCATCGATCTCTTCCGGCACATCCAAACGCCAGCCATCAATGCCAAACTCCAACCAGAAGCGGGCGACTTCCAGCAGATAATCTCTGACGCCAGGATTTTTGATATTGAACTTAGGCAGCGCCGGAAGATTCCACCACGCCTCGTAGTTGGAAGGATTTTGCTCGTCGCTATGATAGGCTCGCAATGGCCAATCTTTAATTAAAAACCAGTCCAGATAGGGGGAGTCAGTGCCATTTTCGAGGATATGATGAAACGCCCAGAAGCCGCGGCTGGCATGGTTAAACACACCATCCAAAACGACTTTGATACCGCGATGATGCGCCTGGTCAATCAGCTCTCTCAAGGCGGCATTGCCACCCAGAAGGGGATCAACTTCCAGATAATCGTAAGTGTGGTATCTGTGATTAGAAGCAGAGCTAAAGATGGGGTTGAGATAGAGGGCGTTGATTCCCAATCGTTTCAAATAATCCAGTTTATCGACAATGCCATAGAGGTCACCCCCCTGATAGCCCTGTTCCGCTGGATCCGTGCCCCAGGCTTTAAACTCTAAACCCCTGGCATGTTGTATCCTGGCGCTGCGCGCAAAACGATCAGGGTAGATCTGGTAGAAAACCGCATGCTTTACCCAGTCTGGCGTCTTTACCTGCATCCTCAGCGCTCCTTGGCTAACTCGAATGATCCACTGAAACACCATCAGGCCAGATTTGACTACTCATATCTCCAGCCTGACTCACGAAATAGAGAACTCTATGTTTTAGCGTGTAAAAATTTTTATTAGTTTTAAGTACCGAGATTTATAAACAGTTTAGTTTTTCACCACCAAACACACCCATGAAATACACCAAATATCTACTATGGTGAATAGCAAACCACTGACCCGCTAGTTCGATATGGAACAGAATGAGAAAAGTTTGCTGGGCAAGCCACTAATCCCCTGTAGCACAGCACCCATGACGGGATTTTTCCGCGATGGTTGTTGTCGCCACAGTGATCATGATCCCGGCAGCCATACGGTTTGCGCCATGGTGACCGAGGAGTTTTTGGCTTTCAGTGCCGAACGCGGCAATGACCTAAGCACACCCAGGCCAGAATTTGATTTTCCTGGCCTTAAGCCGGGTGACAGATGGTGTTTATGCGCGCCGCGCTGGTTAAAGGCCCACAAGGCAGGCGTTGCGCCGCCGGTCATATTGGCCGCGACATCAGAAGCAGCGCTGGAGATCATCGACCGGGAGCTATTGATGGCCTTCGGTATTAACTAGCTTTCAAACACAAAAAAGGCCTCATATGAGGCCTTTTCAGAGAGGTAGAAGAATGCGATTACTCTACGATTTCCATCTCTTCAAGCAGGTTATCTGCACCATCCACATGTTTCATCACCCACAGCATATAGCGCGTATCAACATGGATTGAACGGTTCAGATCTTTATTGAAGTCCCAGTCACCAATGATGCTCTCGTAAACACCATCGAATAACAGGCCTACCAGCTCGGCACGGGCGTTAATGGTTGGAGAGCCAGAGTTACCACCCGTTGTATCCACTGTCGACAGGAAATTCACTGGCACTGAGCCCAGAGATGGCAACAGGTAGTCACCGTACTGTTTCTGTTTGATCAGCTCCAGTTGCTTGGCTGGGGCATTGAACGGCTCTTCGCCTGTGTCTTTACCCACAATACCTTCCAGCTTGGTAAACGGCAGGTTCACCAGACCATCTTTTGGCGAGTTGCCTTTAACCTGACCATGGCTCACTCGCAGAGTGCTGTTGGCATCAGCGTAGATAGGCTGGCCTTTACTCTTGGCATAGGCGATCAATGCCGCCATGTACTGTGGACGCCACTGCTGGAATTCACCCGTTAGAGCTTTGTCGGCTTTTTCCAGGCGCATGCGATCATTGTATGTAGCGCGGGCAAACTTAATGAACGGGTCTTTTACCTCATCCAGCGTCGCAACGTCTGCTTCCATCCAACGCTCACGAGTCTTGGCATCGCCGATACGGGTTTTCTCGTATAGGTTGTCCAGGTGTGCATTCAACACTGAAGCCTTCACTTTAGAGGTGATACCAAAGAAGGTATCAATGCTGGGCACACGCAGCTCTTTTGGCAGCTCGGCGTACTCCATCAGCAGGAAGCTGAGGATCGCTTTATCCACATCAGGTGAGTAACGACGGTCCATACGAGCCAGTGACTCTTTAAAGCGTGTCATGTCACGCTCTTGATAACCCGGTTCACGGTCAGCATCAGGCTTTTGTTTTTCATGGGCAAGGCGATACAGCTTCTTCGCCATTTGCGGCGCCTGCGCGTAGTACATGTAGTAGAAGATCAGATCACGTGCTTGAGTACTCTGCGATTGGTCTACCAGCTCGCCCAGCGCTTTAACCGCCTGCCCGTACTCTTTCTGGCGCTGACTGTCAGCTTTGATCCAAGCATTCAGGTCACTTTCCAGCTGCTGCTTACGCTGCAGGAAGTCTGAATGGTGATAGCTCTCTACCATCGACTTAAAGTTCTTGGCGTAGTTAGCCAAACTGGCCAAGGTAGACTCGTACTTAATACGTGCGTCAGAGCCTTCAGCAGCAGTTTCCTTGATCAGGTCGATCAGGGCTTCACGCATGATACGGCCCTTTGGGTAGGCCCACTCAAACTGGTTCTGAACTTCATCCGCGGTGCGGTAGCGGTTGGTACGGCCGGGATAACCCGCAACCATCACCAGGTCGCCCTCTTCCACACCTTTGGCTGACACTTTCAGGAAGCTTTTTGGTTCGTAAGGTACATTGTCCTTACTGAAATCTGCCGGTTTACCATCTGGGCCTACGTAGGCGCGATAGAAAGAGTAGTCACCAGTATGACGCGGCCACATCCAGTTATCGATGTCACCGCCGTACTTACCCACACTCATGGCTGGCGCATGTACCAGGCGCACGTCGCGGATTTCCATTTTCTTGATCAAGAAGTACTCAAGGCCATGGTGAAAGCTGGGCACATCACAACGATAGCCAGCTGACTGCTCACACTCAGCAACCAGCGCTTTGCGCTTTGCTTCGATGGCCTGATAGCGCTGTTCGCCGTTCATTTTGTCAGTTACGGCACCCAACACTTTGTCAGTCACATTGGTCACTGATTCGGTAACAAATACTCGAGAGCCCGGTGCGGCAGGTAGTTCTTTATCGAAACTCTTGGCCAGAAAGCCATCTTCCAGATAGTTCTGCTCTGGAGTCGAGTTAAACTGAATGCTGCCATAAGCACAGTGGTGGTTAGTCACCACCAAGCCTTTAGGCGATACAAATGACGCAGTACAGCCACCCAGGCTGATCACTGCATTCATTGGAAATTCAGTCAGACTGCTAAGCTTTTCAGGCGCAATCTCAAGACCGCGAGCTTTCAGTGTGTCGGCGAGTTGAGGTAGCTGGTGGGGCTGCCACATCCCTTCATCGGCAAATGACGCGCTGGCAGTCACAGCTAACGCAGCGCCTACCAGTGTTCTGGTGAGTTTTCTCATGGATCTCTTCCTGGAGGAATTCTGGTATGTCAGGTGCTTTGGCACCTATTTTTTAGTCCGATGCAGTTTCGTCTTCTTGGGCGCTTGAATCAAGTCAGAAGCCCAGCTTCGCGATTATTGCCGCATTCTTTTGATTAAAATCATGCGAATGATAATGATTTCTATTTACAAAAAGAAAAACAGTGGCTATCTTGTATCTCAAGTGAGGCGAGCGATGGGTAGTCAGCTTGTTTTGCGAAGTTAACCAAATCGTATGCTACGCGGCTTGGTTAACCGGTAGGGTTGGTTCACTCCCACGAATCGGCACTGCCACAGAGGTTTGTTGTTGCGCTTTGGAGCATTTAGCGCATCGATAAACCTCGCCTCCATCAGGCGGGTAGGTCGTCTGAATGGTTAACGGGAATCTTTCTTTGGGGCGGCCAATGGCCGCCCATTTTTTTTGTCTGGCAATCAGCCTAAAGCAACAATTACCCCCGACTGTGCAGGCAGCGTTAGCTGAGTGTCCTGCAAACTGGATTCACCACCGGTCTGCCAAATCAATTCGCCAGTTTCAGGTAACGAAACGGTCACCCCTTCAGCGTTAGGGTTAAGCGCTACCAGATATTGCTGATGCTCTGTTGTACGAGTAAACAGCACCACATTGTTTTGTGGCGGCAGGAACGCCAAACGTCCGTGACACAGAGCATCACTACCCTTACGCACTTCAGCCAATTGCGCAATATAATCAAACATCTCGCGATCCTGTTTGGCTGGCTCGTCCCAGGGGTAAGCCTCGCGACAGTAGGGGTCATCTCCCGCTGACATACCGATTTCGTCGCCATAATAGATACAAGGTGCGCCCGGCGTGGAAAACATGGTCAGCATCGCCAGTTTCATGGCTGATTTCTTGTCTCCCATGATCCAAAGCGGACGAGCCATATCATGGCTGCCCAATAGATTTAGCTGAACTTCGTTGATGCCCCAGTCATAACTGGCGTACATATCTTCCATGACATCCACAAACTGTTGCGCGTCAATAGGAGAGACTTCCAGGTTGTTGCGACGATAGCCGTTCCAACTATCTGCACCGATGTAACTCAAGGTGGCGCAAGTCTGAATGTAGTTCATGGTGGCATCGAACATGTCACCTTGCAGCCAGCGCTCTGACTTGGTCCAGATCTCACCACAAATGTAAGCCTCTGGGTTAACCGCTTTACAGCGGACGCGGAATTCTCGCCAGAAATCGTCGTCCTCGATCTCTTTTGGCACATCCAGTCGCCAGCCATCGATACCAAATTTCAGCCAATATTCAGCGACATCAAAGATGTGAGCACGCCAACCGGGATTTTGGTGATTGAACTTAGGCAGCGCAGGCAGGTTCCACCAGGCATCGTAGTTAGGCGGATTGTCGTCATCACTATGGTAAGGACGCAGCGGCCAATCCTGGATTTTGAACCAATCGATGTAGGGGGAATCACCACCATTTTCGAGAATATGATGGAAAGCCCAGAAGCCTCGGCTGGCATGATTAAACACGCCGTCCAGTACCACTTTCATATCACGGGCATGCGCTTCGTCCAGCAGCTTGCGTAGTGCATCATTACCACCCAGCAGTGGATCCACCTGCATATAGTCGAAGGTGTGGTACCTGTGGTTGCAGGCACTGGCAAAAATAGGACACAGGTAAATCGCCGTGACGCCAAGGGACTTCAGGTAATCCAGCTTATCGACCACACCATAAAGGTCGCCACCCTGAAAGCCCTGCTCAGCAGGATCTGCCCCCCACGGCTTAAACACCAAGCCCGGCGTATGCTCAATGGCTTCACCACGGGCAAAACGGTCAGGGAAAATTTGATAAAACACCGCATCTTTTACCCAGGCAGGGCCTGCTATTTGCTGCTCACTCATCGAAGACCTCGTAGCTAATCAGTATGGAAAAATCGACGCTCCTGTGCATTGGTATGCCCCACGAAGTGTTTTGGGTACCATGCACCCGCGTCATACCGTACTTCCTGTACATAAAAAAGCCGGCTTAGCGCCGGCTAAGGGACTGACAATCGAAACTTATCGTATTATGCGCTTGGCTGCTGTATCCAGCGCTTTATCAACGGGTTGTCGACCCGTTGTAATGTTACTGATGATGGTACCCATCGCTGACCAGAACCGTCCCATTGCTGGCGCATTGGGCATCGGCTCACCTACGGCAGCGCTGGCGTAAACTGCTTGCACCATTGGATCTTTTTCAAGCTCCACCTGCAAGGTCTTGTTGGCCATCGCGCCCAGCTCTCCGCTGGTATAAAGCAAACGCTGGTTATCCACCGTCATCAGATAATTATGAATAAACTCCTCAACCAACAATTGGTTGGGTGATGCCAGGTTAACCATAGCAGCCCAGATCCCCACAAATGGTCTGGCGGGGTGACCATCAACGGTGGGGAGTGGCGTGACACCAAAATCGATGCCCTCTTTTTGCAAATCGTCCCAGTACCAGGGACCATTGATCATCATCGCCACTTCTTCTTTTTTGAACTTCATCTCCATGATGGAGTAATCGCTGTTACGTGGCATCAGACCTTCGTCTATCATGCGCTTCAGCAGCCTGGCACCTGCTTTAGCACCGGGAAGGTTGACGCCTGTATCTTTGACATCGTATCCAGCACCTTTACGAGCAAAAACATAACCGCCATTTGCCGCCATCAAGGGCCAGGTGTAATAGGTATTGTTGTAATCCCAGAGAATGGCATTGATGCCTTTTTCAGCCATCAACTTTTTATCCAGCTCAAACATCTCTTCGAAAGACGCTGGCGGTGTATCAATCAGTTTTTTGTTGTAGATAAGGCTGATCGCTTCGATAGCGATAGGATAACCGTAAATCCGGCCATCAACCGTCACTGCATCCCAGGCGTAATCGATCGTGGCAGCACGCATCTCTGGCGGCGGAGTTACCTCATTAATTAAACCGCCTCGGGCCCAATCGCCCATACGGTCATGTGCCCAGAAGTAGATATCGGGACCGTCACCTGCACCCGCCTGGATCTCAAACTGTTTAGTTGAGTCGACTGGGCTTTCGACGTTCACTACAACACCAGTGTCTTTGCTGAATTGCTCAGCCACCAGTTTAAGCTGGTCGGCACCTTTACCGATCCAGATAGTGATCTCGCCTTCGACCATGCCGGCCATGGCAGGTGCTGCCAAGCTGCAGGAAAGTAGGGTTGCAGCCGTCAGCGGTCTCCATTTTTTAGTTATCATTATCTACTCCATTCTTATTTCGATGACCAAGAATCAACCAGTGGAACCTGTAATGCAACCGGTAACATTGCATGACCGGAGCTCGATCACATTCACTATTCGACGCCAGATTCTCCGCCCACAAATGGCGCCAGGATCTGCTCAAGAGCATCCAGTTGAGATTGGCTAAGCGACCAATCCATAGCCCCAAGGTTCTTATCAAGTTGCTCAGAACGTGTTGCTCCAGCAATAACCGAAGTCACTGATGGATTGGCGATCAGCCAGTTCAAAGCGACTTCATTCAGTGGTTTACCCATACCAGCGGCAAATGCTTTAAGCGCTGCTACCGCAGGTGACAACGACTGCCACCCCTGTCCATTTAACTTAGGGTTGTTGGCACGAACGTCACCACCCGAAAACTGCTGCGGCCCTGAAAAAGCGCCGGAAAGAACACCCTGCATCAGCGGGCTGTATGGAAGAAAGGCAATCCCCTTGTCTTGGCAGTAAGGCAGAATTTCCTGCTCAATTCGATAGCCTAGGCCTATGCCATGGTAACTACTGGCATTGCGTTCAAGCAGGTTGTAGAGCCCCTGGTAAGAAGCGATTTCAGTTACCGACTCAGCAGCTTTTAGTTGCGATAAAGAAAAGTTACTCACACCAATGTGACGAATCTTGCCACTTTGTTTTATCTCGGACAGCGCCGACATCGTTTCTTCAAGCGGGGTGTCATCAGTTGGCCAATGTACCTGCCACAGGTCCAGGTAATCTGTCTGCAGTCGTGCCAGACACTGGTCGATCTCCTGCTTTAGCGCCTCGGCACCCAGCTTATTAGAGACATTGCCTTCTGCGTCCCACACCAAGCCACATTTACTGGCAATAAACGCTTTATCACGCCTACCCTTAAGCGCTTTACCGAGCACCTCTTCGGCAACCCCCAAGCCATAGACAGGGGCAACATCAAACAGGTTGATGCCTTTTTCGATAGCTTGATGAACAATGTCGATGGAACGACTGGCATCCGCATGACACCAGCTACTTTTGCCCGCCAGTGACCAGCACCCCATGCCCAATGCAGACAGCTTTGCATCAATGCGTTTGCTCTGTTTGTATTTCATAACTCTGACAAAACCCAGCGCTCAAATTTCATATTTGAAATTTGATTTCACAACCTGCCTGCTACCATACGTAGCCACTAGATGAGTCGCAATCTTCAGGTTCAGAAGTGTGGCTTAGATAACAAAACCTGATTTCGCTACGACCTTAGGATCAGCAACGAAATGAGCACAAATTACAGTACTCTAGGATTATAAAAGGGGTTGGATATTCTGGAATTGCATGCTCGCGCGTCAGCCCCTAATTCAAGCACAGATCGCCGAACGACTTGAGCTTAAAGTCAGCAAGATATTTCGCATGCCATCAAAGCCGAAGTAACCAAACAGGCTACTTCGGTTTAGCAGAGTTTAACCAGGCTCGTAGTTGAGGTTCGAAAGGCTCTACTGCGGCAATGTCAGCATCGGGCACGCCCTTTAGGGTTTCAATGGTACTCAACATAGCCTGGTACTCCTGGATCAGCCGATCACGTGTACCCGCAGGAATATTGGCGTCTTTCTCTAACTGTTGTAGCGCTGCTCTGAGTGTGGATTCCACATTATTCTGCTTCAATTGCAGAGCCCCCATGGCCAACATGATCCGCTCGAACGTATCAGACCAGGCTTTTACGTCTTTAAAGCCATAAGGCTGAAGTGCTTTCGTGAGTTGATCAGATGAATCACCAGAGTCATTCACTTGCTCAGTAAACACTTCAGAGATCTGAGTAATGTCAGAGGAGTGTTGATCCTTACGCTGGTACTGCAGGTTGCGTTTACTCCAGTCCTGAACCACTGGAGCAGCTTCAAGCCACTGCTCGATACGTTGCGCCGACAAACTTTCAGCAGACACAGGGAAGGAGCACATGATCAACAGTGTGGTGCACCATCCCAGGCACTTGTACAAAAACATACGACTTATCCTTTTCAGCCATCGTTTAAATTGTAGCCGATCCGTTGAACGTCGCTTGTTACATTTCGGGGCTAACGCATTACAAACAACAGCCTTTTCCCACCTTAAAACAAACTCTTCTACCGCTTAGAAAAGAATATAACAAATCATTATCTTATCTAATTAAATCAATGGATTACGATCATAAAGCTGTCATAATACACAGCCAGACTCCAAGCCGCTCACTGAGAATTAATGAAGTACAGGAGTCTAAAAATGCACATTCCATTTCGTTATAAATCACTTGTTTTAGCTATCTCTTCTGCTGCGCTTTTACCAGCAACAGCGCATGCCGATACCACGGTTTCTGAAGTATTCGAAGGCGTCGAGGTTTACGGTAAGTTGAATCTCTCCTGGCAGCGCTCAGACGAAGGCGATGGTTCTTTCACCGACATGTCGAGCAATGCATCTCGCTTCGGACTCAAAGGTAAAGTAGGCGTCGATGATGACCTCACGGTGATCTACCAACTCGAATATGAGGCTGTTATTGAGGATGGCAGTGATGAAATCAAAAATCGTAATCAGTTTGTCGGTCTGCAGAGCAAAACCTGGGGTACAGCCAAAATAGGCCGTCACGACACCATGTTCAAAATGAGCCAGGGTAAAGTCGACCAGTTCAGTGATTTTGAGGGCGATCTGAAATATATGTTTGTCGGTGAGAACCGAATGTCAGAAACACTCTCCTACGTCAGTCCAAGTTTTCATGGTTTCTCACTCGGTATGACCTGGGTGGCAGCGGGTGCGGATAACGAATCGGACTCAGTCAATGGAGAAAGTGATAGTGATGGCTTCTCGACTGCACTGATGTACGGTGACAGCAAGCTAAAAACGTCACCCTTCTATGCCGCCGTCGCCTATGACGATGACGTCAACAATTTCGATAGTATCCGCACCACGGTGCAGGCAAGGCTCGCCAATCTGACAGTCGGTGGTATGTGGCAGGAATCAGAGCGCTCTGACGGTACCGGCAGCGCCGAGTCAGGCTGGCTGGCCAGTGCCTCTTACCAACTGACCCACAAGGTATCACTGAGAACGCAGTACCAGCAGAGTGATATGCACAAACTTGAGCATGTCGATGGTGACCGCCCCGCGGTGGATTTCAAGGAGGGTTACAGTGTTGGTGCCGCCTACGATCTGACCAAGAAAACCTCGCTGTACGCCTGGTACACAGACAGAACTGCTGCCAGTGACAGTAGCAAGTCCGATTCAGATTACTTCTCTGTCGGCGTTAGCCACAGTTTTTAGGGAGTTCGATGAATAGGCGAACGGACAGGGACGTCCTCTACTTTTCCAGCGCAAGGTTAGTTACAGCACAATGCAAAAAGCCGCTCAAAGAGCGGCTTTTTTAACAGCTTGATACCCAGCGATTACTTCACGCGAGAAACATACTCAGCGCTACGGGTATCCACCTTAATCACTTCACCGATCTGGATAAACAGAGGTACACGAACCACCGCGCCTGTGCTCAGTGTGGCTGGCTTACCACCGGTACCGGCAGTATCACCTTTCAGGCCAGGATCTGTTTCAGTCACTTCCAGCTCAACAAAATTAGGTGGAGTAACAGAGATAGGGTTACCGTTCCAGGTAGTGATGGTACAAACGTCTTGTTCAACCAACCACTTCTCCTGATCGCCAATCGCTTTTGCATCAGCAGCGATCTGCTCGAACGTGTCGTTGTTCATGAAGTGCCAGAACTCACCGTCGTTGTACAGGTAAGCCAGCTCTGAATCCATCACGTCAGCCGCTTCTACAGATTCTCCGGACTTGAAGGTCTTTTCCAGTACCTTACCAGAGATCAATTTGCGGATTTTGACTCGGTTAAATGCTTGACCCTTGCCTGGCTTAACGAACTCGTTTTCAATAATTGCGCAGGGCTCGCCATCAAGCATGATCTTTAGCCCTCCACGGAATTCGTTGGTACTATACGTCGCCATTTTTACCTCGTTTCCATAAAGCAGATTTTTCAAATGGTGCAGATGATAACCCGAAACGCCCCCGAGGGTGAACGATCATGGCAGCAGGAGCTGGCAAATGCGATCACGGATCCATCTGAACTACTGTCGCTACTCACTATAGACCCTACCCCTTACCTCGCTGGCTTCACCGCCAGAAAAGGGTTTCCAATGCGCGTTCCCAGGCCATTTGTCGAGCGAATGACTCAAGGGGATATCAATGACCCACTGCTGAAACAAGTCTTGCCAGTGGCTGCTGAGCTGGAACAGGTACCGGGCTATGTGTCAGATCCGTTGGTCGAGCACGACACCAAAACTCCAGGCATGCTGCATAAATACCAAAGCCGGGTGCTGCTGATTGTCCGTGGTGGCTGTGCGGTAAACTGCCGATACTGTTTCCGCCGTCACTTCCCCTATGCTGACAACAGTCCCAGCAAACGTGATTGGCAGCAAAGTTTCGAATACATTCAACGCCACCCAGAGATCAACGAGGTGATTTTATCTGGCGGCGACCCATTGATGGCCAATGATGATCAGCTGGGTTGGATGGTCAAACAGCTGGAGCAGATCCCACACCTGAAACGCCTGCGTATTCACAGCCGTTTGCCTGTCGTGATCCCGTCACGGATCACTGCGCAGCTCGCCCAGGTATTGCAGGCAAGTCGTTTAAAAGCCGTCATGGTGCTTCATATCAATCACCCCCAAGAGATCGATAACGCGCTTGCGGCTGCCTGCAACCGGCTGTCAGACGCCGGGGTATTGCAGCTTAATCAAAGTGTTTTGTTGGCGGGGATTAACGATGATGCAGATACACTTTGTGAGCTGAGTGAGCAGTTATTCGATATCGGTATTCAGCCTTATTATCTGCACCTGTTGGATAAAGTCAGTGGTGCGCAACATTTTGATACCGACCTCGCCAATGCCCGACTGTTAAACCTTGCCATGTTAGAGCGGTTACCTGGTTTCCTGGTACCAAAATTTGTGCGAGAAATAGGTGGTCAACACAGCAAAACGCCTATCGACCTCGGGCTGGAAGGTGTGATTGTCGAGGCAGACAGAGGCCTACTGTAAATATCGGCAATAAGCGCTAAAATAGCGCCGCTTTCTAACGCAACACAGAGTGCTATATCCATGTCTGAACACGCCGCCCTATATGAGCATCTTAGTAATAACCTCAAGCAGGCTTATCGCCAGGCCATTGATGCCGATGCCATTCTTAATGAGATGTTGAAACTGGATGTGGGTAAGTTCAACGCCGTGTTTACCGAAGAGTCGGGCTTCGAAACTGAGTCGGTACGATTCAAACCCTACGTCGAAGAGTTAGCTGAACAAATGGAAGGGCTGAAAACACTGGAAGGTGAGACATTTGAACAGGCTCTGAAAGCCTGGGTCGGCAAACTGGAGTTACTGTTGCGTACGCTGGCTGAATTTAAACGCAACCTGAAATCCAAGTAACAAAGACCTGCACACGCGCTCGATTTAGCAGCCCCGGCTAACTGGACTAAACTTAAGAAAGTTTCTTCACCGCCATCATTCGCTTTGTTCTCGCATTTGTATGATGGCAGGAGCATGTCATGGAGCCAGTCAGCCTGGTAACCAGTCAAACAGTGGCGCCGTCCACCGCCAGTACCAACAGTAGTGTCGCTGACGCGGGCCCTGCTTCCGTGCGTCAAAATAGCAACCTGGCTGCGATTGAGCAGGTTGCAGCGACAACTACAGAGCAAGAACAACCAGAACAAGGCAGCGAATCCGTCACTGTTTCCACCAGCCTTGGCCAATCAAGTGAAGCAGGCCAGCTCACCCGCAGCAATGCCATAGAACTCTATCGCCGCGTAGCCGCATTGGTTTAACAGATTACTTATCAGGAAAGGAATCAAAGTGGATTTGATGGTTTACTTAGATATCTGAGGCCTAAAAGCTGTAGGCAACACCCACACCTAATCGGTACTCAATGTTCTGAGAATCATCCGCTTGCTGCTCACCCTCGTCGAGCTTATCCACAGCCGCGCTGTAATTTAGTTGCCAATGATCGCTGAGGCCCTGTTTGGCCCCCAAACCCAGACTCACTTTACTGGTGCTACTGGTTTGCTCAGTTTCGCTGGGTTTGTTCGAAACAGGTTGGCCGAGATAGTGCTCCGCATAAACACCGTTCATGTAGGTATAGCTGAGCTCTGGGAATAGTTGGAAGTCGCCGCCGAGATGGATCGGATAGCTATAACTCAACTTACCGTACTCACCTCGTTGTTCGTCAGACAACTCAGATACCAGTGATACCGCGACGGAGCCCCAGAAATCCTGGTAACGATATTCAGCCCCAAGATTTACCCGCTCACGACGCTCAGCCTCGGAAAATGCTAACTGCCAGGGGTCCTGGCTATGTTCAACCAGAGTAGAAACAGAGTGCTTGGTGCTGTTGAACAGGGGTTGGGTTTTGCTTTCGGCCACCACAAATTGAGCACCGCGATATTCGGCCTGAAGTTCAGTGCGAGGTGACGTGTTGACCAGTTCAGCTTCTAGCAGGGGGTAATCAGGAAAACGATCAATAGCGGCAGCCACACCTTGAGTCAGTTCAGTGGCCTGAACCGTAACCCAAGGCGCCAACAACATCGACACGCAGGCGACTTTTACGGCAGTGTGCATTGGCTTCCCTTATTACTTTTTATCGTTTTGATTTTCAGTATAGACCCTGAACGGGCCTTCTCAGGATCAAGATCATACTTTGCGATCCTTTATTGAACTTTTTGTGATCGAAAACGATCGCTGCCACATCTCTCTGAAAGCGAGCAGCGTGAAGTGCTGACGTCTAAACCGATAGAAAGCATAAGTGGGGGCCACCTGCGAGCTGCGTTTACTGCCTAGTAATACTGAACAGGCTCAATCTCGTCTTCTTCGGTCTCTTCATGGCACGTCCATGGGGAAAGAAGCCTCTTTTTATACACAAACTGTTCTGAAACCTTTGGGAACTCGGACTTTGCGGCATCAACGGCGGTTTCAAAACTATCTTCTAATCCAAATTGATAACCAATCGTGTGGACAAAAAATCCGCGATCAACGTCACCTGTATTCAGATGGAAATCTCCCGCATAAACGATCTCGCCTGCGTTAATTTTTACCTTACCCATACACGCAAAACTTTCTTGAACTAAGTCGGCAGAGATCGCCAACTGAGCGGGGATCCAAGAGACAGTGCCTAACGAATACTCCCCGGGTTTAAACTTAAGCAGCATGTTCTCATGGGGAACATAAGCGGTGACATGAGAGTGCTCACTATAGAATTGCTGACCGTCTATATACTTTTTAAACGAGACTCCAACGATTTCACTCTCTTTGAAAGGGTTATACGCCACGCCGCTTGCATTAATACCTACTAGCAAAAAGCCTTCCGTCTCAGGATCAGCTTTTTCACCCGCCTGAAAATGATGATTTGCACACCCGCTAGTTAGAAAAATCAACGACATCAATACAATTAATTTTACTACTTTCATCTATTTCATCCCTGTCTCGTCGTTACGTTTAAAACATCGTAGCTATTTGATTTGTATGAGATATCAAATATCTGATAATGCTAATGAGTAGCAAATCAATATTCTGAGATAAAACGCACAAAGTAATGACCCTCATGGTTTACTCATCAAAATTGCGAGATTGTACCTGAAACCACTTAAGCCCGAGGGTGGCAAGAAGGAGAAATGAAACAGTTGTCTACACCATATCAATCTATGTTGTTAAGGAGATCAGATCATCTGGAGTTTGAAAAAGGCGTTACAAACAAAAACCCCTCTAAATAACTAAACATATCTAGAGGGATTTTTAGGGTGTAACTTAATGGGGACTAGGGCTACATCATGCCGCCCATGCCACCCATGCCACCCATACCGCCCATGCCGCCCATATCTGGCGCAGCTGGTGCATCCTCTTTCGGCAGTTCAGCAACCATGGCTTCGGTGGTGATCATCAGGCCACCGACAGATGCTGCGAACTGCAGCGCTGAGCGGGTTACCTTAGTTGGGTCAAGGATACCCATATCAATCATGTCACCGTACTCGCCAGTTGCTGCGTTGTAACCGTAGTTACCTTCGCCACCGCGAACGTCGTTAGCAACAACAGAAGCTTCATCACCAGCGTTAGTTACGATTTGACGCAGAGGCGCTTCCATCGCACGCAGAGCCAGCTTGATACCGTGGTTCTGATCTTCGTTGTCACCAGTCAGCTCAGTGATCTTGGCTGCAACGCGAACCAGGGCAGTACCACCACCGGCGACCACGCCTTCTTCAACCGCCGCACGAGTCGCGTGCAGGGCGTCTTCAACGCGTGCTTTCTTCTCTTTCATTTCGATTTCGGTAGCGGCGCCAACCTTGATTACCGCAACACCACCAGCCAGCTTGGCTACGCGCTCTTGCAGTTTTTCACGGTCGTAATCAGACGTCGCGTCTTCAATCTGCTGACGGATCTGAGCAACACGGCCTTCGATCATCTCAACATCACCGGCACCATCAATGATGGTGGTGTTGTCTTTGTTGATTACAACGCGCTTAGCAGTACCCAGGTCTTCCAAAGTGGCTTTTTCAAGCTCCAGACCAACTTCTTCAGAGATAACCGTACCACCAGTCAGTACCGCGATATCCTGCAGCATGGCTTTACGGCGGTCACCGAAGCCAGGCGCTTTAACCGCAGCCACTTTCACGATGCCACGCATGTTGTTTACAACCAGTGTCGCCAGCGCTTCGCCTTCAACATCTTCAGCGATGATCAGCAGAGGCTTGCCTGTTTTCGCCAGGCCTTCCAGCACAGGCAGCAGTTCGCGGATGTTAGATACTTTCTTATCTACCAACAGCAGGAACGGGCTTTCCAGCTCAACGTTGCCAGTTTCCTGGTTGTTGATGAAGTAAGGAGACAGGTAACCACGGTCGAACTGCATACCTTCAACCACGTCCAGTTCGTTTTCCAGACCCTGGCCGTCTTCAACAGTGATAACGCCTTCTTTACCTACTTTCTCCATCGCAGTGGCGATGATCTCACCCACGTGTGCGTCAGAGTTAGCAGAGATAGTACCTACCTGAGCAATCGCTTTGCTGTCGGCACAAGGCACAGACAGTTCTTTCAGCTCGGCTACCGCAGCAACAACTGCTTTGTCGATACCGCGCTTCAGGTCCATTGGGTTCATGCCAGCAGCAACCGCTTTAACGCCTTCGTTAACGATCGCTTGTGCCAGTACAGTCGCAGTGGTGGTACCGTCACCGGCATTGTCAGAAGTTTTAGAAGAAACTTCTTTTACCATCTGTGCGCCCATGTTCTCGAACTTGTCTTCCAGCTCGATCTCTTTAGCAACAGAAACACCGTCTTTAGTCACGGTTGGCGCACCGAAGCTCTTATCCAGAACAACGTTACGGCCCTTAGGACCCAGAGTAACCTTTACCGCGTTGGCCAGGATGTTTACACCAGCCAGCATTTTTACGCGTGCGTCTTCACCAAATTTGACTTCTTTTGCAGCCATTTTTTTATATCCTCAAATGCTTTCGTTGTGTGTCAGTGCGAAGGGTCAGGACTTAGCCTTCAACCACTGCCAGCACGTTGTCTTCTTTCATGATCAGCAGTTCCTGACCATCGACTTTATGAGTTTTCTCGATGTAACCACCGAACAGAACTGTGTCACCTACGTTCACGCCAACAGCTTTAACGTCGCCGTTGTCCAGAGCACGGCCAGGGCCCACAGCAATAACTTCGCCTTTGCTGGATTTTTCCGCAGCGCTGCCAGTCAGGACGATGCCGCCTGCTGATGTGGTTTCCTCTTCGAGGCGTTTAACCACAACACGGTCTTGTAATGGACGGATAGTCATCAATTGATCTCCCGAAAGTAACCTTTAAGTTGATATAAGAAGCGTCGTTAATGACGCTGGTGGATTTTAAATGGGGATGGGGAAACAAAAACCAAGCGAGAACCCCAAAAATTTTTCAATTTTCTGCGCGTCTCGCTGATTTTCTTACTTCCGAGCGTTAGTCCTTTCGCTCGTACTCGCCATCAATGGTGTGGCCCTGGCGTGGTGCTGCGGGCTCTTCTCGATCTGCAGGGTGCACATTTTCGGCCTGACTGTGCGCATGATTTTGCGACTGCTGGTGTGATTGTCCATGGGAAGGTCCCTGCTGATGACCAAAGCCACCACCATACTGATGGAAGCCACCGGCATGACCGGTTGCGGCGTTGACCACCTGGAACTGGAAACGCTTGATCAGACCCAGCGCCATCATCTTACGCACGGGCGCGGTCAATATCAGGATACCTACCACGTCGGTAACAAACCCCGGTGTCACCAGGAGTACACCAGCAACCAACAGCAGCAATCCTTCAACAATTTCGGTGCTGGGCATCTCGCCCATCGACAATTTCTGCCTGACCGAGAACATGGTCGCGATACCCTGGCTGCGAACCAGTGAGGCACCAACCATGGCAGAAATGATCATCAGGCCGATGGTTGGGATCGCCCCCAACACGCTGCCGACCTGAATAATCACACTAATTTCTAGAATAGGAACAAGGACAAACAGTAAAAACAGAACAAATGCCAAAGGAGAACCTCTCTATCTAGGCGATGAGCCAAGCATGGCCCTAATGACTAGATTGGGGCCCGGACCACTTTATTCAATGATCAAATCGGTTAAAAATGGGACAGATTGAACTGCGCTTGGTTCCCCAATGACAAAATCCAGCTGCGAACGAAAGCTAAACCAGCCTTGTCTGGTCTTATCTACCAGCCCTGACGAAGCGATAGCAAAACGTCTCGCTCAAACGTTAGTTGAGGAGCAACTTGCCGCCTGCGTCAGCATGATCCCGCAGATCACATCCGTTTACATGTGGCAGGGTGAAATTGAGTCGGATACCGAGGTACAGTTGTTAATCAAAAGTGACCGCGTTAGATTGCCCGCACTCGAATCCCGCCTGATGTCACTGCACCCTTATGAGGTGCCGGAATTCCTGGTATTGGATGTGGATAGCGGAAGCGAAGATTACCTGGCTTGGCTGGGACAGAGTTTAAAGAGAGAAACACCTGATGTGGTTTAAGAAGTACCTGTTATTGATCTCCATGCTGCTGGCGTTTGTCGCGTCACCTCTTTCGGCATCAGGCCTGGGAGATCTGTTGCCTAAAGATGACCAGTTCTTACCGGTAGACGATGCCTTTATGTTCAGCTATCAGCAGGATGGTGATCAGCTGAAACTCAGTTGGCAGGTAGCTGATGAGTATTATCTCTATCGCGACAAGTTCCAGTTTAAAGTGACAGGCGCTGAGATTGGCGATGTGTTTAAGCCGGAAGGCAAGCTCTATCAGGATGAGTATTTCGGCGAAACACAGGTTTACTATCAGCTTGCTGAATTAACCGTACCTCTGAAAAGCGTCACCAAAGATGCGGAGTTAGTGGTTACTTACCAGGGCTGCGCAGCAGCAGGCCTTTGTTACCCGCCGACGAAGAAAACAGTATTCCTGATGCCACTGGCCCAGGAGGATGCTGAAGCAGCCGCACCTCTGAAAGCGAACACTGGTTTGCCGATGGACCAGGGCGGTTTTAATAGCCTGCTGAGTGAAGCCAGTGTCGGTTGGGCACTATTGCTGTTCTTTGTTTTGGGTGTTGGTCTTGCCTTTACCCCCTGTGTTTTCCCAATGTACCCGATCCTTTCAGGCATTCTGGTGGGTCAAGGGGATAAGCTCACAACGCGTCGCGCATTCAGCCTCTCTTTTGTTTATGTTCAGGGCATGGCGATCACCTATGCCATCCTAGGCCTGGTAGTGGCGACTGCTGGTCTGAAGTTTCAGGCAGCATTACAACACCCCGCCGTCCTCTTGAGTTTGGGTGGCCTGTTTGTGGTGCTGTCACTCTCCATGTTTGGCGTATTTAACTTCCAACTACCTACCAACTGGGTAGCCAAAGTCAGCCAAGTGAGTAACAACCAAAAAAGTGGCAGTTACATCGGTGTGGCCGTGATGGGCGTGCTAAGTGGCTTAGTTGCTTCGCCTTGCACCACTGCACCGCTGTCTGGCGCTCTACTGTATGTTGCTCAATCAGGCGACCTACTACTTGGCGGTACCGCACTCTATCTATTGAGCCTGGGCATGGGTTTACCTCTACTTATTATTGGCACCAGCGGCGGTAAATTGCTGCCGAAAGCGGGCGCTTGGATGGATAGCATCAAAACCCTGTTTGGTTTCGTGTTGTTAGCCGCTGCCTTGTTGCTGGTAGAGCGCCTGCTACCTACTTTGGTCGGCAGTCTGTTATGGGCGGTGCTAATCACCATCACCCTGCTTTATCTGGCATTTGCCAAATATGGCTCTGAACGTGGTAACTATTCGGCACGCGCCTTTGTTGCAGTAGCCGCCATCGCATTGGGTGGCTGGACAGCGGTCAACGGCATCAATAACAGCCAGCCTGCAGCTATCACTGGCCAGTTTATAAAAGTGGTCACTGTGGAAGATTTGGCAGAACAGGTAAAAGTAGCTGCAGCTTCCGGCAAGCCAGTAATGCTTGATCTATACGCAGACTGGTGTGTTGCTTGTAAGGAATTTGAGCATAAAACCTTCCCTAAACCGGAAGTGGTACAACGACTAGATCAGTTTGTCCTGCTGAAAGCCGACGTGACCAACAATAACGATCAGGATATCGAGTTGCTGGAGTCACTCGGCGTACTTGGACTACCGACACTGGTATTTTATAGCCCAGAAGCGGAAGAGCTTGTTGATATGCGTGTCACTGGCTTCCAAGGGCCAGACCGTTTCTCCAGTCATCTGGATAAAGTACTGGCAAACTAAAAAGCCTGACATGCAACTGGAAAGTAATAGAAGGAACTACGGATGACCAAACTGCGCCAATTCACTATTGCATGTGTAGCTCTGTTCAGCCTGCTAGTCGTAGGTTGTGCCAGTGTTCCCCTCTCCACCATGGTGAAGATGAGCCAGTTTGGTCCCGAACAATTTGTTGAGCTCGACGGCAATGCCCTACGCGCCAAAGTCACTGTTGAGGAAGCGGTAGGCCTTAAACCGGAACAAACCCGCCTGGCCGTCACTATTGCAAGCCCTCAGGGAGAATTCACTAAAGAGTTCGATTTTAAACTGGTATCTGAAACACCCGTCATTGAGAAACGCCTGTTCCGGGATCCGCTTTATTGGCGCGACTATGAACTGAAACTGTCTCAACAGGGTTACCAGACATTTCAGGAGTTTCAGCAGTTGGTCAAAGCGGATCCGCAACTGGATAGCCTGTCACTTAGTGTGGGCGCCCGCTTGAAGAACCCTCCACCGGAAGGTGAAGTCGTTACCCTATCGATAGCACTCAAACTGTACGAACAAGAAGACTATATGCCGCTGTTTGATAAAGCAGAGGTGAAAATGGGTCGAACAGAGTTATAGCCAAACAGCAGATCGAATAACCCCACCAAATCCCCGTATATCTTCTATTCTTTGCCCTGACGTCATCTCTTTGACTGCACTAATTTAGAGTAACCACTCTAATTAATGTCAAACTTTGTACTGATACGACCAGAAAAATGCTGTGATTTTCTGCGAAAACAATATAATTTCGTCAAAAGCGGGAACTAAACATGGTTCAGACGGCTCAAACTGCTAAAATTTGGCCAGAACTGGACTGTTTTTAGTCTTCACAAACTGATAACAACAAAAAGCCTGCATGATGGAAGCAAAACCCAACATTTTACTGCTAAATGGCCCTAACCTAAATTTACTGGGATTACGTGAACCGGAAATCTACGGTCACCAAACCCTCACTGATGTCGTCCAATCTCTGGATGCACAGGCCGCTGATTTAGGCGTTCAACTGACCCATTTACAAAGTAATGCGGAGCACGAGCTGATAGAAGCTATCCATAAAGCTCGTGGCAAAGTTGATTTCATTATCATCAACCCGGCAGCGTTTACCCACACCAGTGTGGCGATCCGAGATGCCTTGCTTGGTGTTGCCATCCCGTTTATCGAAATCCACCTGTCCAATGTCCATGCGCGGGAAACCTTCCGTCATCACTCCTACCTGTCTGATGTGGCAGAGGGTGTGATCTGTGGCTTTGGTACTCAGGGGTACGAATTTGCATTGCAGGCGGCTTGTCGCCGTCTGCTTCCTAACAGCTAAAACAACGAACTAACGCAGAGAGAGATCCATGGACATTCGCAAAATCAAAAAGCTGATTGAGTTAGTTGAAGAATCAGGTATCAACGAACTGGAAATCACCGAGGGTGAAGAATCCGTTCGCATCAGTTGCGGCGGCAGTGCCGTTGTATCCGCACCGGTTCAATATCAAGCAGCACCTGCACCTGCAGCGGCGCCAGCTGCGGCGGCAGCACCTGCTGCAGAGGCACCGGCAGCCGCTGCTGAGCCTACTGGCCATATCATCCGTTCTCCAATGGTCGGCACTTTCTATCGCGCCTCTTCTCCTGAAGCTAAGCCATTTGCCGAAGTAGGTCAGCACGTGAATGCGGGCGACGTACTCTGCATCGTTGAAGCGATGAAGATGATGAACCAGATCGAAGCTGACACCTCAGGTGTTGTAAAAGAGATCCTGGTTACCAACGGTGATGCCGTTGAGTTCGACGAACCTATGTTTGTTATCGAATAACAAAGAGACCTGTCATGCTGGATAAAGTCGTCATCGCCAACCGAGGCGAAATCGCACTTAGGATCCTCCGCGCTTGTAAAGAGCTGGGGATCAAAACGGTGGCAGTGCACTCAACTGCTGACCGCGATCTGAAACACGTTCTTCTGGCCGATGAGTCTATCTGTATCGGTAAGGCCCCTGCGCCAGAAAGTTACTTGAATGTCCCTGCCATTATCGCTGCTGCCGAAGTCAGTGATGCTGTGGCAATCCACCCGGGTTACGGCTTCCTGGCAGAAAATGCCGAGTTTGCCGAGCAGGTGGAGAAGAGCGGATTTATCTTTATCGGCCCGAAAGCTGACACCATTCGCCTGATGGGTGACAAGGTATCGGCGATCGAAGCGATGAAAAAGGCAGGCGTGCCTTGCGTACCAGGTTCAGATGGCCCACTGGGCGATGATGAAGCGAAAAACGTCGCTATCGCCAAACGTATTGGCTACCCAGTGATCATCAAAGCCTCGGGTGGTGGCGGTGGTCGTGGTATGCGGGTGGTTCGTGAAGAGAAAGAGCTGATCCAATCGATTGCACTGACCCGCGCCGAAGCCAAAGCCGCCTTCAACAACGATATGGTTTACATGGAGAAATTCCTTGAAAACCCACGCCATATCGAAGTTCAGGTAATGGCCGACGGTCAGGGCAATGCCGTACATTTTGGTGAACGTGACTGTTCAATGCAGCGTCGCCACCAGAAAGTTGTGGAAGAAGCACCTGCACCAGGTATCACTGATGACATGCGCCGCTTTATCGGCGAACGCTGTTGCCGCGCTTGTGTCGAAATCGGCTATCGTGGCGCCGGTACCTTTGAATTCCTGTTTGAAAACGGCGAGTTCTATTTCATCGAGATGAACACCCGTATTCAGGTAGAGCATCCTGTCACAGAGATGGTCACTGGTGTTGACCTGATCAAAGAGCAGCTGCGTGTTGCTGCAGGTCAGCCGCTGAGCTACACCCAGGACGAAATTAAGATCCGCGGCCACGCTATCGAGTGTCGTATAAACGCCGAAGATCCAAAAACCTTCATCCCGTCGCCGGGCAACATCAAGCGCTTCCACGCGCCGGGTGGCCTGGGCGTACGTTGGGACTCTCACATCTACACCAACTACTCAGTACCACCTAACTATGACTCCATGGTAGGTAAGCTGATCTGTTACGGTGAAAGTCGTGATGTGGCGATTGCACGTATGAAGCACGCGCTCAACGAGATCGTGGTGGAAGGTATCAAGACCAACATCAATCTACACAAAGAGATTATGGCGGACGAGAACTTCCAGTTTGGCGGCGCCAACATCCACTATCTGGAGAAAAAACTGGGCCTACAGTAATGCCGCTTAGTTTCTCCTAAAAAAGGCTGCTTCGGCAGCCTTTTTGTTTTCTGCCGAGCCAGGCACTTGCCACAAGCTAGTAAGCCTGTTTGATACCAATCCGCATAAAGTGATTCAAATTCCCGATGGTAGAGCATATTCTTATTCGGATTGGTATCACTTTACTGCTCATCACGTACGGTTCCGAGAACTCAATGAAAACGCTTCCTTTTATCTACGCGGGCATCTTCTGTTTGATGTTCAACTATGGTTTGCAGGCAGAAGAAGCACCTGCTGATCCTATCGTCACGCCTGACCCTGTGCATGTTGAAAAACAGCGCAGCGGAAAATTCCACAATAAAAAAGTCAGCTATCGCGTGATCGCTGCGGATACACATCTGCAGGATGATGAAGGCAAGCCGATGGCCAGCATCTTCAGCACGGCTTATTTTGCTGAAGACACCAATGAGCAACAACGCCCACTGATCTTCTTCTTTAATGGTGGACCGGGCAGTGCATCTGTTTGGCTGCACCTGGGTGGTTTTGGTCCTAAACGTGTGGTGGTGCCTTCCCAGGGTGAAAATGCTGGTGCGCCCCCCTATCCCCTGATTGATAACCCGCTGGCGATGCTGGATATCGCCGATCTGGTGTTTGTTGATCCTGTGGGTACCGGATACTCCCGCGCCATCGGTGAGTACAAAAACGAAGACTTCTGGGGTGTGAAAAAAGATGCCCAGATCTTGTCTCGTTTTGTCCGTCACTTTATCAGTGAGCACCAGCGTTGGAATACGCCACGTTACCTTGCCGGTGAAAGCTATGGCACGACACGTATCGGCGCCTTGGTCAGAGAGCTACAAGAGGGCTGGAACGCAGTTAACCTTAACGGCATCTTGCTTATCTCAGCGATTGTGGATTACCAGACCGGCGATTTCTTCCCCGGCAATGAGCAGGCATTTGTGAACTTCCTGCCTACCTATGCCGCCACCGCCTGGTATCACGATGCACTGCCAAACAAACCTGAACTGCTGGCGCCGTTTTTAGATGAAGTGCGCGAGTTTGCACTGAATGACTATACCGTTGCACTGGGCAAAGGCAGTCGCTTGAGCAAAGAGGAACGGGCACAGATCATCGACAAATTGCATCAGTACACGGGGCTGTCTAAGCAATACTTGGAATCGACCGATATGCGTATTCATGAGATGCGTTTTATGAAAGAGCTGCTGCGGGATAAGGGCCAGGTGGTTGGTCGACTCGACAGTCGCTACTTAGGAACCGATGCCGATAGTGCTGGCGAGATGTTTGAAGCTGATCCTTCCGGCTATGGTATTGCTGCAGCCTACACGGCTGCCATCAATGATTATCTGGGTCGCCAAATCGGTGTTGAACGGCCAGAAACCTACCAAATCCTAAACAGCAAGGTGTATGTTGCCTGGGATTGGTCCATGGGTGGTTCGCCAAGGGAAGAAAACGTTATAAACGTAGCACCTCTGATCGCCAAAGGCATGCGCCAAAACAGAGATCTGCGAGTCTTTATTGCCAATGGTTACTATGACCTCGCCACGCCGTTCTTTGCCACTGAACAGAGTTTTGCTCACTATGGTATCGACCCGCAACGCGTCACCATGACCTATTACCCGGCTGGCCATATGATGTACGTACACGAGCCCAGCCTGAAGCAACTGACCGACGATGTACGTCAGTTCCTGCTGAATCAGTAACCCACTTTCCTTTTTTGCGGCCTAATCATAAGGTTGGGCCGCTTGTCATCTATCCCTTTTCCGTTCTACTCTTGGCCTCATAACAAGCAAAAACGCATGCAACAAGGGTTTTAGGGGATGAGTGACAAGGAAAACGAGCAATCCACGTCAGAAAAGGCCAACACAAAAGCCGCTGACACAGAAGTAACCAGTACCGAAAGCTCAAGCGCAGATGCAACGGCGAAAGCCAATAAAGTGAAAAAACTGACTCAAACCATTCTTATAGTGGCGGGGTTGTTACTACTTTGGTACTTGATTGCTGACCGCATCACCCCCTCCACCGACCAAGCACGACTGCGAGCCTTTGTCATCCCGATTGCGTCTGAAGTACCCGGTTCCATTCAAACCGTCGGTGTTGAAAATAACCAAGTTGTGCAACAGGATGACCTGCTGTTTCAGATCGATCCTGAAAGATATCAACTCGCGGTATCGCAGGCGGAAGCTAATCTGGAATTAGCAGGTCAGGGCGTTGGTGCAGATATAGAAGCGGTAAGCGCAGCACAAGCCGCTGTACTGAATGCACAGGCACACCTGACCAACCGCGAAGCGCAGGCCAAGCGTACTCTGACCCTGACCAAACAAGGCATTATGGCGGCCTCTTTTGGTGATCAAGCGATTGCCGGCGTGAAGAAAGCTCGCGCCAGCCTAGCCAAGGCAGAAGCGGATCTGCGTGCTGCTAAACAAAAACTGGGCGCGGAAGGCGAAGAAAACGCCAACATGCGTAACGCCATCACAGCACTGCGCCAGGCCCGACTAGATCTGCAAAACACCACGGTAAAAGCCCCTTACCTTGGCGCTGTTACCAACCTACAGGTTGCTGAGGGACACTACGCACAGACAGGTGCGCCGTTAATGACCTTTATCTCAGCTGAAGATGTGTGGGTTGAAGCCTACATGCGTGAGAACAACTTGGGCAACATAACCCCCGGAGACGAAGTCGAGATGGTGCTCGATGCCGCGCCCGCGCGAGTCTTTAAAGGCAAGGTTGCCAGTGTTGGATACGGTGTCAGCTGGGATAACAATAACCAACTGGGTCAGCTACAAACCATCAATAGTTCAAGTGGCTGGTTGCGAGAAGCTCAGCGAATTCCGGTCATTATTCGTTTCAGCGACGATGAAAGTAAAGGCTTACGCCGCGTCGGTGGCCAGGTAGATGTCATCGTATACACAGGTGATAACTGGATCATGAACGGTATCGGTAAGCTTTGGATCCGTGTGAAAAGTCTGTTGAGCTATGCCTACTAATTTGGGCAAACAGTTGGCGGGGTGGCTACCACAGGATCCGCAACAGCGGCGGATGCTGAGGTTTGCCATTGGCACGACATTAGCGATGGCGTTCGCGGCAGTGTCCGGAATGCCGGTGGGTTATCTGATCCCAGTGCTAACCGTGTCTTTGCTGGGGAACAGCCAACCCTGCCTCGATGTCAGCAGCGGTCTCAAGATCATTGTCTTAATCGCAGGTAGTGCACTGTTTGGCTTGCTGTTTTCCGCGGCCACTCTCCGCTATCCATTGCCTTGCATGCTGCTGGTGATACTGCTGCTGTTCAGAATTTTCTACTCTGCGGCCAAAGGTGCGCCCGCGATTGTCAGTGCCATGTTGCTTATCGCGATCACCATGGTCCCCGTAGTGGCACTAACCCATCAGGCATTGGCATTGATGGTTGCCGGAGGGTTGGCAACTGCTGGACTATTTGCCGTGTTTTTCCTGTGGCTAAGTCATACCCTGGTCCCCGATTTGGGAACCGATGCGCCTGCGGCCCAAGCACCCAAACCCGATCCAATCAGTGAGGCAGACGCGACCCGATCTGCACTCATTTCAACCTCTGTGGTAGCACCTGCTGTAGTTTTGTTTTACTACTGGGGCATCACCAGTCACCTGCTAACACTGGTGTTTATCTGCCTACTGGCACTCAATCCCAATCTACAAAAAAGTGGTAAAGGTGCATTAGCCCTGTTATTGGCCAACTTTTCAGGCGGTCTGGTTGCCCTCCTGCTATTCCAGCTACTGGTAGCCATGCCAGAGTTGACCGCATTGATCATCTTTGTGTTTGCAACCGCTCTACTGTTCTCCCAGCGGCTGTTTTCAGATCGCCCAACCGCACCTCTGTATGCAACAGCATTTTCCACTGTATTACTGTTAATAGGCTCAACCACGGGCGACTTTGGGGGCGACGCTGATGAAAAATTTTATGCGCGTATCATCGGTATTGGCCTGGCAGCGGTATATGTCATTTTTGGTTTTGTAGTAGTGGCTATCTTCAGTCCTAAAGCCAGGGAGCATATCGCCACACCCAAAAGCCAAACTGCAAACAATGCCGACGCATAATCAACAAGACTGGAACCTTCATGGCCATAGAAACCTTTGATCGTATTTATCACCGTGCCGCTGAACGTAAAGGTGGCGAACGCGCCTTGGAATTTCTGCTTGGAGAACCACTCTCTTCGGCTGAGCTTGCGCATATTCCTGACGATCGCTTTCTGGCGACCATCACCAAAGTCATTTTCCAAAGTGGCTTTGTCTGGCGTGTAATTGAAGACAAGTGGCCCGCGTTTGAAAAAGCCTTCTTTGGCTTTGCCCCCGAAAAGATGGTGCTACTGAACGATATTCATATTGATCGCCTAATGCAGGACGCCAGTATCGTCCGCAATGGTCAGAAGATAGCTACGGTCCCGAAAAACGCGCAGATGATTCTAGACGTGGCAAAACAACATGGCAGTTTTGCCAGGTTTATTGCTGACTGGCCCAGCGATGACATCACCGGCTTATGGTTGTGGCTGAAAAAAAATGGCGCTCGATTGGGTGGCAATAGTGGGGCCTATATGTTGCGCCGCATGGGTAAGGACACCTTTGTGTTGAGCAAGGATGTGGTTGCCCATTTAGTTGGCGCAGGGGTAGTGGATAAAAACCCTACCAGCCAAAGGGATCTGAAAGCGGTGCAGCAAGCCTTTAATCAATGGGCCGAACAATCACAACGGCCACTGACTCAAATCAGCCAGGTTATCGCCTACAGCGTGGGCGAAAACCACGTGCAGGCTACCTGACAGGCTACCTAAATAGTGCATTATTCTAGGTTGGGGATCGCCAAGGCCTGGTCGCTGACAGCAATCCCATTCAAATCAGCATAAAGATATTCGCCGGGATGGATCTCGATGCCCGCTATCTCTACAGCGATACCTACCTCTCCCTGTCCGCGCTTATCAGTTTTTATTGGGCAGGTACCCAATGCTTTGACACCAATTGGCATCTGATTAATGGTACCTGCATCTCGCATACAGCCATTGATGACAACCCCAGCCCAGCCATTATCAATGCCCTTTTGTGCCAGATTGTCTCCTAACAACGCCCGGTTGTGGGACGCCGCACCGTCGACCAGTAGCACCTGTCCATCGCCAGGTGAGGCAAGCAACTCCGCGACCTTACTGTTGTCTTCGAAACAACTGACTGTCTGAACCGGCCCCCAGAATATGGGCTTATCACCAAAATGTTTCCAGTTGAGATTGAGTAGGCGCAGGCGATCTGAATAAAGGTCATATAGATCGGGCAAGAGATCTAACATGGGTAAGAGCCTCCAAGCGTTCAACCATGCTGACTTATCAATATCAGCGTCATTAGAGTTATTACTCAAGTTTGTCTCATAATTGACCATATGCAAGTGACGCAGGCACGTTTTTTCACGTCAGCAAAAATAGAAAATCTGACCAATCGGTTATCTCTCTGTATTAACGCTCCCCAGACCGCTACAATCCGCCCATTAAAACCTACCCTAGCTTGCGAGGTTCCTCATGCCCTGGCTTCAACTCCGTCTCAATGCCACCGCCGAAACTGCCGAAAAAGTTGGCGATCTGATGTCTGCCTGCGGTGCACTTTCTGTCACCTTTCTCGATTCCAAAGACACGCCAGTATTTGAACCTTTGCCTGGCGAAACTCGGCTGTGGGGAGAAACCGATGTGATGGGTCTTTGGGATGCCGAGGCCGATATGGACATCGTGGTGAACTATCTACAACACCATGGCGGACTTAGTGAAGGCCAACGCTACAAGCTAGAACCTTTGGAAGACAAAGACTGGGAAAGGGAGTGGATGGACAACTTCCACCCGATGCAGTTTGGCAAACGCCTCTGGATCTGCCCAAGCTGGCGAGATGCCCCGGCCCCGGATGCGGTTAATGTGATACTCGATCCCGGACTGGCATTTGGTACCGGCACTCATCCAACGACTTCTCTTTGCCTGCAGTGGCTCGATAGCCTGGAGCTGAAAGACAAGACCGTCATCGACTTTGGCTGTGGCTCAGGCATTCTCGCCGTTGCCGCGCTTAAGTTGGGTGCGAAACACGCCATTGGCATCGATATCGACCCTCAGGCCATTCAGGCCAGCCGAGATAATGCTGAGCGCAACGGTGTCTCTGACCGCCTCGAGCTATACCTGCCAGAGCAACAGCCAGACAATCTCAAGGCGGATGTAGTGGTTGCCAATATCCTCGCAGGCCCACTCAAGCAGTTGGCCTCACAGATCGTCACCCTGCCAAAAAGTGGCGGACACCTTGCACTGTCAGGCGTGCTAGAGAGTCAGGCTGAAGACGTTGCTACCGCCTACAGCGGTGCCATTACACTGGATCCCATCATTCATCAAGAGGAGTGGGCCCGTATCAGTGGTGTAGCGAAATAGCTACATAACCGACTATTTCAATGACAATTCAGTAGCTTAACTTGCACAAATACTTAATAAAAAAGTGCCTCGGTTTTGCGTCTGGTCAATCGCTACACAAAAGGCTAAAAACTGACCTTTCGTGCAGCATAAAAACCGAGTAAACTACGCCGCTCTCAACAGACAGGTGGTGAAACTTTGAGCATTACGATTGGTCCTTACCGTCTAGACAATCCGCTGATTGTCGCTCCGATGGCGGGAATTACTGATCGACCTTACCGACAGCTGTGCCGCAAGATGGGCGCGGGTTTGGCGGTTTCAGAGATGCTTTCAAGTAACCCTAAAGTCTGGGGAACAGAAAAATCGCAAAAGCGCATGGATCACGCTGGAGAGTCTGGCATACGGTCGGTACAGATCGCAGGTTCAGATCCCGAGCTGATGGCAGAAGCCGCCCGCTTTAATGTTGCCAACGGTGCCCAGATTATTGATATCAATATGGGCTGTCCGATGAAAAAGGTGAACAAAAAGCTGGCTGGTTCAGCGCTTTTGCAACACCCGGAACTGGTCGAACAGATACTGACCACGGTGGTAAACGCCGTCGAAGTGCCTGTGACATTAAAGACCCGAACCGGATGGGAACCCGAACATAAAAACGGGGTCGAGATCGCCCGCCTGGCCGAGCAATGCGGCATTCAGGCAATAGCCATGCATGGTCGCACACGCGCCTGTATGTATAAGGGTGATGCGGAGTACGACACCATAGCCGCTGTAAAGCAAGCCGTGTCCATCCCCGTTATCGCCAACGGTGATATCGACAGCCCAGAGAAAGCGCAACAGGTTCTGAATACCACAGGTGCAGATGCCCTGATGATAGGCAGAGCTGCTCAAGGAAGACCTTGGCTGTTTAAGCAAATTGCCCACTACCTGGAAACGGGTGAGCATTTGTCAGAGCCGCCCGCGGAGGAGATCCGCGATATTGTGTTAGCGCACGTGGAAGCGCTGCATGAGTTTTATGGTGAGGTGACAGGGCCGCGAATCGTCCGCAAACATGTGGGCTGGTACTTGCAGTCAATTGACCCCACCAGGGAATTTCGAAGCAACTTTAACGGGCTGTCGTCAGCGATGGAACAGCTGAGCGCGTTAAATGCATTCTTTGCATCAGAAAATTAATCAGAAAATTTTAGCGAGCTAAGGCGTATGTTTGAGACTAATCTGAAATCCGAAGTTATGGGTACTGCAACGCAGGTAACTGGCACTAACAATGCAACACCTCTGCGTGAGTCAGTAAAGAAAGCAATGCGCAACTACCTGACTCAGCTGAACGGCCAGGACATCAATGACCTGTACGAGCTGTTCCTGTCTGAAGTTGAAGCGCCACTGCTCGAAGAAGTAATGACTTATACCCGTGGCAATCAGACCCGTGCGTCGAACTTGCTGGGTGTCAACCGCGGTACGCTGCGTAAGAAGCTCAAAAAATACGGAATGAACTAATCTATATCGACAGGGCCCAATTGGGCCCTTTCGTCTATTTAAGACCTGTCTCTAAATGGGAACATGGTCACCTTTGGGAAGCTAAACTAACCCCACCAATCAATTGAGTTGAGGAAGATTACTCGATGGAAGCTGCTAGACCGATCCGCCGTGCGCTTATCAGCGTGTCAGACAAGACCGGTATCGTAGAGTTCGCTCGCGCACTTGCCGAAAAGGGCGTTGAAATCCTTTCTACTGGCGGTACTGCCCGCCTGCTTGCCGAACAGGGCATTGATGTTATTGAAGTCTCTGACTACACCGGATTCCCAGAAATGATGGATGGCCGTGTTAAAACACTGCATCCAAAAGTTCATGGCGGGATCCTGGGTCGTCGCGAGCAAGATGACGCAGTGATGAACACCCACGGCATCAACCCAATCGATATGGTTGTCGTTAACCTCTACCCATTTGCCGCTACGGTGGCAAACCCAGATTGCACACTGGAAGATGCGGTTGAAAACATCGATATCGGTGGCCCTACCATGGTTCGTTCAGCAGCGAAAAACCACAAAGATGTCACTATCGTGGTTAACGCCAGCGACTACGGCCGAGTGCTGGCTGAAATGGAAGAAAACCAAGGCTCACTTGCCCTGGCAACGCGTTTCGATCTGGCCATAGCCGCCTTCGAGCACACAGCAGCCTACGACGGCATGATCGCCAACTACTTCGGTACCAAGGTACCAAGCTATGGCGACACCGACGAAAATAGCGAGAACAGCCAGTTCCCTCGCACATTCAACAGCCAGTTCCTCAAGAAGCAAGACATGCGTTATGGTGAAAACAGCCACCAGAACGCGGCTTTCTATGTTGAAGCTAACCTGCAGGAAGCGTCTGTGGCATCAGCCAAACAGCTGCAAGGTAAGGCACTGAGCTACAACAACATCGCCGATACTGACGCTGCACTCGAATGTGTGAAAGAGTTCGACGAGCCAGCCTGTGTCATCGTCAAGCATGCCAACCCTTGTGGTGTGTCTCTGGGCAAAACTCAACTGGAAGCCTACGATCGCGCATTCAAAACTGACCCAACCTCTGCCTTTGGCGGCATCATTGCTTTTAACCAGGAGTTGGATGCTGACACTGCCGAAGCAATCGTAAGCCGTCAGTTTGTTGAAGTGATCATCGCACCCGCTGTTAGCGCAGCCGCAGCTCAGATCGTGGCAGCGAAAAAGAACGTTCGCCTGCTGGAGTGTGGCTACTGGGACAAGAAGACCAGCGAATACGACTACAAGCGTGTTAATGGTGGTCTGCTGGTTCAAGATCGTGACCAAGGTATGGTGACGCTGGAAGATCTGACGGTCGTATCCAAGCGCAAACCAACCGAGCAAGAACTGAAAGATCTGCTGTTCTGCTGGAAAGTGGCCAAGTTCGTTAAGTCGAACGCGATTGTTTATGCCAAAGACGGCATGACTATCGGTGTTGGCGCTGGCCAGATGAGCCGCGTTTACAGTGCAAAAATTGCAGGCATCAAAGCCGCTGACGAAGGCTTGGAAGTGGCTGGTTCAGTCATGGCCTCTGACGCCTTCTTCCCGTTCCGTGACGGTATCGACGCGGCGGCAAAAGCAGGCATCAGCTGTGTTATCCAGCCAGGCGGTTCAATTCGTGATGACGAAGTGATTGCAGCAGCTGACGAACATGGCATGGCGATGGTATTTACCAACATGCGCCATTTCCGTCACTAAGCTACGGCCTGAAGCAATGCTTAACGCACTGCAAAACGTAATGCTTAGCAGCGTGAAAAAGTAAAAATGCAGAAACCGTGACGTTTAGTTGCGGTTTTTGCGCATTAATCAGCTTGGATCCATCCCCAACCAGAGGGAGAAGAAAATGAATGTTTTGGTAATCGGCAGCGGCGGCCGTGAGCACGCCCTGGCATGGAAAGCGGCACAATCTGCCGGTGTTGAGAAAGTGTTTGTTGCACCAGGTAACGCGGGCACCGCGATTGAGCCTAAGCTGGAAAACGTCGCCATTGGCGTCAGTGACCAGCCTGCGCTTATTGCGTTTGCAAAGAGCAATGACGTTACCCTGACCATCGTTGGTCCTGAAGTACCTTTGGTAGAGGGTGTGGTAGATGCCTTTGAAGCGGAAGGGTTGAAAATCTTCGGTCCAAGCAAAGGCGCAGCGCAACTTGAAGGCTCTAAAGCCTTTACTAAAGACTTCCTGGCTCGCCACAAGATCCCAACAGCCGAGTATGAGAACTTCACTGAAATTGAGCCAGCACTGGCCTACGTTCGTGAGAAAGGCGCACCTATCGTAGTGAAGGCCGACGGTCTTGCTGCCGGTAAAGGTGTGATTGTCGCCATGACGCTTCAGGAAGCTGAAGATGCGATCCGCGACATGCTGGCTGGCAACGCTTTCGGTGATGCAGGTCACCGTGTGGTTATCGAAGAGTTTTTGGAAGGTGAAGAAGCGTCTTTCATCGTGATGGTTGATGGCAAAAACGTTTTGCCAATGGCGACCAGCCAAGACCACAAGCGTGTGGGTGATGGTGATACCGGTCTAAACACTGGTGGTATGGGTGCCTATTCTCCTGCGCCTGTTGTCACGCCAGAGATCAATGACCGCATTATGAGTGAAGTGATCATGCCTACCGTTGAAGGCATGGCTGCGGAAGGTAATACCTATGTCGGTTTCCTCTACGCGGGTCTGATGATCGCTGCAGATGGCACACCAAAGGTCATTGAATACAACTGTCGCTTCGGTGATCCAGAAACGCAGCCAATCATGTTGCGCATGCAGTCTGACCTGGTAGACCTCTGCCTGGCAGCCATTGCCGGAGAGCTGGCTCAGAAAGAAGCCAAGTATGATCCTCGCGCCTCTGTCGGTGTCGTGCTGGCAGCGGGTGGATATCCGGGTGATTATGCTAAAGGCACTGTGATCAATGGCCTGCCTGAAGGCGAAGTAGAAGGCGAGAAAGTGTTCCACGCAGGCACCGCCGAGAAAGATGGCAACATCGTCACTGCGGGCGGCCGCGTGTTGTGCGCAACTGCTTTGGGCAATACGGTTACCGAAGCGCAGCAGCGAGCTTATAAGCTCGCGAAGCAAATCAGCTGGGATGGCATGTTCCACCGCAGTGATATCGCCTATCGCGCGATTGAGCGTGAGCAAAACAGCTAGCCGGGCGATTTCTAATGAAAAAAGCCGGCAATCGCCGGCTTTTTTGTTACCCGATAGAGCGAACAACTTACACCACTTTTAACTTACAGCCGGTCGTGGTGAACTCTGAGAGAGGTTTTGGCCTGCCAATACTGAACCCCTGAGCATAATCGATACCAATCTGACTTACGCGTTCGTAGACTTCGTCACTTTCCACATACTCGGCAACCGTCTGCATACCATGAACGGCGCACACTTCGTGGATGGATTGCACCAATGCCAAATCTTTCGGATCTTCATTCAGAGTTCGAATGAAACCGCCATCAATCTTGACCATATCAACAGGCAGATGTTTTAAATACCCGTAGGACGAGAATCCGCTACCAAAATCATCCAGTGCAAAACGATACCCCTGTAACCTCAGGCGGGTAAGCAAGTCAATCACCTTTTGAGGATTTCGGATGGCCGCTCGCTCCGTAATTTCAAAGCAAAGACTCTCTGCTGGCACTTTATATCGACTACTCAAGGTTCTCAGCACGGATTCAAACTTATCACTCGCCAGGGTCTCGGTGGATACATTGACGCACAATCGGCTGGTATTCCAACACTCAGGATGGCGAGCCAACCAGGCATAAACTTGCTCCAACACCCAATGATCCAGTTTTTCACAGAGGTGATAACGCTCTGCCGCAGGCAAAAAACTGTCAGGCAACAGCAGCTCTCCACCTTGTTCGATCATTCTTACCAAAACTTCAATACGCCTGCGGCCGTCTCCTCGATTATGCAGCGGCATGATCTCTTGGTAATAGAGCTCCAGCTTATTCTGCTCTATCGCATCATTGATACGCACCGCCCATCGTGGCGCCTGCCGCTGAACGGATTGCTCCGGGTTTTCAGGATCATAGAAACAGATATTGTTACTACCAGGCAATTTAGCACTCCTACATGCGGCATCGGCCTCTTGCAGCGCATTACGCAAATTGCTGCTACCAGGCTGAAGGAAACTCACACCGATACTAGCTCCGACAGAGTAAGCCGTTGATCCCCAATAGACTTGCACGGTCTCTATTTCGGCAGCGATCTTTTCAACCACTCGGGTAACCGCATCAGCCTCGATACTCTTTAGTACCAGGACAAATTCATCGCCACCGATCCTGGCCAATAGATCAGAATCTCGGATACAGTGGCGGATAGCATCGGAGATCTCACGCAACAATCGATCTCCAACGCCATGACCGCAGTTATCGTTGACCAGCTTAAAATTGTCCAGATCGAGATAGCAGATAGCATGCTCACCCGTTGCCAACTCTGTATCCAACAGGCCAAGGAGTTGTTCAAATCTACCCCGCGTATACAAACCTGTGACCGGATCATGCTCCGACTGATGTGCTAGTTTCTGTTTTAAGAGCTCGGTCGCACTGACATCTCTAAGAACCAATACGGCTCCATTTATCTCATTCTGATGGTTGCGAAGAGGCGAAATACTCTGTTCTAAACTCAAACATCTGTCACCGACAGAGATTCGGCGGAGTATCCGCTCATCCTGGCACTCTCCAGCTTCCAACAAAGGCGATAACTCTTCCTTCACTGAGCGACCATCCAACGAAATCAGAAGCTGATCGATAGACCGACCTTCCAACTCAGACGCTGTTGTATTAAAAAGACTTTCCGCTACCGGGCTGACGTAAGTGATGAGCGCGTGCTCATTGACACTGATAACTGCATCACCAATTGAGGCCAGTGTCGTTTGTGCTTTTTGTTTCTCTTGAAATAAGCGCGCCATCAAGCCATTAAACTTGGCTACCAGGATCTTTAACTCCCTGCTGTTGCCTTTATCAACCGGTGAAAATGCGAACCCATCTGCATCAACCTTTTCAACTTGTTTGGTTAATTCAGATACAGGTGCAGAAACGTATTGTCGTATAAAGAGATAAAGCACAGCGATCATTGCCAGCACGGTCGCGAAGGTGAGGATCAGATAACGCTCCACCCCCTCAGCACCAGACAAGAATGCTGAGCGGTCCATATGAACAGACAAGGCATATTGTTCGTTATGCTCAATTCCAAATAGAGCCCGAGATACATCAATCTGACGCTCACTTCTTCCCATAAACAAAGACGGTTCCGTCGTTGGCACATTCACAACACTGGCCTGTTCAAAGCTGACCAGGTAACCCATTGCACCGGAAATTCGCGAAAGCAGTTCAGTGTCAAAATACTCTGCAAATACCAAATACCCTGCCAAATGCCCCTGATTCTCAATGTCAAAAACCGCTCTCATTGTTAACATTGCCGGAGTCTGCGCAAGGGTAAAGATCCCGGTGAGGTGGTCTCGTTCAACAGTCGATTGATGATGTCTAAGCTTTTCCTGCATTTGCTCGAGTATTGGCTGCGGAAGCTCACTAACGCGGTTGCTGTTGGGGAGCATAAATCGACCAAACAACAGCTTCTGTTTCGCATCCAGGAAAACAACCAGATGAGAGCGGTTATAAATCAACAGGTCTTCAGGAAAGGAATCTTGCTCAAATTTTTGATTGGGTTTTCGCAGGTATTCAATGAGGCTTTTGTCATATGCCCAGTCTTGCCCCCACTGCTCCATGCGCTTTATGTAGAAATCGAGCTGACTGTAGGTCTGCCTCAACTGATCTTCAGCAACGATGTTTTCGATACGATTCAAGGTATCAAATAACAACCCTCTGGATGAAATCCAGAGGAATAGCAGGGCTGGCACACAAATCATCGCCAGCAAACTAAGGACTCGTTGAGTCAATGACATTTCAGGCACATCCTGTGCTGGTCAAAGCGAATTGAGAGACAGTCTACCCGAATAATTTACAAATGTTTAACAACGCGCCATTTTTTTTACGCTGCGTCATTTTATCGTCACTCGACCCAGTGCAATACATCTCTGATAACTGACCAGCGAGGAGACTTGTCCTGTGCCCCCCCGCCAAGTATCCAGAAATCATATTGCCTCTGAATACTGCCATTATTTCGTTTCACTGTGACCCAGCTGTTAAGGAACTCAAGCAGATCTCGGTTACGTTTTGCGACCACATATCCGGTCGCGAACTGATTCCCCTGTTGGGTGGGCAACACCACGCCATAGCGAGGATAAAGAATACTCCATGCATAACCTGACTCGGCACTGATTAGCAGTGCATCATAATCATCCGGATTTTGGAAAAACTCGTCATAAGAAGAGAGTGCCACCGTGTCTATCTGTGGCAACTGGTTCTGCAGAATGTCCAACTCACGAATATGCTCCACCGTGGCCAGAGTAAACCCTTCATGTTCTCTCAACTTCTCCATTGATTCGAACTCTCTGAGGCGGTAGTCCGACGCCATGATAGAAAGATTCAGCTCCAGAACCGGCGTGGTGAAGCTCATGTGTTGAATGTCATACACGTCCAGTTTAATACCGGACATGGCAACATCGAAGTACCCTCGGTTCAGTGGCAGGCGCAGGTTGTCGCGAACAAAAGGAATGAACTCCACCTTTACACCAAGATCTTTTGCCAACTGGTGAGCTAAAGAGATATCGAATCCGACCAATCGACCATCGCGGTTAAAGAATGAAAACGGTACGTTGGTAGGGCTATAACCCACTCGCAATACGCCACGCTTTTTAATGACTTCAATGTTAGTGAGGGCAAACTCACCGCCTGTGTAGGACTTAGGGATTTGCGCATAAACATGCTCAGGTACCCGGTCAGGTACCCGCATTGCCGATAACTGCTCACCTAACCGGTTGTCATCACCAAGGAAGATGCCATTCACAAAGCGGCTACCAAACAGCACGATAAAACTCACGCCCAATCCGAGCACAGCAAACCGTGCAATACTGGCCAGGTTTAGTTTGGCTTGATTCTGTATCACGGCGACCGCCAGCAATACGAAGATCAGCAGTTGCATCGCCGCTACCAGCGAATTGAACTTACCTGTGAGCACGTTTGAAACAATAAACAGTTCAAACATATCAGCGGGTAGCTTAAAGCTGTCCAACATGAACGGGATCGCAACATTGACGCTGCCAAACAAGCTGAAGATTCCGCTTAGACTGAACAGCGGCATATCAGTCGCCTCAATCGGCTTACCGTTAAACCAACCAGCAAACAGCACAAACATCAGCACCGTCAATTTGCCTACATTCGGGAACGAATAGGCAATGGGCATCAGGACTTCCAACATATAGTCGGTATCTTCCTGCCGCATCCGATTTTTACGAAACAGCCGTTTAGCACCCTCAACCAGGACTGGCAGCAAGACAAACACATTGCCAGTGGTAAATGCCGTCACCATGGCGTCACGGCTGACTGCCAGCACTTCCCCGGTCTTAAACGGGCTGATACTGGCCAGCATATGGGGGAACACCCAGAAGGTTAACACCAGAGAAAGCACTAGGTAGGTCACCAGATAGACCTGCAAGGAGCCGAATTGCTCTAGCGTCAATGTGCCAGAAGCACTGGCGGTTAATGCAAAGACACTGATCGGTAAGGTTTTAACCAAGAAGCCGTTGAGCTTTGAGAGCGCTTCCGCCAGGGTACCCAACGAATCCAACAGTGAAGTTTTATGTTTCAGGCTGATTAGCGTGACCCCGAGCGAGATGGAAAACAGTACCACCGCAGGGATCGCGCCATTCGCCATCGACTGAAACGGGTTTGACGGGATATAGATAGATAGAAAGTCGACTTCAGCCTGAGGCGTGATTAATGACCGACTGAAGAATGATGCAGACTCGAGATGTGGAAAAGCCAGCGGTGTCAGCAATATCACTATCATGCCAACCAACCAAATCGCCAACAAAACCACAGATGCACGTGAAAACATCTGCTTTGCATGTTCCTTGGTCAGCCTGCCGATACCACCAATCAAAGACACCACAATATAGGGCAGAATGGTCATCTGCATCAGCATGATGACGGCATTACCGATCCAACTCATCCAGCCAACCATTTCACCAAAGAATATTCCGGTCAAAAAACCGAAAAATAACGCCCATAAAATCACGGTTGAAAGAGATAAACGAAAACGAGAAAGAGTCATGCAGACGGGTTCGCGAGTTAGTGGTAATACCTATGCACAGGGTATTGTGCTTTTCACGCTTTGCAAGCCTGAACACAAACGGGCATGATATGGCACACTTTATTGTGCTATCCAGCCAAGCCAATAGGTAAATATGGCGAACAGGTACACGCCATCTATACTCTAAAGCTTGAAGATGCGGGCTGGCAAAGAGCTGAACGACAAGAGTTCTAAAAGTAGGGTTGACTTGCGTCAACCCTACTTTTGTTGCATCAAGCCATACTATTCGCTAGTAAATTTACAACAATTTCCGCACAAAAGTCGGACAGGAGAAAACGAATGAGACGCCCCCTGGTACTAGGTAATTGGAAAATGAACGGCACCAAAGCCAGCAACGCAGAACTGATTGAAGGCCTGAAGGCCGCTGCTGTTGGTGTTGATTCAGTCACCATCGGCGTTTGCCCCCCTGCAGTTTTCATTGCTCAGATCCAGGAACTGGCAGGTGACAGCAACATCTGCATCGGTGCTCAGGACGTAAGTGTTCAATCCAGCGGTGCATACACGGGTGAATGGTCTGCAGATATGCTGACTGAGTTCGGTGTTAGCTACGTTCTGGTTGGTCACAGCGAGCGTCGTACATACCACAACGAATCTGACGAACTGATCGCGAAGAAATTCAAAGCAACACAGGATGCGGGTCTGGTACCTGTACTGTGTATCGGTGAAACTCTGGAAGAGCGTGAAGCTGGCAAACTGGAATCAGTAATCACTACTCAGGTGAATGCCGTTATCGACGCTTACGGTATTGAAGCATATAAAAATGCCGTTATCGCTTATGAGCCAGTTTGGGCCATCGGTACAGGCGTAACAGCGACTTCTGAGCAAGCTCAAGAAGCACACGCGCTGATCCGTAAGCTGCTGGCAGAGAAAGACGCAGAAGTGGCTGCAGGTATCCAGATCCTTTATGGCGGTAGCATGAAGCCAGGCAACGCAGCAGAACTGATGGCGATGGAAGACATCGACGGCGGTCTGGTTGGTGGTGCCTCTCTGGTAGCTGCTGATTTTGCTGGCATTTTCAACGCCGCTAAATAAACCTGTTTAAGGGTATTGAAGCATGATTAAACGTATTGGTGTATTGACCAGTGGTGGCGACGCCCCGGGCATGAACGCTGCGGTACGTGCTGTTGTCCGCAGTGGTCTGCAGGCTGGTCTGGAAGTTTACGGTGTTAACAATGGTTACGCAGGCCTTCATGCCGGCGATATCCACAAGCTTGACCGCTACTCAGTATCAGACACGATCAACAAAGGCGGTACTTTTCTTGGTTCAGCTCGCTTCCCGGATTTCAAAAAAGTAGAAGTTCGCGAACAAGCGATTGAACAGATGAAAAAGCGTGGTATCGAAGCACTGATCGTGGTGGGCGGTGACGGTTCCTATATGGGTGCCAAGAAGCTGACCGAGATGGGTTACCCCTGTATCGGTGTTCCCGGCACTATCGACAATGATATTGCCGGTACCAACTTCACTATCGGCTTCGACACTGCATTAAACGTGGTAATGGAAGCGATTGACCGCTTGCGTGACACTTGTAGCTCTCACAACCGCATCTCAATTGTTGAGGTGATGGGTCGTCACTGTGGTGACTTGGCGCTTTGGGCCTCAATTGCTGGTGGTGCAGAGTTCCTGGTTATCCCAGAAGCTGACGCGTGGGACGAAGCCAAGTTGCTGAAGCAGATCCAAGACGGGATCGCGAAAGGTAAGAAGCACGCTATCGTGGTGATTACCGAGCATGTTACCGATGTGAATGCACTGGCTAAGAACATTGAAGGTCAAACGGGTCTGGAAACACGTGCCACTGTGCTGGGCCATATCCAGCGTGGCGGTTCACCCACCTGTCGTGACCGTGTTCTTGCCAGCCGCATGGGTGACTACGCGGTGCAGTTGCTTCTGGAAGGCCAAGGTGGTCGCTGTGTTGGTATTCTGGCAAACAAGCTGGTTCACCACGATATTATCGAAGCGCTTGAAGAGATGGTTCGTCCATTCGATAAAGAGCTCTACGACTTGTCACAGCGTCTGTTCTAAAAGCGTTTAGATCGAGCCTGTAAGATTTAAAAGCCGACATTTTGTCGGCTTTTTTATGTACAGGACGTACGACCAAATACTTCACCTGCGACTTCCACTCTCATCCTTTAAACTGCCCATAGCTAAACAAGGTCTAATGGCTCAAGATGTCGAATTCGCTCAATATTCTGCTCCAACAGGTCAGCCAGTGTCGCTTATGTGAAACAAATCTGCCGCTCGGCCCCAGACCTGTCGTCCGAGCAAGTGACAGTGCCAGGCTTCTTATCATCGGCCAGGCACCAGGAACCAAGGTTCATGCATCGGGTATCCCTTGGGATGATGCATCAGGGAAGCGGCTAAGAGAGTGGCTGGGGTTGTCACCGGAACAATTCTATGACGAGAAACAGATAGCCATTATGCCGATGGGTTTCTGCTATCCGGGCAAAGGTAAACAGGGTGATCTGCCTCCCCGGCCCGAATGCGCCCCCCATTGGCACCAGCGGCTATTGTCGCATATGACAAATATTGAGCTGACCTTGTTGATAGGCCAATATGCCCAGCGTTACTACCTTAAATCCCCCTTCAAAACACTCACCGACAACGTCAGGCATTGGCAGCAGTTCACCGATGACGGGCAACTTCCATTGCCTCATCCATCACCAAGGAATCAACTTTGGCTGAAGAAAAACCCATGGTTTGAACAAACTTTATTGCCCCCACTAAAAAGTCGCATTCAAGCGATCATCAAAAAATAGGCACTCTATGATTTTTATTAGATCACTCGTATTCATCACCTTGTTTAGCCCTCTTTTCACATGGGCTGGCGACAAACAACCAGAGCTCCCTGATCACGCTGTTGGCGAGATTTTGGATAAGTTTCACCATGCAGCAGCGGAGGCGGATGGCAAGACTTACTTTTCTTTGTTTCACCCCGAAGGGGTATTTATTGGAACGGATGCAGGTGAGCGTTGGACTGTAACAGAATTTCAGGGCTACGCTCAGCCATACTTTGACCAGGGAAAGGGCTGGACCTACCAACCAACATCGCGGCACATCAGTATAAGTAGTGACAAGCAATTTGCCTGGTTTGACGAGCTGCTATGGAATGACAAATATGGTCAGTGCCGAGGCTCCGGCACTCTAGTCAAAACCGAATCGGGATGGCGCCTGATGCAATATCACCTGACCTTCCCCATTCCCAATGAGCTGGCAAAAGAGATAACCGAGAAGATAAAAGCGCACACTGAAAATAAATAGCCCGAACGGCTTTGTTACCTGCAAAAACAAAAGGCGCCTTTTATATTCGAGAGATCACCCTACTTCTGGTGGTAAGGCTTGCTCAGTTCATGCACGGCCGTCACAAACGCGCCAGCATGATCCGGCGGTACATCAAGGTGAATGCCATGTCCCAGATTAAAGACGTGGCCTGAGCCTTCGCCAAACTCACTCAGGATAGTGGCTACCTCTTCGCGGATACGCTCTGGCGGCGCATACAACATGGAAGGGTCCATATTGCCCTGCAATGCAACGCGATCACCGACACGACGCCTTGCATCGGCCATATCCGTGGTCCAATCCAGTCCGAGGGCATCACAGCCAGTATCAGCGAGCTTCTCTAACCACTGACCTCCGCCCTTGGTAAATAGTGTCACCGGGACCTTTCGGCCATCAGCAAAACGGGTCAGGCCATCAACAATTTTGGCCATGTAGCGCAGCGAAAACTCTTCGTATGCACGGTGCCCCAAAGCACCACCCCAAGAATCGAAGATCATCACCGACTGTGCGCCTGCAGCGATCTGGGCATTCAGGTAAAGGATGACCGAGTCTGCCAGCTTATCCAGCAGCAAGTGCAGCGCCTTGGGATCAGCAAACGCCATCTTTTTGATCACAGAGAAGGTCTTAGATGAGCCGCCTTCAACCATATAGGTTGCCAGTGTCCACGGGCTGCCAGAGAAGCCAATCAGCGGCACTTCACCTTTGAGCTCACGACGAATTGTACGCACCGCATTCATTACGTACTGCAGTCCCTCTTCGGGATCCGGAATAGGTAGCTTCTCGACCTCCGCCAGGGAACGCACAGGATGCATAAACTTCGGCCCCTCACCCTGTTCAAAGTAAAGGCCCAGCCCCATAGCGTCAGGCACTGTCAAAATATCGGAGAACAGAATCGCAGCGTCTAACTCAAAGCGACGAAGAGGCTGGAGAGTAACTTCACAGGCTAACTCTGCGTTTTTGCACAAGCTCATAAAGTCGCCCGCTTCGGCACGGGTTGCACGGTATTCAGGAAGATAACGTCCGGCCTGACGCATCATCCACACTGGCGTCATGTCTACAGGCTCTCTCAGCAAAGCTTTTAAATAGCGATCGTTCTTCAATACTGTCATTTTGATTCCGTCGTTAGCTGCATTCAGCCATCATAACATTGCGTTGTATCTCACGCATTTAATCAACAGGTCGGGCCAATTTTTGCGCATCATCACACTCTACAGGTCTGGCGATTGCGGCAGTCAGTGAGCTACTGATATAAAGTGCCTGTGCTAGCGAAAATAAACAAGAAGCTCGTTAGAACGAGACTCTGTACCTTAGCCGCTTAACAGCCTCACGCTCCGGTGAGGCTTTTTTATTTCTGCCGTTTTTTGTCTGCCTTTATCTCATCCAACAACTGATCGATCAGCAACCTAGCCACAGTGTGCTTTCCAGGTAAGGGTGGCAGCTCGTCGTCATGTCGGTACCAACCTGCATCAGACAACTCCTGCGGATCGGGCTTAAGCTGCCCAGACTCATACTCAGCGGTAAATGCCAACATAAACGCATGGGGAAACGGCCAGGCCTGGCTGCTTTGATAAACAAGGTTTTGCACCCGGATCCCAACCTCTTCCATCAGTTCCCGATGAGCGGCCTGCTCTGCAGTTTCTCCCGCTTCAATAAACCCGGCAATAATGCTGTATACCCCGGCTTTATGTCGCTTATTCTGCGCCAGTAAAATTCTATCTTCGTCGCGAACGGCAACAATGATACAGGGGGATAATCTGGGGTAGCTGCGGTGCTGACAGGCATCACAATGCATTGCCATCTCCCACTGCACATGCCGCATCCGACTGCCACATCGGCCACAGAATCTATGTTGATTCAGGAAGGTCTCCCACTGACAGGCTTTGCCCGCTAAGGCAAACAGCTCTGCTGAAAAAGTTTCGGCAATGGTTCTCAACTCAACCCAGTTAAGTGCGTTATCAGCTTGTTCAGCAATGCACATGATCGCCTCTCGACCTTCAAGATCCCCCAGCGAATACCTATCCTCAGATAAACACTCTCTCACCGCCACAGGTGGCTCGATAGGTAACAGATTCTGTTCAGTCAAGAGCAAACGCTGGCCATGTACGATAAACCAATAGTTGGATTTCAAAACTGCGGGTTGTGTTTGATCCTGAGACAATGAATCTTGCTCCCTGCTAATCAATGGTGTGGTATGGACAACCCGAACAATTTCGGGGAAAGTAACGGTATAAGACGAAGCATGAGTGATTTATATCATCCCACTGGATGGTCACTGATGACAACTCCAACGACGAAGCAAGGAGACGGGTAATGCTAACGCGATTGGAGCAAGCCCAGAAAGCCTGGGGCGGCAGCCACGACGCTATCGACACCTGGCTCAATGAACGCCAGGAACTGCTGGTTAATTACTGCAAACTTGCTGGCCTTCCCCCATACACGGGAGATGGTCGCACTCTGCCTTCAGCGGATGAAATTAAACAATTTTGTCAGCTACTGGTCGACTATTTGTCAGCAGGACACTTTGAGGTTTATGACCAGATTGTCTCGCAATGCGAGATAAATGGCGCTAAACACAAACTATTGGCAGGTACACAGCAAGAGCGCCTTAACGAGACGACTCAAGCTGGCCTGGAGTTCAATGACCTTTATGCTGAAAGCACAGAGTCAGACGAACTCGACGACTTCGACCAAGATATGGCTGCGTTAGGCAAAGCTCTCGAAGTGCGTTTCGAGCTGGAAGATCAGCTGATCGCAACATTGCATGAGAGTGCAGCGGCGAAGGTAGAAACCGTTTAAAGCAACGAGCAGGACAATCAGACACCACTTCGCTTACTACGGAGTAGCCCTTCTCGTCCTGCACATTCACTATTGGTTGCTAAAGCATTAAAAAAGGCGCTGAACAGCGCCTTTTTTGTGTCTACCGATATGGCTCGGTATTAGTGAGCGTGACCATCACCCGCATCAGCTTGTGGCGCCTCACCTGGTGCAGCAGCAGCTTCAACTTCCAGCAACTCAACTTCGAAGATCAGAGTCGAGTTTGGTGGAATAGTACCAGCCCCCATTTCGCCGTATGCCAGCTCTGAAGGAATAACGAACTTGTACTTAGAGCCAACGTTCATCAGCTGAACACCTTCGGTCCAACCTGGGATAACTCGATTCAGAGGGAATACAGCAGGCTGGCCACGATCCAGTGAGCTATCGAACTTAGTGCCATCGATCAGCGTACCGGTGTAATGCACAGTTACTGTGTCTTCCGCTTTTGGCTTAACGCCTTCACCTGCAACAAGCACTTCGTAAAGCAGACCAGATTCAGTGGCAGTCACACCTTCCATCTTGGCGTAATCAGCCAGGTAAGCGGCACCTTTCTCTTGGTTTTCCACTTTCAGCTGCTCTGCCTTCGCTGTGCGTGCTTCATTCAACTGACCGTCAAGACCCTGAAGCAGAGTTTGGATCTCTTGGTCGCTCAGCTGACCACTGCTTGCCAGACCTTCAACGAAACCGCTCTTGACCATTTCGCGGTCCAGAGTGATCCCCAACGCTTCATGCTCACTCAGGTTGCGAGCAATAAAGCTACCAACAGATGAGCCCAGCGCATAGGCTTGCTTCTGTGCTTCAGTCTCCAGTTTAGCTGGTGCAGCTTCTTCAGCCGCTTCCTGCTGACAGGCAACCAGGGTAGTCATACCCAGCGCGATCAGCGACACTTTAAAAAGTGATTTCATTTTTTATGTGTTCTCCGTTCCAATCATGATTCGACCATGCGCCACCAGTGCATGCTAAGCTGGCTAAAGCGTGGACATTTTGTTTTACTTTCATATACAAAAAGGCGCTAATCGACTTCCTAGCCGAACGCATGAGCGCCTTATACTACCGTGTACACCACTGATCACAAGTGATAGCGAGCACCAATGTCCCGGTTTAACTTGATCATCACATTTATCGCGCTTACAGGCCTTCTCACTGCTTGTCAGCCAGGCGAAAAGGCAAAAGAGAGCTTTGTCCATGCCGAAGGCGGTGCCTATACCGCGGCCCTTTCGGAAGACGGTCAATTCTCGCTTGTATCTTCAAATCTCCACGGCATTTCTGTCTGGGATCTAAAACGCAATGCCCTCAAATATGTTTGGCGCCACGAAGGCGAAGACAATCTGGTGCTTGCGGCAGATATTGCCGATGACAATAGTGTCGCCGTGACCGCGGATGTCAGCCGTTTCGCCCTATGGGATATGACAACTGGTGAGTCCCTCGGCTATTGGCAAATCAGAGATTCCAGTGTGCGCGATGTTGCTATCTCAAAAAACGGGCGTTACGTTTTGATAGGCAAAAGCAGCGGTGTTGTGGTGCACGTGGATATAGACACAGGTCGTCGCATCGAGTTCCTTGGTCATCAAACCAAAATTAACAGTGTCGACTTATCTCCCAATGGCCGCTATGCATTGTCAGGTAGCAATGATTATGTCGCCTACCTGTGGGACACCCAGACCGGCCAGGCGATTTACCGTTTTGTCCATAGCTCCCGAGTGAGCAAAGTAGCGCTGGATAGGTTTGGTAGGTATGCGTTTACCGCGGATAGTAAACGGGGCTCCAAAATCTGGGACCTGAAAACAGGTGAAGAGGTCAGTAACCTGAAATTTAAACACCGACAAAACATCTTCAGTGCGGTGCGCTTCTCTGAAGATGGTCGCTATCTGGCAACGGGCTCGCCCTCTAGGGTGTTATCGCTGTGGGATGTGTCCAGCGGGAAGCGACTACAAAAATGGTATGTCACACCTAGAAAAGATACTCGACCCAAAAGCGCCGTAGTGTATGCTGTCGCCTTCAAAGATCCCCAGACCCTAATCAGCGAAAGCTCCAGCGGACTCGCTGAATATTGGCCAATTACTGCCCAGGAATAAGAAGTAGATGAGTACACCTGATGTCGATTCACGTATTGATGAACTGGAGAGCAAGCTCGCTTTTCAGGAAGACACCATCAACCAACTCAATACAGTGATCGCCGAGCAAGACGCAAGTATCAGACTGCTACAACGCCAAATGGCATTGTTAGCCGAAAAGTTTAAAAGCGTTCAGGGCAGTCAGATCGCCAGCGAATCGGAAGAAACACCTCCACCCCACTATTAGAGGTTTTCAGGCGAGGCTCTCTACTCCGGCTTAAATATACCAATCACCTGTTCCTCTTCAGGACGAGATGAATGCGTCTCAGGCTCTGGTTTTGCCTGCTCGTAATCACAGTTGGCACAGGCCACTTTCTCGTTATCGCCATCAATCAGCACCATAATGGTGTCCTGGCTGTTGCACTGCGGACATACCGCACCGGCAATGAAACGTTTCTTCAATTTTGTCGAATCCAATTGGTTTATCTTTTCGCGTCAGTTTAACCAAACAGTCTCGCTGCGAGTAGCTGTTTCACGTGAGCATCTTGCGCTAAACTGCCGAGCCTCGAAGTCATATATAAGCCTCTCATGATCCAGCTTCAACAAGTCGAACTCCGTCGCGGCGCCAAAATGCTGTTGCAAGATGCCAGCTTTACTCTTTTTCCCGGCCACAAAGTTGGCCTGGTGGGTGCCAACGGGTGCGGGAAATCTTCGCTGTTGCAGCTACTGAGGCACGAAATCAGCCATGATGCCGGTGAAGTGCAAATACCATCACAGTGGCAAATCGCCAGTGTGAAGCAGGAAACCCCGGCACTGAACCGTCCAGCACTAGATTACGTTCTGGATGGACACACAGATTACCGCCGCATCAGTGATGACCTGAAGGCAGCGGAGAAAAATGGAGCAGATGGGGCAAGACTGGCTGAACTACACGGTGAGTTTGAAACGATAAAGGGCTATGAGATCCCAGCCCAGGCGGCTCAACTTTTGGCCGGGCTCGGCTTCTCAGAGCAAGAGATGCAGAAACCCGTCGCGGACTTCTCTGGTGGATGGCGCATGCGCCTGAACTTGGCCCAGGCGTTGCTGATGCCCTCAGATGCCCTGCTCCTCGATGAGCCGACCAACCACTTAGATCTGGACGCAGTGATATGGTTTGAGCGCTGGCTGCAACGTTATCCTGGCTGTGTGGTCCTTATCTCTCACGACCGCGACTTTCTTGATGCGACGATAGACGGCATTATCAGCATCGCCCAGGGGCAGCTCACACAATACACGGGAAACTATTCGTCATTCGAACGCCAACGGGCAGAACAACAACTTCAACAACAAGCAGCATTTGAACGTCAGCAGCAGAAACGAGCCGAGCTGAACGCCTTTATCACCCGGTTTAAAGCGAAAGCCAGCAAGGCGAAACAGGCACAGAGCCGGATCAAGGTACTGGAAAAAATGGAGGACCTGCTGCCAGCCCATCAGGCATCACCATTCAGCTTTCAGTTTGCCGATGCAGGCCGCATGCCCAACCCAATGCTATCAATGGATAGAGCGAGTTTGGGCTACGATGGAAATGCGCTGCTTAAGCAGATCAACTTACAACTTCTGCCTAGCAGTCGCATTGGATTGCTGGGACACAATGGTGCTGGCAAGTCCACACTGATGAAGTCGCTTGCAGGTCAACTTCCAACCATCGCTGGTGAACGGGTTGAGAATCAAGGCGTCAAGCTGGGCTACTTTACCCAGCACCAGCTGGAAGCACTGGACAAAAACGCCTCTCCACTGCTTCATCTTCAGCGTTTGGCCCCGAAGGAAAGAGAACAGGTATTCAGGGATTTTCTGGGACGATTTGGCTTTATCGGCGACCAGGCTTTGGCCCCAGTGGCACCCTTTTCTGGTGGCGAAAAGGCCAGACTGGCACTGGCGTTGATCGTTTGGCAAAAACCAAATCTATTACTGCTCGACGAACCCACCAACCACCTCGACCTCGAGATGCGCCACGCCCTGACCATGGCATTGCAGGCATTTGAGGGGGCAGTGGTCATCGTGTCTCACGACCGCCACCTGCTGAAAGCCTGCTGCGACCAGTTCCTGCTGGTGGACAACCAACAAGTCACCGACTTTACTGGTGATTTAGATGAGTATCAGAAATGGTTGTTGAGTTCGCCAGCTAATGATCCAGAAAGCTCTGCCGAAGAAGTGAATAAACCAGTCAAACTGGATCGGAAGCAACAAAAGCGCTTAGAAGCTGAGTTCAGGCAACGGACACAACCGATACGCAAACAGATTGCCAAGCTGGAACAGGCAATGGAAAAAGCCACATCAGCCTTAGAGCAGATTGAGCAGCGCCTGTCAGATCCCTCTCTTTATGACATGGATGACAAATCAGAGCTGAACCAACTGCTTAAAGGACAGGGCAATAACAAATCTTTACTGGAAGAGGCTGAGCTGGAGTGGCTGTCCCTGCAGGAGCAGCTGGAAATGGAAACAGATGCATTTAAGGAACAACAGAATGGAACTGGAAGCTGACAAGTTTTGGCACGACTCCATTGCACATTATGAGCAGCCACAAGTTAAAGAGGCTTGCCTTTGGTTGCAGAATGAAAAACAGCTGAATGTGAACCTGCTGCTGTTGATCTGCTGGTTGGCTGAACGAAACATCGAACTGACGCCAGATCAGATCAAAGTGCTGCTGGATGCGTCTCAAGAGTGGCATGACCAGAACATCGCCATGGTGCGTCAACTTCGCAATGCAACCAAAGCGGCTAGTTGGATGGATGCTGAACGCCGGGAGCAACTGCAACAAAAGCTGCTGGAATCAGAACTCACTATGGAGCGGATCGAACAACAGATCATGCTCGAGCAGGTAAAAGGGCTGTCTCCGACACCTAAATCACCAGCAAACCCTGAACAGAGCTTCTGGAACTACCTGCTGCTGAAAAACATTCCGCTGGATGAAGAGATTCAGGCTCAGTTTGGCCAATTACTAACGGCGTGACCGGTTAGCTTTTCGGCCAGCAAACTCGCGTTACGGGCCACAAAGCCATAGATAGACAGCTGTGGATTGGCGCCAATACTGGTCGGGAACATTGAACCATCCATCACCCATAGGTTTTCCAGATGGTGAAAGCGTCCGTCAGGGTCGATCACTGAAGTGACCGGGTCTCCGCCCATTGGGCAGCCACCCATGACATGAGCGGAAGTCAGGGTGGTCTGTCGCGGTGCCATATTCAATCCATTGATGCCTTTCTTCGCTTGCTGCCAACTATTGTAGATCTCTCCTGCTTCGTGCATTGGCAATACCTGCTGCGCACCTGCTGCAAACTGTAACTCAGCCATTGTCAGCAGCGCCTGCCTTGCACTCTTCCACAAATAATCACTGATCTCATAGTCCAGTTTCGGCAATCCCTCGCTGGACAACACTACTCGTCCGCCCTGGCTCTGTCTCGAAAAACCATCACGAAGCAATGCCAGTGTCACCTGCAGATTATTGAATTTCTCCATGATGTCGGCGTGCCACTGGCCGAAACCCACCAGCTTAGTTGCCAACAGTATCGGATGCAGCGGCGGCACTTCCAGTTTAAAGCCCATTTCATCCCGTTCGGGCCATAGGAACTGATCAGAATAGATGCTCTGTGGGGCACCGCTATGCCCGTTCACTGCCTGTTTGAAGATCGAGCCGCTTATCAGCACAGGATGCAGGAAGGTACGATGACCCACCATGCCATAAGGATCCGGTAACTCCGAACGCATAATGACTGCAGGGGTACCAATGGCGCCTGCGGCCATTACCACATGTTTGGCTTTGATGGTGACCTTTGCACTCCCAGATGGCGCACCAAACCGATCCAAGGGCGAACACTGGACCTCAGCGATCCGATCCCGCTGCCTGACCAATCGTTGCACGCGCATATGACTTAGCAGTTTTGCACCCTGCATCATGGCTGAAGGTAGCGTTGTTATCAGCATCGACTGTTTAGCGTTAATTGGGCAGCCCATGCCGCAATAACCTAAATTGGCACAACCTAAGACATTTCGGGGGATAATATTGTATTGCCAACCAAGACGTTTACAGCCATCTGCCAACAAACCATTGTTCTGGTTAGGTGGCACCTGCCAAAGACGGATGTGTAAGCGTTTTTCAACTTTCTCAAACCAAGGCGCCATGGCATCAACCGTCAACCCCGGCAGCTTATGAACCTCTCGCCAATGGTCGAGCGTATTGGCTGGCGTACGAAGCGATGTTGTCCAATTAACTGTCGTACCACCACCGACACAACGCCCCTGCAGAACGGAAATAGCACCATCCACCGTGCGCCGGCCTGCCGCCTCCTGATAAAGATGCGGATAAGCAGTGCTCTCCTCCATATTGAAGCCTTGGCTGGTATGTAAACCGCCCTCTTCAATAATGACGACGCTCAGACCCGCCGTAGTAAGTATCTCCGCGGCAATACCACCACCAGCGCCACTACCGACAATAGCCACATCAGCTTCCAGCACCAAATCATTGCTGAGTAGAGCACCATCAATATGCTGTGCGCCCTGATCCAGAGCTAGCTTCATCGGATCTTTCATCGACCAGGTACCACCCAGGCAGGTTTATTGTATTTAAGTGGCGCCCAGTGCTCCGACGAGCCATACCATGATGCCAACACCAGCTCCCTCAGCCCTTGGTAAGCCTGTTGCAGCAGGCTGATAAAACTATGCCGCCAGGACTGCAGGATCTCAATCCGCTGTGCGACGCTAAGTTCTGATAGTTGTGTCCACTGCCCAGCCAAAGCCCAGCGGGTCAAGCGGCGAGACAGATGAGACAAGAGATCGAGAAACTGGTCGCGACTGAAGGAAGGCAGATATTGCAGGGCAAGCTCCATTTGCAGAACGATGCGGTCTACCTGCGCCTGGCGGGTCTCTGCTTTTTTACTGATCACCCCATCCAGAATAATCGGGATAAAGGCTCGAAGCGCGGTTTCCTGGTGAGGATCAAACAATTTACTCTGGTGACGAGTCACCAAATCACGGTCGGTGTAAAGCACTGAGCCAAAAGAGATCGCTACTCCAGCACCAAGCATGGAGAGAATAAAGGTCCGGCGAGAAATACTGTTTTTAGCCACGGCAACTACAAAATTCAAACAAACGTTTAGATTATTTACTCAGATTAAAACATAGGCCGTATAATGCAAATTAGCTCACAACGGAGTTCACTTTGTTTGATCCATTTCAAGCACCATGGTGGTTAGCTAACCCACACCTGCAAACCATTTGGCCAACACTGCATCGGCGCCGTCTCTCAATCTTTACCTACAGAGAGCGATGGGAACTAGATGACGGAGATTTCATCGACCTCGATTGGTTGAATCAAAAAACGACACCGGGCCAACCTATTGTATTGCTGCTGCACGGCCTGGAAGGCTCAGTAGCCAGCCCCTATGCTCAGGGCATGCTTGCGGCAATAAAAAAACTGCCCTGGCAAGCTGTGGTTATGCATTTCCGTGGCTGTAGCGGTGAACCCAATAGATTATCCAGGGCTTACCACAGTGGCGAAATCAACGACCTGACCATGCTGCTTAAGAGACTTCAGCAGCAACATCCCAAATCGCCAATTCTGGCGGTAGGCTACTCGCTAGGCGCAAATGTCTTGGTTCGTTACCTGGGTGAAACAGACCAATCGCTCATTCATGCGGCTTGTGCCATCTCCCCTCCACTTAACCTCGCGGCCTGTGCAGACCGAATCGGACAGGGTTTTTCACGTGTGTACCAACGTCACTTGCTGACTCGGATGAAAAACAACCTTTTGAAGAAGATGGCAACACCTGCACTTGCGGATGAAGTTACGCTGTGTCCTCAACAAGTTTCACTGCTAAACACTTTCTGGCAGTTTGACGACATGGTTACGGCGCCACTTCATGGTTTCCGGGATGTACATGATTACTACAAGCGAATGAGTGGACTGCAATATTTGAAAAGCATTCATACACCATTGCTGCTTATTCACGCTGCTGACGATCCGTTTATGAACGAGGCTGTGATCCCGGACTCTAATCAATTATCTCCCCATGTCACTTATGAACTAACCCGCCGAGGGGGCCATGTGGGTTTTATTGAGGGCGGCTGGCCATGGAGGCCCAGATATTGGCTGGAAAGGCGCGTGCCCCTGTACTTTCAACAGCAACTGGAGCGGAAATGATCATTCCATATCAAGAGTTAGCAGAGGAAACCCTCTATAACCTGCTTGAAAGTTATGCTCTCAGGGAAGGCACTGATTATGGAGAATCAGAGATATCACTGACAAGCAAAGTTGAACAGTTGCTACTACAGCTGAAAAGTGGCGAATTATTACTGGTATGGTCTGAGCTCCATGAGTCAGTCAACCTGATGACCAAACAAGAAATCAAGCAGTTAGAGACAGTTCAAGCACCAGCGCCACCAGATTTTTAAGCCCGTTAGGGTTGACCCAGTGCTATTAGGTTGCGATAACTAGCTCTCATACTTAAAAAGGTATCCCGCATGTCGGCAAAGCACCCGATCATTGCCATCACAGGTTCATCAGGCGCAGGCACAACGACAACCAGCACAGCGTTTGAACATATCTTCCGTCATAAAAAGGTGACGGCGGCGCTGGTTCAGGGCGATGCATTTCACCGTTATTCACGACCAGAAATGGACGTGGCGATTCGAAAAGCGCAAGAGCAGGGCAAACACATCAGCTACTTCGGCCCCAAGGCCAATGACTTTGGTTTGCTGGAGAGCTTTTTTAAAGCCTACGGCGAAAGTGGTACTGGCCGCTACCGCCGTTACCTGCATACATTCGACGAAGCAGTCCCTTTTAACCAGATGCCGGGCACCTTTACCCCCTGGCAAGAACTTCCTGACAACACCGACCTACTTTTCTACGAAGGTTTACATGGCGGTATCGCCACCGAAGAGCACAATGTCGCCGAGCATGTGGATTTGCTGATTGGTATGGTGCCGATTGTAAACCTGGAATGGATCCAAAAAATCATCCGGGATACCGGAGAACGGGGCCACTCTAGAGAAGCTGTAACACAGTCTATACTGCGGTCCATGGAAGACTACGTGAATTACATTACACCTCAGTTTTCACGTACCCATGTTAACTTCCAGCGCGTACCTACCGTCGATACCTCCAATCCTTTCTCAGCTAAGGATATTCCCAGCCTCGACGAGAGCTTTGTCGTCATTCGGTTTGATGATGCCAGTAAAGTTGACTTCCCCTATTGCCTGCAAATGATCGATGGCGCCTTTATGTCGCGCCTCAACACCCTGGTCGTACCAGGAGGAAAAATGAGCTTTGCAATGGAGCTGATTCTGGCTCCCATGATAGAAGAGTTGATAGAACGTAGACGCAAATTACTCGAATTCTAAACGGATTACCGTCACATAATTTAACACAATCTTATCTACCCATTTTGAGGTAACCTGTAACTATTTGAAATAAAAAATGATTGCTCCTTGGCACAAGTTATGCGTCATTGTCGCTGGTAGCGGCAGTTCTGCAGTAGGGATGCTACCAATGTGAACGGATATACAAGGAGCTTGTATGAAGTACTTCATCAGCATTTTCCTATCTCTTGTCTTTTTTTTCATTACCCCAGTCAAAGCGGCAGTTTTTGAGCTGGATACATCATCTGCAGACGCTTACACATTGTTATCTGATTGGTCTGTAGGCACGTTTAACCCTAATCTTGGCGTAAATGGTGGCACGGTTACCGGGATCCTCGGCGGTAATTTAAATTATACAAACATGAACAACACTCAATTTGGCATCAACGCCAGCGGCGTAGGCCTTTGGAGTGGTGCCAATGTAAAATATTCTGGCACCCCCTCACAGAGTGTAATTGCCACTTTCATTGGCTCAGAAGCTGGTTTTGACAACCAACTTTACGACTTTAACGTTGGAGGAAGTCAGATATTCAGCAACAAGATAGATAAGTCCGGCGATCAACAGGAGATATCTCCTCCGGATCAATTTCCACTACCTTTTGGTGACGGTTTCTTAGACTTCGGGTTTTATGTTGCCAGTACAGGAGAGTGGGTTATCAATGGCAGCAACCAGAAAGATGAAGTGGATTCACCCAATTTTCTGGTTTCGAACGTTTTTTATTACCAAGGTTGGGAACATGTGGTTGTGTTTCTCAACGATTCAGGGAAATCTGCAGATAGAGATGCTGACGATATGATAGTGTTACTCTCTGTTGATGTTCCGACCCCTTCTGCCATAGCTCTATTGCTGGTGGCGATTTTCAGCTTGTTTAGGCTAAGAGTACGCAAGACAACACTGCGCTAAAAATAGCAAAAAAGGCGCTTTAAGCGCCTTTTTTGCTAACACTACAGTTCTAATACTAGCGAATATCAAACTCAGCTTCGCAGCTTTTAAAGTAGGAGATTAAGCTTTCGTGCTTGGGCACATCTAATTCCAGACCAAAGATATAACCACTCTGAATAACGTTCAGGTGCTTAATGCGACCAGAAATCGTTCTATTGCTGCCCAACGCAAGAATAGTCAATTTTACTTTTGCATCCTTACCTGCCGGCGGGGCTTCTTTGGTATGCAACCCAACCCCTTTGGGGCTGACGTTAATGATCATTACATTGGTGGCTTTACTAAACATACCACCCAACCCCGCTGGCTTGAGTTGCCCCGTTATAATGTTTCTTAATTTATAACGGGTCTCGCGGCGTCGTTCCTGCTGGTCGTCACTCATACCTAAACCTCTTGATATCTAGGCTAAATGTACCATCAAACGCGTAACAGGCAAGGCAGCATGCCAATTAGTGTCCGCTTTTCTGCGCTATAGCAATCAATTTCCCCTGCAAAAGGTGCAAATCAACGGTAAACACGACTCAGGTCAGTTATAAATACTTGGCTTTGGCGCAAACTATGATAGTGTAGCTCGTTAACGCCAAGTGTTAACAAGGTGTTACAAGGCTAATAATTTTAACGGCATCTCAGGTGCCACAAATAAAGTTTAATAGAAAAAAAGGAAGGAGTGCTCATGGCCCTTATTGGCAAACCACAAGCCGACCCGGTATTGGAGTGGTTCCTTTCCCACTGCCATATCCACAAGTATCCAGCAAAAAGCACGCTGATCCACGCGGGTGAAAAAGCCGATACTCTGTACTACATCGTCAAAGGATCTGTCGCGGTACTGATCAAAGATGAAGAAGGTAAAGAGATGATCCTCTCCTACCTGAATCAGGGCGATTTCATTGGCGAACTTGGCTTATTCGAAGAAGAGCCAGAGCGCACGGCGTGGGTAAGAGCTAAGGCCCAGTGTGAAGTAGCTGAAATTTCCTATAAGAAATTCCGTCAACTCATTCAGGTCAATCCAGAAATTCTGATGCGTCTATCCGGTCAGATGGCAAATCGTCTGCAAACCACCAGCCAAAAAGTGGGTGACTTGGCATTCCTTGATGTTGCAGGTCGCATTGCGCAAACCTTGCTGAATCTTGCCAAACAACCTGACGCAATGACCCACCCTGACGGTATGCAGATTAAGATCACCCGCCAGGAAATTGGTCAGATCGTTGGCTGTTCTCGCGAAACCGTAGGCCGTATTCTGAAAATGCTCGAAGAGCAGAATCTTATTCATGCTCACGGTAAGACAATAGTGGTGTTTGGTACTCGATAAGCTTGTCGAACCTACCCATCAAAAAAGGCAGCGATAAAGCTGCCTTTTTTATTTTCAACAAGATCGAGTCTAGCTAGCTAAACCCCTAATCAGCGCATATCCGTGCTTTCAAATATCTTATCTGCCGATGCAGCGACAAATCCGGTATAAAGGTTACCGTCAGGCATTGCATAGCGTCGCGCAAACTCATAGAAGCAACTTGGAACCACCTGCACACCATCAGTAAACTCAACTTCCGCTCTATCCGCCATAGTCGAAGACTGCTCCAGTAACACTTCCGGTGAGCCCTTGATTTCACCACCACTGGTATTGAGAGCGAAACCCGCAGTTTTCAGGGCCTCATTGACCGACTCCAAGGTCTCAAACTCAGCCAAATGATTTACCGATACAGTAAAATGGTTGGCACGATAACCCCAGGCAGCCATCCAAGCGGCATATTCGCTTTCGGCAGCTAATGCCTGGTAATCCTGGTTTGAACAACGCCACTGCGCGCCTGAGTGTAAAAACTCTTTCTGCTCAGCTGCGTTGTCAGGTAACTGCGATACCAGTCCTTTGACTATCTTCTGCAGTTCGGTTGAACACTGTTCAAGTAGCAGTTCACTGATAAAGACTTTAGGCAACTCGCTATTAGGATGTTCAAAATGGCGTGCATACAGCTTCTTCTGTTCAAAGTTGTACTCGCCTTTTGCCTCATAACCCACAGCAAGAAAATGACTGGCTAGCGCGTCCAGTCCAATCCCAGGCAGGTTAAAGGTACGAAGAGCAATATGATCATTGATGATCTCTGCACCTTTGCCCAAGAGAGTATGGATCTTTTCTGCAGATGGAGTGACAGCAAGGTACTGTTGCCAGAGTGCGGCAAACAGGGATTCAGGTGTTTGATGCATAGGGTACTCAACTTATTATGTTTGTGGTTGTTGATAGATAATGCATACGGTGGATGGGCACCCGCCCATCCACTTTTTGTTTGGGGCTGTTAGTCGATCACCAAGCCCGGGCTTAGCTTCTCTGGCAGTATGCTTTGCTCAACCTCGACGGAAGCAACAGGATAAGCACAGTAATCAGCTGCGTAATACGCGCTAGGTCTGTGGTTACCACTATCGCCGACGCCGCCAAAGGGCGCTGCACTGCTGGCACCAGTAATAGGACGGTTCCAGTTGACGATGCCAGCTCGGATACGGTTATAGAACAGCTCATAAAGGTCACGGCGATCGCTTAGTAAACCAGCAGACAAACCGTAGCGAGTGTCGTTTGCCACATCGAGCGCTTGTTCAAAGTCACGGTAACGGATCACCTGTAACAGCGGCCCGAAATACTCTTGATCTGGTAGTTCATCAATCTGAGTTACCTCGATCAGGCCAGGAGTAACATAGCCACTGCTGGCGTCACCACGGGTCATTTCAACCAGCACTTCACCACCCAACGAAACCAAGTTCGCTTGCGCTGCCATCATCGAGTCTGCCGAAGTTGCAGAGATAACGGGCCCCATAAAGGGCTGAGGCTCATCTTCAGGTCCACCAACACGGATCTGCTTAACTGCCTCGACCAATCGTGAAAGTATCGCATCCCCCTCTTCACCATAAGGGAGGAACAGGCGACGGGCACAGGTACAACGCTGGCCACTGGAGATGTAGGCTGAATGGACGATGTCATGCACCGCGGCACGATGGTCAGCGACATCTTTGACTAGAAGCGGGTTATTTCCGCCCATCTCCAGTGCAAGTATCTTCTCAGGTTGACCGCCAAACTGTTGATGAAGGATCTTACCTGTGGCTGAACTCCCAGTGAAAAACAATCCATCAATGCCGCGATGGCCAGCCAAGTGTTTACCTGTATCCGCTCCGCCCTGAACCATGTTGATAACACCGGCGGGTAATCCAGCAGCATTCCATAGTCGAACCATCTCCTGACCGACCATAGGTGTTTGTTCACTGGGTTTAAACACAATGGCATTGCCGGCCAGCAAGGCAGGCACGATATGGCCATTAGGTAAGTGCCCTGGGAAGTTATACGGCCCAAATACTGCCACCACACCGTGAGGTTTGTGGCGGATAACGGCGCGACCAACCGGCATTGGCTTTTCCGTCGTTCCACTTCGCTCTTCGTACGCTTTTACCGAAATATCGATTTTTGCCAACATGGCTGCGACTTCAGTGCGGGTTTCCCACAAAGGCTTACCAGTCTCTCGAGCAATCGCCAGCGCAAGGCTCTCTTTAGATGTGGCTAACTGCTCACCAAACTGCCTGATGATGCTTAGGCGGTCCTCAAAACTGCGTTGTGCCCACTCGAAAGAAACCGCCCGGGCACTGCTGATCGCCAGATCTATCTGTGCCGAGTCAGCCGCGTTGCCTTGCCACACGACGGCACCGTTTGCCGGATTAACTGAACTGAACAGTTCGCCACTGCCAGCCAGCCACTTGCCATCGATACATTGAACCTTTTCTGTCATTCTTTTTTCCTCGTGGCTTACTTCACGGCCAGGACGCGCAGGGGATCCCCCTGTTTCACACACAATACATCTGCAGCTTCTGCTGTCAGCAGTACCGCACCGGTTTCATCATCAAGCTTGGCTTTCGCTAACGCACAGCGATAGTTGGCGAGTTGGGTATTGGCAATCATGAAATCTTCAGCTTCAGCCACCTCTACCTCGTCAACAATCAGCAGGTGACGGCGTTGCGAGTTACGGACACTCCGGATCTGGCTCAACTCAGCTTCTACTGTGGGACCAGCATCAAAGATATCCACATAGCCCTTACACCTGAATCCTTCTGTTTTCAGCAGCTGAAGTGCCGGCTGGGTTTTTTCATGCACCTTGCCAATCACATCCTGAGCGGCTTCGCTAAGCAGGTTCACGTAGATGGGGTACTTGGGCATGAGTTCAGCAATAAACACTTTTTGGCCAATGCCCGTCAGATAGTCAGCCGTTGGGAAATCCATCGAGAAGAAGTGCTGCTCCAACCATTGCCAGAATGGTGAACGCCCATGCTCATCAGATACACCTCGCATTTCTGCGATCACAGGTGAACCAAACAGCTCAGGGTGCTCAGCCATCAGTAGCATTCGACTGCGAGACAGCAGCCTGCCAGCGAGACCACGTCTATGCGACTCACGCAAGAACAGCGTACACAACTCTGCCGAACCAGTGTAATCGTTACATAGAGTTAGAGTTTCAACCGTATTATGAACTTTCAACTCACGGGAAGAGTGCACCACCTTACCTACGTGATAGTGGTAGAACGCATCGGTTAAACCAACGCAGGCCTCGATACCGCAGGTTCCCACCACTTCGCCGGTACTGGTGTCTTCCATTACCATCAGATAGCTTTCTGGGCCGGGCTTGTGAGCCCGGCGAGAAAAGGAACGCACTGCACGAGTAATTTTAGAGCGGAGAAGCTCTTCATTTACCGGCAGAGAGGTAAAGCCAATACCCGATTCACAGGCGATCTTATAAAGAGACGCGTAATCGTCTTCTCGGATCGGTCGGATCACTAGCATAGTCATAACTCCTTTGGGGAATACTGACTTATTCGCCAGCGACAACCTTAGCCACTGCGCGCTCGAAACGTGCCAAACCTTCTTCAATATCCGCTTCAGGGATAATCAGGGAAGGGGTGAATCGCAATACATTTGGACCTGCCACCAGCATCATTGTGCCTTCAGCTACGGTCGCATTTAGAAAATCGCGGGCGCGTCCTGCATATTTTTCATTCAGAGCTGCACCTACCAGCAAGCCTTTACCTCGAACTTCACTAAACACATCATACTTAGCATTGATACGCTCAAGTGCATCGCGGAACAGCTGATGTCGGTGGACCACACCTTCAAGTACTTCCGGCGTGTTTACAAAACTAAAAACAGCTTCTGCCACAGCACACGCTAATGGATTACCGCCATAGGTACTGCCGTGAGTCCCCACTTTCAATGAAGGGGCCAGTTTGTCAGTGGTCAGCATCGCTGCAACGGGGAAGCCGCCACCCAGCGCTTTTGCCGTGGTCAGGACATCAGGAGTCACTCCCAGTCCCATGTAGGCATAAAGTTCACCTGTACGCCCAACACCTGTCTGCACCTCATCAAACACCAACAACGCATTGTATTTGTCACACAGAGCGCGCACGCCGTTAGCAAACGTTTTGTCTGCAGGGATGATACCGCCTTCGCCTTGCATAGGCTCCATCATCACCGCGCAAGTGCGGTCAGACATCAAGGCTTCCAGCGCTTCCAGGTCGTTATAATCTGAGTGTTCAACTGAGCCTGGCTTTGGTCCAAAGCCATCGGAATAGGTGCTTTGACCACCCACAGTGACAGTGAAGAAAGTACGGCCATGAAAGCCTTGCTTGAACGAGATGATCTGGTCTTTCTCTGGACCAAAGTTATCAACCGCGTAGCGGCGGACCAGTTTCAGAGCTGCTTCATTGGCTTCTGCACCTGAGTTGGCAAAAAATACCTTCTCAGCAAAGGTTGTCTCGGTCAGCAGTTTTGCCAGACGAAGGGCCGGCTCGTTGGTATATACGTTACTCAGATGCCACAGTTGATCTGCCTGCTGCTTCAGCGCATCCACCATTACCGGATGACAATGTCCTAGACAGTTCACCGCGATACCGCCTGCAAAGTCGATGTACTCACGACCTTCCTGGTCCCAAACACGAGAGCCTTCCCCTTTCACTGGGATCATTTTTGCAGGTGCGTAAGTGGGTACCATGACGGAATCAAACAGTTCGCGGGAAACTTGCGACGTAGACATAAAGGGCTCCTGTAGCCAATGAGTTCGGTGTCACTCGCCGGCTAATAATTGTTCGATATCAAGGCGAGTCAGACATTACTGGTGTAGTCGCATTATCCACTGATGTGAAGACGTTGTGAAATTTTGATTAAAGACCGCTTAATTATGCACTTTAGATTGGATAAACCCACTTAAAATGCATAATCATTGCATAGACGTATTGAAGAAATTCTTATTTTCGTTGTTTTTTCAGATTCTGGCGGTCTAACTCCTGTAAATCCTCTCCAGAAAAACCCAGCTGTTGCATCAACTTTACAGCCTCTTGAGGCAAGATCCTGCGCTGCTCATTCAGGCTGAAATACTGCGCATATGCGTTTGCACGCAACAATATACGACAATAGGGGGAGGTCAGGCGCAAGGGAAGTGACGACCAACGCTCATTCATCACTGTATGGGAATATTTACACGCAGGCGCTATATCTCCAAGTAGTCGCTTAGAAAGTGTCTCCTGCTGGGCTAACAGCAGTCGTTTGGTCAATGTTGGCGGAGGGGTAATGTCACTGAGAAGCTGATGTATCGAGGTTTTACCACCCACTCTTGCTTGATGTAAGTGATGATTGCGTAACGGAGAAAGAACAGACTCAATCAGGTAGATAAGCGCCAGCAAACCGTAGCTATCATTCCAAGCCAGCCTGCGGGCCACTTCGACATCCAGTCCTTCTGCCTGCGCTATCAAGGCAACTGTATTCGCTTTAACAACAGCATACTGCCAACAACGTCGCCCCGTTTGAGCGTATGCAGCATCCTCAGTTAACTTCAACTGTTCGCAGAGAAACTGTGCCAGGGTGCCATGGAGGCGTTCTCGGCCCAAACTGGCAAGCGCATGGCTGAGATCTGTCACCGCCTCACGGTGGCCACTGGTAGCTCTAAATGCTGGTGAATTAACCGTGCTGAGTAGTTCTTTTGCCAACCAGGAGCTCTGCCTGAGCTGCATAGCAAGGTGATTTTCCGGCGCACCTCCTTCCAGTAACTGTAGGGCCTCACTGAGCCTGGGGTTTATCGGAAATTTGCGGTGGGTTGCACGCCAATCTTCATTAATCGATTCCAGAAGCTTTTGTTCTGTCTGCGCTGTCAGTCGCTGCTGCAATGTAGCCTTAAGCATCTCTTTTTGCGCTGATTGTTTAGCTGCCTTCCTACGCCGTTCGATTTCAACTGCTAGCCCTTTCATTTGTTGCTGATGCTGAACCTCCAGATCCATCAGTTCTGCAGGTGTGTGGAAACGAATACCACTTAAAAAGTCGATATGGCGTTCAGCCATTAAATGCGCTGGATTCGAAGAAGGTGAATCAGGCTTGTCTTCCGTACAGGAAAAGCGGCGTCTGGGACTGGAAAGAGGGTTCGGCATAGATTTATCAATTAGACTCAGCTTCACTAAGTCTAGGCAGACGAGCATTGCCTTGGCTATCGTCTACCGCAAGATATGGGATCCACTGCAACCCATGTCATACCCTTGGCTGGTAACGGCGAAGAAATCCTTGCAGCAACGCATGCCCCTGCTCGCTCAATATCGACTCTGGGTGGAACTGGACGCCTTCAATCGGTAAATCTCGATGTTTTATCCCCATCACTTCATCAATTTTGCCAGACTCATCAGAAGTCCAGGCCGTAACCTCAAGGCAGCCTGGCAGCGTATCCAGAGAAAGAACCAAAGAGTGGTACCGAGTAACATTAAACTCGGAAGGTAATGCCGAAAACATCCCCTGTCCATTGTGATAAAGCCTGGATGTCTTGCCATGCATAACTGACTTAGCCAGAACAACATCTGCACCAAAAACCTGGCCTATGGCCTGATGGCCCAAACAGACACCCAGAATGGGAATTTTTCCAGCAAAGGCTTCGATGGCAGCTAAAGAAATGCCTGCCTCGTTGGGGGTGCTAGGGCCGGGGCTGATGACCAGATAGTCTGGCGACTTCTGTTCAATTTGCACCAGGTCTATCTCATCATTTCTGACCACCTCAACCTCCTGCCCTAACATTGAAAAATAGTGGGCGAGGTTGTAGGTAAAAGAGTCGTAATTATCGATCATTAGCAGCATGGGGCAGATCCTAGGCGAATCAGAGCAAAATCTGAATCCCCATAACGACAAAAGGCTGCCGAAGCAGCCTATCGTAACAGGGATAACGGCTCTTAAGGCTTTGCAATCAGTCCGATACGGTCATAAACCGTTTTCAGCGTTTCCGCAGCTCTAACAGAAGCTTTTTCGGCACCTATCGCCATGATTTGACGCAGGGCGGCCTCATCCTTACGCAGCTCGTGATAACGAGTCTGAATAGGCTCCAGCAGGTTAACAACAGCCTCAGCCACATCTTTTTTCAGATGCCCGTACATCTTGTCTTCATACTGAGGGACCAAGCTTTCTACAGACTCACCCGTCGCACAGCTAAGCAGTGTCAGCAGATTGGAAACACCCGCTTTTTCCTCTGGATCGAAGTAGATACGTGCCTGTTCGTCTGAATCCGTCATTGCGCGTTTGATCTTCTTCTCGATCTTCTTCGGCTCTTCCAGCATCAGTACGTAATTATTCGGATTGTCGTCCGACTTCGACATCTTCTTGGTCGGTTCCTGAAGACTCATAATGCGAGCGCCCACTTCAGGAATAAACGGGTCAGGAACAACAAAGGTATCGCCATAAAGGTTGTTAAAGCGGTCAGCAATGTCACGGGTCAGTTCGAGATGCTGCTTCTGGTCATTACCAACCGGCACCTTATTGGCCTGGTAAAGCAGCACGTCAGCGGCCATCAGAACCGGATAGTCAAACAAGCCCACATTAATGTTATTAACGTTTTTAGCCGATTTGTCTTTGTACTGAGTCATACGGCTCAGTTCACCCATCTGGGTGTAACAGTTAAGCGCCCAAGCCAACTGAGCATGCTCAGGGACATGAGACTGAACAAATACTGCGCTTTTCTCGGGGTCCAGCCCACATGCCAGATACAATGCTAGGCCATCATAGATGCGCTCGCGCAGCAACTCTGGTTCCTGGCGGACGGTGATCGCATGAAGATCCACCAGCATAAACAGGCATTCGTTCTCTTGCTGCAACTTAGTCCAGTTACGGATCGCACCGAAGTAGTTACCAATAGTCAGGCCACCAGAAGGTTGGCAACCACTGAGGACGATGGGTTTAGACATGAGGGATCTTCCTAAATATATAAAACAATAACTCTGCGATTAAGCCACTAGGCTTCGCATACCTAACAGATCGGGCAGCATACCCAGATCATCAATGACCGCGTCAGGCGATGAAAGGGCGATATCTTCCCCGTAGTTGTAGCCATAGGTCAAGCCAATTACAGGGATTGAGGCTGCTTTTGCGGCTTGAATATCATTACGCGAGTCGCCCACCATCACCATTTGCGCGTTCAACAAACCAAATTGCTGCAGACAATGAGTCAGTGGCAGAGGTGAAGGCTTCTTTTCCGGCAAGCAATCACCGCATACAAGCAAGTCTACGAAAGCCGACATACCAAACTGTTCAACCAGCGGCTGCGCAAACTGCCTTGCCTTATTGGTGACAACAGCGACCTTAATATCTGCCTCTTTCAATTGACTCAGAACATCCAACACATTTGGGTATAACTTGCTGTAGCCGTGCAAGGCATCAGCGTAATGCTCTTTAAAAAGCGCAATCGCCGTTTGGCATTCCTGCTGTGACAAACGGGAACAGATGTCGAAACTATCGGATAGAGCACGCTTAACCAAAACTTCAATGCCATTACCAATCCAACCAGCTACCTGGGGCAAGCTAACCGTTGGCTTGCCCAGAGCGAGGAGAGTTTGATTAACCGCAAAAGCAAGATCCGGGGCGCTGTCTAACAACGTCCCATCGAGGTCAAACGCAACGGCATGGATGTCAGCAAACTTTGGCGCCTTCATAGAACTAGTTAGCAGCGCTGAGTTCTTGCCTGAATTGACTGACGACTTCGGCATAGTCATCTTTGCCAAAGATCGCAGAGCCGGCAATAAACATATCTGCACCGGCTTTCGCCACCGCACCGATGTTATCCACTTTCACACCACCATCGACGGCCAAACGAATATCCAGTCCTTTTTCATCAATTAATGCCCGCAGCGCCGCGATCTTGTCATAGGCAGAAGGGATAAAAGCCTGACCACCGAAACCAGGGTTCACGGACATCACCAGGATAAAGTCGAGACGATCCCAGACATAGTCCAGCACAGACAGTGGCGTAGCGGGATTCAGAACCAGGCCCGCCTGACACCCTTTATCCTTGATTAGCTGCAATGACCGATCGACATGTGCACTTGCTTCGGGGTGAAAGCTGATCATGTTTGCACCAGCATCTGCAAACTGTTCAATCAGCGCGTCTACTGGAGATACCATCAGGTGCACGTCGATTGGCGCTTCGATGCCAAAATCACGCAATGCCTTACATACCATCGGGCCGAAGGTAAGGTTAGGCACATAGTGGTTGTCCATCACATCGAAGTGAACTACGTCAGAACCGGCATCTAGTACACGCTGAACATCTTCACCCAAGCGAGCGAGATCAGCAGACAAGATGGAAGGTGCAATTAGGTAGGGTTTCATAGCGCGCTGCTCTGCAAGTTTTTAAAGGCGTCATTTTACGCGTAATCTGCACTTTTTTCAGCCGAAGTCTTTATTAAAGGTTGCACCCATTTAAGGCGATGCACCATTTGTGAACATTTTGTAACTATGCGTTATCAGGTTGCACCAAGATGTTCCAACCGGCCTTTTGTTCAATTCAAAGAAAAACTCCAAAAAACCTCTTTTATTATTAAATACCAATGACTTAAAAAGTTTGGCACAAAGCTAGCTATAAGCAAATCTGATAATTCCAAACCCAGGAAACATTAAAATGAAAAAAGCACTTTCACTTGCTATTAGCTCAGTTTTGGGTGTTGCAGCACTCGCTTCTTCAAACGCACACGCGGTAGAAGGCTTGTCAGCTAACGTTGGTCTGACCAGCAACTACCTCTGGCGTGGTGTTACTCAAACCGATGATGCTGCGGCAGTATCCGGTGGCATCGACTACGAACATGCGTCAGGCATCTACGTTGGTACGTGGGCTTCTAACGTTGACTTCAACGATGACCAGGCTTCTTACGAGCTGGATTTCTACGGTGGCTATGCCGGCGAAATCGGTGACTTCGGTTACGATGTTGGTTACATCTATTACGCTTACCCTGATGCAGACGAAGACAATCTGGGCGAGTATGACTTTGGCGAAGTGTATGGTGGCGTGAGCTGGCAATGGTTCGGCGTATCTGCTGCTTACACCACGAACCACGATGTCGATGAATTAGAAGACGCTCTCTATCTTGAGGCAACTGCTGAATTCGAAATCGCAGATGGTCTGACACTTGGTTTTGCTGTTGGTAACTTCGACTTTGATGATGACTCTCTGGAAGACTATGTAAACTACAACGCTAGCCTGACCAAGAGCACAGACGCTGGTGACTTCACCTTTATGCTGAGCGACACCGATATCGATAACGACGATATGGTTGCGGTTGTTTCTTACTCGATCGGTATCGACCTGTAAAACCGGTCAATCGTTCAATAAAACGCCACCACATAGGGTGGCGTTTTTTAATTGCGCTGGTTACAAAAACACCACCAAAGGTTAATATTTAACCTTTATTTAACACTCAAGGGATAGTCGCTGCCAATTCCTAGTGGTATATTTAGGGAATCTCTGTCAGGGAGGCAGTGAAATGACACGCATAAAATATCTTCTTTCCGCTGTACTTGTGGTCGCAGCAAGTTCGGGAGTTGCAGTGAACTACCACTCTGCACCGTCGCTGGGTGAGGCTTGCGCGTGCGATATGGATAGCGTGGCATTTGATCCCAGTCTACCAACAAGCCACCCGGCTAACCGCTGCTCCCTGCAAAACAAAGCTTCGAATGAAAGCTGGTGGGCATGGCTGGCTGGCGACAGCCGATCGGCCGAATACCATTTCATCGACCTGTTGGAGTTGATATCCAGCAGCAGCGAACCCAAAAAGCCTATCGCACCAGAGAAGTCGTAAGCTAACTGCTTCTCAGAATCACAACTAATTTTCAAATGAAAAACGCACTCAGATTTGTCTCCTCGACACTCAGTGCGTTTTTTGGTGTTCAGAGCGAAGCCAATAGGCGGCGGGATTTTAACGACAAGAGCCCATTACCCTATATTGTTACCGGCGTGGTAATGGCTGCACTTCTGGTATTAAGTCTCGTATTCTTAGTTAACCTGGTATTAGGGTCTGCTGACCTTTAGTGTATGGATTTTGTTCGAATGAAACACGTTTTGAGCAAGAAGTGAGCTGCGTAACTTAGCGACCTAAGTAAGGAGCGAATGACGCGGCTCGGAACGTGTTTCAACGACCCCCAATTTCCTTCAAAAGAAGGGGCAGCATTTGTTGGCGATTTATGCTTCGTTATCGGCTATTTATTGAGGGCCACTCAACTTCACAGCCTCTGCCTCGCCTAAATCACCAACATATTACTGCAAAAACAAACAGAAAAGGTCAACAGACCCTAGCTAGTCTTTACAACCAGCTAGTGATTTTGGCCGATAAAGCGCAAGCAATTCATTAACCTTTACCCGGCCTGCACCATTCCGGCTGATGGTACGCTTCACTTGAACACGATCCAATGACGCCTGTCCATAGAGCCGGCGAGTATCCTCTACTTCGTGATTACTAATCAGCACAGGAACGCCATTTTTGGCTGCTACCTCATACGATACCTGGGCCAGCAATTCCTGCTCACTGCGATTGAAACCAGAGCCATGGTAGGAGGTGAAGCTGGCCGTGGGGCTCAGTGGCCAATAGGGTGGATCACAGTAGATAACCTCTCCCGGTTTGGCGCTACGCATCACTTCAGAAAATGGTAAACAGGTAAACGTTGCTCGTTTGGCTTTTTCCGCAAAAAACGCCATCTCTTTGTCTGGAAAGTAGGGACGTTTATATCGACCAAAGGGAACATTAAACCCCCCCTTACGGTTATACCGGCACAGACCGTTGTAACCATGTCGATTTAGATAGAGGAATAAGCAAGCTCGCAATTCTGGATCTTCGGTGAGATTAAACTGCTCGCGGTGATGATAATAGGCCTCAGCCTTATTGTTATCTTCCGAAAAAAGCGGCTTAGCTTTAGCTATAAACCGGTCGCCTTGATCCGCTAAGAGTTGATAAAGATTGATTAAGTCTTGATTGATGTCGTTTAAGCGATAGTGCTTGAAATCAGAATTAATAAACACAGAGCCAGCACCAACAAAGGGCTCTACTAACGTGTCCCCTGCGGGTAATCTCTGGTTTATCTCATCAACTAAACTGTATTTGCCACCTGCCCATTTAAGGAAAGCACGCACTTTACTACTCACCGCGCGTCGGCTCCTTCAGATCTATGTCCTTGTGCACAGCAGCAATCTGTTTAGTCCAAGGTTTAAGTTTCTTGATTGTTTCTGGAAGTTGTTCCAAATAAGCCGTAGCCTCTGCTCTTGTGGCAAAGGAACCCAGCAGTATTACATGGCGCATGTTGCCATTTTTCGCTATGGCGTAACGAACCAGGTCAGGCTCCAGCGCTTTGATATCTTCCCTTTGGTTAAATCGCCTCATCACCTCTTCATCAGAGAATACCCCGAGCTGAAGGGTGTAACCGCTAGCTGGCCAGGTTGCAATGAGTTGCTCCCCAGCTAGTGAGACTTCAGGTTTTGATTCTTGCACGGTTTCAAGCGGCGTCTCCAGCGCAGGCTGCTCGGCTTGTACGGGATCTTCACTTAGAAGCGGCTCCGGCTCAATTTGTTCGGCTTCTGGTTCTGTACTGTTAGGCTCGACTGCGGGAGAAGTATCAATGAGGTTATCACGTTCGGCTTCTTGCAATAACTCATCGGGCAACTCTACAACAACTTGCTGCTCAGGCGCCGGAGCAGCTTCAAGCTCTAGAGGATCATTGTCGATTTGTGGCGGTAGGATCTCGTCTGCATTTGCAATAACGTCTGGTGCCGCCTCATCAGGTGGAGAAGCAATGGGCTCTTCTATTGCAATGACAGCAGTGTCAGTCAGCGGTTCAACCGTATCTAAAGCTTGGATTGATTCAGGCTGCTCTGGCCGCTGGTCAGTATTGTCATCAAATTCCCATAACACCAGAGAAATTAAGGCGATGGCGATAACAGCAGCCAATGCCGCGTGTTTCCACGGAAACGAAGCTTCAGCCACTTTACCTCCTCGAATCTTATTCGCTAAAGCAAGCACTGACTCAGGTGTTCTTGCTTGTTGTAAGAGACGCTCAATTGCTTCCGAATTTAGCATCATCTTGCGCTCATCAGAACCCAAAGTCTCAGACAAATACTCACGACGTTCGCTGGGAGTCAAAGGTGGCATGCTTACGTTGAGCAAAACGTCTTCAGGAATCGTTTGCGAAATGCTGCTTGCCTCAATGGCTGCAATAACTGACATCTGAATTGAATCACTGGCGCGGCAATAATTAACCAGAGCAACTAATTCCAGCCAGAGCGTTTCTGAAATCAGATCAGCGTCATCAAGGACCAGTAAAAACCGAGCGTGGGAGCCTTCTAGCATCCTGGTGAAGCTATCCAGCAGAGAATCACTCTCATCAAACAAGGGGTTGGGGACGAGCTGGGTCAGAATTTGCTGACGATAATGACCATCAGAATGGTTTGGGCCGCAACTGATCAACGCATGGCTGATATCGCCATCTTGTGAAGAAAGATAACTGACCAGAGTATGGGTTTTACCCGCCCCTCTTGGCCCTTGAAGCAGAACAATATTGGAATCGAATTCAACCAAAAAGCCAAGCCGCTCTTGAAGCTGGAGCTGCGAGTTGAATACATTTCTTCCTTCATAGCTATTTGCTGCCACTTATCGCTCCAGCAAAACAAAGGGATTCAAGCGAGAACCTGTCTCAGCAGAGACTCATCTAGGTTATCAAAGATTTCACTGGCACCAATCGAAGTCGGAAGAATTAGGCGCAGCTTGCCATCAAGCACTTTTTTATCGCGCATCATATGCGTCATAAACTGCTCGAAAGTCATGCCCTCAGGTGCTTCAACAGGTAAGTCGAAGGCTCTGATTAAATTGGAAATGCGCGCTACACAATTGCTGTCGACGAGCCCCAATGAATGTGACGTCTTTGCTGCCAACATCATACCTGCCGCAACTGCTTCACCATGCAACCAAACGCCATAACCCTGCTCAGCTTCGATAGCATGCCCAAAGGTATGGCCGAGGTTTAGTAGTGCACGAACACCTTTCTCTGTTTCATCAGCTGCAACAATCTCGGCTTTAATCTGACAACACCTTTCGATCGCGTATGTCAACGCATCGGGCTCGAGTTGCTTTAGCTTTTCAATATTCCCTTCTAACCAGGAAAAGAACTCAGCGTCATAGATTATGCCGTATTTGATCACTTCAGCCATGCCTGCCGCAAATTCGCGTGCTGGAAGCGTAGTTAAAGTATCAATGTCGATAAAAACCGCTTTAGGCTGGTAAAAAGCGCCAATCATATTCTTACCCAGCGGGTGGTTGACGGCCGTTTTTCCACCAACCGAAGAATCAACTTGAGAGAGCAGAGTCGTTGGAACCTGAATAAAATCGACACCGCGTTGATAACTGGCAGCAGCATACCCAGCCATGTCGCCTATAACACCACCGCCTAAAGCGATAATTGTTGTATCTCTGCCATGGTTGCCTTCCAGCAACCCGGTAAAAATGAGATTGAGGGTATCCAGCGTTTTAAAGCGTTCACCATCAGGCAAAACAACGGTGTCGACGTCCTTACCGGCCGTCGTCAAAACAGACTGCAATCCGTCCAAATACAAAGGCGCCACAGTTTCATTTGTGACAATCATTACGCGTTTGCGAGCGACATGATCCGCAACGCTGTCAGCGTTTTTATATGCTGCTTGGGAAATGTAGATAGGGTAGCTACGTGTACCCAACTCAACCTTGAGAAGCGCCATGGCCTACCCCTATCCTATAAAACTTCTAGAAGCCCAATTCTTTGATAATCTGATTTGCAACAACACGAGCGCTTTGCTCATCGGTTTTGACCGTCAGATCTGCAATTTCGCTATAGAGTGGGTTTCTCATTTCAGTAAGATCTTCAAGCGTCTTACGTGGGTCATCTGTTTGCAGTAGTGGGCGACGCTTATCACGCTGAGTACGCGCATACTGCTTGTCGATAGACGTTTCGAGATAAACGACGATGCCACGAGCAGAAAGTCGGTTTCGATTTTCTTTACTCATGATAGATCCGCCACCGGTAGCCAGCACGATGCCGTGTTTCTCGGTCAAATCGTTGATAACAGACTCTTCACGCTTGCGGAAGCCTTCTTCGCCTTCAATATCGAAAACCCATGCGATATCCGCACCCGTGCGACTTTCGATTTCGCTATCAGAATCAAAAAACTCTAAATGAAGCTCTTGCGCCAAATGGCGACCGATTGTGCTTTTACCAGCCCCCATGGGGCCAACAAGGAAAATATTTCTTTTTTCTGCCATTGCCGTCTACAGCCGATTAAACAGATGAATACCGCGGTCTCTCCTTAAAAAGTCAAGGACCCTCGAACAATCGGGCATTATCTCAATAAATGATGCCTTTTGGCAATCAAAGAACAAAAAGGGGAGCCTAGCTCCCCTTTCTTCGGTAACTCAAAAGCTATCCTTTAGAAGGTTTCAGTCACAATGCGTGGCGTAACAAAGATAAGGATCTCACGCTTCTCATTGAAGTCACTGGTGTTTCTGAACATCCAGCCAACACCAGGCAGATCACCCAGAATTGGAACCTTACTGACTGCACGGCGAACTTCCTGTTGGTAGATACCACCAAGTACGATTGTCTCGCCATTATTAACCAACACCTGCGTGCCGACTTCCTGCGTATCAATGGCAGTTGCAACACCGGTTCCTGTTGGCACGGTATCACCTTGAGTATCCTGAGTGATGGTCAGGTCAAGGATAATGCGATCGTCAGGTGTGATATGAGGTGTCACACGCAGTGCCAATACCGCTTTCTTGAAGGTAACAGAAGTCGCACCAGAAGACGCGGCTTCGACAAATGGGATTTCGGTACCCTGCTCGATATAAGCCGCTTTCTGGTTCGCCGTCGTGATGCGTGGACTTGCGATAATTTCACCCTTGTTCTCGCGCTCCAAAGCTGAAAGTTCGAGGTCAAGAATGGTACCGTCGGCCAACTTAGCGACCTGGAAGGCGATGCTACCTGCAGGGTCTGCTACCGGCAGATTAACGTTTAAGCGGTCATCAAGTGCGGGAACAATGCCTGACGCAGCATCATCAGCTCCCTCAAGAGTACCCGAAGTGGCACCATCATCGAAGGTATCAGTGATACCCCAACGAATACCCAAGTCTTCCTGGACATTATCGTTAATGGTCACCATACGCGCTTCGATCATGACCTGTTTCACAGGAATATCGAGTATGTCTATCATGCGGCGCACATCTTCTAGACGCTCTGCAGTGTCACGCACTAACAGGGTATTTGTACGCTCGTCTACAGATACACTTCCGCGATCAGAGAGCAGCGCTGCTTCACTGGAAGTCATAATGGCGACCAGCTCAACAGCCTTAGCGTAATTCACCTGAATATACTCAGAGTAAAGCGGGGCAAGATCTTTCACCTCTTGCTCAGCCTTGAGCTCATTCGCTTCGCGTACAGCAAGTTCTTCAGAAGGCGCAATCATCAGAATACGGCCTTCCACACGCTTACCCAAACCTTTAACTTTCAGGATAATGTCCAATGCTTGGTCCCACGGAACACCATCCAAGCGAAGGGTAATGTTGCCCGATACAGAATCGGTAGTTACCAGGTTAAAGCCGTTGTAATCAGCAATAATCTGTAAAACGGTACGAACTGGGATGTCCTGGAAGTTCAGAGAGATAGGCTGACCGGCATATTGATCAGAGACATCATCTGCATCTTCATCGATTGGCGAAACAGTCAGTGTAAACAGGTTATCAAGCTGATAATAGTTGTAGGTATAGTCAGTCAAAGGTTCAACCATAAACTGCGTATAGTTTTCACCTTTAAATGTTTCGATGGTTTTTACCGGTGTGTTGAAGTCGATAACGTCCATCATGTAGATAAGTTCTTTCATGATGTCTGTGTTATGGAACTCAACGATCAGCTTGTCGCCTTTTTGAGTCACATCTACAGCAGCAGATTGACCTTCGAGGTAAACCAGGAACTGGCCTTCACCCTCTGCGCCACGACGGAAGTCCAACGCGTTAATTCGATTCAGGAACACATCGTCAGGCGTAGGGCCTGCAACCACTTCATTACCAATACTGATAATGAATGAGTTGCCTTTACGCTGAGTACGATAAGGTCGCAGAGACTTAAGCCCTACTACCATCTTCATCCCACGGAAACCTTCCTGCAGGCTAAGCCCGCGCACGTCAGCCTTATCAATTGGAATACTGCGTAAGTCCAAGTCTGATGTTACGTCTGGAAAACGGAACTCAATCTCAGTGGGTCGGTGATTTACGCGACTCTCTGGATCCTCTACTGGTGCATCAAAAATCAGCTCAATCTCCAGCAGATCTTCAACCACCGCGTTATAACGAATGTCCTTCAGCTGTGCTGCATTAGCTGCGCCAGGCAACAGCAGTAAGCATAAGAACAATGTTACCAGCCTATTCGAAATCACGGCTTTCAACTCTCCCGAAGTTATTGACCCAACCACACGGCCAAAGTGCCTCACCGTCCGTTTAGTAAACATATCCATACCCGAATTCTACTTTTTATTCCGCCAGCGCTACGTCTGTATAACGCTCAACCCAACAGCCTGAGCCGTCAGGGATCAATTCAATCAAGTCAAGCCCATCTCGGCGTACTTGCGTTACCAAGCCAAAATAGAGCCCCATATGGTAACCCGCACGAACACGGAAAAGGCCACCGTCATCAGTCTGAATCAAGGCCCACAGACCTTCAGCATCTCCCACCGTACCTTTCATGGTGAGGTTATCCAGTGCATAGGCCTCCAGAGGCTCCTTGATACGATTAACATCTGGCGTCAAACAATCTTTTACAACTTCTACCGCCTCAACAATCAATTCAGGCTGAGGCGCAACAAATGGGCTACGCAGCTCATTTGCCACGTAATCCTCGTGTTGGAAAGGCGCAACTTCAGGCATTGGTTCGACATAACCTGACTGGGTCGCCTTAACTGAGGACACAAACTCCTGCAAGTCTGCAATGTCGTCACCGCATCCCACCATGCCCGCACTAAGCAAGGCGATTAGAGCAAGCTTCTTCATTACTCAGCCTCCTTATAGCGGTAGGTTTTGGCCAAGATACTCATCTGCAACTTGGTCTCGTCAAGTCGTTTAATAGCGAAGTCATGCAAACTCACAATACGCGGCAGAGCAGACACATCTGATACGAAATCACCAAACTGGTGGTAATCACCTTCAACCACAATGGCGATGGGAAGCTCGATATAAAACTCCTGTGGACGCTCAGGCTCCCAATTGATCTTGACAAACTCAAGGCCGTGGGTGGTACCAACGTAAGTGATATCGTCAAGTAGACCCGGGGTCTCGTGACTTGCAGGAAGAATACGCAGAAGATTTTCAAAGGTTTCTTCCATCGTTTTCATCTGCTCTCGGTATGTTTTCACTCTCGAAGCAAGGTGATACTTAGAGCGGAACTGCTCACGAAGCTCTACTTCACGCGCCTGCTCTCTGGACAGATCATCGAGTTGGTCACTGATCAAAAAGTAGTAGAACAAAAAGCAGGTCAATACTGAAACGATACCGACGAAGATGGCCTTAACTACAGGCGGCCATTCGCCGATGTTATTCAGATCCAGCTCATTCAGATCGACTTCATTGAGCTGCTTAAGATCAAAATTCATTACTTGGCCCCCTTAGCTTGATTATCAGCTGCGGGTGCGGCTTCCTTAACTCTCAGACGCATAGAGAAGCTTTTCAATTTAGGCTCTTTTGGATCAGCAGAAATCGATTGCAATGTAGGGTCTGTCAACCAAGACGAGTTAACGACACGACGCATCAGATTAGACAAGTGGTTATTAGATTCAGATCGCCCGGTAATTTGTATATCACCAGATTTTCGATCTAACTCTGTCATGTAAACACCACCGGGCACCGACGCGGCCAACTCATTAAAAATACGAGTCACCATATTTCGGTTTTTCTGTAGATCAGAAATCAATTTCATCCGCTGAGCCAGTTCAGCTTTTCTCTTTCGAAGCTCTTTGATCTCTGCGATCTGCCTGTCTAAAACTTGAATCTCTTGCTGTAGGTAAGCATTACGATGCCGTTGGCCGTCGATAACCCCACCAATGATTGAGTAGACGCCATACATAAGCAGGACACTGGCGAGTACAGCAGCACCCAGTATGGCGGTAAACGCATTCTGCCGTCGTTTTCGAGCTTCTTCACGCCATGGGAGGAGGTTTATATGTGCCATTGACTAAAACTCCTCAACGCTAAACCACAGGCAACAGCGTATTTTGACGCGTCAGTGGTAATGGCCTCTGGTGCAATCTCATCCGCTAACGTCATACCTGCAAATGGATTGGCTATTACGGTCTCCACTCCGAGCTCATCTGAAAGCAGCTGAACAATACCTTCCAACTGCGCGGTACCACCAGCCAAAATCAAATTGTCGACTTTGTCGTAACCGCTGGAGGTAGAAAAGATCTGAATAGTTCTACGAAGCTGTTGAATGAGTGAAGTTTGGAAAGGAGCGAGGACTTCGAAAGTATAATTACGAGGCAATTCGCCGGTCAGCTTGGCCGATTCGGCCTCTGCATGTTCCATCCCGTAATAGGACATCAGCGATTGAGTGAACTGTTCACCACCGAAAGCTTGCTCTCTGGTGTAAACCACTTCACCACCGACGACAAAACTAAACGTCGTCATATTAGCGCCAATGTCTACGATAGCTGTGACACTCTTATCACTGGCGCCATCAAGTTGAGCAATCATCAGCTCAACGCTACGCCCCAGAGCATACGCCTCGACATCGATAACCTTAGCACCAAAGCTGCCCTCTTCTAATGCTGAAACTCGGGCTCCGACATTTTCAGCTCGGGAAGCTGTCAAGAGCACATCAGCTTTAGTGGGGTCGGCTCTATTTGGTCCGATGGTTTCGAAATCCAGGCTCACTTCATCGAGCGCATAAGGAATAAGGTTATCCGCTTCAATGCGGATCTGCTCTTCCATTTCACTGTCTGACAAAGCAGCATCCATGAAGATCACTTTTGTCATCACTGAAGATCCACTAACAGCTGCAGCTGCAAGGCGGACTTTACGATCAAAGCGTTTCCTTAACGTTTTGATAACACCGCCTACAGCTTCAATGTCTTGAATCTCGTGATCTACAACCGCCCCTTTCGGTACAGGCATTTGAGCAACGCCATCTAGCCTGTAACCATCCGCTGTTTTTGACAACAAAACAGCCTTAATTGAATTAGAACCAATGTCTATTCCAACCATTTGGGGGGTTTGCTGTTCTAAAAAACCCTTCAGCATGACCCTTTGCCAAGCTCCCTGAATAAATAGAAAGATTGATATTATGTTAATTTTTCTGATGCTGGCTGTTAGCATAGAACAGTTCGAGGCGCCATCCAACTGTCGACTTCTCAAAACTATTCGTTATTTATGAGGAAGATCCCTATACTACGCCTCTCTGATCACAGAATTGAAAATTAGTCTTCCTGGAGTTTCCCGCCGTGAAGTGGATTAAGTGGCTGTCGATCTTTTTAATCACCTCGTTTTTAACAGGCATGACTGCCGTTGTTGGTCTCTATTTTTATATATCTCCAGAGTTACCAAATGTAGAAACGCTAAAAACTATGCGCCTTCAAACACCGATGAAGGTATATAGCGAAGATGGTGAATTATTATCCCAGTTTGGTGAAAAAAGACGTATTCCGCTGGAGATGGATCAAATACCCACCTCTATGGTGGATGCATTTCTGGCAACTGAGGATTGGCGATTTTACGACCACCCAGGTATCGATGTTATAGGCATTGCACGTGCTTTTACCACTCTAGTAATGACAGGTGAAAAAAGGCAGGGCGCAAGTACTATTACAATGCAGGTTGCCCGAAACTTTTTCCTGTCTCGCGAAAAAACCTACATGAGGAAAATAAAAGAAATATTCCTCGCTTGGCATATTGAACAACTTTTAACCAAAGATGAGATCCTCGAACTTTATTTAAATAAGATCCCATTAGGTTATCGCGCGCACGGAGTTGGAGCAGCGGCAGAAGTTTATTATGGAAAATCAGTAGACGAATTAACTTTGGCGCAAATGGCTGTAATAGCCGGATTGCCAAAAGCCCCCTCGTTGCTAAATCCTATTCGTTCTCCAGAGAGAGCAAAAGACCGCCGCCATCATGTATTGAGGCGAATGTTGGAGGTTGGTGCGATTGACCAAGCTACTTTTGCTGAAGCTGACGCGGCACCAATCACAGGCAAATATCATGGGCCTCAGGTTGGCATTTACGCCCCTTACCTTTCTGAAATGATTCGCCAGCAGATAGTAGATTTACTTGGTGAGGAGGAAGCCTATACCGGTGGTTACAACGTCTACACTACGGTAAATAGCGAATTCCAACGCGCCGCAGAAAAAGCAGTGGTCACCAATTTGTTTAATTACGACACTCGTCACGGCTACCGCGGCGCAGTGAAGCAACTTTGGAATGACGGCTCAAATGCGAAACTGCAACCTTCGACAGATGAGCAGGGCCTTGCCGAAGAATCCGGAGAAGGATGGGCAACCGATAGAATTTTCGAATATCTGGATGACGTTTCCGCCGTAGGCGATCTGCTACCTGCTGTCGTATTATCAACCACAGAGCAAACTGCAACTATCGCCGTAAAAGGTGGACTTCAAGGCGAAATGCAATGGGAAGGTATGCACTGGGCCCGCCCTTACATCAGTGACGAACGCCAAGGCCCAGCCCCCAAAACCACTGCAGAGATCCTATCACCTGGTGATCAAGTGTGGGTACGGACATCTGAGGGCGGAGAGCTCTCTCTAGCACAGGTGCCCGAAGCTAATGCAGCTCTGGTCGCGCTGGATCCTGAAGACGGTGGCATCCGGGCATTGGTAGGGGGATTCAACTATCAATTTAGCCAGTACAACCGAGTGACACAGGCGAAACGCCAAGTTGGCTCCAACATCAAACCTTTCATCTATTCAGCGGCATTAGATCAGGATTTTACCCTTGGCAGTATCATTAATGATGCCCCGATTAATCAGTGGGATTCTCGTCAGGGTACTGCATGGCGTCCGAAAAATTCACCACCAGTGTATGAAGGCCCAACCCGACTCCGTATGGCGCTGGCTAAGTCCAAGAACGTTATTTCAGTACGTCTGCTCCGCGCAGTGGGCTTGAACGATATACGCCGTTATCTGACACGTTTTGGCTTTGATATCAGCGAGCTGCCAAGAAACGAATCGCTGGCACTTGGTTCCGCTTCATTAACTCCTATGGAAGTGGCAACTGCCTTCGCTACATTTGCAAATGGTGGTTTTTTGGTTGAACCGTTTTTGCTCGAGCGGATTGAAGATCCACAGGGAAACATCATCTATGAAGCAAGCCCCAAAATAGCCTGCAACCGCTGTGAACAACACTCTGGTGTAGAAGCGGATAGTGATCAGTTCCCTTTGACACCCGCAACGCCGGTTGAGCAGGCCTCATTGGCGCCCAGAGTAATCACTGAACAAAATGCTTTCTTGGTAACCCAAGCCCTAAATAGTGCCATCTGGGGTGGCGGCAGTTGGCGTGACGGGACTGGCTGGAACGGCACCGGCTGGCGCGCTGCTAGGCAACTGAAGCGACGTGATATCGCAGGTAAAACCGGAACCACCAATGAAGCGAAAGATGCTTGGTTTTCTGGATATAACAGCCAATTAGTGGCCACTTCATGGATAGGGTTCGACGATCACCAACGTAACCTGGGGGCAGCATCTAGAAACGCTAACCTGGGCGCAGATCAGATCACAGGCAAAGAGTTTGGCGCCAAAACAGCCCTGCCAGCCTGGAATAAATTTATGAAGGTCGCACTTGATGGTGTGCCTTCAAGCCCTCTCCCTGTGCCTCAGAATATTGTCAGTGTCAGAATCGACAGAGACTCAGGCAAGCTGGCAAGAAGGGCAGACCACACCAGTCGTTTCGAATACTTCATCAAGGGCACTGAACCAACAAACTACGTTGAACTTACACCGGACTCACCTTTTGACATTGAGCGACCAGAAGGTGAGCAGGCGGAAGAGGAACTGTTCTAACAGTAATTCTCTATTTACAATCTTAGGCCCAGCCTTGCATGCGGAGTGTGATCACCTAGGTATATCGCTCCGCATGCTTACGTTAAAATCCAGTTAAGTTCCCAGTCACAGTTGGCTTGCCCTGTAGTTAGATGCTGAAAAACATCCCAATAGACTCCCTCTGCCCAGGCATGTATGTCGACAGTATTGCTAAGCAAGCTGGCGGAAAACATCACAACATCAAAAAAGCAGGCAGGGTCCCCAGCGAACGGGTTATAGAGTTGATGCGCGCAAAAGGCGTGTTGGAAGTTGTCATTGATACCGATAAAGGGGACGACATAGTTTCAGAACCCGCTTCACAGGAACAGTCTCAACAAACCGCCACAAAAAAGCCTGATCAGCACGCGAGCACAACCTTCTCAGAGGAGATGGTCAAGGCTCAGAAACTCTACAGCGAAGCCCGCTCTTTACAGCAAAAAGCACTCGATGACATAGCATCAGGCAAGCCCATTGAAATTAAGCCAATGGCAGAGCTTACTGATTCATTTATCGACTCGGTGTTTAGAAACCAAGATGCACTGCTTTGCCTCACTCGCATCCGCGAAAAAGATTCATACCTGCTCGAGCACTCGATCAATGTATCTATTTTGATGGCAGTGTTCGCCAAGCACCTCAGACTGGACCGAAAGGTTACCGATGAGATCTGCTTGGGAGCCTTGCTGCACGACCTTGGCAAGATCCGGATCCCAGAAGAAGTACTTCACAAACCTGGCAAACTGACGCCGGAAGAATTCGATTTGATGAAGAGCCATGTTGTGTTCAGTCGTGATGTGGTGCTGGAGAGCGGAGTAGCAATCCCCAAACTAACCATGGAAGTGATCATCCAACACCACGAGAAGTTGAATGGGCAGGGGTATCCATACAAATTGAGTTCAGCAAAGATAAGCAAATATGGTCGTATGGTATCGATCGTCGATATCTACGACGCGCTAACTGCTGACCGTTGCTACAAACGAGGCATGGTTCCGAACGCCGCCTTGGGCATTTTAAAAGGCCTGTGCCCTGACCAGCTTGATTCAGACCTGGTGCTTGAATTCATTCGATGCATGAGTATTTATCCTGTCGGAACACTGGTGAAACTCGAAAGCGAAAAACTCGGCATCGTTATTGAATCCAATGAAAAAGAGTTAACCAAACCGAAAGTTAAAGTGTTTTATCATACTAAATACCAGCGCCATATCGACGTCGAGTTTATTGACCTGGCCGATCCCAAATGCAACGATAAAATCGCTTCTTGTGAAAAGCCAGAAGCCCACAAACTAGATATTCAGAAGTATTTCTAACCCCTCAGTTTTCCTTTCAAGCGCAATGGCACATTTCATGCACCTCCATTGAGGTGCATGTTGCGAGTCCTCTGATACGCAATATCCACCCAAATAATTAACAGATAACAACCTGAATAATAACAATAAAAAGTAAACCAAGAAGCTAATGCCCATACCTTGTGCATGCATGGTGTGCAGTTTTTGCACCCAAATGACGCATTTTGCACATTTTAGGTGCATGAATTATCACTGGAGGAGTTGTGGAAGATATCAACAGCGCAGTAGAGACCCTGCTACAAAGCGCAGACACCCTTTTCATTCTCGGCGGTGCCATTATGGTACTGGCGATGCACGCAGGCTTTGCCTTTCTGGAAGTCGGCACAGTTCGAGAAAAAAACCAGGTCAACGCTTTAGTTAAAATCATTACCGATTTTGGCGTCTCAACACTGGGATACTTTTTTATTGGTTACTGGCTGGCTTATGGAGAACACTTTTTCAGTGGTGCCAGCACACTGGCAGCCGACAATGGCTACCAGCTGGTCAAATTCTTTTTCTTACTGACCTTTGCAGCCGCGATCCCGGCCATTGTTAGTGGCGGTGTTGCCGAGCGCGCACGCTTCTATCCCATGCTCCTTGCTTCGCTACTCTGCGTTGCTCTGCTATATCCAAGTTTCGAAGGTATGATCTGGAACGGTAATTTTGGCTTCCAAAGCTGGTTGGCGGAAAGCTTTGGGGCTGAGTTCCATGACTTTGCTGGCTCTGTTGTTGTGCATGGTGTAGGTGGTTGGATCGCACTGGCCGCAATCATACTGCTCGGCACCCGTAAAGGCCGCGTCAAAGGGGGTACGGTTGTTGGTTTCGCGCCTTCAAACATTCCTATGCTGGCCCTTGGCGCATGGGTCCTGACCGTCGGTTGGTTCGGATTTAATGTAATGTCAGCGCAACAACTGACTGGCATTTCTGGCCTGGTCGCACTCAACTCTCTAATGGCGATGGTGGGTGGAATCGTTGTTGCGATGCTGTTTGGTAAAAACGATCCAGGGTTTATTCACAATGGCCCGTTAGCAGGCCTTGTTGCCGTCTGTGCGGGTTCAGATCTGATGCATCCAATTGGCGCACTTGTGGTGGGTGTCGTCGCGGGTGCACTGTTTATCATCGTATTTACCTACCTGCAGAATAAACGCCCAGAAATTGATGATGTACTGGGTGTATGGCCACTTCACGGTCTTTGTGGTGTATGGGGCGGTATTGCTGCCGGCATCTTTGGCTTGGAAGCCCTTGGTGGCCTCGGCGGTGTGACCTTTATGAGTCAGTTGATTGGCTCTTTGGTGGGTGCCACCATCGCGCTGGTTGGTGGTTTTGCCATCTATGGCTTGGTTAAGGCCCTGATCGGTATTCGCCTAAGCGAAGAAGACGAGTACAAGGGTGCTGACCTTGCGATCCACAAGATTAAAGCGATCAATAACGAATTGCCCTAACACGCTGGTGTAGATCAAAAAAGGGCGTCCTGGTGATTCACTAGGGCGCCCTTTTTTACAACTACAAAAACCGTCAGTCGTCAGCAATAACGAAATTACGCCCCGCTTCCTTGGCACGATAGAGGTACTCGTCCACACCTTGATACATAGAATCAAGGTCCTCACCGATGTGATTAGTAACACCAGCACTGAATGTCACAGGCAATTCTGTCTCGCCATACATAAAGGGTTGCTGGGAGACCATCAGCCTGAACCCCTCCACAAGCTGGTTAGCCTGATCGTTGGTGAGACCAGGCATCAAGATACAGAACTCTTCGCCTCCCATCCGGGCACACAAGAAGCGAGGGAAAGATTGCAACATCTTGCCAGCGAGCTGCCTCAATACTTCGTCACCTGCTTCATGGCCGTAGGTATCATTGAGCTGCTTAAAGTGATCAATATCCAGCATCACCAGTGCAAGCTGCTGCCCTTTCGAAACAGCCTGCTCATGCAACTGACAACCTTCATTAAACAAGTAGCGACGATTATATAGCTGCGTTAGATAATCGCGATTTGCCGCATCCTGGATCGCCTGGATCAACTCCATTTCTTCCAGGTTGTGCATCAAACGACAGTGAAACTCTTCATGGAAGAACGGCTTCTTGAGGAAATCATTGGCACCGTTCTTAATAAATTTAGCAGATAGCGCGCCGCTCTCAGTAGAGGACAAACCGATGATCACCAGCTCATGTTTGTCTTTTTCATTACGCACATGCTTAACCAACTCAAAACCATCCATCTCCGGCATGGCGTAATCGGTGATCAAAATGCTGGTATCTGGGTGCTTGGCCAGCTGAGCGATTGCTTCTTTACCATGTCCGGCTTCAATCACCTGATAAAGGTGCTGTTCCAGCAAACCACGGATAAAGCGCCGCGTGGTTCCGGAATCATCAGCAATCAGGACTTTGATATGGCGGTTTTTTTGCAGTCTTTTCAGTAGCTTGACGACATACTCATAGCTATGTCGGCTTTCTTTAACCACATAGTCCACCACACCCATATTAAGAAGGCGTTCTCGGCGTTCGTCATCATAACTGCCGGTCAATACTATGGTAGGAATGCCGTGATCGAGCACAAACTCAACCACTTCACCATTGGTGGCGTCGGGCAGGTTAAGATCGACCACAGCAGCAAAGAACTCGCCACTTTCAGCCAACTCTTCTCCGCAACCTGCCAGATCCGTGCGTGTAACAACTTCTACATCTAGCCCCTGAGAGATCAAATGACGAATGATCTTCAACACCATGGGGCTATCTTCTACTACTAGGATCCGCTCCATACCCGTTTATTTCTCCAGGTTGTTATCCACGTTAGTTGTTAACGCAGAATTTGGAGCCCGTCTCGGTTAGGTAACGTCGAGGATCTCCAGTCCAAGTAAGTAGCTGCCATCACCCTGTGGTGTGCAGCGAATTACTTTTGTATTTGCATTGAGCGCCGGCACCATTTGATCTGCCGCTTCCAAACGTACTTCAAGCTCGATATCTGCTTCGATTTCCTCTTCCACCGATACCGCCATCCCAGTAGCACTGAGGTTGATACAAGTACCCTCGTAACGTGCATCAGTTGCTACTTGAATTAGCGTGACTTCCGCATTCACCATCATTCGGTAGAAATTTCTTCGGTCATCATGCGAGATCATCGCATCCTCCCTGTCCTGTTGCCTGACTAATTGGCCTATCCAGCGTTCTGAATATAACTGTGCATTACCTCTTTCACCACTTCAGAACACAATTCTGAGAGCGGTGTACAGGTTCTTTCAATTCCTGAACCTGAACGCCATAACATAACAATGTCTCTTGTCGGCTCTGGCGCACAGAACTTAGCGTAGCAAAGCCCTTGGAATTTATCCCTTTGAGAACAAGCTAATAATGGCAAAAGCGTCACGCCGCGGCCAAGAGCAACCATATGTCGTAGGGTTTCCAGGCTGGTTGCTCGAAAACTCGGATCTTCGTTAGCGCCCGCAGAAAAACAAACACCCAACGCCTGGTCTCTCAGGCAGTGGCCATCTTCCAGCATTAATACCTGTTGCCCCTGCAGATCAGAAAAACTCACCTCTTCCTTTTCTGCAAACTCGTGTTGTTTCGAAGCAGCAAACACCATAGGTTCCTGATATAACATCCGCGACTCAAACTTCCCCATACCGGGCAGCATCGCCAATATCAAAGCATCCAGTGAGCCCTGTTGAAGCTGCTTCAGCAAGACTTCGGTTTGCAGTTCATGCAGCTCCAGATTTAAGTCAGGGTATTTCTCTTGAACGGCCGGCAGCAGATGCGGCAGAAGATAGGGCGCCACGGTGGGGATCAGTCCTAAGCGCAAGGTGGTTGCCATCGGATCGCGCCATCGCTGCGCTTCTTGCTTTACCTCATCTACACTCAGCAGGACTTTTTGTGCTCTGGTCACAATAGCTTCACCCGCTGGGGTAAACATGACCGAACGCCGAGTTCGTTCCACCAGCGTTACACCCAGCTCCTGTTCTAACTTAACCAGCTGTCCACTCAGAGTTGGCTGGCTGACAAAACAACGCTCAGCGGCCCTTCCAAAATGTTTGGTTTGGTTCAGTGCTACTAAGTAACGGAAGTCATTCAAATTCATATTGATAGCCTTTACCTATAACTAAAATCAATATAAACGATTTCAGCTATTGAACTATAGCAACCATACTGTACTCAGATTTCAGAGTTAACAAGACAGTAAATCTTATAAATTCAATGGAGAAGGTTATGAGCTTTGTAAATAAAGAAGGTCAATCAGTCCCTCAGGTTACTTTCCACACCCGTCAGGGCGATGAGTGGGTCGATATCACCACCGACGAACTGTTCAAAGGTAAAACTGTTGTGCTGTTTGCTCTGCCCGGCGCATTCACACCCACCTGCTCATCAACACACCTGCCTCGCTACAACGAACTGGCACCTGTGTTTGCAGAAAATGGCGTCGACGAAATCATTTGTTTGAGTGTGAATGACACCTTCGTCATGAACGCCTGGTTAGCCGACCAAGAGGCGGAAAACATTACCGTCATCCCTGATGGCAACGGCGAGTTTTCTGACGGCATGGGTCTGCTGGTAGATAAAGATGACCTGGGTTTCGGTAAGCGTTCATGGCGCTACAGCATGTTGGTGAAAGATGGCGTCATTGAAAAGATGTTCATTGAGCCACAGAAGCCTGGCGACCCGTTTGAAGTGTCGGATGCAGATACCATGCTTGAGTACCTGAATCCGCAGGCTAAAGCGCCATCTTCTATCAGCATCATTACCAAGCCTGGCTGCCCATTCTGCGCACGCGCCAAACAGATGTTGCTGGATAAAGGACTGCGTTATGAAGAGGTCATTCTTGGTACCGACGCCACCAGTGTTAGCTTGAAAGCCATCTCCGGCCGCAGCACCGTGCCACAAGTCTTTATTGATGGCCAACACATCGGCGGCAGCGAAGAGCTGGAAGCCCACCTAAACAAGTAACAGAGCTCAGGGGAGCAAGCTTTGCTCCCCTCGTCATCAACCACTGCGGGTAAGGAGCTAAACACATGCAACAGATTCAAATTGACGTCGCCGTCGTCGGTGCAGGTACAGCAGGATTAGGCGCTTACCGCGCTGCAAAAGCACAAGGTGCCAGTGCAATACTGATCGAAGGCGGCCCCTACGGTACTACTTGTGCTCGCGTTGGCTGTATGCCATCAAAACTGCTTATCGCAGCAGCAGAAGCGGCGCATCAGTTCGAAAAAGCACCCGCATTTGGTATCGAAGTTACCCAAGCCCCCAAGATCAATGGTCGACAGGTGATGGATAGGGTGAAGCGCGAGCGCGACCGTTTCGCCGGATTTGTCGTAGAAGCGGTGGATGGCATACCCGCCGAAGATAAACTTCGTGGCTACGCCAAGTTTATTGATGCCAATACCTTGCAGGTCGACGAGCATACGGAGATTCAGGCCAAGCGAATCGTTATCGCCACCGGCTCTCGACCCACTTATCCTGCACCATGGGCATCTCTGGGTGACCGCCTTTTGGTCAATGATGATGTATTTGAGTGGGATGACCTGCCTGAATCAGTCGCAGTGTTTGGTCCAGGTGTGATTGGTTTGGAGTTAGGCCAGGCGCTTCACCGTCTGGGCGTCCGAGTATTGATGTTCGGTGTTGGCAATCAAGTTGGCCCACTCACCGACCCAAGCCTACTGAGCTACGCAAGAAAGGTGTATGCAGACGAGTTCTATCTGGACCCGGATGCGAAAGTAGAAGTGATGGAGCTGGAAGGTGAAGGCGACAACCAGCGAGTGAAACTGGGTTATCAGGACAAACAGGGCGACTACGTCGAGACCCATGTCGACTATGTGATCGCAGCGACAGGAAGGCGCCCCAATGTCGACAAGCTCGGCCTGGAAAACATAGATATCGAACTGGACGAGCGCGGCGTGCCCGAAGCTGACCATTTCACGCTGCAGACATCTGTGCCCCATATCTTTATCGCGGGCGATGCCAGCAACCAGATCCCCTTGCTGCACGAAGCAGCAGATCAGGGGCGCATTGCCGGTGACAACGCGGGACGATTCCCTGATATTCGTGCGGGGCTCAGGCGCTCACCACTGGCGGCCGTGTTCTCTGACCCACAGATCGCCATGGTCGGTAAGACCTTCAAGGAAGTTGATGGCATGTACAGTAAATGTAACTGCTATGCCGTCGGGGAAGTGTCGTTTGAGGATCAGGGCCGCAGCCGGGTGATGCTCAAAAACAAAGGGCTGCTGCACGTCTATGGCGAACAAGGTACAGGCTTGTTCTTAGGTGCCGAAATGATAGGGCCTGAGGCAGAGCATATCGGCCACCTGCTAGCTTGGGCGCACCAACAGAAAATGACTGTCGCGCAAATGCTGGATATGCCCTTCTATCATCCTGTGATAGAAGAGGGCCTGCGCACCGCCCTGCGGGATCTCAATGCCAAGCTACACCTAGGCCCAGCCATGATCGAGCAGTGTATGGAATGTGGCCCGGGTGCATAACAAACCTCGGTATTGGTCATAAAAAAGAGCCCCAATTGGGGCTCTTCTGTTATCTAAAGACTGGCGTTCGAGCACGAGAACTATCGTTGCATCACAACAAAACCTGACGGAGGAACACTAAGCTGAGTTGCAGCTTGACTGGCCGCCCCCACACTTACCTGCCAAGCTGCCGCACCTGATGGTAGCAATGCAAGCCACTCAGGAAGATCTATCACCAGCGGTTCAGTTGCGTTGCGATTAATCGCTATCAACACGGTATTGGATTGATCAAAGCGGACAAAGGCAAACCCATCCTGTTTGGCATAGACCGTCTGATAGCCGCCTGTTTGCAGGGCAGAAGTCTGTTGGCGGAGCTGGATCATCTGCTGGTAGTGTTGCCACAGTGGTGTGTTCCACTCAGTTTCATCCCAAATAAAACAGGCACGGTTGTAAGGGTCGTTTTCACCCGTCAGGCCGATCTCATCGCCGTAATAGAGACAGGGAACGCCTGGGTAGGTCATCAGCAACACGACCGCCAAGCGCATCAAGGCTTCATCTTCCTTCAACATGGTGAAGAAGCGCGCAGTGTCATGGGTATCCAGCAGGTTTAACTGGCACAACTGGTTGGCGTAGGGCGTTCTAGAGCGGGTTTGCGTCAACCATTGTGAAAGTTGTTCGGCACTGAGCTGATGGGGGTGGTAATTGACATCCTGGTTAGCCAGAAAGGCCCTTACAGGCAATGCAAAACCGTAATAGTTCATCGCACCATCTTCGATTTCGCCCTGCGTCCAACGGGTGTTTTCAAAGAAGTGCTCGCCCAGGAAATAACCCTCAGGATTGGTTTCTTTGATCGCCTCACGCATCTGGCCAAGTACCTTGGCATTATTGTCGGCATGGGGGCCTTCGCCCATCATGTGGATCACATCGACACGCCAACCATCAATGTTGTAGGGCGGTTGCATCCAACGCCGGGTGATTGAGTCCGGCGCATCAAAGAAGTAGGCCTTGAGCTCGGGATGGCCCAAATTAAGCACAGGGATCACCTTACTGCCTTGCCAGCAAAAATCGCTGTCCGGATTCTCCGGGTCCATAAAGGTGTAGTAATCGAAGTAGGGAGATTCTTTACCCTGATAGGCACCAACCGAATCTTGGGTGCCCCAGCGGTTAAACCAGGGATGTGTATCGGAAGCATGGTTAAATACGGCATCCAGTAGCACCTTCATGCCTCGCTGGTGTAGCGATTCGGTTAAATCGGCCAGTGCCTGGTTGCCACCAAAACAGGGGTCAACGTTTTCGTAATCTTCAATATCGTATTTATGCACGCTGGGCGAGGTAAACACAGGATTGAGATACAAAGCGGTCACGCCCAGCGACTGCAGGTAATCCAACTTGCTAGTGACGCCTGCTAGATCACCGCCATAAAACTCACGGTTCTTACTTTCCGGGCTTATCGGCTCGCCCCACTCCTTGGCTATCGCGACGCCGGAATCACGCTGCTGATAGGCGCCCTTCGCCATATCTGTTGAAGGATCGCCATTACAGAATCGCTCGACAAAGATCTGATAGAACACCTGCTGCGGCACCCAGCTGGGTGGCTGGACATCGAGCAACAACTTAAATTGCTGTTCACGCATTGGCATATAAGGTGACTCACCGGCAGCATCCAGCCAAAGTTGACCGGAACTCGTTAGCACTTTAAAGCAATACACAGTGGTCGCTTCTGCTGGGTTGACCGGTAGCTCGGCCTGGTACAACTTCCAGCCTGGCTGCTGCGAGACGACCGTCATGGGCACCAGAAACTCTTCATTATCTGGCTCGGCACGCACAAAGACCTGCGTCGCATCCACCCCATCAGCTACCCAGAGCTGCACAATAGGGGCGTCGTTTTCAACGGATAAATAGGGGGCCACAGGCCAATGAAAAAGCTGTTGCTGAACCTCTCCTGAAACTGGGGAATTAGACATAGTAAGCTCCACCTAAACGCTGCTTATCAGTCTAGTGGTTTTAGAAAACTTCAGTCAGGAAGGGAAGATAGGCGACTGGATTGAGTTCGTACTTTGGTTCTTTTCGTCAGCAAATACGATCCCTGTCAAATTTGAGGGATCACAACGCTTGAAGAGAGCGATATGGCTACACGATTCAGTGTTCCTGTTTATCTTCCAATGCATTTAGTTTTTCTATATACCTCTGTGCTCGCTCATATATGGGCATCTCTTCTTCCGGTATTGCGCCAAAGCAATCCCCGATGTCGTGGCTATATGGGATACCACGCTGGTCGAACTTTGGATCTACGAGCGGCACTTTCCACTTCGGTTCGTCAAAGTTATCAAACCACCATTCCAACTGAAAAAAATCAGGTTTTGGTGTTATTCTCCTGAGCTCAAGAGCATCTATGCCACAGTGCCATTTATAAGTCTCATATGTGATTACAACCCCATAAAACGACTGATCTTTACCCTCACTAAGTGAAAGTACGCCATCAGAGGTTTGAAAACGAACCTGAGTTTTATGAGGCTGAAACAGATAAATGTATAAAACTGATGTGGCTAGCAAGATAAGGCTAAGCAGAAAAACTAATCCGATTCCTATTCGCTTTACAAGGTTTGGCATTGCGGATAAATGACCTCGCGGCCCCTTTCAATCTGACCAGACAGCTAAAAATTCACCATAAAAAAAGACCCCCAGACCATACGGTTTGGGGGCAAAAAAAAGGGTGGTTGTAACGAGAGGATTACTCTCTCACCCTATCTCCAGAGAGCTGGTTACAGTACGTATTCCATTGCGACCTCGTCGCATGCGTGTTTTTTCGGGCAGATATCGCAATCTTTCATCACTTTCTCCGGCAACTGGTCTTTGCTGGTGTAGGTGAACCCTAGTTTCTCGAAGAACATAGGGACCCGGGTCAACACGATTAATCGCTTGAGTTCCAATTCCTTTGCACGCTGAAGCATGTACTGCACCAAAGCTTTACCCTGGCCTTTACCATGCTGCGTACGATCCACACCTAAAGAGCGGATCTCGGCAAGCCCCGTGCCGTAGATATAGAGCGAAGCACAACCAATCACTTGGTTTTCCTGCTCTGCTACGGCGAAATCAAGAATGCTTCTGACCAGATCATCTCGACTACGCGGCAGTGTCTCTCCTACATTGGCCCAGTGAGCAACGATGTCGTCTATCGCATCCAAGTCGCTCAGCTTCGCGCCACGCACCTTCAGCACTTCGGCTTTTTGTGCGTTCAGACGCTGCTGCGCCTGCGCCAATGCATGTTTTACCTGCTGGTAGGTTGTTCCACCCAGCGCCTGTCCTTGTTGCACATCCACCGGCCCCTTGGCCTGCTGTGCCTTACCTAATGCCTCGGAGACGCTGACCCGTGCAGTACCGCCCAGTACTTCACGTTTGGCCAAGCAGGCATCGATAGTGAGGTGTTGATAAACATCCTCTTCAATCTTGTCAGAGAAACCTTGCAACTCTGACAGGGCAAAATCTTCCAGTGGCTGTTTCTTGGCGATGGCTGCCACTACCACCTCACCGACAATATGGTGAGCTTCACGGAACGGTACACCACGTGCCACAAGGTAGTCCGCCAACTCAGTAGCATTAGCGTACCCTTGTTGAGCGGCTTCCATGGTCCGATCTCGGTTAACTTTTAGCCCTTCGAGACAAAGCGCGGCCATATCCAGACACATCATCCATGTGTCGATGGCATCAAACAGCCCCTCTTTGTCTTCCTGCATGTCCTTGTTGTAGGCCAGCGGCAGAGCTTTTACCGTCATCATCATGCCCGCAAGCGAGCCATAGACACGACCGGTTTTACCACGGATTAATTCCAGCGCATCCGGGTTCTTTTTCTGAGGCATCAGCGATGAACCAGAGGTCACCTGATCGCTCAGCTCGATGAAATTGGCTTCACCTGAGTTATAGAAGATCAGGTCTTCTGCCATCCGCGACAGGTGCAACATGCTGATACTTGCTGCTGACATCAGCTCCATCACATGGTCACGATCAGACACCGCATCCAGGCTGTTGAAGGTCGGACGACTAAAGCCCAGGCTCTGTGCCAGTGCATCACGGTCAATCGGATAGGCCGTACCCGCCAATGCGCCCGAACCCAGAGGGCAAGTATCCAGGCGCTTCGTTGCACCTTTAAGACGGTCAATGTCACGGTGGAACATTTCTACATAAGCCAGACACCAATGGCCGAAGGTAATGGGCTGCGCACGCTGCAAGTGGGTATAGCCGGGTAAAACGGTTTCAGATTCACGGTTAGCCAGATCTACCAACGCCTGCTGCAATCGCACCAAGGCTTCGTAAACCATATCACCGTAATCTTTACACCAAAGCTTAAGGTCGGTGGCAACCTGGTCATTTCGGCTGCGCCCAGTGTGCAGCTTCTTACCCAGATCCCCGACCTTGTCGATCAGTTTGCCTTCAACCCAGCTATGAATGTCTTCCGCATCACTTTCCAGGATCTGCTCAGGGTTGGCCTGAACTTCACTACGAAGTTCAAGCAGCGCTGTCTCCAGCGCTTTTACCTCTTCATCACTCAGCACGCCAACGCTATTCAGTGCGCCAGCCCAAGCGATAGAGCCCATGATGTCCTGTTCAGCCAGCTGGTAATCAAACTTCAACGAATCGTTGAACAGTTTGAACCGGCTGTCAGCTGCCTGCGAAAAACGTCCGCCCCACAATGCCATACTTATTTCTCCTGCTTCAGTGCTTTAATCCGACTAGACAGAGAGAAGAGTCGGATAAAGCCTTCTGCATGGCTCTGGTCATACACGTCGTCTTCACCAAAAGTGGCGAATTCTTCTGAGTAGAGTGAGTTAGGTGACTTTTTCTTCACCGCTGTGGCCGTACCCTTGTACAGCTTCACTACTACTTCACCGTTGGCATCTTCTGCAAAGCTTTCTGCAGCGGCCAGCAGTGATTTGTTAAGCGGCGTGAACCAACGGCCGTCGTACATCACGTGGGAGAACTCGACCGCTAGCTGGTCACGGAATTTCCGTGAGTTCTTATCGAGAATCAGCTCGTCGATGCCGCGTAATGCAGCCATGATCACAGTGCCACCCGGCGTTTCATAACAACCGCGAGACTTCATGCCTACCAAGCGGTTTTCGAGAATATCAACACGTCCTACACCGTGCGGTGCCGCGATCGCATTCAGTTTCACCAGCGCCTGGTAAGGGCTCAGTTTTTCGCCGTCAACGGCAACAACGCGGCCTTTTTCAACGGTCAGGGAAACGTAAGCCGGTGCATCAGGTGCCTGCTCTGGTGCAGTTGTCCACACCCAGCAGTTTTCAGACGGCTCGTTCCATGGATCTTCCAACTCGCCACCTTCGGTGGAGATATGCCAAGCGTTAGCATCACGGCTGTAGATCTTGGTCAAGCTGGCAGTACAGGGGATATCACGCTCAGCCAGATAGTTAAGCAGCTCTTCACGGCTCGACATGTCCCATTCACGCCATGGCGCGATAACTTTCAGTTGCGGGGCTAAAGCAGCGTAAGTGCTTTCGAAACGCACCTGGTCATTACCTTTACCGGTACAACCGTGGCACAAAGCATCGGCACCCACTTTCAACGCCACTTCCACCTGCGCTTTGGCAATAATAGGACGTGCCATAGATGTACCCAGCAGATAGCTGCCTTCGTACACCGCACCTGTGGTCAGGCTGGGGAATACATAGTCAGAAACAAACGCTTCTTTCAGGTCAACGATGTGACACTCGCTGGCGCCAGAAGCCAGGGCTTTCTCTTCCAGGCCCTCCAGCTCTTCATCGCCCTGACCGACGTCAGCGGCAAACGCGACCACTTCACAGCCGTCATAGTTTTCTTTCAGCCAAGGAATGATGGCGGATGTATCCAAACCACCGGAATAGGCCAATACCACTTTTTTAACTTGTTGCTTGCTCATATCTGCTATCAACCCCATTTCAATAACTCAAGCATGACTGCGTTCTGCGCCCACATGCGGTTTTCCGCCTGAGGCAAAATTAATGACTGTTCACTGTCCATCACTTCTGATGTGACTTCATATTCACGATGTGCCGGCTGACAATGCATAAAGAACTGTGCACCTGTGTCCTGCATCAATTGGCTGTTGATTTGATAAGGAGAGAACACAGCCTTGATTTGGTCCAGTGGTGTTTCGTCACCCATCGACACCCAGGTGTCTGCGTAGATGGCGTCTACGCCTTTCAGGGCACTCAACTCACTGGAGATGGTCAGCTTGCCGCCTGTACGCGTATTAATCTCCTGACAATCTACAACCACCTTACCGTCAACGTTATAGCCTGGTGGACATACCACCACCATTTCAGCACCAATTTGCGCGGCTAATAACATCAGCGAGTGAGTGACATTGTTGCCGTCACCCACGTAAGCCAGTTTCACTTTGGATGGATCGCCCAGTTTCTCCTGCAGCGCCTGAAAATCCGCCAGCGCCTGGCATGGATGGTAAAGATCACTCAAGGCATTGATCACTGGCACATTACCGCCAACGGCTAACTGCTCCAGAGTCGACTGCTTGAAAACACGTGCAACGATACCATCAGCCCAACAAGAGATGTTGGCACCGAAGTCCTTCACGGTTTCACGCTCACCCAGCGCGCCATTTTGCTGATCCAGATAGACCGCATGACCACCGAGCTTGTTTAAGCCAATATCAAAGCTGACGCGTGTGCGCAGTGATGGCTTCTCAAACAGCATCACGACGCTTTTGCCTTTCAGCGCGTCCGCGTAATCCTGTGGCGTGGCTTTAATTTTTGCTGCCAGGTCCAACAGATAGAGGATCTGTTCTTTATCCAGATCCTTAAGTGTTAATAAGTGATTCAGAGGTTTCATTTACAACTCCACTTCGCTAGGGGCAAGGCCCGACTTAGCCTAATACGCGGGTGCCCACTGCACCCCCAGCCAATAAATCTTCTAACTTTTCAGGATGACGCCAGCTGGCAACAGCAATGCTGCGCCCTAAGGTTCTGGCTGCACTCAATGCCGCCTGAACTTTGACTGCCATGCCATCAGTGATCACGCCGTCTGCAACCAACTGATCGGCTTTGGCCTGGTCAATCTCCGCAATCAACTGGCCCTGACCATCAAGAATGCCGTCTACGTCTGACAGCAATACCAATTCCGCGTTCAGCAGCTGGCATAGAGCCAGTGCAGCTTGATCGGCATTAACATTGAGTAACTGGCCTTCCTTCGAGACGGCGATAGAGCTGATGATCGGGGTGTAACCCGCGCCAACCAGCAGTTTCAACAGGTCGGCATCGCCCTCACTGCCATCTTCTTTACAGTAGCCGACACAACCCAGTTCAGGGTCCATGATTTGCGCATCGACGGTAAACGCATCGCCAATGCAAAGGCCGACTGCTTTTAAGCCCGACTTTAAACCGCAGGCCAGCAGTTGCTTGTTACTGGTACCCGCCAGAGCGCCTGTAATCACTGCCATCTGGTCTGGTGGTGTAATTCTCAGGCCATTTTTCTTTTCGCTCTTCATGCCCATGGCTGCCAGCTGTTTTTCAACAACAACACCACCACCATGAATCACCATTACCGGGCGTGACTGCTGAATACTGGCCAGCTGGCCAAATAGCGCATCTAATGCCGCTGCATTCTCTAGCAGCGCACCGCCAACTTTGATTAAGACAGGGGCCGTCATACCGCCACCTTCTTACTCAATGGATAGTTGATCAAACCGAAACGGATATTGGCACACTGAATCGCTTGGGAAGCGGCACCCTTCAGCAGGTTATCAATCGCTGAGACCACCACCAGATGACCAGTTTCACTATCCAGCTTCCAGCCAATATCACAGTAAGGTGTATTCGCGACACCATTAATGCTTGGCCAGTGATTCTCTGCCAGCTTGTTGTAAAGTCTGACTGCAGGCTTACCTGCATAGGCAGACTGATAAGCATCATCTATCTGTGCCTGAGTGACCCCTTCGGCCAGTTGCACTGTGATAGTTGCAACGATGCCACGCTGGAAATTGCCAAGATGCGGAGTAAATATGACGGGATTCCCGAGGTGCAGCGCGATTTCCGGCTGATGTCTGTGATTCAACACGCCATAGGGGTTGTAGCTCACTTCACAGAAACTATTAACCATAGAGGCTTTTCTGCCCGCGCCGGAAACACCACTCACCGCATTAATCACAGGGGTGGTATCAAGCTTAATCAGCCCTTTTTCCTGCAACGGTTTCAACGCCAGCAGGCTGGCAGTGGGATAACAGCCAGGCACAGCCACTAACTGCGCGTGACAAACCGCTGCCGCATTCCATTCCGCCAGGCCATATACCGCCTGTTCCAGCCACTCAGGGTTATCATGGGTAAAACCATAAAACTTGTCATAAGGCGCGGGGGAATCGAAACGGAAACCACCTGACAGATCCATCACTGTCACACCGGTTTCCAGCAGGGCGGGTGCCAGTGCCACAGAAACCTTGTGGTCGGTTGCCAAAAACACCAGATCAACACCTTCAGCGGCTTTCGCCACGTCAGCAGTCGCCAACGGTGTTAACTCAAGCTCAAGCTGTCCCAGGTATCGTCGGTGCAGTGTTCCCAATTCAGCCTCTGCATCCGCACTCTTTTCAGACACATAGATACCTTTCAGCTGCATCTGGGGATGCTGCTGAACTAAATTGGCTAATTCGGCACCGGTATATCCGCTTGCGCCGATAATGGAACACTTGATCATCTTTGAGATACCCCTCCTGCGGGATTCCTTACTATAGTTGGCTAATCGTTCCTGCGTTCAATCAGACAATTGCAAAGACAGATTGGAACAGGAATAACCCTATGGTTTGCAAAGCTAAAGCATAATGACTTGTTATGCAACTTTAATGCATTTTTATTTGCCAGCTATTCACCAGTGTGTAAACTCCCCTATCGGAACGTTTTGTTTACATAAACAGCCCATAACGAGGTGATAAGTCAGGCCCGAATTAACGACATTAAATGTTGCATAACTATTTCACTCTCATGATGGTTTATTAACCGATTCCACTTTAAGTTAAGTTTCCTCTATTATTTGGGGTTCTCAGATTTGTTCTGTGGCAAGGGTTTTAGTGTCGGAGCACGCTAGACTTGCCTGTTTTTCGCTTGCACAAAGGTATTACCGTTTATGGATAAATACACGGCGCTACGAAGCAACGTTAGCTTCCTAGGCACCCTATTGGGGCGCGCTATCCAGCACGACAAAGGGGACGCCTTTCTGGATAAGATTGAGTCGATACGTCAGCTGTCTAAATCAGCTCAGGCGGGCTCAGATAAAGACAGAGAAGCATTGATTGACACGCTGCACTCATTGGATGACGAAGAACTGCTGCCTGTGGCTAAGGCATTCCAGCAGTTTCTAGCGCAAACCAATATGGCTGAGCAGTTCCACTCAATCTCTAAAGAGGGTAGAGAGCAGGTAGACAAGCCCAACCCTTTCTCAGAGTTGTTTGACCGTCTGCAGGCTCAAGATATCTCTGCCGATGAGATCATTGATGCACTAAGCAACCTGAATATTGAGATGGTGCTGACTGCACACCCCACCGAAGTGACCCGTCGGACCCAGATCAACAAGTATGTGCAAGCGGCGCACTGCTTAGCTGATTTGGAAAACCCGCTGATCACAGCACAAGAAAAAGGTCTGGTTGAAAACCGCCTTGAACAGTTGGTGACACAGGTCTGGCACACCAACGAGATCCGCGACCAGCGTCCCACACCCGTAGACGAAGCTAAATGGGGCTTCGCGGTGATCGAACATTCGCTTTGGGAGGCGATCCCAAGCTTCATACGCCAACTAAACGGCGAACTCGATGCCCGCTTTGGCAAGAAACTGCCAATCAACGGCATCGCGCCTATCCGTTTTGCCAGCTGGATGGGCGGAGACCGTGACGGAAACCCGTTTGTAACCGCCAAAGTGACCCGTGAAGTTCTGCTGTTGGCACGTTGGAAGGTAGCAGACCTTTATATTCGCGACCTCGGCCCGCTAATCGGTGAGCTCTCGATGAGCCGCTGCAGTGATGAGCTGGCTGATTTCACCAATGGTGCTAAAGAGCCCTACCGTCATGCGCTGAAGCGCCTTCGCGATCACCTGCTGGCGACCCGAGACGGCATCGAAGCTATTCTCGATGGTCGCTCTATTGCCGTTTGCCCACTGATCCGCAGCGTTGACGATATTCGTGAACCACTGCAACTCTGTTATGACTCACTGCATGCTTGTGGCATGGGCGTGGTAGCGGATGGGGCACTGCTGGATACGCTGCGTCGCGTGGACTGTTTTGGTATCAACCTGCTGAAGCTGGATGTGCGTCAGGATGCTGGTCGTCATGCCGAAACTATTGGCGAAATCACCCGCTATTTAGGTCTGGGCGATTACACCAGCTGGCGTGAAGAAGATAAGCAAGCATTCTTGCTGCAGGAGCTGGCAAGTAAGCGCCCACTGTTACCCAAACAGTGGCAACCCAGCCCTGATACGCAGGAAGTACTCGATACTTGCGCCGTGGTTGCAGAACAGCACCCTGATGCGCTGGGTACTTATGTCATCTCGATGGCTGCAGACCCATCAGACGTATTGGCCGTACAACTGCTGCTGAAAGAGTGTGGTGTCAGCTTCCCAATTCGGGTAGCGCCACTGTTCGAAACGCTTGATGACCTAAACAACGGTGCCGACTGTATCAAACGCCTGCTTCAGGTTGATTGGTACCGTGGCTATATCAAGGGTCATCAGGAAGTGATGATCGGTTACTCCGACTCGGCAAAAGATGCCGGTATGATGTCAGCGGCTTGGGCACAGTATCGTGCTCAGGAAGAGCTGGTAGAAGTATGTCGTGAAGCCGATGTGGAACTGATCCTGTTCCACGGCCGTGGTGGCACCATTGGTCGCGGGGGCGGTCCTGCGCACAACGCGATCCTGTCTCAACCTCCAGGCTCACTGGATGGTGGCATGCGGGTAACCGAGCAGGGCGAAATGATCCGCTTCAAGTTTGGTCTGCCAGAAGTTGCGGTTCACTCACTGGCGCTATATGGCAGTGCAGTGCTTGAAGCCAAACTACTACCGCCGCCTGCTCCAGAGCAAAGCTGGCGCGACGTGATGGACCAGATCTCCGAAACCTCGTGTGAAGCTTACCGTGCAGTTGTTCGCGGTGAACCTCAGTTCGTTGAATACTTCCGTGCTGCCACCCCAGAAGTTGAACTGGGCAAACTGCCGCTGGGCTCGCGTCCGCCGAAGCGTAAACCCACCGGAGGTATCGAAAGTCTGCGTGCGATCCCTTGGATCTTTGCTTGGGCTCAAAACCGCTTAGTGCTGCCAGCATGGCTCGGCTCAGGCAACGGCCTACAAGCCGCGGTTGATGCCGGCTATGGTGAGACCATTGAGCAGATGTTTGAAAAATGGCCTTTCTTCCGCACCCGCCTGAATATGCTTGAAATGGTATTTATGAAGGCGCAACCAGAGATCTCTCGTTACTACGAGGAAACGTTGGTACCGAAGGAGCTGCACGGGCTGGGTGACAAACTGCGCACCCAACTGCAGGAAGGGATCGATCTGGTGTTATCACTGACCCACGACCAAACCCTGATGGCACGTGAAACCTGGCAGCAGGAATCCATTAACCTGCGTAATCCATACATGACGCCTCTGCATATGCTGCAGGCCGAGTTGTTAATGCGCTCTCGTCAGGAAACCGAGTCAGTGAACACCAATGTCGACCAGGCATTGATGGTGACTATGACGGGTATTGCCGCGGGTATGCGTAACACAGGTTAGATTGCGAACAAGGTTTGATCTAAAAGCCACCCATCAGGGTGGCTTTTTTATTGAGGCCGGAAAAGTAGGAATAATGGCTCAGGCTATGCAATTTCGGCCTGAGGTTCTCCAAACGGTGCTCCCTCCCACTCGGGATGCATCCGTTTATGTTGGTCGTAAAGAAAGCGTCCCAGCGCCTGCTCCAAGTCTGGCTCATCAAAAACCAAGTGATACGCAACGGTTTTTGGATCAATTCGGCGCACTTTTGAACCAGAAAGAGGCAAGCGAGAACCACACTCCGGTAGCTCTAACTGCAACTCCAACCTTTCCGGTGCCGGGCCGTCAGACTCAGGCAAAGTCACAGAAAAGCCACTTAACGAAATATCATGCACCTGCAGTTCCGCTTCTCTACCGCAGGGGTTTAAGAGACGAAGGGGCAACTGTGGCTGCATCCGCCATTGGCGCATGGTTGGGCCAGTTTCATAGATATGCGGCGCCTTCAATTCCATGGTTAACCGCTTGAATTCATCCTGAAAAAGCTGCAATGGAAACACCAGACGATGATTTTTGAACTGAGCAACCATCTGCAAGCTTGCGGCCGATCCCAGCTTGCCCAGCATATCACTGTGCTCCGGGTCGCCACTCAGCGTAAAACTGGGTTGAACCTGAATACCTTCAGGCAAACGACTGAACATCACTTCATTTAAGAAGCGAAGCTCCTCCGCTTCGAGTATCGATTCATCGCTCATCTACTGCATCCTTCAATAGCTCAAGCATTACTTTCTGGTTACTTTTCAACCATTAATCGTGCCAATTATGCATAGTTCACATTTTTTTAACAATAGTTGCTTAGGAATTGCTCAAACTTAACGGTTTGTCTGAGCGTTTTGGATCAGCCCAGTTTCAAAGAGGTCGACAACCAATGGCCTCCGAAGAACGACCGCCAGCGATGGCGGGAATGTCGAAAATGCAGGAGCAGTTTTTGACCGTTCATCCTTTACACAGCGTGCCCTATGGGTATCGACGCTCCTGCGCGTTAGCATGCCCCACGAAGTGTATTCGGCACCATGCGCCCGCGACATACCGTACATCCTGTACATAAAAAAAGGGCAGCCGATAGGCTGCCCAAACTTGGAAGGAAATATTGGTCTAATTCTTTATTCGGCTGCAACCGTCAAATCGGGGCGTACGCCTAGTGAGTGACAGATGGCATACGTTAAATCCGCACGGTTCAGCGTGTAGAAGTGGAAGTCTTTCACACCTTCTTTGGACAGAACCTTCACCATATCCATCGCAATTGAAGCACCCAGCAGGTTACGTGTGGTCTGGTCGTCGTCCAGACCTTCATACATGCGGTGCAGCCACTGCGGAAGATGTACATTAGTCATGCCGGCAAAACGCTTCAGCTGCTTGAAGTTAGACACGGGCAGGATCCCCGGTACAATCTCCACATCAATGCCTGCAGTCACGCAGCGGTCACGGAAACGCAGATAACTTTCGACGTCGTAGAAAAACTGAGTGATCGCACGGTTGGCACCCGCATCAACTTTACGCTTCAGGTTAATCAGGTCAGCCTGTGCACTCTTGGCCTCAGGGTGAACTTCGGGATAGGCCGCGACTGAGATATCAAAATCCGCTTCAGACTTAAGCAGTGCCACCAGATCTGCGGCATACATATCTGGGCGTTCTGTGCTGCCTTCTGGCAAATCACCTCGCAGGGCAACGATCTCACGAATACCGCTGTTCCAGTAATCACGGGCGATCTGGCGCAATTCGTCGCGACTGGCATCAATACATGTCAGGTGAGGGGCCGCTGTTAGCCCTGTATCAGACTTAATGCGCTTAACAATATCGTGGGTACGATCGCGTTCACCGCTGCAGGCACCGTAGGTCACAGAAACGAATTTGGGCTTCAGGGGGGCCAGTCGCTCAATGGAGTTCCAAAGTGTTTGCTCCATCTTCTCGCTACTCGGCGGAAAGAACTCAAACGATACGTTGATATCACCAACTTCTGCCAGGCTCTGATTTAGCAAACCTATCTGCTGTGCGTGACTTAATGCCATTTCACTTCACTCCCTGGCCTTGCCAGTACATGAGGGAGCGTGCTCCCAAAATCTTTTTAGATGTTTAGACGTCTATACGGCCTAAATTTGAGGTGAATCAGAAAAGATGTCAAGCAGTTTTTACGATCTCTATGCCTCGGCATCTGGCCCAAGGCCGCTATCTTATTGACATAATGACGAACATTAAAAAAGGGGCCAGTCAGCCCCTTTCTCATTCGTTACCGAGTAAACGTTAGTCTTCGCTGTGAAGATCCGGTACCGGTAATCCTAATTCTTCCATCTGCTTGCGCACTTCTGCAGGTAGATCATCCGGCGTATCTTTACGCAAGTCATCATCTTCAGGCAGTGGCTGTCCCGTATACGCATGCAGAAACGCCTCACACAACAATTCACTGTTGGTTGCGTGACGAAGATTATTTACCTGGCGACGGGTACGTTCGTCAGTCAGTATCTTCAAAACCTTGAGCGGAATAGAGACGGTGATCTTTTTCACCTGCTCATTCTTTTTACCATGCTCTGCATAGGGGCTAATGTATTCGCCGTTCCAATCAGCCATCTCAGCGTTGCCTGCCTTCAAAATCTGCTAATAACCCTGACGATTGTACTGAGTCAGTCGAACCAGTCAAATTTAGCAATCCAAATGTAAGGATGTTTAGACGTCCAGATGCCTTGACGTCTGAAACATCATCCCTTATCGTTGGCCAATATCTGCCACTGTCCGCACATAATTTGTGGGATAGGCGTCCCAGACCAATAGTGAGAGAAACACCATGAGCAAGAGTAAAGTCGCAACCGTATCTGTGCGCGCCGGTATTGAAACCGACCACCAGCACGGCGCAGTGGTCCCTCCCCTGTATCTTTCCAGCAACTATACCTTTGCCGGCTTTGACCAGCCTCGCCAATATGACTACACCCGTTCTGGTAACCCAACCCGTGATGCCTTAGCCGAAGCCCTGGCAGAACTGGAGCAGGGAGCCCAAGGTGTTGTCACCAGTACTGGTATGTCAGCGGTTCACCTGGCCACCATGTTGCTGCAGGCCGATGATCTCCTGGTCGTTCCTCATGATTGTTATGGCGGTAGCTATCGCCTGTTCACCAATCTAGAGAAGAAAGGCCACTTCAAACTGCTCGTGGTTGACCAAAACGACCCGGCAGCCTTTGCCGATGCCCTGGCGCAGAAGCCTAAAATGGTGTGGGTTGAAACCCCAAGCAACCCATTGCTGCGCGTGGTTGATGTGGCAGCTATCTGCGAACAGGCACATGCCATCGGTGCACTGGTCACTGTCGACAACACATTCCTATCTCCGGTACTTCAACAGCCACTAACGCTGGGTGCGGATATCGTTGTTCACTCAACAACCAAGTACATCAATGGTCACTCAGACGTGGTGGGTGGTGCGGTGGTTGCTAAAGAGAAAGCCTTGGGCGAAGAGCTGGCTTGGTGGGCAAACTGCATCGGTATTACCGGTTCACCATTCGATAGCTTCATGACCATGCGTGGCCTGCGTACACTGAAACCTCGCGTACTACAGCACCAGGCAAATGCAGCAACCATTATTGAATACCTGCAGGGCCAAGATAAAGTTGAGGCTATTTATCACCCTAGCCTGCCAAACCACCCAGGCCATGAGATTGCCAAGCAACAGCAACACGGCTTTGGTGCCATGCTCAGCTTCGAGCTTAAAGGTGGTGTGGAAGAGGTGAAGCAGTTCCTGTCTGGCCTTGAGTTATTCTCGCTGGCAGAATCGCTGGGCGGCGTCGAAAGTCTGGTCGCGCATCCTGCCACCATGACCCATGCGGCGATGGATGAAGCAGCCCGCATTGAGGCCGGCATCGGCAACAACCTTATCCGCCTGTCAGTGGGTATCGAGGATGTCGAAGATTTGATCGCTGACCTGCAAGCAGGTTTCGACGCAGTTAGTTTATAATTCGCCGTCTGGGCATGTTTTAGGATAGATAGCCGTTATGTGGCAGCACACGCAGCGCAGTGAATCCGTTTCATCACGGATCAGAGTCAACAAGTTTGGTGGCAGCAGTCTGGCCGATGCCGACTGTTACCTCCGAGTCGTCGAACTGCTCAAAGAACACACATCACCCGGTGATTTGGTGGTGGTTTCGGCAGCAGGCAAAACTACCAATGCGTTGGTGCTGTGCAGTAAAAGTACTGCGAATGACGAAATTGTCGGCCATACCCTCGAAGACTTGGCGCGCTTTCAAAGTCAGCTGATCACCCAACTGTTGGATGAAACAGCAGCCAATGCCGCCCTAAAACAACTGGATACAGATCTTGCCCAGATCCGAACCTTGCTAAAAGAGCCGGACGAAGAGAAGCGCTACAACGAAACCGTTGGCTTTGGCGAGCTCTGGTCTGCACGCCTGCTGGCAGCGGTACTGAATCGCGCAGGCGTACCTGCTGATTGGCTTGATGCCCGCGAAATCTTTGTCGCGCAACCCGGCCCGCAACCCGAAATTGATGTTGAGCAGTCGCAGCCACGACTGCAGGCGCAGCTTCAGGCGCGCACTGAGCAGCTGACCATTGTCACAGGCTTTATCAGCCAGGGCCCAGAGGGTGAAACCGTCACTTTGGGTCGTAACGGCAGTGATTACAGTGCCACCATGCTGGCAACACTTGCCGATGCGCAAACAGCCAATATCTGGACCGATGTCGCAGGTATTTTCAGTGCCGATCCGAACAAGGTTAAAGGCGCTCGTACGCAACCTATTCTGTCGCTGTCCGAAGCGGCTGAATTAGCGCGTTTGGGCTCGCCGGTACTGCACACTCGTACGTTGCAGCCGCTTTCTGGTCGCAAAATGCGTCTGGCGATCCGCTCAACCTTCGCATCAACCGGTAGCCATACTCAAATCGCACCAACGCAAGTGGGTGAGAAAGGCGCCAAGATCGTCACGTCTCTGGATAAAGTTTGCCTTATCAGCATGAACACCTCATCGCGCCAAGCGTTTGAGGAGGCAACGGCAACCATTCGTGAGTACTTGGATCGTTATCAGTTGGTGCCTCTGGCAAAACAATACCAGCCAGACCAACGTTTGATCCGCCTCTGCTTTACACCTGAGGTCGCTGAAACGGCATTTGCACGTCTTAAAGACTTTCAGTTGCAGGGCGCGTTCTGCAACCTGACTCTGAACGATAACTTTGCCCTCGTGGCCATGGTCGGTGATGGCGTGACCGAAAACGCCCGCCACTACCACTGTTTCTACCGTAACCTGCAGGATGCTCCGGTTGAGTTTATCCAGCCAGGGGAACACGGTCTGAGCCTAGTGGCTGTGTTGCGTGAAACAGATCTGAATACGCTGCTTTCCCATATGCACCACGGCATATCTAGCCCTGACAAGCGCTTGGGCGTCGCGTTATTCGGTACCGGCAATATTGGTTCTGGCTGGCTTAGCTTGTATCAAGAGCAGCAGCACTACCTGTCCAACTATCATCGTTTGGAAGTTCAGCTGTGTGCGCTCTATAACACCGACGGTGCACTAATCGACTTTAAGGGCATTGATGTCGATGACTGGCAGACGCGCTTCAGTGAACAGCATGAAGAGATGGCGTATGAACAGCTTTTAGAGCTGTTAGCCGGCCATCCTTACGATGAACTTGTGGTAATTGACGCGACTGACAGTCGTGAACTGGCTTACCAATACCCGGCACTGATGGAACATGGCATTCACCTGATCAGTGCCAACAAACACCCAGCATCAGCGCCGCTCTCGCTCTATCGCGAAATCACTCAGCAGCGCAAAGAAAAGGCTGTGGTATGGCTGAACAACGCTACCGTTGGTGCAGGTCTGCCTGTGCATTATGTCACCGGCGACTTACAGCACTCGGGTGACCAAGTCACCAGCATCAGTGGGGTATGGTCAGGCACCATGTCATGGTTACTAGACCGTTATGACGGCAAGCGCCCATTCTCAGAGTTGATTCGTGAAGCGATGGAACAAGGCCTGACAGAGCCTGACCCACGGGAAGACCTTACCGGTGAAGATGTCTGCTGCAAACTTCTGATCCTTGCCCGCCAATTGGGCATGGAAGAGTTTGAGATGGAAGATATCGAGGTCGTTTCATTGGTAGATGAAGAAGCTCTCGCTGGCTCAATTGAAGAGTTCTTTGCCAACGCGGAAACCTTTGACCGCCAGATCGCCTCTGCCTACGGTCGCGCCGAGGCCAGTGGCCGGGTGCTGCGCTATATCGCGCGTTTAGAACGTGGCGGCCAGGCTCACGTCGGCTTGGAGTTCCTCGACCCCACCGATCCCATGGCCAACTGCCATGCTGGTGAAAACATCTATGCCATTCAAAGCGAGTGGTTCCACCAGGAACCTCTGGTGATCCGAGGTCCGGCGGTAGGTCCTGAGTTGACAGCAGGCTCAGTGCAGTCAGACCTGTTTAAGCTGTGCCAGCACATTAAGAGCAGTTAACGCACATCTTGCTCAACGAGTACGGCTTAAAAAAGCCCCGGTTATCAATGGATAAGCGGGGCTTTTTTATACCTGAGACTGCGGAATTTAGCGCTGCATGACTATCTGAGCACATCTACGCACATCTCCAGCCAGGCAGCTATCAATAATGCCGGAATCAACAGCATCATAAATTCATACTCAACCATAAAGGCCTCCCACAACGATAACTCAACAGTGAATCATCATGGCTATGATCTCGCTTTGGGATGACAGAAATATGTCGATGACCATAAAGCCACCGACACTGGGGCAGAAGAGGGATTAACTCAGTTGATGGCTTCGGAGGAAGAGGCCGTTGAAAGCGCTGCAGAAAGCACCGCTCTTGCTTCACGAAACTGCTCAAGGGCTCGCATCAGATAGCTATTTGCTTCTTCCAGATAACCATCAGCTGACGCAGACCAGATCCGGTTGATATAACGCTCACCCGCCGCAAACGGCGACATCACATCGGCAAACACCTGCACACCACAACTATGACGTATGCTGTAGCGCGCCTCGGCGAACTGGTTAAGGTCTTCACGGAACAGGCGGTCAATTTCAAATCGGTACTCATGCACCGGCAACTCGTGGCGACGCTCAACCAAGGCTTCGGCCTGAGTAACAATACGCCCCAGCGCCTCGTTCAACTGCCCCAGATTTTCCTGTAGCTGGGTATGATCGTTAGCTTCCAGATGCTGGTGCCGCTTTACCAACACCAAGCCAACGATGCCCACCAGCATCGCCAATGCATAATAGCCCCAAGGCAATGTGGAAGGATCGAGCGAGGTAGTAAAGGCGGCAGTCAGCGCGCCTACCATCAGTAATACGTAGCCTAGTACTAACATATTAGAAGCCCTCCACAACGTAGCTGATCGCGAAGCCTACACCCACCAGCGCTTCACCGACAATCAAGCCGGCCGCCAACGGTATTCCTACAGATTCACTGAAACTATGCCTCATCACGCGATCAGACACTTCACGCAACACAGTACCGATGGCGTAGGTCAGCACAATATTAAAGGGCAGGTAGAAGCCCAAGCCTACGGTAATACCCAAACCGCCAGACAACGCAGAGAGCAGCGCGCCAATGCCGGCACCAGCCAGATATTTTTCGGTAGGAATATCCCCACCCAGAATACCGCTTATCATGCTCGCTAACGCCTGACCCTGAGGAGCAGGCAGCTTGTCTGAGCCAAGGCCATAGGCTTCATGAAGCACCATGATCAAGCCAATCACCAGAATAGGACCTAACCAAGCGCCCAGAAACTGCCCCATCTGCTGCATCTTTGGTGTTGCACCCACCAGATAGCCAGTTTTAAGGTCAAGCATCAGGTCTGTGGCCTGACTCATCGCCACGCATACAGCAGCGCCTAAAGTCACAGCCGCAATTACTGCCTCGGTATCTCCCAGGCCTTTGGCGATGATAATCAGAATAGTTACGGCGATCAGGGTCATCCCGGAGAGTGGCGACCAGTTAGTGCGGCCAATCGCTTCAGAGAGGATCACACCAGCGATCCAGATCCACAGGGTACCCATAACAGCCATCAACAGGCCACGGCCCAGCCCCATATGCTCAGTCGACAGAATCGACATCACTGCCAGCAAAATCGCCGCACCAACAATGGCAATGTAAAGCAGCTTAATCGGCATCTCGTCTTTGCTAATCACTGACTTACTGCGCGCAGCGTTCTGCATCGAACGGATCGCCGAAATAATCAAAGGTAGCGCCAAAGCGATACCCATCAGTGCGCCACCAATCAGCATGCCAATGCCCACAGGTCGGTACAGGTCTACCCGCAATACATTGGGTGATGTAACTGGGTTGCCGTCAGCATCAACGGGCAGCAGGTCGAAACCGCTGAGTAGTGGCGCCAACAACCAGTAACATACAAAACCGCCAATGATAAATGCGATGCCGCCGCGACCCGCAATAAAACCTACCCCCACGGTCAACAACGACAGGTACCAGACCCCATTCATATATTCGGGCAGGCCAATTAACTCACCCAGATTCCAGTTATCAAACCCAGCACTCTGGGACCAAAAATGGATAAGAGCCGATACGATGGCCGCCCCAGCAAGCAGCTTGGCTTTTTGCACACCTGCGCCAGGAGATTTGAGAATGGTAGCCACGGCAACGCCACCCGGATAGGTCAGACGCTCGTAATCAATCATCTGTTTGCGCAGGGGGATAATAAAGGCGATCCCCAGAAACGCTCCGGCAATACAGCCAAAGGTCAGCAGCAAGGGGTCAAAATCGGTATAGCCAAGAATAAACAGCGCGGGTACTGAAAACATCATGCCCGACGATGCACCATTAACGGCACTGGCGACGGTTTGGGTGACATTGTTTTCAACAATACTGTGGCGTCGCAACATGCCACGTAGAACGGCAAAACCCAGGATGGCAGCCAGTTCTGAGCCTTCAATAGAAAAACCAAGGATCAGTGCCGCATAGCCGATACTGACTGCAATAATGGCACCAAGGAAATAACCTACCAGAACGGCAGGCAACGTTAATTCCGGATACGCGCCGTGGCGTATCACGGGAGCCGGTTGAGTCACTGTGTCACCCTCTTTATATGCGCTGCTTTCCGTAAGCAAAAATGACTCATTAACTATGCATGCAGGGCATCCCAAAGCAAGCCAAACGTCTGTTCTATGTCCGTTTCTGAGGGACGGCTCTCGGCCTCAATGTAGAAAAACGCGGTTTGCAACATCAAACCATGACAAACCTCATAAAGCAGTGGCGCGGGCAGAGGTTTAAATATCGCTATCGCCTGTCCCTGCTCAATCAGCTCTGTGACAAAACCCAGCACTTGCGTCTGTGCCTGCGCGACGGTTTGTTTGTCGATGTAAGGTGAATGGTTGTACTGGGCAAAAAAGCGCGCCTCTTTATGATGGGTAATACACCATTCGAGAGCCTGGCGCCAAAGCACTGCTGCGGCTACCTTGAGTTGTTCGACGCTGCTCAAAGACGACATCGATTTCTCGGGTACCATGGCTGTCGCCATGGCCAGTTTAATGTCCAGATACAGCTGGTTTATCAATGCCTCTTTCGACTCAAAATGGTGAAACAGGGTGCCCGTGGCAACGCCAGCAGTCTTGGCTATTAAGGCCGTCGATGTGGCCTGGAAGCCGCGCTCGGTAAACAGCTCGAGCGCAGCAGCGAGTATCATTTCTCTCTTAGATAACGACATCGACACGCCCTACCGCATAAACCATTTAACCAACATGCGCTGCAACCATTTACCATATGGCGGATGAACCAGGATTGACGACGCAAAACGTCCCTGAGTCAGAATGGTTTTTGCCTTGGAGAAAGTCAGAAAACCCTCTTTGCCGTGATAATGCCCCATGCCTGATGGTCCAATACCACCGAATGGCGCATCATCGGCAGCCACATGAAATACCGTGTCATTGATACAAACCCCACCGGAATGGGTTTCTGTCGCTATGCGCTGCTGCAATTGACGGTCAAATGACATCAGATACAGCGCCAGCGGCCTCGGCCGTGCCTGCACGTACGCCAAGGCTTCATCAATTGTGCGATAAGCGATAACCGGCAGCAATGGACCAAAGATCTCCTGCTGCATCACTGTCATATCATCGTTGACGTTCAGCAACAGTTGCGGGGCCATATGACGGGCATCAGCACTGCCAATGTCACCACAAGGGAGTACTTCAGCGCCTTTCTCTTTTGCATCCTCAAGCCATCCATTAAGGCGTTCATATTGCCGTTCATTCACCACACAGCTGTAATCACGCTGAGTCGGCGCTGGATACATCTGCTTGAAACGTGCCACAAAGGCATCACAAAACGCACGCACCTTGTCTTCTGGGCAGAGAACGTAATCCGGAGAAACACATATCTGACCGGCATTCAGCGTCTTACCGTAGATCATACGCTCAACCGCTTTTTCTATTGGCATATCTGGCGCAATAATCGCGGGAGACTTGCCCCCTAGTTCCAGAGTCACCGGGGTCAGGTTGTCAGCCGCTGCTCGCATTACATGGCGGCCAACCGTGGTAGAGCCGGTAAACAGTAAGTGATCAAATGGCAGTTTCGAGAACACCTGGGCAACATCCGCTTCCCCCTCAATCACCGCGACTTCCTCTTCCACAAATACCTTGGCCAGCAGTGATTTGAGCACGGCATTGGTGTTGGGAGTGAATTCTGACATCTTCAGCATGGCACGATTACCTGCGGCAATGGCCGTTGCCAAAGGCGGCAACGACAAGGTCAGAGGGAAGTTCCACGGCACGATAACTCCGATCACGCCCAGTGGCTGATGTATCACTTTGACGCTGGCGGGTGCCAGCAGTAACCCTGCATGCCGACGCGAAGGTTTCATCCACTTCTTCAGGTGACGGATCTGATAACCAATGCTTTGCACTGAGGGCAACAGATCGCCAAACATGGAATCTTCTTGCGAACGATAACCGTAATCTTGGCTCATCGCCTCTGCGAGCTGCTGTTGATGTTGCAATAACTCATGTTTAAGTGCTTTCAGCTTGGCGATTCGAGTGGCAGCGTTGGGGTAGGGACTGGCGTCAAAAGCGTTACGCTGGCGCCCAAGCAGCTGTTTTAATGATTCTTCCATCGCTGGCCTGTCATTGCTTTCCTGAACTGACGTAATTGAGGTCACTTTGTTTTCGGTCGACGAGACAGCTGACTCACTCTGATAACCCATAACTATCTCCCGGGAGATGAATGTCTGTAGTTTTCAGTCAGTATCTGGCATTAAATCAAGAAAAAAACCGACTGATTAGTCGGTCTAATGTTAGTCAAAACTTTCCTACACCTCAACGTTGAACAGACATGTTGTTACAACCAAAAAGGTATATGCCCCAAATCAATTGATCTAAATCAATTTGATGTAAAAGATGGGGGGGGTCATCAGATTGTTCTAATTTTAATCAGATAGCTGTTGTTACAGGGACTGTCTGATGATCATTTCTCACAAACATAAGTTCATTTTCCTGAAAACAAACAAGACTGCAGGAACCAGTATTGAACTTGCTCTACGCCAGCATTGTGGTGGTGAAGACATCATTACCCGAGTTACACCTACCGATGAATCCAAGAGCCGTGAGCTAGGTGGCAGAAGTGCTCAGCATTGCCTCGTGCCTCTGAGTCATTACAGCCAGGGAGATTGGATCAATTTGCTGAAAGGCAAACCCAGGCGATTTTACAACCACATTCGGGCAGCAGAGGTTCGAGAGCTCATTGGTGAAGATATTTGGCAGAGTTACTACAAGTTCTGTTTTGAACGTAACCCCTGGGACAAAGTCATCTCTCTTTATTTTTGGCGTTGCCGCCAGGAGCCACGCCCGAGCCTGGACGAATTTATAGAAAATGAGGCCGCAGCTGCGATTAACCTGCGCAGTTGGCAGGTGTACACCATCAATGATGAGATTGCTGTCGATAAGGTCTATCAGTTCGAGCAGATGGACGAGGCAATGGCAGACCTGTCAGAGCGCTTTGGCTTGCCCGAGCTCAGTTTACCCAATGCCAAGGGCTCGTTCCGCAAAACAAAAAACTACCGCGAGATGTTTTCCGAGCCGTTAAAAAAGAGAGTTGGAGAATTGTTTTCAAAACAGGTTTCCCTGTTTAACTATCAGTTCTGACAGGAATTGTTTTTTCAATGAATGCCAACTGCCAGGGATGTTCCAGGGTCATGCGTAGTTTGTCATAAGCCTGGTACACCTTGCCTGTTATTCGCACTGTTTCCATCAGCTGTGCCCGTAACGCCAAATCTTCGAATAACGGTAGATGTTCTTTCGCGATACCGACATAGATGCGGTTATCTAATACTAGCCAGAGCGTTTTCGCCGACTCTTCCACTTTGGTGATCTTGCCAACCACATCGACTTGACGGCGCTGCTCTGGTAATACGCTGACTGCACTCCGCGGCTGATTTACGGGCAGCCCCCATAAACCGACCCGCTGCGCACGTGCTTCACGCTCGTGCAACTGATAACAGCGCCAACCAAAATAGTTGGGAGGGATCCAGTAGGGACGTGCTAAGCCAGCTTTAATCAACACCTCAGAGACATTGATATTGCTTTGATTGACCACCACCGCCAAGGTCCGACCATATTTATCTTTCTCCCGCAGATCCAAACGCATCTTTACTGGCGTACCCGCAGGTAACAATTGGGTCAGAAGCTCCTTCGCAGGCACCGCCAACGGCTGTGACTTCTCAGGTTGAAGATGATCCACTTCAGGGGCATCAATACCTACCAGGCGGATTCGTCGACCATCCTGCAGGGTAAAGGTGTCACCGTCATTGATGGTTTTGACAAAACCACTGTCGTTGTACTCCACCGGAATACAGGGCACGGCCAATACAAGAGGGGAAAATAACAGCAGAGAGGCAACGCAGGTGAACAAAAACTTCAACACTATCAATCTCTCTATCTGATGGAATGGGGATTAGGGGCTGTTGACCTTTCGTGTATGGATTTTGTTCGAATGAAACACGTTTTGAGCAAGGAATGAGCTACGTAACTTAGCGATCTAAGTAAGTAGTGAATAACGCAGCGCAGAACGTGTTTCAACGAACCCTTCGGGCAGCAAAAACAGACAGTAAAGGTCAACAGCCCCTAGTATGCACCGGATAAAACAAAGGCGCCATAAAGGCGCCTTTGCGAAATTCTGTCGTTCGACAGCAACAATTACTTCTTGGTGCTGAGAGAACCAAAACGCTTCTTGAAGCGGTCAACACGGCCACCAGAAGCAGCTTCTTTCTGCTTACCAGTGTAGAACGGGTGACACTCAGAGCATACGTCCAAGTGCAGGTCTTTACCTACAGTAGAACGGATCTTCATTACGTTGCCGCAAGAACAAGTCGCAGTTACTTCTGCGTAATCAGGATGGATACCATCTTTCATGGGATTACCTCAATAGGCCGCGTCGCTATCTGGTCACCTTGTTGTGCCAGACACCACACGTATTTCACGTTAAATTAGGGTCGCGAATGATACAGGAGCCCCCTCAGATCGATCAAGCGCTATTGGTAAAATAATGAACAATTTTAACTAAACATGTCTGATCAGCGTGCAGGATGTCGATAGGTCGCTTGTTATTCTTAATTGCTCTGGGTATTTTCGCCTAATTAAATCCATTGCAAGCAGGTCTGATGTCGACCACTCCCACCAGCCAGTTTATCCGTGTCGCCCTGCCTGTGCCGATGCGGCGCCTGTTTGATTATCGGTTGCCAGAAGGCGCCGACATCGCTCAGTGGCCAGTGGGTAGCAGGATCAAAGTCCCTTTTGGTAAATCAACGCGCATTGGGATCCTGGTTGAACACAGCACAGAATCAGAGTGGGACGCCAATCAGGTAAAAACGGTTATCGACAAACTGGATCCGGAGCCATTGCTCAGCCCTGAGGTATGGCAGCTATCCAAGTGGAGTGCCGGCTACTACCAACACCCGGTGGGAGATGCTCTGTTCAGTACCCTGCCAGCCAAGATCAGAGATGGCTCGCCTGCCGCAGTGCCAGGTCAACGCTTTTGGAAGTTGACTGCTGATGGTGAGCGTATAACAGCCGAAGACCTAAAACGCGCCAAATCTCAACAACAGATCTTCGGCCTGCTAAAAGTGAGCCAGCCACTGACTGATGAGCAACTTAATGACCATGAGATCAGTCGCAGCGCATTAACTGCCATGGTCAGAAAAGGGCTGGCGGTTTCGTTTGAGCAGGCCAGCGGCGATAAAAACTGGGCTAAAACCCTTGAAATCAGTTCAGATGCACCTTGCTTAAACGCCGAGCAAGCCACTGCTGTGGCGGCGATACGACAAACCAGCGACCAGTTTCAGCCTTTCCTACTGGAAGGGATCACCGGCAGCGGCAAGACTGAAGTGTACCTGCAGGCGATGGCGCCGATACTTGAAGCAGGCAAGCAGGTATTGGTATTGGTGCCTGAAATTGGCCTGACGCCACAAACCCTGCAACGCTTCAGCCAGCGATTCAACTGCCCAGTGGCCGTGATGCATTCCGGCTTAAATGATACCGAACGTCTTGATGCCTGGTTGCAGGCCAAAGAGGGACGTGCAGGAATTATCATTGGTACCCGCTCAGCCATCTTCTGCCCCTGCCACAACCTGGGTATGATCATTGTCGATGAAGAACATGATCTTAGCCTCAAGCAGCAGGAAGGATATCGTTACCATGCTCGCGATCTGGCCGTTGCTCGGGCACAACGAGAAAAACTACCACTGATTTTAGGCTCTGCCACCCCCGCGTTGGAAACCCTGCAGAACGCCTTGAGCGGTCGTTATCACCACCTCCAATTAAAGGTGCGGGCCGGTGGCGCAGAAACGGTAAAACACCAGCTAATTGACATTAAAGGCCGGCCACTGGATCAAGGCTTTAGCCCAGAGCTGCTAGGGTCTATAAGGCAACACCTGGACGCCGACGGCCAGGTTCTGATCTTCCTCAATCGCCGCGGCTATGCAGCCGCTCTGATCTGCCATGAATGTGGTCATTTAGAAGATTGCCAACGTTGTGATGCCTACTACACGTTGCATCAAAAGCAGGGCTACCTGCAATGCCACCACTGCGGCAGCCAGCGACCCATACCCCATCAATGTTCGGAGTGCGGTTCTACCCGCCTCGTTGGCAAGGGGCTGGGTACCGAACAACTAGAGCAAGCGCTGCAACGCCACTTCCCAGACCATCCCTGCGTTCGCATCGACCGCGACAGCACCCGACGTAAGGGATCGCTGGATAATTACTTGAGGCAGATCCGTCGCGGTGAAGCCAAGCTATTGCTCGGTACCCAAATGTTAGCCAAAGGCCACCATTTCCCCGAAGTCACTTTAGTCGTGATTATGGACGTGGACGGCGCCCTGTTCAGTGCAGATTTCCGCGCACCGGAACGGCTGGGGCAATTAATTACTCAGGTGGCAGGAAGGGCCGGACGAGCAGGTAAACCGGGCACTCTGGTATTGCAGACTCACCACCCGGAACACCTTTTATTGCAGGATCTGCTCAATAATGGCTACGGCCATTTCGCGCGCACAGCATTATCTGAGCGAAAAGAAGCGCTGCTTCCACCCTTTTCTCACCTGGCCCTGTTTCGTGCCGAAGCACATCAATCTAATGAAGCAGAACAATTGCTGGCGACCATAGTTCAAGCCCTTCAGCAAACCATTCCGGCACCTGCAACTAGCAGCGATATGGTTAATATTTTGGGGCCGATGCCGGCACCAATGGAGCGAAAAGCGGGTCGATACCGGTGGCAGTTATTACTGGAAGCCAGTACCCGAAAGCAGCTACATCAATGGATTTACCCGTTGCTCAGTCAAATAGAAAGCTGGCCGCAAAGCCGCAAGGTGCGCTGGTCGCTGGATATAGATCCGCAGGATCTCAGTTAAAAAGAAGCAGGATCTCAGCTGATAGGACGCTGGGCCTCAGTTAATAGCGAGAAATTCAGGCTAAAAAGCTGTGGCACTAGCACTGGTTTGAACGGCGGTTTTGGTCTCGCCAATCCAGGATTGATACTCCGCGCTCATTCGCTCATGAGCTGTTAATCGAGCACCACTTCTAATCAGCAGCTCGGTCACATCAGACCTGACACCATGATGAAATGCCTGTGCCAGTACACTGTCACCAGCCCGATTAGTACTATTCAGGCTGGCACCATTTTCAATCAATACTGCAAGCGCCTGCGCCGTGGGGTCGTACTCCAGCATATGCATGAGTGGCGTCGCGCCATAGGCATCACGATGATTAACATTGCTCTGCCGCGCGAGAGTCCCCAATAGTGCCAGGTTACGACTGCCGATAGCATGGAACAACGCAGTTTGCCCCTGATTGTCGGTTTGAGAGGGTGAAGCACCATGTCGCAATAGGTTGCCGACCAGATAGACGTCATCAGCCTCTGCCGCATACATCAGCACGGTAAAACCAAACTCATCTTTGATATCAACCGATACGCCCTGCAAACGCAATCGATTCAGTTCCCGGTCAGATAGCCTTCCCTCATGGTAAGCATGGAGAATGGCATGTTCACCGAAGTAATAATCGGCCTGCATCACAAACACCGCTAGCCCACCTAACCAGCACAACAATGAAACCAATACAAAAGAGGTCGTTTTCATTCCGCGAATAATGGGGTTTTGAACCTGCCAGATGCGCAGCCCCAAAGATTGTGACAAATTGAGCCGGAGAGTAATCAGCGCCATAACAACGACAAGCGCGACCACCATCAGGGTGGGCCAGAACAGGGGGACGATAACCTGATAGCCAGCCACTACCGCAAAACATATCGCCAACACAGGGTTAATAGCAGCATGCCACCAAGCTCTTGGCGCTTTGATATCCACCAGTACACCATATAGGTAAGACTTAAGCAGAGTTAACAGCTGTGATTTTTGCTGCTCTGAAAACGATTCTAATCGACACTGACGCAGTTGATGACCTGTTGAGTGGGTCAACTCCAAGCCATGATCACCGTCGCGCTCTTTGATCGATTCAATCTGGCGATAGCGTACCATGACAGCATGCTCACCCAGCCAGCGAAGCGCCGCTGAAGAGCTATCAATTTCAGATGGATTAGGTTCAGATGGGGTTGGGCCAAACACCATTTCGGTGTCAAAAAAGAAATAGGTAAGACAGCCGCTTTTATCTGAAAATTGGAGTTGTTTACACGCCATCCCTACGCCTCGACCTCGGTGTTTCCTTACCCAGCTTGATGAAGAGCGGCGATGATAGCATAAAAAATAGCCAGCGCTAAAAATCGCTGGCTATTCTGACGTTTAATCACCAATATCGGGTCTTCACAGACCGCCAGGCCCGGTTCCGATAAACCTTTCTACTGCATAAAACGTGCGATTGGATTCAGTAGTCGGCTCAAACCTGATGTGAAATGCAGCGGTGCTTCTACCACAGCGAAACACAGACAATCCTCACCCATTTCAGTTCGAGGTGAGTGCTTGTGAGAGCCATCACAACGGATAAAGTCACCCGCATTGTATTTACCTTCCTCATCACTGAACGAACCGTCCAAGACCAACGTCCACTCAACGCCGCCGTGAGTGTGCTCAGGTATCTGGCCATCACCTTCAATATAGATAAAGCTTGCCTTTGCTTCGTCATCGAGCGGCAGAGAGGCCCTCGCCAACTTACCTAAGTGCAGCCATTTTCCTTTGACATCGGTGAAGCGCTGCAGTGCTCGCGGCAGTATGAACTGTCTGTCACCGAGTGCGATGGAGGTCGACACCGGTTTAGTTTCAACCATACGTTCAGCAGGCTCGGCGACAATCGCATCGAACATTTGCGAGAACTCGTCCGGCAACGCGCTTTCCTGCGTCTGCAATGCTGGCTCTTCTTTGAGCGACCATGCCTGTGCTAATTCTGCTTCAATTACGTCCAGAGCTCGCTGACAATGAGGACACATATCAACATGTGCTGAAACTGCCAGTGAGAGTGCCGGGCTTGTGGTGCCGTTTGCAAACTGCTGGAGCAGTTCGGTCGTCGGATGATGTTTAATTAAGCTCATTTTGCATGCACTCCCGTAACTTCTGTACTGCTAACCGAAGCCTGGATTTAACCGTACCGAGTGGTATTTCCAACTCTTCAGCTACTTGTTGCTGAGGTTTATCTTCTAAATACACTTTACGAACCACTTCCATTTGGGTTTCGCTAAGCACGTCGTAAAACTTGTCCAACTGTCGCTGCATCAATAGATGTTCCGGCAACAGGCGATCATCATCAGGTTCCCTATCAGAGAGTACTGGCCACAGGTCTTCGGCACACACCTCTTCGCCTCGACTCCCCTTTTTACGCATCATGTCGTAACTGAGATTACGTGCGATGGTAAAAATCCAAGTGCTTGGAGCACCTTTTTCGGGGCTGTAGAGATGTGCTTTCTGCCAAACGTTTAGCAATGTCTCCTGTACCATCTCCATCGCCTGCGCTTCCTGACCAAACTGCTTCATACCAAACGCTTTCAGACGGGGTGCGAAGTATGCGAACAGTTGAGCGTAACTTCGCTTGCACCGATCGGTAGAGACTTTGACGAGCACACTGCGCCAGTCGACCTGATTTACTGCCTTCTCTTTCACAGCTTGTTTATCCGACTTAACAACAACTTGCTTGTCAGTATAACGGCTGCTGGTGGTTGAACTAAGGGAACCCATGGTTACTCCTTCAAATGGGTGAGGAGGATCACCTCCTCACCCCTTCAGGTACGGCCTACATTGGTGCAGCTGCGATGCCATCGACATCAATTACGCTGAATCCACCCATACCATCATCAATAGCTACCACGGTATATACGCCACCTAAGTCAGCTTGGATCATTATTGGGCCAATCGCTGCTGTCAGGGTGTCAGCCACTGCTACGAAGACATAACCACTGGTTGCTGCCGTTACACTCAGGCTCGCGGTTTCGTTGTAGTCAAGGTCTTCAACCAACATGGCGTCACCACTGTCTAGCGTTGCATCGGCACTCAGGTAGATATCTACCAAAGGAGCACCGGTTGCTGCATGTGCGAATCGGATCATCGCTTCGGTAGCAATACTGCGTGGCATATCAACCAGTGGCCACAGTGCCAGTGGCTTGGTGTCTGAGCCATCACCGATAGCTAACACGCTGTAGCTGTAACTTGCCATCAGGTCGACATCTGCAGTGATCACAGGTGAACTGTTGTCCACCGCGTCACTGGCAGTCACATCAAGCGTTGTCATACCCGCGTCGAGGCCGACATAACCACCCGTGGTGGCCATAAAGGCGAAGTCATCGATAGCCAATCCATCGTTTACATACACGTCAACCAATGGCGCGGCAGCAACGGTGTGAATGACCTGCACGTCTGAACCTGTCGCCGTGTCGTAAACGATAGCTGCATCATTACCGTTTTCATCAGCAACACCGTCCATCACCGCCAGTGCCACCAGCTTGTCACCTGCACCTGTGTTTTCGACAGCAGAGATAAACAGGTCACTACCACCTGCCAGGCTCAAGGTGCCTGAGTTATAAACCACCGTGCTGTCGCCAGCTGGCGTGATACGCACCTGGTAATCGCCCGCAGGCACAACTACTGGAGACATGGTGTATTCGTTGAAAGCCAAAGTGGTAAGAGGATCTGCAGCAGACAGGTCAGCATCTGGGGCTGTCACATAGATGTCTACCTGAGGCGCATTTGGCGCGCCGTGTTGAATCATTACTCGCACTTTATCACCAGCCAGTGCACGGGTTTCAGTAGCGACGATGTTAGGACCGAACGCTGTAGTAGAATCCATCCCTAGTTCAGCGGCATAACCAGTAGCCGAAATGTTGTAGGTGTAACCCGCCATCAGGTTCAGCTCTGTTTCTGGTAGCACTGTCGCCAGCACTTCACCGTCAGGGTCTAGCGCATCGATCTGTACAGTATGTGTACCAGCAGGTAACTCAATCAGACCAGAAGCAACCTTATAATCAACGCCAGGTAGAGCAACTTCACCATCCACCAGTACATTTACGTCAGGCGCGTCAGGGGAAGCGTGTAATACGCGAACCAGCGGGTCACCAGGTGCGATCATCAGAGCGTCGAGACCAATCAGACCGACATCGATGCCTTCGATAGCCACACCGGTTTCATTCATTGGATCAGTCACTGCCGCTGCGGTGTAAACCATGCCACCTTCCAGGTTCAACATCAGTGGACCTAGTGCGATTGTGTCCATATCACCAGCAGGTGTAACCATCAGGTAATACATGCCGGGTGCAACCGACAACGTGCCAGAGTCGCCTAGATAAGGTACGCCAGCAAGCACTGTGTCTTCGGCGTCTATCATATCGTCTGCACTGAGATAGATATCCACGTCACCAGCTTCGGGGCTAATGTGCAGCACGCGCAGCTTAGATTCAGTCGCGACAGCGCGATCGTCTATCACGACGGGCCAAAGCGATGGGCCTACGTCACCTGCGCCTTGTGGGATAGCAAATACGTTGTAGCGCATGCCGCCTTCGAGCATCACGTCTGCAGCAGAGATTGCGACATCCATGGTTCCGGTCAGCGCGACATCAAAGTCATAACTGCCAGCGGCCAATGACAGGTACCCTTCCATTGGGGTGGTATAAGGGAACATAAGGTTATAAAGCGGACTGCCCATCTCTGGCGCGGTGCCGTTCACCCAAACGTCTACGCCGCCAACGCTGTTGATGGCATGGGTGATACGTACTTCGGCTTCGAGGTTGGCATCGCCAATAACACCGGCGTCATTGCCATCTTCGCCAGTCGCGCCGTCCATCACCAGCAGATTCACAGGCGCGGTACCTGCACCCGTGTTACTGGTTGCAGTGATAAACAGGTCGCCACCCGCAGAGAGGTCCAGCGTGCCTGAATCAAATGCGACAACACTGGCATCGTCTGGATCAGTCAGGCGAACGCGGTAGCTGCCAGCTGCAACAAGTACTGGATCCATGGTGAAATCACCGTAATCCAGCTCTGTCAGTTCAGTACTGTCAGACAGCTCATCATCAGGGCCGGTCACGTGAACACCGACAAGACCTACGTCCGGTGCACCATGGAGCACCTGCAGGCGCAACATAGATTCATCGTACTCAGCATCACGGGGCACGATGACAGGGGTAAAGGTGGTGCTATCCAGTGCGGTTGGCTGCAACAATCCGGCGGCGTAGCCTACAGCTACGACGTTGTACTGCATATCAGAGTCAACGGCCACATCGCCTTCGAATACATCTATATTGCCGCCAGGAACTATGGCTTCTACACGGATATTGTATGTGCCTTCAGGTAAGTTGAGGAAGCCAGACGCCTCCTGATAGGCAACATCGCTCAATACCTCATTGCCATCAACGTACACATTAACATTTGGTGCATCCGGAGATGCGTGGACTACACGGACGAAGGCTTCGCCCATTGGTTCGACGACGTCTTCATCGTCATCATCATCGCTACAGCCTGCCATCAGTGCTGAAGCGACGAGTAGGGATAGTACAGATTTGGTAAGTTTCATCTTATTTTCTCCATCCTCACGCCGAGGTGAAGATGATTACGGGGAGCGTTCAAAATAAGATCAAAAAAAGTTCAATTTGCGAGCAATGTAAGTTATTGAAAGGGAGGTGCATTTTGCTATAACCCCAGTAACAGCGGGGCTTAGCACTATTTTAGTTGCACGGTATCGGTGAGAAACTTGAGTGCTGAGAGACAGTCGTTTTGTTCGACTAAAAGGTGCTTGTCTTCTGGTGCCAATGGGATCAATTCCAGCCATCGCTGACATATCCAGCTGGCATCATCAGACAGAGGCTCAGGATGAAGCTCTGCCAGATGGTGGTGGCGTCGATATATCTCGCATAAGCCATCAAGCAGGTGTCTTGATTCACCGGGCAGCGGCTCCGGTTCCCAGTTGGGCAGGTAACTGACATTGCCGACTTTAAGCCCATCCTGCTCAGCCCAAACATCCTGGATACGGAATCGGTCAACACCTTGCACAGTTATGCCCAGTAGACCTTCTGGCGTTTGTTCGAAATCGACCACTTTGACCCGTGTGCCAATGGGCAGCATGTTGTGGAGGGTGTTACCGCTCCGATTTTTGAGCATGCAAACGCCGAAGCCAGCATCGTCCCTGCAGGCTTCTTTCACCATGCGTATATATCTGGCTTCAAAAATGCGAAGTTGTAACTTACCTCCAGGCAGCACATGGGCGCTGAGTGGAAATAATGGGAGCGTGTCCAACATAGGGGATCTCTGACCTCAAAATATTTGCCTGACTAGTGTTTCCATCAGTTAATACGCATTAACACTGAGATCTGATCGCCCACTGGCTGCTTTTTTAGGCTATTTGCAATCTGAGGCTGGGATTCACGGACCATTTCCGATTCTCAAATCTACATAGTTGGTTGGATTTGGCTATTGTGAAAGGCTTCAGAGTGGCAATTACCGCCTGTTAGCTTGGCCTCCATTCGTATCTAGAATCATCAACCTTTCCAACTTCTTAAAAGCTCTCCTCCTGCGACTTCCTGTTTTTTAAGGAGAACACCAATTCGGAATGCCCCAAATTTAAGGGATACTTACAACTGACCCCCTATAAATACATGACTTAGAATATCCCCTCGAGTTAAACCGGGTGCAGTTTCTGATCGGTCAAGGCTGGCGGATCAGTCATCGCTATCCCAGCCTTTACGTTCTCCATTATTTGACTCTCCTCATCGTTAGACAGAATGAAAACATATATAATTCGATAACTTACAAATTCCTCTACAGTTTATTGCAGAAACAAGGATGCTTTCTTATGCGTTGGTTACTTTATCCGCTGATCACAGTTTTTATGATGACAGGCTGCTCCGGTTCCAAGGACTCAAAAGAAGTAGAACTGGACGAAGAGTTGGTCATTGATGTCAGAGTGAAATCCAACGAATATCACTGGCACCTTTCGTCTCAACCTGTACACGGAGATGGTCTGGATTTTCAGATCAGGCTCGCCAATGCAGACGGCCTTGAGATAAGAGTTCAGGATGGCGAGTTCATCCTGACGGTCGAAGATCAGGTATTTGATCTCGCTCACCACAGGGATCCGCAACTGTTTGGTCAGACTCTGACCTATTCGGTGTACATCCCCGTGAACACTCAATCGGCCAGACAGGCCAACATTGAACTGACGCTCAATGGTGAAACCAGGACGATCGATTTTGTTGTCCCTGAACTTTTGGACGTGACGCTAGACGGACACATCATCGAAGCATATAACCCGGCGGTGGATACCTTGAATATCGCGTGGTCATCTGGTCTGCCTTTGACGGCTATTGAGGTGATCCAGCCTGGATTTGTGACCGAAACCGACGAAGTGTGCCAAGAATTCTATTATGTTTTTTCACCAGACCAACAGGCCAGTGCCCACACCATTACCCCTGGCGCCTTGGAATATAGCTGTGACCCCGAAGATCGTAGCGAGCTTATTCTTCGGCAAGATGAAGTCCCACTCACGCATGTATCTTACGGTTTTTCGCATACTTCATTGACGTTCTTTCAGCATTACAGACACAACATCATCACGGCAATGTAGTTGCTGTCTGGCAGATAGGGTTTTCCGATAAGGATCCAGCGTCGGGGCCGTGATTTGGCCCCGAGCGCAAACAACCCTCAGCGGACCACCCGGTTCACCTTATTCAAGAATCAGGTTAAACGTGAAGATATCGCCGTGGAAGAACTAATCTCCCGAATCGCCGCTGTCTTCTGGCATATATAGAAAAGCATAACAGATGACGTACTGGTCATTAGCCGGGGCAACCGGCACAAAGTCTTCGAAGAACGCCAAGTAGGCCAGGCTACCGCTGACTCTGCCATCTTCGATACCCCATGCCTCAGGCAAGGGTTGGACTTTGATGGTCTGATCGTGGCAAGTGTGCAACGAGCTGCCATTCTCTGAGCTAGCTGAGTTAGAAGCGGCTACTATCTACAAGCAGATAGTTAGTAGTTCAGGAAGAGCCAATCCCAAGGTCAGTGCTAGGGCTAGCAATTTTAATTGGTAGTCGCTGACTGAAAGCCGGTTGTGATGAACTGAGAAAGAGGCACCATGCGAAATTTTTTGCCGCCACCCATTACGTGGCTGGTTAACAATCGATAGGTATCCAGCTCAAAACCGGGGTGACCCGCGTCCATTGCATCAACCAGGGTTTGCGCCTCTATGTCTGCTGCATTGAATGCACTTTGTAGCAAAACCCAGTGATCGATGAGATGAAAGCCCATCAGATCAGAAAAGGTGTCATGCTCACAGATCACCATGGGCTCATCCCACGGCCAATCCATCAACTTCATACTGTTGAGTGCCAGATTCAGCCGCAGATTCCACATCTCTGCCGGCTCTTCTCCGCAGCACGCGCCTTTGCAGTCACCAAGCTGGTGGGCAAAACACGCACCTTCACCCTCCTCCAATCCCAACACCCGTAAACAAAGCTGATGAGACTCGGCTAATCCGGCCAGTGCTTTTTGCGCCTGACGTTGCGAGCGAAACAAACCAAAGTGATGCGGCATTGTCAGCGGATCGACCCCATGCTGATTCACCATACGCAGATACCCCTGCTCATCGGCTTGCTGCACATAACTGATCACCTTTTTCACCGGCTTTAACTGGCGATTAAAAAACGGTTGGTGAGTCTTAACTTCACTAAGCTCGGTCAGTAACGCAGTCAACTCACCGGCGGTTTGGGTCCATTCAATGTGACGTACCCGTTCTGTCATACGGTGGCCTTTCTGTGATTGATGATGGCCGGAGAAATGACTCAACACACGTTGACTTAAATTCACGCTTTTGCCGACATAAATCAGCAAACCATCTTCATCAAAGAAGCGATACACCCCGGGGGCCGTAGGCAGCTGCTCGAAAATATCCGGGTCCAGGCCCGGCGGCAAACTGGGACGGCGGGTCAGGTCAGCCACCGCCTGATCCATCACTTCCTCACCATGGTGCTGGCGGGCGTGACGGAAGAACGACAGCATCGCATCCACATCTCCCATGGCGCGGTGGCGCTCGACTTTAGGCAGATCATGTCTGGCGATAATGGCGTCGAGGTTATGTTTGTTGAATTCCGGGTAGAGCTTGCGTGACAGCTTAACCGTGCATAGTGCCGTCGCCTGCCAGGGCCGCTTTAAGCGGCGAAACTCATTTTTCAAAAAGCCGTAGTCAAATCGGGCGTTATGGGCAACAAACAGCGCCCCTTCTGTTAACTCGGCCACCCTATCGGCGACGTCCGCAAACAGCGGCGCAGTTTTCAGCATCTCATCGGTGATATGGGTGTAGTCCACAATAAAAGGTGACAGGCTCTGCTCAGGGTCCACCAGGCTGGACCAGCGCGCCACCTCTTTGTCATCCTCAGTCACGACAATGGCCACCTCGATGATGCGGTCACGCACTGCAACACCGCCGGTTGTTTCCAGATCCACAAACGCCATCCGCATCTAGCTGCTCTCTCCTGACAAAAACTTCATCATTTATTGACCCATTATACGGCCATTCAGGCACGTGGCGTTTGTCTGTCACCCATACAAACGATTACAATGCCTGCTTTGCTTGTCACACCAGCTCAGTCCACAGGTCCAGAATGAAAGCGCATATTGAAGCATTGCTTGCACAAACCGTTGAAACGCTTAAGTCAGAACAGGTGATCCCTGCCGATGCCACACCGCGCATCCAGGTGGATCGTACCCGCGACAAGAGCCACGGTGACCTGGCTACCAACCTGGCAATGATGCTGGCAAAACCAGCCAAGATGAATCCTCGCCAACTGGCAGAGACCATTATTGCCAAGCTGCCTTCGTCTGACCGCGTATCCAAAGTGGAGATCGCCGGACCGGGTTTTATCAACTTTTTCCTTGATAGCGGCTTCCTGGCCAAGCAGATCAGTGAGATCGTCGCAGATCCTCGTGCCAACGTGCCAGCGGCTGACAACGCCCAGACCATCGTGGTCGATTACTCTGCGCCTAACGTAGCCAAAGAGATGCACGTCGGCCACATCCGCTCAACCATCATCGGCGATGCGCTGGTGCGCACCCTGGAGTTTCTGGGCCACAAAGTTATCCGTGCTAACCATATTGGTGACTGGGGCACCCAGTTCGGTATGCTGATCGCCCACCTGGAAGAGCTGCAGGCGGAACAGCCAGAAGCAGTGAACTCAGAGCTATCTGACCTGGAAAAATTCTACCGCGAATCCAAATTGCGCTACGACAGTGACGAAGCCTTTGGCGAAAAAGCTCGCGGCTATGTCGTTAAGCTGCAAAGCGGTGACGAATGGTGCCGTGAAATGTGGCAGAAGCTGGTTCAGGTCACCTTGGAACAGAATCAGAAAAACTACGACCGCCTCAATGTGTCTCTTAACAGCAGCCACACCATGGGCGAGAGCCTGTACAACCCGATGCTCGCTGAGATTGTTGCCGATCTGAAAGCCAAAGGGTTGGCAGTCGAAGACGATGGCGCTGTGGTGGTATTCCTCGAAGAGTACAAAAACAAAGATGGCGACCCCATGGGTGTGATCATCCAGAAGCGCGACGGCGGTTACCTCTACACCACCACAGATATCGCCTGTGCTAAATACCGCCACGAGCAGCTGCACGCCGATCGTGTGCTCTACTTTATCGATTCTCGTCAGGCACAGCATCTGCAACAAGCCTGGACCATTGTCCGCAAAGCTGGCTATATCCCAGAGCAGATGAGCCTGGAGCACCACGCTTTTGGCATGATGCTGGGTAAAGATGGTAAGCCATTTAAAACCCGCTCAGGTGGCACGGTAAAACTGGCCGACCTGCTGGACGAAGCACAGCAACGCGCTCGCGACCTGGTTCGCAGCAAGAACCCGGATCTGACCGATGAAGAGTTGGTTGAGATCGCCGATGCTGTAGGCATTGGTGCCGTCAAATACGCTGACCTGTCGAAGAATCGCACCACCGACTACATCTTTGATTGGGACAACATGCTGGCGTTCGAAGGCAACACCGCCCCATACCTGCAGTATGCCTATACCCGTATTCAGTCAATCTTCCGCAAAGCCGGTGTGTCAGCTGACGCGCTGACTGGCGAGGTCAACCTGACCGAAGCGGCAGAAGAAACGCTGGCCAACAAGCTGGTTCAATTTAACGACATCATCCAAAGTGTTGCCAATAAGGGTACGCCGCACCTGTTGTGTGCTTACCTGTTTGAGCTGGCAGGCAACTTTATGTCGTTCTACGAAGCCTGCCCGGTAAACAAAGATGATGTTGCCGCCGAGGTTAAACAAAGCCGCTTACAATTGTGTGCGGCCACTGCAAAGACCTTGAAACTTGGCTTAGATACACTGGGTATTAAAACCTTGGAGAAGATGTAATCCGTGCCGAAGGACTACGCCCACCGCAGTAAGCCCAAGCCCCGTCGTTCACCCGCAACGAAGGGGCGGGCCAGCAAAAAGCCAACGCCACCAGCGAAGAAGCCGCCTTATCTGGCGATGCTGATCGCGGCTGCGCTGATTTCAGCATTCGGTTACCTGCTGATGCAACTCGATGGTAGCGCTGAGCGTCAACCAGCCGAAGTCGTTGCTGAACCTAAGCCTAAACCGCAGCCCAAGCCGGTCACACGACCGAAGCAAAATGACGATCCTTTGCCACCTAAACCGCAGGAAGATTGGCAATACATAGACGAGCTTGAGAACAAAGAGGTCGTTGTGGACTTGCCTCCTCCTGAAGAGAGCCAAGGCCCTTATCAAATGCAGTGCGCCTCGTTCCGGAGCCAAAGCCAGGCCGATGCAATGAAGGCAAAAATCGCCTTTCAGGGTAAAGAGGCCATGGTCCGACGCTCAGAAGGAAAATCCGGTACTTGGTATAAAGTGGTGATGGGCCCCTACGAGCGCAAACGCCAAGCAGAAAAAGATCGCCACGTGTTAGCTCGCATCGGTATTCGCACCTGTAAGATCTGGAAATGGCAGGGTTGATTTAACCCTGCGCCATCCCCAAATAGGGTTCTATAACGAAAAGGCGGCATCAGGCCGCCTCACCAGAGGACCCTTCTGTGACCACTATTGTTTCTGTCCGCCGGAATGGCAAAGTCGTGATTGCAGGCGACGGCCAGGTTTCCCTCGGCAACACCGTAATGAAAGGCAATGCTCGCAAAGTTCGCCGCCTCTATAACAACCGCGTGATCGGCGGTTTTGCTGGCGGTACCGCAGATGCCTTTACCCTATTTGAACGTTTTGAAGCCAAGCTGGAGATGCACCAAGGCCATCTTCAAAAAGCGGCCGTTGAGCTGGCCAAAGACTGGCGCTCTGACCGCGCTCTGCGCCGACTCGAAGCCCTGCTCGCTGTCGCTGACAGCGAAAGCTCTCTAATTATTACCGGTAATGGTGATGTGGTTCAGCCCGAACACGATCTGATCGCCATTGGCTCCGGTGGCCCCTTTGCCCAAGCAGCAGCCTTGGCGCTACTTGAGAACACCGAGTTGGAAGCCAAAGAGATCGCCGAAAAAGCACTCACCATTGCCGGCGACATTTGCGTATTCACCAACAGCTTCCACACTGTCGAAGAGATTGATGGTAACGACGCCTAATAGGCGTTGTTAATCTACAGGATTATCCCATGTCACAAATGACCCCAAGAGAAATCGTCCACGAACTGGACCGCCATATTATTGGTCAGGATGATGCCAAGCGTGCCGTTGCCATTGCGCTGCGTAACCGCTGGCGTCGTATGCAACTCGACCCAGAGTTACGCCAGGAAGTCACGCCAAAAAACATTCTGATGATCGGCCCCACGGGTGTCGGTAAAACCGAGATTGCCCGCCGTTTGGCCAAACTGGCAAACGCACCGTTTATCAAAGTCGAAGCCACTAAGTTCACCGAGGTCGGTTACGTCGGTAAAGAGGTTGAGAGCATCATTCGCGACCTGACCGATATGGCCGTAAAAATGGTGCGCGAGCAAGAAACAGAGAAGTTCAAACACCGCGCCGAAGAGCTGGCTGAAGAGCGTATTCTCGATGCGCTGCTGCCACCGCCACGCAACCAGTTTGGCGAACCAGAAGCACAGGACAGCAATACCCGCCAAGTCTTCCGCAAAAAGCTGCGTGAAGGCCAACTGGACGATAAAGAGATTGAAATCGAGATCGCCCAACCACAGGTAGGTGTTGAGATCATGGCGCCTCCAGGCATGGAGGATATGACCAATCAGCTGCAGAGCATGTTCCAGAACATCGCAGGCCGTGGTACCGAAGGTAAGAAGCGTAAACTGAAAGTCGCAGAAGCGATGAAGATGGCGATCGAAGAGGAAGCCGCCAAACTGGTCAACCCAGAAGAGCTGAAAGAGAAAGCACTGGAAGCGGTTGAGCAGAACGGTATCGTCTTTATCGATGAAATCGACAAGGTTTGTAAGCGTGGAGACAGCTCAGGTCCTGATGTAAGCCGCGAAGGTGTGCAGCGTGATCTGCTGCCATTGGTCGAGGGTAGTACGGTCAACACCAAACATGGCATGGTCAAAACCGACCATATCCTGTTTGTTGCCTCTGGCGCATTCCAGATGGCCAAGCCCTCTGATCTTATCCCAGAGCTACAAGGCCGTTTGCCAATCCGCGTAGAGCTTGGCGCGCTGAGCAGCGAAGATTTCGTCCGCATTCTGACCGAGCCAAAAGCCTCGTTAACCGAACAGTATCGCGCCCTGTTGGCGACGGAAGGTGTCACCGTAGAATTTACCGAAGCGGGCATCAAGAAAATTGCAGATGCCGCGTGGCAGGTGAATGAAACTACTGAGAACATCGGTGCGCGTCGTCTGCATACCGTGATGGAGCGTCTGATGGAGGAGATCTCCTACGACGCATCAGACAAGCAGGGCGATGCAATCGTTATCGATGACACTTACGTTAGCGACCATCTGGAAGCGCTGGTAGAAGATGAAGATCTGAGCCGGTTTATTCTCTAAATCGATAGTTTAAGACAGCATATGCCAGGACCTCAGCTCACAGGTATCAAGCTCCAACGTTCAGAACGGCTTCTGACAGTGCGTTTTGATGATGGCGCTGCGTTTGATATTCCCTGTGAGCTGCTGCGTGTAAGCAGCCCTTCAGCGGAAGTACAGGGGCATGGTAAACCCAAGCTGGTCACCAACAAGCGCGAGGTGAATATCTCCACCATCGAACGCGTCGGCAACTACGCCGTCAAGCTGGTGTTTGATGATGGCCATGATACCGGGATTTATCCCTGGCAGTTGCTCTACATCTTAGGCAGAGACTGCGACAAACTCTGGCAAGATTATCTGGACCGGCTCTCGGCAGCAAAAGCGAGCAGAGAGCCGTTAATTGCGGTGAATGTAAAATTTAGTGATTAATAGGCTTTTCTAATTCCGGTTCTTCTCGTCCGTCTGCTTTACCAAGCATTATTTCTTCTGCGCCAACTGCTTCATCGTTTGCTGCATCTGATTCAACTGCTGCTGAATATCTTTCAGATTAGGCTCACCGCTCTCCTGCTCGGCTTCCGCCTTGGCGTTAGCATGCTCTTGCTCCATCACATTCACCACAATGCCAATCACCATATTCAGGAACGCAAACGCCGACAGGAAGATAAAGGTCAGATAGAAGATCCAACTCAGCGGATAGACCTCCATGGTCTCGTACATGACGTCGGTCCAGTCTTCGAAGGTCATGATCCTAAACAGCGTCAACAGACTGATGGTAATGTCACCCCATAAATTCGGATTAATCGCTTCAAATAAGGTGCTGCCGATAGCGGCATAAATATAGAAGATGATAAACATCAGCAGCATCACGTAACCCAGCTGCGGCAGGGCTTTGACTAGCGATACCAGCAGCACCCGCAGTTCTGGGATAAATGACACCATCCGCAGTACCCGGAACACCCTCACCAATCGCGCTATCACTGCCAGTTCGGCGTTTTCCGCGGGGATCAGGCTGACCAAGACAATAAGCGTGTCAAAGACGTTCCAGAAGCTTTTTACGAAATCCCGCTTACGATGTTCCGCGAGAAAGCGAATAGTAATCTCAACCAGGAAGAACGCGCTGATAAACCAATCGAGAAAGCGCATCAAGACGACCATTCGGGTCGGCATATCATAGGTTTTCGCACCCACCAGCAGCGCCGAGATAATGATCACTGAAACCACAAAAAGCTCAAACAGCTTGTTGATACGAATGCGAATAAAAGTCGATTTAAGGGCTGAAGTCTGCATTGAGTCTGAAAAGGGCTCTTTTTGGTAATTGGCAATAGGGTTAGAGCGAAGCAGAAAGGCGGCTGACGCCGTCTTTTGCATTAGTAGTGTCTAATTACCAGATTACAGAAAGGCTGTCACCCAACAAGAGGACTAACCGCTCCCAGCTACCATTTGCAATTAATCAAATCTTGTCGCGTGGGTCTAAGGGTTTTAGATTTATCGCAATCAAGTCTGGCCACAATAACGGTTGAGCTTTCCATCAATGGACCCGTTTTAGCGAGCTCAACAGAACCAATGCCAGAGTCTACTCTGGCTAAGTTAACGGCCGTATACATATGCAAGGCATCGTTTAGCGCATTGTGTCCCAGCTCAGGTTCAACCCAAACATGATTGTAACTCAAGTAATATGTTTCCCCCTCCTTAACCTCTAGGGTGACGGATAACTCGTCAAATGCTTGAAGTACCGGCTCTCTCAATGAGAATCGATATCTACCTGGAGAGGCCTTAAAGCTGTAATATCCATCTCGGTTCAACAGTCCAATTTTTATCCCTTCAATGTAAAGCGCATGGGGAATTTTAAAAGACTCGTCACTATTACCCAGAAAGTGATACACAAACACGTTGGGCTCTTCGAGGGTTTTCTCAAACTCCTCGATATCTGAAATATGCCCCGATGATTTGCATCCAAAAAAAAGTGGTACAAACAGCAGATATATCAACTTTACTAATTTCATTTCAGCAACCTTAACGCTGGCAGTCACCAATGGGTCAATCACCTATGCATTCGCACCATAATACAGCCGAAGATGGCAAAAACTCCGAAAATGCGGGGAGCAGCTTTCGCCCCTACTTCCTTTACACAGCGTGCGCTTTGGGTATCGCCGCTCCTGCACATATGCATGCCCCACGAAGTGTATTGGGTACTATGTGCTCGCGGCATACCGTACGTCCTGTACATCGTCGCTCCTGCGCGTCCGTGCGCCCGCGACATACCGTACTTCCTGTACATCGTCGCTCCTGCGCGTCCGTGCGCCCGCGACATACCGTACTTCCTGTACATAACAAAAAAGGCAGCCCTGAGGCTGCCTTTTTTTCCGCAAAAACGAGATTAGTCGTTTACAGCGTCTTTCAGAGCTTTACCAGCAGTGAAAGCAGGCACGTTAGCCGCAGCAATCTGGATCTCTTGACCAGTTTGTGGGTTACGGCCAGTGCGAGCTGCACGGTGAGAGATCTTGAAAGTACCGAAGCCAACCAGTTGTACTGGGTCGCCCTCTTTCAGGCTTTGAGTAACAGAAGCCAGCAGCACGTCCAGTGCGTCTTTTGCTTTAGCTTTGCTCAGGTCTGCGCCTTCGGCAATCTTGTCGATCAGCTCAGTTTTGTTCATTGGAAAGTGTCCTCGTTGTTATTAGTAAACTGACGGTTGCGCCAACTCTCTGGGAATTAATGAAGCAAAAGCGACTTGGAAGCAAGCCGCATCTGCCTTATTTACTCGATAATGGGAAAAAAATCACGAAAATTCCGCGCCAGTACTGGCCTGGCGCACATTTTTTAAACCTTAAAGGCTGAAATTGACTCACTCAGGTGAGCCGCCTGTTTTGCCACGTCATTGGTGGCGCGCGCATTATCATTGCTGTCTTCGACCGACTGAGAAGCAATATCCCGGATATTAGTCACGTTACGATTAACCTCTGCGGCCACATGACTTTGCTCTTCAATGGCCGTCGCGATCTGCGTACTCATATCCATAATGTGAGTCACATCGGCAGTGATCTGCCCCAGTAATTCACCGGCAGTTTCCGCCTGCTCAGCACTGCCCATACCTTCTTCACGACAGCTGCCCATCAAACCCACGATATCGTGGGTACGGGCCTGCAGATTTTCGATGATGTTTGAGATCTCTTGTGTCGATTCCTGAGTACGCATGGCCAGGTTTCTCACTTCATCGGCCACCACAGCAAAGCCTCGACCTTGCTCGCCCGCACGAGCCGCCTCAATGGCGGCATTAAGCGCGAGCAAGTTGGTTTGTTCAGCAATGCCGCGGATCACATCCAGTACCGAACCGATGGTTTCGCTGTCATGTTCCAACTGAGATACCACATCAGAACTCTCTACCAGGCGCTCGGACAAGCTACGAATACGGTTTACGGTAGCATCTACTTCGGACCGCCCAGCCTCAGCATTTCGATTGGTTTCTTCTGCATTAGCAGCTGCCATCTCAGTGTTTTTAGCGATCTCATCAATGGTCGCACCCATCTCAGTTGCTGCGGTAGCAACCATGTCGGTCTCAGAGAGCTGATGCTGCATGCCGTCCAGCGTGCGATCGGAGTTCGCTGAGAGTTGCTCGGTGGCCTGATTTAACGATTGCACCGCACCATTCACATCCACAATCAAGGCGCGGAAGTTTTCCATCATATGGTTGAAGTTCTCACTAACCGCACCCAGCTCGTTCTTCTCATCAACGTCAACGCGAAGGGTCAGGTCATTGGTGTCTGCCACTTTGCGGGTGGCGTTCATCAGGGCTTGCACCGGCTTGTTGATAGCGCGACCGATCTGCAGGCTGAGGAACAGGATGATGGCGACAATAATAATGGCGAAGCCAATCAGCATGCCATTGACCGTCGAGATTCTATCCGCAATCTTGGGTTTCAGGTCTTCCTGCAATTGTTTGAGAATGGTTTCACTCTGGTGGATCACACTGCGCAATTCGCCACGAATGCCGCTGTTCTGGTCCAGGCCCATTTTCTGGGCGCCTGCAGCATAAGCCCCGAATTTCTGCTCATAAGCATCCAGTAGCTTCGACAGCTGTCCTTTCACACCCGAAGACAACGAGCTGCCTGCCAGATCTTTGCGCAGCTGTGCCATATTTTGGGCAAATTTATCCAGGTACTTGGCATCGCTTCGCAACATAAAGTCTTTTTCGTTGCGACGCAGTTGAAGCATATCGGCCGCCAGTTCATAGCTCTTTTGCGCGAAAAGCAGCTTTTCTGCACTGTGAACTGCCGCTCGAAGCTCACCGTTTAAACCACTCTTGTGGTCAAAGCCCATCACTCTTTGTTGAGCAACCAGAGCAATAAACAGTTTTTCATATTCGTCAATAATGCTGGCGAGCTGGGTTTCCTCTGCGTGCAGGGTGTCATCATCAATCAGCCCGTAAAGCTCTGTATTCAACGCCCTGAAGTCGTTGACCTCTGCAACGAATTTGCCCTCATACTTTTCCAGTTTTCGGGCAAGAAAATCTTTTTCATGTCGTCGTAACGTGAGCATAGAGCTATTCAGCTCTTCGACCGCAACCAGCGCCCGTTCAAGCTGCTGAACCTTACCGATGGCCCATACACCGCCCAGCGCCAGTAGCAGCGCACCCAGCACACTGATGGCCATATTTAACTTCAATTTCTGGCTAATGGTCATGATGTCAGCGACTCCAGTTCTTACATTATTTTCTATGTGGCTATCGGCCGAGATGGCCGAGAGATTAGCAATTCTGACAACGTTAACAGAAGTTTAGGCTTAAATTTTGGGCCATGCCCCATCTTTCCTTATATATCAGTCAGTTTTTAACCAAACCCTCACATTTTGGCTATACCTATCAGGTGGGCATGACAAGAAGGACCAGATCATGGGTGTGACAACTTTAGCTGATAACTTCGACCGATATTTTGGAATCAAGTACGCCAAAAGTTCTGCAATGCGTAACTTTGCTTATCGGATCAGGCACCAGGTATACGCCGAGGAACTCGGCTGGGAGCCCTGTAACAGCCAGGAGATGGAAACAGACACCTGCGACCCATACTCCCATGTCTGTCTGCTTGAGCACAGAACCAGCGGTCAATATGCGGGCACTATTCGTCTGGTGATCCCCCCCGTGCACGCCAGTCAATCCAAACTGCCCTTTGAACAACACTGCATGGAGAGCTGCTGGCCAGAAGTGATTAACCCGGCCGACCTGGAGCGCGGCACCTTTGGCGAAATCAGTCGTCTGGCCGTACCTGATACCTTCAGGCGCCGACGGGATGAAAAAGGTAAGCCGTTTGTTCTCAATGAAAACTCAACGCCCCGGGCCTTCACCGAGGAAGAACGCCGTAACTTTCCCAATATCGCCATAGGCCTTTATCTGGCCGCGATTGCGCTGGTAGACATCTGTCATCACCAGTGTGTGTTTGTGATGATGGAACCTCGCTTGCAACGCCACCTGATGCGATTCGGTCTGCCATTCGAACAGGCAGGTGAAGCGATGGAGTACCATGGCACTCGGGCGCTCTACGCTCTGCCTCAAGAAAAGCTGACCCGGTATCTGTCGAAAGAGGTGGCCGAGCTGTATGACCTGATCAAACAGCAGCTGAATCATCAAGTAACGCTGGTACCTTTCTGCCCGACACTGCAATGACCACATTTGATTACCACCAGGCGTTCTCCCGCAATATTGGTTGGGTAACGCCTGAGGAACAGGAAGTTCTGAACCAAAGCCGTGTTGCGATCGCGGGCATGGGTGGTGTGGGTGGAGTTCACTTGCTCACGCTCACACGCCTAGGGATTGGTAAGTTTCACATTGCCGATCTCGATCATTTCGAACAGGCCAACTTCAATCGCCAGATCGGCGCCAATATGGACACATTGACCCGGGAAAAGGTCACGGTGCTCGGCGAGATGGCAAAACAGATTAATCCCGGTCTGGATGTACAAACCTTTGAAAGCGGTGTCGATGCTGACTCGATTGACGCTTTTCTCGAAGGGGCGGATGTTTATGTCGACGGCCTCGACTTCTTTGTGTTGCCTGTACGTCGAAAAGTGTTTGCTCGCTGTCGTGAACTGGGTATTCCGGCAGTGACCGCAGCACCATTGGGTATGGGCACGGCACTGCTGAGTTTTCTGCCTGATTCAATGCCGTTTGATGAGTATTTCGGTCTGACAGATCAGCCTCTGCTGGAGCAATATCTGCGCTTTTACGTAGGACTGGCGCCCAATGCCTTGCATCGAGGCTATCTGGTGATGCCAGAGAAGATCGACTTAGCGGGAGGGAAGGGCCCCTCAACCATGATGGGTTGTAACCTGTGTGCCGGCGTTGCTGCGACCGAAACGCTAAAACTGATTTTGAAGCGGGGTTCAGTCAAACCCGCACCGCACAGTTTCCAGTTTGACGCCTACCACAACAAGTTGGCGCACTGCTGGCGACCTGGAGGCCACAGGCATCCCCTGCAACAGCTGATTTTATGGCTTGGACGACGCCAACTGCGCAAGCAGGGCGCCGACCTTTAGAGAAATAAAGTTAAAGCTCGCACTGATACAGCTGTAAAACGCCTTCCAGTTTGCCGTTGTCGACCACCAGCAACACAGTGATATTGTATTCATTCATCACATCGCTTGCCTCTTGCAGTGAGGCGGTAGTTGCGATGGTACGCGGGCCTTTGGTCATCAAATCTGCTGCTGTTTGTTTGAGGAAAGCATCACCAAATTTTTCGATGCCGCGGCGAATATCACCATCGGTAATAATGCCAAGCAGTTCGTCGCCATCCATCACGATCGCCACACCCAGGCAACCTTCGGTGGCGACCTGAATCACCTCTTTGGTTGAGGCACTGGCTGGCAGCGTAGGCAGCTCATCGGAACGCATCAGGTCCTTCACTCGGGTTAACAGGCGGCGTCCTAAGCTGCCACCGGGATGAAAACGAGCAAAATCTGCCGGCTGAAAATCGCGTGCCACCATCAGAGCGATGGCCACTGCATCGCCCATGGCGACGGTTGCGGTTGTCGAGGAGGTAGGGGCCAGACTAAGCGGGCAGGCCTCTTCTTCCACTGCAATCGAGAGATGAAAATTCGCATTGCGTGCCAGAGTAGATTCGACGTTACCCGTCATGGCAATCAGGATATTGCCGCGCGCCTGAACAAACGGAATCAGGCCAATCAGCTCTTCGCTCTCGCCGGAGTTTGAGATAGCCAGCAGAACATCATTCGGCTCAATCATGCCGAGGTCACCATGCCAAGCCTCTGCCGGATGCAGGAAAAAACTGGGGGTGCCGGTACTCGCGAGCGTCGCAGCAATCTTTTTGCCAATAAGGCCAGACTTACCCATGCCCGTAACCACCACTTTGCCGCGGCTGTTCAGAATGGAGTCGATTGCTTGATCGAAGGTTTCATCAAGCTGTTGCTTGAGATCGGCAATCGCTTTTGCTTCGAGATCAAATACCCGCAGGGCCTGCTCAGTATGCTTCATATGCCTGTCTTAATGTGAAAAATAAAAAGCTTGGCACAAGCTACTCCGAAGCACCAACTCTGGCAAGCAGCCGGATCAAAAAGGCCCGCCATTCGGCGGGCCCTGCATCTAACATCCACTGCGCAATGTTGTTAACTACCAACCTGCTGCCACAACTGTCCGGCAAGGGTTTTCAAGCTGGTTTCGCGGCCATCTGCGATCCAACCCGCAATCGCATCGGCCACATCGGGGTAAGGGATAGGCGCGGCAGCCGGTAGCAGCAAAAAGCGCTCCAACGCATTGCTATCCAAATGGTCCATCACAGTCGCCAGCGACAGTTGTGATAACGTCAAGGCGTTGGATTCCTGCTCAAATTGTCCCTGCAGCGGCTTCACCAGTAGTTTTTTACCCAGAAACAGCGACTCCGACGGTAGCTCAAAACCACTGTTACAGATCACGCCCTGCGCATTAAGCAGATCTGTAGCAAAGCCATCACGGCTGAGTGGACGCCAGTGAATGTTTTTCTGATCCAATGCATCAGATAACTCTGGGTGATAACAATAAAACTCGGCTTCTGGCTGAGTCTCCAGAAATGCCTGGATCTTCGGTAGCTCTTCAAATGGCAGATACACCACGATCTTACCGTCGATAGGAGGTTGAGATTGGTGGGAGGTATCAATCACCGGTGGCAAGATAGATTGATTAAAATGATGCCAATGTAGACCGACATGCTCCGATGCAGGCGCAAATCCTTTCATCAACAAACGTGAACCAAGGTCATATCCCTGTTTGGGTACATCGTAGCGAAAACAAGCTTGGTGACTGAGCGCCAGGCTGGGCACCTTCTGTAACCTGGCGGCCCAGGCAGTAACCGGTTCAAAGTCCGTGATCACCAAATCATAGTTGCTAAGGTCAACGGACTTAATATCTCGCCATAACTGCCGAACGCTGGCGTTTTTGATGGTACGCCAGATATCAATTTTTCCTTCGTGGAAACTGAATGTCAGACCTTCGACACAGCGAAAATCGCCGAACGGCTCCATGTCAAACAGTTGGTCTCGAGGGCGACCACTGACAAGATAATCAACGTCGACTTTTGCAGAACTCAGTGCGCCCGCCATGGCGCGAGCACGGGTCATGTGGCCATTCCCCGTGCCTTGGATCCCATACAACACTCTCATTCACTACTTCCTGATACTTCTTTCTCTGAGCGGGACCCGCTTTAGATACAAAGCTATGTCCCCTAAACCACCGCCAGCACTGATGTGGCCACCGCCAAACCCAATGCCGCGCCACACACAACGTCTGCCGGGAAATGCACACGCAGCATCACTCGCGAACCACCAACCAGACATGCCCAGCCATAGGCCCACCATGTGGTTTCCGGAAAGAAGTGGCTGAGCATGGTCGCCATAACAAAAGCCGCGGCAGTGTGCCCGGAAGGTAAACTGAACTGGTCTGAGGGTTTAACGACCGCAGCTATGCCAATCATCGCTTGGGCAGGGCGATTGCGTTTAAACCCATTCTTTAGCAACCAATAAAGCGGACGTTCAACCAGAAAGGCGGTAAGTGTCGCCACCAGAAATGCGGTGCCACGGTCAGGAAATAGCCACCACGCCATCAACCCAACTAAAGGATACCAATAGCCGTCGCCAGTTTTAGATAACCAACGGCTAAGAGTTAACATTCCAGGCCAGCGAGTCGCCGCTGACAACCTTACAAACAGTCTTTCATCGAATTGCTTCAGGCTCACGATATTCATGATGCACCTCCAGCTAGATTGCCGACCAAGCTATGGGGGTTGCATGACATTCAGATGACAAAAACAAGAAGTCTAGATTTCAATCATTCTGTTTATTTTTTGCTCGAATTGAGCGTGTAATTTTGGTTCTACTGACAGACAAAAATAATGTGCGCTGATTCATAGGGTTAAGCGATAAGGCTTGTGTGCCTTTGGGTTAGGCCACATGCTCAGCTCCGATCAGTGATGGAGAACGCACATGCACCGCATTTTTTCACCTCGCACTATTTTCGCAGCCCTGTTGTTACCTTTTTTAGCCGCCTGCCAACAGCCAGCACCGGTTGATAACAGCCCGGGTCTTAGCGACGCTCTGGATCTAAGCCATGTTGACGCCAAGCCCACCGATAATGGCTTGCCTGAGGACTGGCACAAACACGCCGTATTTATGGAGATCTATGTGCGTGGCTATCAGGACAGCGATGGTGATGGCATCGGTGACTTTAACGGCCTGACATCACGACTTGATTACATCCAATCTCTGGGAGTCAAAGGGATCTGGCTGATGCCGATGATGCAGAGCCAGGATCGTGACCATGGCTACGCCGTCACCGACTACCGCAAGGTTGAACCCGATTACGGCACCAAGGAGGATTTTCAGCGCTTCTTAAAAGAGGCCCATGCCCGTGGTATTGGCGTGATTATCGATTACCTGATCAACCACAGTGCGGCGCAGAATCCTTTGTTTTTAGACTCCGATGCCAATCGCGCAGGAAAGCGTGACTGGTACGTTTGGAGAAACGAGCACCAAAGCTGGAAGAACTGGGGTGGTAGCGATACCTGGCACCCTGGAAAAAATGGTTATTACTACGGGATCTTCTGGGACCAGATGCCGGACTTCAATCTGCGTAATCCGGACGTGGTCAATTTCCATCAAAACAACCTGCGCTACTGGCTCAACCTGGGTGTTGATGGCTTCCGGTTTGACGCAGTAGGCACGTTGTTCGAAAACGGCGCCAGCGGTATGCTCAACCAAAGTGATAACCACACCTTCCTCGCCAACTCGATCCGCCCCATAGTTCACGAATATCCTAATCGTTATATGGTGTGTGAAAACCCCGACGGCCCAAGCCAGACTGCAAAATCCTGCGGCAGTGCCTTCTACTTTGGCTTGCAAGGCAGCATTCTGGCCAGCGCCAAATTTGGCAAAACCAAACAGCGCTTGATAGATCGCGTTGACGGTGTTCCCATGGAAAACTACGCCACCCTTTTGGCGAATCACGATTCATTTGCTGGCGGACGCATCATCCAGCAGCTCAAGGGGGATGAAGACAGCTACCGGATGGCCGCAGCAACCCTGCTGACACTGCCCGGCACGCCTTTCATCTATTACGGGGAAGAGATTGGCATTGGCCATAGCCGCGATATCAAGGACCCGGATCCTGATCATCGCTTGCGTACGCCCATGAGCTGGACGGCTGATCCTGTCAATGCTGGCTTTAGCTCGGTTGAGCCGTTCCGGGCACTGGCCAACAATGTGGAAACCCATAACGTGGCAGACCAATTGGAGCGTGATGATTCGCTGCTGGCCAACTATCGCCACTGGATCACGCTACGCAACAATCAGGCGGCACTGCAAACCGGAAAGTTCGCCACTGTTGATACCGACACTGCCCACTTGTTTGCCTTTACGCGCAGCCTGCCTCAACAAGAACGCCTGGTAGTGCTGAACTACGCATCAACGGCCAAGGCCCTGGGTAGTGCCGCGGAAGGTTGCTGGCAGGTGATAGACCATTGGCCAGGCCAAACTGTCGCCGGCAAGTTAACAGCATCAACAGAGCTGCCAGGGCAGACAGTCGTGGTCGCCGAGCCTTGCGACTAATCCCAGACAATTGAGCGCTAACGAATAGGCGCTAGTAAATAGTCCGTAGCAAATAGGCACTGGCAAATAGGCCATGACCACGGTCAGTGCCTATTTGTTATGCGCGGATGGAAAAGGGAGCTGGCATACGCCCTGCAAGGCCAGAGAACTGAATCCGGTTTGTACCAAATCAAAATGTTCCAGTGATTTGTGAGGGAACATCGCATTGAAATACAAAGCCGCTTATACTCATCGGCGACCGTTTTTGTAAAAAGCCGTTGTCTATCAAGGAGACTGTTATGGAGTACAACACCTCGGAATTGTGCGATATCTACTTAGATTCCGTCGATGTCGTCGAACCCATGTTTGCGTCGTACGGGGGCCGAAGCTCTTTTGGTGGTCAAATCAGCACAATCAAGTGCTTTGAAGACAATGGCCTGCTGCGAGAAGCCGTACAGGAGGATGGCGCTGGCCGCGTCCTGTTAGTTGATGGTGGTGGCTCACTGCGCCGCGCCTTGCTCGACGCAGAAATTGCCGAAACGGCGACCGACAACGGCTGGGAAGGCATTGTGGTTTACGGTTGCGTGCGCGATGTTGACGCCCTTGGCGAATATGACATTGGCATTCAAGCGATGGCTTCTATCCCAGTAGGCGCCGACGGTGAAGGCATTGGCGACAGCGACGTCGCGGTCAACTTCGGCGGTGTAACTTTCCTGCCAGAAGATCATCTATACGCTGACACCACTGGTATCCTGCTGTCGGCTGAGCCGCTCGACATTGAGTAGCCCCTCGCAAATTCAGCCGGATCTGCCACCGGGTCGTTATCGCCACTTTAAGGGTGGTGAATATCAGGTGTTAGATCTGGCTAAACACAGTGAAACCGAAGAGTGGATGGTGTTATATCGACCACTATATGGCGACCAAAAATTATGGGTGCGCCCATTCGCCATGTTCACAGAAATGGTCACTTACCAAAATAAATTAGTGTCTCGCTTCACACTGGTCGAATGATCTTCTTGGCACCCTAAAACATTTCCTTAAAGTGAGCATGCTTACGCAAAGAGGCGTATGAGTTCGAAGCACGTTAAGGAGACGCTGTCATGGGTGTAGTATTGGAAGCGACCATCATAGGTTGCCTCTATTTTTTCCCAATTTTTTTAACAGCGAACCTGTTAAAGGCCGGCCGCCGTTCGGTATTCCCCTGTATTATCGCCGCAGCAGTGTGTTGCAGCATGACAGAAGTTGTGGGCTTGGTAGACCTGCCGGACTGGTCTTCACCTGCCGCTATCCTGTTTGGATCAGCCGTATTCTTCTCCCTGATCCTTGATACCAAACTCTATCTTGCCGCGGGTATCGTTGCTATCAGCTACATCATCCAAATGGGCATGACAGAAACAGGCGCTGCGATACTGAGTCGCTTCGTATAATTCCGGGGTATACAGAAAGTTTCACGCAAGCTGGCATTCAACCTGCAATAATCTTTGAATAGAGGTCAAAAAGAGGCGCTTTGCACCAAATTTGACCACGTCAATGGCAGGGTTGAGAGACGTGCGCTTTATTGGTGCATAAAAGGAAAAGCATGTCAGTTTCGCAAATTTGGCCCCAATCTCCGCTGACCAGCGAGCGTCATCAGGCGTTGCTGGAAAAGCTTTCCGGCCCATTCAATCAACTGGTTGAAGATCTTGCTTTGCCAGCCAGTTACAGCGATCTCCTTTCCGAAGTTTACCTGCCATTGGGTGAATGGATCTCCCGCCAGCGATTACTGCAGGGCAAACTCTGTTTTGTGCTGGGTGTTAACGGTGGCCAGGGCAGTGGTAAATCTACCCTCTGCACTTTCTTAAAGTTAGTGATGGAGAAAGGATTCGACCTGCGCACCGTGGGTTTCTCACTGGACGATATCTATCTCACCAGGGGCCATCGCCATCTGTTGGGCAAAAACCAACACCCACTGCTCGCCACCCGTGGCGTGCCAGGTACTCATGATGTGTCGATGGGTCTTGAACTACTTAACCGTCTGCGCACATTGCGCGCCAACGAAGCGACCTATCTGCCCAGTTTTAACAAAGGGGTGGATGATCGTGCACCGATGGAAGCCTGGCCCACCTGCGAAGGGCCGGTAGATCTGGTGATCTTTGAAGGCTGGTGTGTGGGAACGCCGCCACAGGGCGAAGCCTCCCTTGCGATCCCCATTAACAAGTTGGAGCGTGAAGAGGACAGTGATGGCAAGTGGCGCCGCTATGTTAACGACCAGCTGGCAGGCCCTTATCAAGAGCTGTTTAACCGTATCGATGCACTGCTGATGTTGAAAGTGCCCGGTCTGGAAGCAGTCAAAGAGTGGCGCGGAAAACAAGAACAGAAACTGGAAAAGAAAGTCGGACAGCAATCCGGTGTCATGGATGACCAAGCCCTGGCCCGATTCCTGATGCATTACCAAAGATTGACGCAACATTCCCTGAAAACCTTACCCGAAAGCGCAGATATCTGCTTTCATTTAGGAGCGGACCACAGCTTCGAAAAGGTTCAGGTCAATCGAATGCTTTGTTGAGGCCCTGACGTGGAGGTGATTTATCGATAAACCCCAGACGCAGCTTATCGTCTATACCGATTTAGACGGCACCCTGCTCGACCATCACAATTATAGTTTCGCCCCCGCCCAACCAGCCATCTCCGCGTTAGCCAGGGCGCATTGTCCATTGCTACTGAACACCAGCAAGACCTTTGCTGAAGTGGTTCAGCTACGTAAACAGTTGGACAACCACCACCCCTTTATTACTGAAAATGGCAGTACTTTGTGTATTCCTCAGGGTTACTTTCCCTGGCTGGATCAGGCACAAACCAAACGCGTAGCTGACGGCGACCAACAGTATGTGATCCAGCATCTGGGCCCCTCAGTCGACACCATCACCAAGGTACTGCATCAACTCAGAACAGAGCACGGCTACCAATTCACTGGTTTCAGTGATATGAGCCCCGAACAGGTGGCCGAGTGTACTGAGCTACCCTTGGCTGATGCCACACTGGCGAAACAACGTCAGGCCAGCGAGCCCATGTTATGGCATGACAGCGAAGAGGCGCTGGCTCAGCTCAAAGCACAGCTACAGCCCTTCGGCCTTCGCATCCTGGCCGGTGGCCGCTTCCTGCACGTGATGGGGTATGTCGACAAAGGCTCCGCCATCGAATGGCTGACGCCACATTTTCAACGCAAGTTCCCAGCATTGACCCAATACTCAGTGGCACTGGGCGACAGTCAGAACGACCTGAAGATGCTGGAAACTGCCGATATTGGCGTGGTGATCCCCGACGCCAAAGGTGGACAGTTAAACCCGCAGGGTAAACGAATTGAAATTGCGCCAGCCCAAGGCCCAAAGGGCTGGCAAGTTGTAATGCACCAACTGATAAACGAAATTCTAAATTCACACTCCGAGAAGGAATTCATGCATGGCTGATTTCTACCAAAATGGTCTGGTGACCACGCTACATAACCTGACCCAAAGGCCACTGGATGAGCTGGAACAGGAACTGGCAAGCTTCTCTCGCCAGCGTCCGATGTCACTTGTGTTGCCATCACTTTATTCCGAGCTACAGGCCCCGGCACTGGACAATATTGTCGAAGAACTGCGAGGCGCCACCTACCTCAATGAAGTGGTGATCGGTCTCGACCGCGCCAGTAAAGAGGAGTTTGAGCACGCCAAAAGCTACTTCTCCCGCTTGCCGCAGCACCACCGTATTCTTTGGAATGACGGTCCTCGCCTGCGCGCCCTCGACCAACTGTTGGTCGACAAAGGGCTGGCACCGGAACAACCGGGTAAAGGCCGTAACGTGTGGTATTGCTTTGGTTATGTCTTAGCATCTGGTCGCGGTAAAGCCGTGGCACTGCACGACTGCGATATCGTCACTTATCAGCGTGAAATGCTGGCGCGCCTGATCTACCCGGTGGCCAACCCCACCTTTAACTACGAGTTCTGTAAGGGGTACTACTCGCGCTGGGCCGATGGCAAGCTCAATGGCCGCGTCTGCCGCTTATTGGTGACGCCACTGATCAAAGCGCTGAAGAAGATCTGTGGTTATGACGACTATCTGGAGTACCTGGACAGCTTCCGTTATGCCCTGGCCGGTGAGTTCTCTATGCAAGCCGACGTACTGCGCGACCTGCGAATTCCAAGCGATTGGGGTTTGGAGATCGGCGTATTGTCCGAGGTATACCGCAACTACAACACCAACCGCCTGTGTCAGGTGGATATTGCTGACGTTTACGATCATAAACATCAGAAGCTGTCGGTTGATGACCACGATGCCGGACTGGCGAAAATGGCCACCGATATCTCCAAAGCCATGATGCGTAAGCTGGCGACTCAGGGTCATGTGTTTGACTCTGGTACCTTCCGCAGCCTGAAAGCAACCTACTTCCGTAAAGCGCTCGACTTTATCGAAAACTATTACAACGACGCCAAGATCAACGGCCTGAGCCTGGATCGCCACGCCGAAGAGGAAGCGGTTGAGCTATTTGCCCGCTGTATTACCCGCGCCGGTGAAGCATTCCTGGATAACCCGTCAGAAACACCGTTTATCCCAAGCTGGAACCGTATCACCAGTGCCGTGCCTGACTTCCTTGACCGTCTCTACGATGCTGTAGAAGCGGATAACAGCTAATAGCAGAGCACCAATCCAAATAGAGGCCCTTAAACGGGCCTTTATTTTTCATAGCCAAAAAAGGTTTGCGCAGATTTCTACTGGATCAAAATCCAATACTGTTTGAAAGTCCATGTGATTTGCATAGCAAAATGGTAGGTCCCTTATTTCAGAGCAGTTTGTGAGCTAGTAAATAAAAACTGTAGAAACAGTGGGATAAGATAGAAAGTTACGATTATTGAAAAGTAGGATAGGGGTACAAGGGGGATAGGTATACATGGCTCCCTTAATCAGATAGACACCCCGTGTATACCTACTCAGCGTTATGTGTTTTTGAGGTATGGATGCAAATAATACTTTGTATTTTAAACGTGGTATTTGCAATAGGGATATTTGCGTGGCCTCTAGGAGCCTTCTCTAGCATATTCTTTTTTGATGCTCCTGGTTCAATGAGTAATCCTTTAACTATCGGTTTAGCGATATCTGTCCTTGGATATCCAATCCCTGCAATATTTGGAAACTTAGCTTTCTGGGCTAATCGTAAAAAAGAAAACAACTTAGAACTCATAAAAATGACTTTAGTAAGTGGTATAGGTTATTTTTGTGTTTTATTATCTTGGGGTTTGCTAAGTTTAATCTGCAATGGAAAGTTTGCATGTTAAACACATAACAAGCAACTTAAGCGGGACNGAAGGGAGTTGCTGAGTCATTGGGTATTCATCCTTTCATGTTGTCCCGCTGGAGAAAGGAATATCGGGAAGGGAAAATCATGTCCGATCGTCGTAAAAAGCTTATCAAGAAGCCAACTTTCGTCAGTGAAAACGAACGTATCGCTGCGCTCGAAAAAGAGAATGCCAGGCTTAGGCTGGAGAACGACCTGCTAAAAAAGTGGCAACGATTCGAAGCGGAAGAAAACCGACGAGGTTCCGATTCATAGACACCTATCGGAGGCAGTATCCAATCGCCCTTATGTGTCGCTTTCTCAATGTATCGCGCGCGGGCTACTACGCATGGAAGCAACGGGATGTCAGTCATCGTTACCTAGTTGACCGCGTGCTGGAGCACCGGATTAAGCAGCTCTTCGAAACTAACCGAGGAGTTTACGGAAGCCCGAGAATACATGCGGCGCTTAAGCGAGAAGGAATTTATACCAGCCGCAAGCGAGTGGCCCGATTGATGCGTGAAAATGGACTTAGGGCGCGTTGTGCAAGGGTATACCGACGCTTTGCTGGATTGCACCGCTTCTTTCTTCGACATCCAAATATACGCAGAGAGCTGCCAAAGCCGATGAAGAGTAATGAGCATTGGGCGGCGGATCTGACTTATGTCAGGCAGGGGCAACGCTGGCTTTACCTGGCTGTTGTTATCGATCTTTACTCCAGGCGAGTGGTGGGTTGGTCACTTGGGGCTGAGAAATCCGCTGCACTGACGCTGTCATCGTTGCGCATGGCGATACGCAACCGAAGGCCTGAGGTAGGTTTAATCTTCCATACAGACCGAGGCTCTGAATACGGTGCAGCAGAGATCCAACAAGAACTGAAGAAGCACGGAATACGGCCTAGCATGAACAGGCCGGG